>CAMEQD010000006.1:0-82572 GCA_945932615.1 uncultured Prevotellaceae bacterium | reverse complement strand
TTAAAGATATAAAACCTCAAAACGTTTCCGATAAGCGAGAGCAGAGAAAGCTCGCTTGCTCTGCCGAGCGTAGGAAACGACGAACGAGCGAACGGAGAGCCGAAGGTTTAGCTCGACGGCCCGAAGGGGAAAGTCAACTCGCTCGGACTTTCCTGAGCGAGGAGGAGGAAGACGAAGTCAAACGAAGGCGCAGCCAATCTTAAAAACTCACAAGCGAAGCGACCTCAAAACCTAACCAATTGTGAACTTATGTTAATCGTTAATATTCAAAACTCGAAGACACACCCCCTCCCCCTCCCTCTTTCTCGCGCGTATATATAAAGACTAAAAAAATACCTTATTTATATATATAATGTATGCCTCCCACCCAGGGGGGCACTATGTTAGTTTTGAATATTAACGATTAACACAAGTTAACACATCACTTCAATCTGCATACAAATATAATATATATATATATTATAAACACCGAAACCCATCGAACCCCACTTATACCAACTTATACCCACCGAAACCAACCCAAGCCCAACGTGACCCCTTTGCGATGTTGTATCTTTGCATCGTGAAAACACGAAAAACGCGTTTTATCATTTCTCTGGCGCCGTTTGATTAATTCGCGCATCGTGTATTGGCGAGTTGGTTATTTAGTTATTTGGTGGTTTAGTTGTTTAGTTGGTTGTACTGTCATCTGGCTACTTCAACCAAACAACACAAAAAAAGCAACCAAACTACAAAAGAACCAACAAAACGACAAAACAACCTCAAAACCTCACAAAAAAACAACTTTTTTACACTAGTGTCTCTTAATAAATGTTAATCGAAATTAAAGTCAAAATACAGTTGTCTGTCATCAGCTTCTTGAACCTCCATTGCCACAGGTTTGAGCAGTTCGTCGATGTCATCCTGGACAAGCAGAGAATGTCCAAGGATGCGCATGACCTCCACAATTGGGCGACCAACTTGATGGTCATGTTCGATGATACCCATGAGGCAATATGTGATGATGGCCACATGTATCTGAATGCGTACCGCATTCTCACTTTCACCCCAGAAAGACTTGACCTTGAGGTGCTGTTTGATCCATTTGAAGAACAGTTCAACCTGCCATCTGTACTTATAAAGGAGTGCAATTTCACTTGCCTTGAGATAGAAGTTATTGGTGTAGTAAGTAAAGGTTCTACCAAGATCAGGAGCATAGTAGACAATGCGTCTGAGTGGAATCGGATAGTTTCCTTTGTTCCTCTTCCCAGTGAAGCGAACAGTCTGGTCGCGAAGAACATTATCCTCTCCTTCAAGGAGGTCCTCGCCATCCTCAATCTCGTAGTCAGGATGGAACTTCTCTCTGATAATGAAGAATGCTCCAGCCTGTTCAATGGCAAAAAGTCTGGCGAGGTCAAAGTACCCACGGTCAAATACATAGCACGCAAGCTTCTCATAATCAATCCAATCCATCGCATTGACATCATGAACGCTAGCCGTGGTGACTCTATAGAATACCGGTATCTCTGTAATGATGTCAATCTGTGTATGGACTCTGATGCCAGATTTGGTGCTTCTGAAGGTAGCCCATCTAAATACAGCAAGGCAGAGATCAATCGTGGTGGAGTCAACGGCATAGAATCTACCATGAAGCTCAAACTCCTTTGTGATTCTTCTCTTCTGAGCCAGGCCGACCATATAGAAGGCAAACTCTTCAAAGATTCTGTAATCCCTGAGAGTATTGGACTTGGATATGACACTCCTATTGGGAGTCGTAGTTCCGAAGCCAAGATGGTAAGCACGTTTAGCATGAGCGGTAATGATATCTACAAGTTCGCGAAGACTGGAACAGCCCGAGAGCTGACCGAATATGAGTACACAAAGAAAGTTCCAATGTGTGAACGCCCAGCCTTTCGTCTTGTCGTCGTATCTGCTGACGATACGATTGAACTGACGTTTGAAAGGCGAGCTTATCTGTTGAAACACATAAGTCCCAGAATGCATATTTGCTCCAATTTTGATTTGGATGCAAAGATACGCAATTCAAATGTGGGACACACTTTCCCGAACCTATTTTGCTGTGCATAAGAAAGATAACTACAGTAATTAACAGATTTTAAGAGACACTAGTGACTTTTTTACTATTTATTCAAAAATATTTTGCACATTTGCACTCGGATTACTGAGTCTGACACTATTGGTAGCGTCAAAGTCATGACTGAGACACAATAGTGGAGGGATAGCCTGCGCCGTGCTAAGTATGGTGGTGTCGTTGCGATAATGCCCCTTATGAAGCGGAATGGGTGGGAGTTGTAATCCTAATATATAAAAAGGCGTTTGCTCGACGCTGTGTTTGAGACGTACCGAATCTAGCAAATTCAAAATCTAAGTCTTGAACGTAGCAACGGTAGATGTCCAGGGTGTGATTTTATCACTTTCAGTAATGGTTTTGTAGGCAGGTTTGCTTACGGGATTTTTTGCTGCGAGGGGTTAGTTCATATCGGCGTGGGCTCTGACGTTGTCTGTTCATCTTAGATAGGCAATGCTAGGGCCTTGGTACGTGGGACGGACAACAGATGTTTCCACGCTTTTTTATGCTCTGTCTGCCACGTTGGCAGATTGGACTTAATGGCTGATATGAACGCATTGCTTAATGCGCATACCAATCGAGACGCGCAGCTGTCTCCAGACGTCGGTTTTGTTGCCGGTGTCCCTCCCGAAGAGCTTGGTGCTCAAAAAGGGGTGTCCTCGGATTGTGTGCAGAGGGAGGGATATGAATGGTATGTAGTGAGGGTCACTTACAATAGGATCAAGGCGGCGTGTGAAAAGGCCTTGTCGTTGGGAATTGTGACGTACGTGCCGACTCACTATGTGATGAAATTGGTCGCTGGGAAGAAGAAGCGTGTTTGTGAGCCTCTTCTTCCCAACATTGTTTTTATATATGCTACACGCGAACTGGCTGTTTCTTTGGTACACGGGTCGGCTGAGCGGCCTTCGTTCGTGAAGTTTTATCTGAACCGTACGCTTCCTGTGGAAAGAAATGGTAAATATCCTCCTATGACGATACCGTATGAGATTATGATGAATTTCATCAGGCTTACCGGCACGGAGAGTGTGCATGTTCGCGCTGTGTCTGAGGGGCAGTGTCGCTATAAGAGTGGCGACATGGTGCGTGTCACTGCTGGTGAGTTTAGGGGGATAATAGGTAGGGTGGCTCGTATAGCTGGTCAGCAACGTGTTGTGGTGGAGATGAAGGGGCTCTGTTTGGTCGCCACGGCATATATTCCTTCTGATTTTATTGAAAAAGTATAATGACATCATATTGGACACAATGGAGATGAGGATTAAGTATATGTTGCTTGTTGTCTTCTCGTTATGGTTGCACATGGGCTCTGCACAGGTTGGGGTGAGGGAAGACGGTGTGGATTCCGAGGTGGATAGTATTGGGAAATACCCTCGTCATCTCTTCGTTAAGACAAACGTGGTCAATTGGGTGCTTCTCGTTTCAAACGTAGAGGTCGAGGCTGACGTTGCCCGAAACTGGTCTGTGTCTCTTCCTGTCGCTTATTCTGCATGGAATTATTTCACGTCGGGGATAAAATTCCGTACGCTTTCTTTCTATCCTGCTGTTCGCTATTGGATTTCGGAGGACAACGAGGAGTGGTATGTGGGCGCTCATTTGGGGGTGGCGTGGTACAACTTTGCTTTAGGCGGGGAGTATCGCACGCAGGACAGGGGTGGTCATACCCCAGCCCTTGGGGGTGGGATTTCTGTTGGCTACCGTATGCCTCTGAAAAGTTGCAGGAAATGGAAATTGGAGTTCTCGCTCGGTGTGGGAATATATAGGCTGCATCACGATAAGTTCCTTAACGTGGACAAAGGGCAGTGGGTCTGCACAAGGCGCAAGGTGTATTTCGGACCAGATTGTTTGTCTGTTTCGTTTGTCTATACGATTGACTTGAAAAAGAATATCAGACTGAAATGAGCTTTATGTCCGTATATATGATGGTCAGACGCTGTGGGCTGGTCGCTACGTGGGTGGTTCTCGTCGGTGTGTTTTTCGCTTCGTGCGATGTCCATGAATTTCCACAGGAGGAGGTGAAAATGCACGTATTCTTGCGTCTGAGGTTTACTACCGATATCCCGTGGTCTGTCTTCTCTTCTGGTGACATGCTTCAAGGGAGTTCATACAGCAGAGGTGTCATTCAAAATTGCACGATACGCTCTATTGTGCGTTTGTATAATCGGAGCGACGATACGCGTACTGGCGCAACAGATGGTTATCAGGAGTTTGTGTACTATTTCTCCGCTACGGACAGCTACGACAATGTGTTTGCAATTGATGTCCCGCAGGGTAATTATCAGGTTATGGTATGGTCGGACTTCATCAACGGGGCTGGCGGTACGGCTTTCTATGATGCTGAGGATTTTGCTGACATCCAAGTCACTTTCCCATACGTGGGAAATTCGGACTATAGGGATGCTTTCAGAGGTTATGCTGAAATTGATGTGACGGATTTCGAGGGGGACGGTGGTGACGAGGGCAATAGGACGGTCACGGTAGAAATGAGCCGTCCGTTGGCTAAATATGAATTCATTTCGACTGACCTGAAGGAATTTATGGCTCAGGAGAGCAGGGCGCAGGCTCGGGGCATGGGCAGCGACATTGATTTGAATGACTACAGGATCAAGTTCTTCTACGAGGGGTATGTTCCTACTTCGTTTAGTATGCTGATGGACAAACCTGTGGATTCTACTACGGGGATTAGCTTCGACGGCTCGTTGAATGTGTTGTCGGACGATGAGGTCTCACTCGGTTTCGACTATGTCTTCGTTAACCACAAGGAGACGTCAATATCCGTCAAAATCGGAATCTTCAATCAGAAGGGCGAACTGATTTCACTTACCAACCCCGTCGACGTACCGCTCAAACGCAGTGTGCATACTCTGGTTCGTGGCAGATTCCTGATGGAGAAGTCCAGTAGCTCGGTAACGATTGATTCGTCTTACGAAGATGACTACAATATTGTTTTTTAATTCTCTAATTTACTAACTTAAATCGTTTTTCTTATGAAGAAACATTTATTGATTGTGTCGGTGGCCACATCTGCTTTGATTATGGCCTCTTCATGTGCCAACAATGATGATTTTGGCAATTCGTCTGGCGACTTGGCTCAAATCAGTTTTAGTCTGCAGGCTGACGGGACGATGAGGACTCGTTCGATTAGTGACGGCAGTGGTGCTGACCAACTGACTTACCGCGTTTTCGACAAGAACGGAAACATCATAGACGGTATGCCGAAAAAGACGGAGGCTGCTACTGACCTCACTACTGGTCATAAGGTGACCATCAATTTGGCCAAGGGGCAGACGTACAAGGTGGCTTTCTGGGCACAGGATTCCGAGTGTCAGGCTTACACGTTGGATGATATGATGAACGTAAGCATCGACTATTCTGGGGTGAACAACGACGAGGCTCGTGATGCTTTCTACAAAACGGTAGAAATCACTGTGATGGGCGATACTCAGGAGAGTGTCACGCTGAAGCGTCCGTTCGCGCAGATTAACGTGGGCTCAAGCAGCGAGGACTGGGCTGCGGCTGTGGCCTCGGGCATTAGCGTCGTGAATTCGTCTATCAAGGTGTATGATTTGGCTAACAAGCTTAGTGTCGTAGATGGGACTGTCTCTGGCAATGTCGATGTCGAATTTACGGCAGCTGGCATTCCTGCCGAGACTCTTCGTGTCGATGCCAATGGTGATGGTACAAAGGAGGATTATCACTATCTCTCTATGAGCTACGTTCTTCCAAACGATGCCACCACGGGCTATGCTAAGACCGTGGCCAGTGCGGAGTTTGTCTTCACTCCTTCGGCTGGGGAGCCTATCTGTCTCTCACAGGGGCTGCAGAATATCCCATTGCAACGCAACTATCGTACGAATATCGTGGGCAGAATACTGACCGGGCAGGTTGACTTCAATGTCATTACTGATCCTATTTACGAAGATGACTACAACATGGAGGTTCCTACCATGGTCAACGGCCAGAAGTTCCAGACTCTACAGGAGGCTATCAATCTCATCAACCAGAGCGCGCCTGGAACGTACAATCTTAGCATCAGCGACAATGCCGCTTGGGCAACAGGAGTTGCCGGAAACGGTGCCAACTTAATGTTTACCAATGCCGGCACTACTGTCAACTTCAATCTCAACGGTCATACTCTCACCATGACGGGGGCTGGGGGACTAAGGAATGCTGCTACGGTAAACTTTGTCAACGGAACCATTGTGGACAAAACGTCGTACGAATATGAAAATGGCGAGACGGCTTGGGAGTTCACCTATCTGGAGTTTCAGGGTGAGGGTAAATACAGCTTCAAGAATGTGATTTTCAACAACAGCGTGATGTTTGCCGCCGATACTGAGGTTGACGGTTGTACCTTCTTGGGCAATGCTACGCTGGCATCAAATGCCGAAAACGAGTATGCCGCATGGATCAGCAAAGGCAATGTGACCGTCAGGAATTCAAAGGTTGAAAGCCCGTATCGTGGCTTTAAGATAGCCGACAAATATGCTGACGCCAGCAATCTCTACGCGGTAGAAATTGACGGTTGTGAATTTGGCAACTTCAGCAAAAAGCCTGGTGTGGCTATCGATAATCTAACAAATGCGGGAGATTATACTCCTTTCAGCTCTGTCACTATCAGGAACTGCAGATTTACCGACGTTCAGCCTGGCGACCAGAAAGCCTATATCTACGAGACTGACAACTTGGTTCCGACACTTGAGAACAATGTCGTTGCTTTCTCGACGGCAGAGAGCCTGCGTGGATTTGCTGACTGTGTAAATACAACTAATGGTGCATCATTCCTCAACTACACCATTGAGCTGGCTGCCGACATAGACCTCAACAATGAACCTTGGACTCCCATAGGTGGAACAGGCTCAGGGTCTGGTCAATTCCGTGGTACGTTTGATGGTAAGAATCATACTATCAAAAACTTGAAGGTGGTGAATAATTCCGTTAACATTAATAACTCTGCAACGGGTCTCTTCGGCTGGATTAACACAATTACTATTAAAAACCTGAAGGTTGACGGTGCCAACATCACGGGTCACCAGTACACGGGTGTGATTGCTGGCTATATGGAGTCTATTCCAACGTGCGTAATCGAGAATTGCCATGTCAACAATGCCGTAGTGCATTGCACTTATGGTAATTCTGATGCTGACGGTGACAAATGTGGTGGTATTGCTGGTTTTGGACTCAATGGTGGAAGCTTGATTAAGGATTGCACCGTATCCAATACCAACATCAAGGCCGGTCGCGATGCTGGTCAGATTGTGGGGTGTGCGAAGACTGCTCATGTGGAGAATTGTAGTGCTACCAACGTTACCGTTGAATGGACACGTGAGGCAAACACGACGGGTGCAAACATCAACAATGCCCTCATCGGTCGCGTAATGGATTAGATCCTGAGAAATGAGTTGATTGTAGGCATTCAATTCGGAGCTGATAACAATTGCGGATATTAATCTCCTGGGCTGTGTCAATCTCTTCAATTGAGATTAGATACAGCCCTCTCTTTTTTAATGGGTGGATTGTACTGAATAATGTGACATTTTCCTGCGAATATGTAAAATTATCTATAAAATGTGATACTGTTTAACTGGAATTTTCCTACCCTTGTCTCGCCGGGCATACTCGGTCAAACATTCATAAAGTAATAACCTCAAAACCTCAAAACCTTATAACCTAATAACCTAGAAAATAATATTTTGTTTGACGACTGCAATGGTAACCAAAAGGGCTGGTATCAGCCCTAATTTAATCTCAATGTGGAATGTTTAGCGGACAGTAATAAATGGAAATCCAACAGTCATGCCCACATCCTTTTCGACTGGATGGATCATGCTACTGGCAAATCGTGGAAACTCGACAAGAAGGCCATGTCGGATCTGCAGACGCTCGCAGCTGAGACACTGAACATGGAGCGTGGCAGGAGTAAGGAAGAGACAGGCAGGGAGCATTTGGAGCGTAACGACTTTATCCTTGCCAAACAGAAAGAGGAAACGGCACAGGTCTTGGCGGACAAGAAGAAAGCTGAGATTGAGAAACACGAAGTCCAGATGCAGATGAGGGCAGCGAACAGGGAGAAAGAACGGCTCGACTTGGAAATAGAGAAACGGCAGTTGGAAAGTGACAGGCTTGACAAAGAGATTGCGGACAAGGAAGAGCGCGCAAGAATGGCAGACAAAGCTAACACGGACGGCATCAAACACGGTGTGGCAAACCTTCTCGGCATGGGGAAGTATGCAGCCGCTGAGAAGCGCAACAAGGAACTTGAAGAGTCTGTCCCCAAGGAGAAGCAGCGGCTCCAAAAACAGTTCGCTGCGGCTGTCAGACAGGAGGTGGAAAAGGCAGTTGTACCTTATGAGCAACAAAAGAATGCTGACAGATTGCTTATCAACGCACTTCAATCCAAAGTATCTGTCTTGTCAGAAAGCAACATGGAGCTTAGTAGCCGAAACTCACGCATGGAGAACAGTCATCAGACTGACTTGGAGTGGCGTGATCGTCTGCTTCGTATATTCGCAGAAATGTTCTACCAAGTCAAGGGACTTATTCGTAAGGCTGTCGATGCCATCATATCCCTTGCCACTCCCGACAGACAAGGAGGACACCGAGACATCTTCCGTAACGAAGAAGCAGCAGCCATCAAGGAGATCATGAACGAATTTGCCGACACTGAATCAGAACGAATCAGCATCGGCAAATGGCTTGTTGATTATGCTTCTTCCAAGGCGGTACTGTCAGACTTAGATATACATCACGCCCAAGGTGGGGTGGACGGGGTGGCAGAAGGAAGGTATGACTGGAGGGTACAAAGGAAATAAAATGGTGTATTAAATCACAAATACTTTATATTAGGTTTATAATTCTGTTGAGAAAACCATATCTACAAGATTAAAGCGCACTTTGCGGAACAGCATCATGCTCTTTAAGCCAAGATTGTTGTCATCTAAATAGCCTGATACCTGTTGCTCTGTCTGAACTTGAACCAACGGCACTTTTACAGAATTGCCTCCGATTGTCATAGTTGTATCTTGCAATTTATAACACAACACCGACCAGACTCCTCCGACTCCTGCCAGATTAACAGTATCGCTTTGACAATGTGATGTGAGATAATCCTTGTTTGCCTCAAAAAACATCTTGTTGAGCCATCCGTATGATGCATCTCCGCTGTCAAGTCTAATCAACATAGGCTGTTGGTTGATCTTGGCAGAAGCCAGAAGATTATTTTCCGAAGAGAAGCACATGTTAGGTCGCACATTAGTAGGCCTGCTAATTGTGCGAGAGGCTTGTATTTCTTTTGCAGAGAAGTCGATAGTAACATCTTTTAGTTGAAGCATCAATTCGCTGCCTACAATAAAATCAAGGACACTGAGGTATTTGTCTGCTTCTTCGTGGTGGCTACTGACATCAATTACATAAAATGGCACGTCTTTGACTGTGATATTGCCCAACTTTAATTCTTTGGCAATGGCATACCGACCGCCTGATGATTGCACACCGGTTGCAGTAACATTTGCATCTAAATATACCAAACCAAAAGCTTTTGCCAAGGAATCAGTTATCACATTCACTCCTGCTCCTGTGTCAAATGTAATTCTCACCGGACTGCCATTTATATGAGCATCTGTGATTTGCATCAGAAATTGCTGGCTGTCCTCTTTACCTGTGCGAATAGTATCAAACGGAATAATTCCACAGTCTCCTGCAATGTTTATTTGATACGGAGAATACTTGGTCAGTGATTTATATTGAGCTGCAAAGTTGGCATAAGGTGTAAGTCTTGTCGAATCTACTGCCTGATAAGCAGATGAAAGTACGGCAGACAGCAGTTGATAGGCATCCTCATTTCTACCTACTCTGCTTAAGTCTCTTGAGTACATCATTGCACTTGAGAGAAGCAGATTCAAATCAAGATTTTCCGATTGATTTTTTAGAAGTTCGTCAAATGCAGGAATGGAAATGTCGGGACGGTTGAAGCGATTTCCAATAAGGCATCGTGAGAAAACCTCCAAGAAAGGGTTTATTGAATCTTTAGGAGTACTGTGATAGATGTCATAAAGACCAAAAAAGTCCGATGAGTTCATTGCTGAGCCTATGCGTTCATCAATATTTTGGGCTTTTGTCGCAATGCCCGACAATGCTATTATCAGGGTAAATACAATAATCCTATTCATGAGATATTCATTTTTTATGTATCGAGTTCACGTCAGTAGAATAATACTTCACAACCTTTTATAGATGCAAAAAGGAAGTCTCTTGTTGATTGCGGCCAATATGCTCCATCGCTTAGTGACATATGCGATATGCTTTTTCCTGCGTATAGCACTAATTATCTGCGAGGCAACTTTCTTTACTGGCATAACCCAAAACAAACCATCCCCTTTTGCCATAGCTGTATCGACAAGCCCTGGCCTAATATCGGTAACTATGATTTTACCTCCAGCCTTGAACGCCTTCTTACTGAGAGCTTCCATATAGTTGATTTGATATGCCTTGGAAGCGCTATAAGCAGGTGCCATAGGCTCTCCTCTAAGCCCACCAGCTGATGTGATGGCTACCAAATGACCATATCCTTGCCGTTCAAGTATCTTGTATAATGTATCTATGCAAAAAGTCCACCCTGTTACGTTTGTGAGTAATGTTGGACTTTCTATTGCATAGTCGAGAGATTTATTGATGTTACCTGTTCCTGTACATATGATAGCCAAATCTATGTGACCGAGTTTGTTTGCAAGTTCCTTGATGGCATATTCAATCTCGTCCTGTTTAGTAACATCTGCAATAGCTGGAATTACGGTCGAGGAGGAATGTTGCTGAATCTCCTTCTAAAGTATTTCCCTTCTACCAATAATTCCTATATTATTTCCTTGCGCTGCAAAGTCTTCCGTTAGAGCTCTCCCTATTCCAGAAGTCGCTCCTATTATTATGATATTTAGAATCTTGTTATTTCGCATTGTCATGAATATGGATAAGAGGCTGACCAAAGAATGTGGAAAGCATCGAAATTGTTCTTAGTGTGAAGTTGTGTTGACCGCTCAACCATTTTGTCACTTCACTCGGTTTCTTGCCAAGAGCCTGAGCAAACTGAAGTTTGGTCAAACCGCGTTGTGTCATCAACTCATAAATTCGGTTTGAAACGGCAAATTCCATTGCCACCTCCTGCTGTATGGCAGGAGAGGTGTTTGCCAACATTTCGTCAAATGATGTATTAATCCGCTTGACCTTTGGTCTTCCTCCTCCTTGTAAGGCAGAGCCAATGCCTGCATTGCTCTGCTCTTCCTTCGTTCGTCGGTTCATAAGTCAAAAGTTTTATCAGTTTCAATGATATTCTCTGTTACCGAAATCGTGCCATCTTTTACACCAGCTCTCATTAATCTGTCAAAGTTCTGGAGTGTGATGACATATCCTTTGAGGGCATCGTCTTCATCGTATGTTCTTGTTTTCTTAACTCCTCCATTGCCAAGGATGAGTATTTTGTCAGACAGCCGTAAGCAATAAAGACGAAGTTTGGACTTCAATACAGGCAAGGCACAAACCCTATCGTTCATCTTGCCTTCTGGACGGAAGAAACGCTCCAAAGCACCAAAATCAGCAATACGTCCAAGTATATTCAGAAGACGCTCAAAGTCCTCATTATACTCCAACTCATTTCTGAATTTGGCGTAGAACTTTTCAAATTCGCTATCATCATCTGATAGGAATTGTATTGTGTACATGGTACAGTTTTTCGCATCTGTAACCAATTTCAATTCGGCTTCACTCATATAGTATCATGTTTTGTCGATGCAAAGATACAAAGAATATTTCACTCAAAAGTGAAAGTCTGTCTGTATTTATGCTTTTTTATATAAAAATCTGCTTTACTGCATGAAATCGGGTATCAGGCGAAGATAAAGGCACGCTTCTCCAACTCATATTTTGTTTCGAGCCTCATGAATGCCTGGAGTTCGGGAATTTCGAGGTATGCCCTTTCGTGTTCCTCAATCGTCAGTTTGCTTTGCAGCGAAAACTCCTTGGTCGGATTTCTAATTATTACTGTCCGCTAAACATTCCACATTGAGATTAAATTAGGGCTGATACCAGTGTTGGTTACCTTTGCAGTCGTCAAACAAAATCAAACGTAACCATGGGCAAAAGTACACATTTTTTCGGACAGCCGGTATATGGTCAGCTGATAAAATCGCTAGACCGTGAAAAAATTATATTACCAAACAACGTTTCCGATAAGCGAGAGCAGAGAAAGCTCGCTTGCTCTGCCGAGCGTAGGAAACGAAGGCGAAGCCAACGTTTCCGATAAGCGAGAGCAGAGAGAGCTTGCTCGCTCTGCCGAGCGTAGGAACCGACGAACGAGCGAATGGAGAGCCAAGCTTGCTCGGACTTTCCTGAGCGAGGAGGAGGAAGACGAAGTCAAAAGGTCGAATGAAATTCAACAAAACAACAAAATAGTGCGTAACGAGCTGTATGAGTGCTCTGTGAACTGCTGATATGGTTGAGGGGGAAGTGCCGCGCGTGGTGCTTCCCCCTCTATTACCTCAAAACGTTTCCGATAAGCTCGGCAGAGAAAGCTCGCTTGCTCTGCCGAGCGTAGAAAACGAAGGCGCAGCCAACCTCAAAACCTTATAACCTAAAAAATAATCACCACAATTTTAGCCCGTCTACTTCTTTTACGGCTTGGAGCAAGTCGCCTCGGGTGAAGTCAGTGTGTTCGTCTTCGATGTGGATTGAGCGGAACTCATAGCTTTCGACTGTTTCTTCTTCTTCGTTGACGGTGCTGTATACCCAGCAACTGAAGACTCTGTCGGGCAGGTCGAGGAAGACGATGCGGACAATGGCTCCTCCCACTATGTAGGGGTTGATGTCGTAGATGACAAACTTGCTTTTGACTTGCTCTCTGTAGGGGTCGAGGTCGGGATTGGTCTCCTTGCCGGCGGTGTAGTCGTCAAGGTATCGGCGTACGGTGCGGATATAATCGTTGTCTAACCATTGGCTGCGACTCCAGCCGCCGAAACGTATGTCGTTGAGGGCTTTTCCTTGGGGTAGGGTGTCGGGGACTGCTTCGATGGTGTCGGTGGGCGAGTCTTCGTGGGCGTTGCTGGTACTGTGGCTGCACGAGGCGAGTGATGCGAGCAGGGCGATGATGCTGATTGTTGTTTTCATTTTTTTTTAAGTGTTTTGTGTTTTTTCTGTTTTTTCTGTGTTTTGAGATTCTGTGGTGAAGCCTATGGGACGGTGCTTCTTGGTGGCTTCTTGCTGCTGGGCGTCGATCTCCTGGATTTTGTCTCGTACCCGGTCTTTTATGGAGAAGAATGATTCGAGGGCTGCCTGAACGAAGATTGCGTTGTCGGGACACGCCGGGTGTAGCATGATGTCGAGCCGGCTGTGTATGTTTATGACTCCTTTTTCGTCTGGCGGTGACATGACGACTGTGGGGCCGGAGCTGAAGTTTGCAAGATTTATTGCTTCGCGTAGCTTCGGCAACTCCGGGTCGTCTGCTTCGATGCTTGACCATGTGGGGTCCCATATCTGGGCGTACGTTTTGCGAAACATCATCTGGAAGGTTTCCCCTTTATATCGGGCATAGAGCGTGCCGTCGCTTTCTTCTTTTGTCTGGCAGCCTATTTCCTTGAGGATACTGCGCATCAGTTTTGCTGCGATGTGTTCCTTGGGGGCGTTGCCGCTGAGATAGGATTTGTACTTCTCGTAGTCTTTCTTGATGACGTAGGCTATGTATACGACGATTGTGATACTTACTGTTGCCCAGATGAGGGTTTCGGGATTGAGGATGTTGTCCATGGTTGTATCAAAGTGTCGTTTACTGGTTTGTGAAGCTGAGTCCTTGGCCTGTGCTGCTGACGACGACGGGGCGTGTGGTGTCGATCTTGCCTGTGAGCATGGTCTTGCTCAGGTCGTTGAGGAGCAGACGCTGTATGGCACGCTTGACGGGACGGGCGCCGAAGGCGGGGTCGTAGCCTTCGCGTGTGAGCAGGTCGATGGCTTCGGGGGTGATGGTGAGGGTGATGTTGTTCTCTGCGAGCCGCTTCTTGATGGTGTCGAGCTGGAGGGTGACGATTTCGTGTATCTGGCTCTGACTGAGGGGGGTGAAGGTGATGATCTCGTCGACGCGGTTGAGGAACTCGGGACGGACGGTCTGGTAGAGTTGCTCGCGTGTGTAGTTGGAGGTCATGATGATGAGGGTGTTCTTGAAGTTTACGAGGCGGCCTTTGCTGTCGGTGAGACGTCCGTCGTCGAGGACTTGGAGGAGGGTGTTGAAGACGTCGGGGTGGGCTTTCTCGATTTCGTCAAAGAGGACGACGCTGTATGGCTTGCGGCGTACGGCTTCGGTGAGCTGGCCGCCTTCGTCGTAGCCTACGTAGCCCGGAGGGGCTCCGATGAGGCGGGTGACGGAGAATTTCTCTTGGTATTCGCTCATGTCGATGCGGGTCATCATTTGTTCGTCGTCGAAGAGGTATTCGGCCAGGGCGCGGGCGAGCTCGGTCTTGCCGACACCGGTGGTGCCGAGGAAGATGAAGGAGCCGATGGGGCGCTTGGGGTCTTGGAGGCCGGCGCGGGAGCGGCGTATGGCGTCGGAGACGGCTGCGATGGCTTGGTCTTGGCCTACGACGCGGTGGTGGAGCTCGGTTTCGAGGTTGAGGAGCTTGTCGCGCTCGCTTTGCTGCATGCGGCTTACGGGTATGCCGGTCCAGCGTGAGACGATGTCGGCGATGTCTTGGGGGGTGACTTCTTCGCGCAGGAGGCGTGAGTCGCTGGAGATGGCGCTGTCCATGTCTTTGAGTTCTTGCTCAAGGCGGGGGAGTTCGCTGTAGCGTATCTCGGCTACGCGGGCGTAGTCGCCTTCGCGCTCGCGGCGTTCGGATTCGTCGCGTAGGGTCTGCTGGCGGGTCTTGATGTTTTGAATCTTTTCGGCTTGGGCTTTCTCGGATTCCCATTGTTGCTTCATGGTGGCGAGCTCTTGCTGTATGTGGCTGATCTCTTGCTCGATGGCGGCGAGCTTGGGCTTGTCGTTCTCGCGCTTGATGGCTTCGCGCTCGATTTCGAGTTGCTTCTCGCGGCGTATGAGCTCGTCGAGTTCTTCGGGGACGGAGTCGCGCTCCATGCGGAGGTGGGCGGCGGCTTCGTCCATGAGGTCGATGGCTTTGTCGGGGAGGAAGCGGTCGGTGATGTAGCGGTGCGAGAGGGTGACGGCTGAGATGATGGCGTCGTCTTGTATGCGTACGTGGTGGTGCTGCTCGTAGCGTTCTTTGAGGCCGCGGAGTATGGAGATGCTGCTTTGTACGTCGGGCTCGTCGACGATGACGGTCTGGAAACGGCGTTCGAGGGCTTTGTCTTTCTCGAAGTATTTCTGGTACTCGTTGAGGGTGGTGGCGCCGATGGAGCGCAGCTCGCCGCGTGCGAGGGCTGGCTTGAGTATGTTGGCGGCGTCCATGGCTCCTTGGCTTTGACCTGCGCCTACGAGGGTGTGGATCTCGTCGATGAAGAGTATGATGTCGCCTTCGGACTGGGTGACTTCGTTGATGACGCCTTTGAGGCGCTCTTCAAATTCGCCTTGGTATTTGGCGCCGGCGATGAGGGCTCCCATGTCGAGGGAGTAGAGTTGTTTGCCTTTGAGGTTTTCGGGCACGTCGCCGCGTAGTATGCGGTGGGCGAGGCCTTCGACGATGGCGGTCTTGCCGGTGCCGGGTTCGCCGATGAGGATGGGGTTGTTCTTGGTGCGGCGGCTGAGGATCTGGAGCACGCGGCGTATTTCTTCGTCGCGCCCGATGACGGGGTCGAGCTTGCCGCGCTTGGCGTCGTCGACGAGGTTTCGGGCGAAGCGGTCGAGGGCTTTGCCTTCGGCCTGCTGGGGGGTGTGGTTGTTGTTCTGCATAGTCTTGTGTTTTTTTTGTGTTTTCGCTGACTATGCTGCAAGGGGTGTGCAAATGTTTGATTTTCAGCCAAAATGTCGTGTTTCGTGACTTTTTGGCTGATGGTGGGGTCAGTCGCGGTATCGTTTTGTCAGGTCGGTGTAGTTTTCGATGCGGCGGTCGCGTAGGAAGGGCCACCATCGGCGTACTTGCTCGCTGCGGGTCATGTCGATGTCGATGACTTGGACGACTTCTTGGTCTTTGGGGGCGCGGTAGAGGATTTCGCCTTGGGGACCTGCTACGAATGAGCTGCCCCAGAACTGTATGCCTTGGGTCTGGCCTGAGGGGTCGGGTTCGTGGCCGGTGCGGTTGACGGCGATGATGTGCAGGCCGTTGGCTACGGCGTGGCCGCGCTGGACGGTGGTCCAGGCTTCGCGCTGGCGTTCTTGTTCTTCGGGGGTGTCGCTGCTTTCATAGCCGATGGCGGTGGGGTAGATGAGGAGCTGGGCTCCTGCGAGGGCCATGAGGCGGGCGCCTTCGGGGTACCATTGATCCCAGCATACTTGGACACCGAGGCGGCCGAGGCTGGTGTCGATGGGGGTGAAGCCTGTGTCGCCGGGGGTGAAGTAGAATTTCTCGTAGTATGCGGGGTCGTCGGGTATGTGCATCTTGCGGTAGGTGCCTGCGATGCTGCCGTCTTTGTCGAGGACGACGGCGGTGTTGTGGTAGAGGCCGGGGGCGCGGCGTTCGAAGAGGGAGGTGACGAGGACTATGTTGAGCTCGGCGGCGAGGGCTCCGTAGTAGGCGGTGCTGGGACCGGGGATTGGCTCGGCGAGGTCGAAGTGCTCTGGGTTTTCTGTCTGACAGAAGTATGGGGTGTTGTGGAGCTCTTGCAGGACAACGAGCTCTGCGCCTTGATGGGCGGCACGGCGTATGTTGGCGGCGAGCTTCTCTTTGTTGGCGGCAATGTCGGGGCCGCAGCTTTGTTGGATGATTCCGAGTTTCATTTTTTTTTGAGGTTATTTTTTAAGGTTATGAGGTTATAAGGTTTTGAGGTTATTTTTTAAGGTTATGAGGTTTTGAGGTTTTTAGGTTATTTTTTTGAGGTTATAAGGTTTTATAGTCTTGAGGTTATTTTGTGAGGTTTAAGTTTTTAATGTCCATTTAAGGTTTGTTTAATGGTTGTTTAATGGCTAAAGATATACAACCTTACAACCTCACAACCTTAAAACCTTAAAACCTCACAAAATAACCTCACTCGGATACTGCATCGTGCAGCAGTGTAGGCTGCCTTTCTGTGTGAGTAGTATGCGGCAGTCTATTCCTATGATTTCGCGGTCGGGGAAGACGGTGCTGATGGCTTGGAGGGCTCGCTGGTCGTCGTCGGGGACGGCGTAGGTGGGGACGAGGACGGCTCGGTTGATGATGAGGAAGTTGGCGTAGTACTTGGGGACGCTGACTAAGTGGTAGGGGCGGCCTTGGGGGGTGCGCATGGCTTGGAGCTCGGTGTGCATAGAGGGGAAGCCTTCGCTGTATATTATGGTGTCGTTGGGGCAGAAACGGGCGAGGGTGTCGATGTGGGCGTCGGTGTCGTCTTGCTCGAGACCGCCGTGGTGTAGCCAGAGTATGCGCTGGGCGTGGAGACGGCGCTTGAGTTCTGTCTCTACGTCGTCGGTGGTGTGGCGGCGGTTGGGGTTGAGGTTGCATTGGGCGGTGGTGAGTATGGTGCCTTGACCGTCGCTTTCGATGCTGCCGCCTTCGAGCTCGAAGTCGAGGTGGTCTTCGTAGGTGTCGTTTGAGAGTGTGGGGTGGACGGCGTGGAGCTGGCGGTTGATGTCGTTGTCGAGGGTGGCTTCAAATTTGCCTCCCCAGGCGTTGAAGCGGAAGTCGAGGAGATGGCGGGGTTGTGGGGTGGTGGTGTCGGTGGGGAGGAGGGTTATGAAGGCGTGGTCGCGTGCCCAGGTGTCGTTGGTGGGTATGCGGTAGTATGTGATGCGGGCGAGGCTGTGCTGGTCGAGGTGGTTGCGGAGAAGGCGTTCTACTTTTTGGGGCTCGGGGGTGACGATCCAGAGCTTCTCGCGCTTGGAGATCTCGCGTGCTATGTTGATGTAGCACTCGGTGACTTCTTGTATGACGGGCTTCCAGTCTGTCCCGTTGTGGGGCCATGTGAGCTGTATGGCTTCCTGGGGCTCCCATTCTGCTGGTAATCGGTAGGGCATTTTTTTATAAGGTTATTTTTAAGGTTATAAGGTTATAAGGTTTTGAGGTTTTATGGTTTTGAGGTTATTTTTTGAGGTTATTAGTGAGGTTTAAGTTTTTTAATGTCCATTTAAGGTTTGTTTGAGAGTCGTTTAATGAGTATTTAAGGTTAAGGTCATTTCAACCTTATAACCTTAAAACGTTTCCGATAAGCGAGAGCAGAGAAAGCTCGCTTGCTCTGCCGAGCGTAGGAAACGAAGGCGCAGCCAACCTCACAAGCGAAGCGACCTCATAACCTTAATATCTCCTTCCATTTTTCTCCGAGGGCGGTCTTTGTGGCTATGTGTGCTGTGACGGCACTGACGAAGGGGTTGCTTTCAAAATCGCCTCGTACTTGCTCGAAGTCGGCGGCTATGGTGGAGGGGAGTGTGCCGTCGAAACCGAAGCCTGTCTGGGCGGTGATGCTGAACTCTTTGCGGGCGTCGTCGTAGAGCATCTTGTCGAGGGTGACTACGGAGGTTTGCCATGACTCGATGATGGTGATGAGGTCGGCGGGGGTGATGTGGGTGGGGTCGAGGTGGTAGTGGCGTAGCATAAGGTCGTAGGCCCAGGTCCATTCGAGGTCGTAGTAGCGGGTGTGGAGCTGGGAGATTTCTCTTTGGAGGGCTTCGAGGGTGTCGATGGTGCCTTGCTCGACTTTGTCGATGATGTCGGTGATGAGGGCGTGGGGGGCGATGAGGCCTGCCATGTCGAGCCATGTGCCTTTGCCTTCGTCGCTGGTGGGGGCGAGGTGGTCGAGGAGGTGGCGAACGATTTGCTCGTGGGTGGGGTTGGGGTGGCTGATGGTGGTGAGGGTCTTTTCGAGGTGGCTGATGAGGGAGTTGCCGAGAAATTTGTCGATGCCGATGCGGTAGAGCTCAATGCCGCGCTTGAGGGAGCGACGGGTGATGGAGGCGCTTTGGTAGGTGTAGGTGTCGCTGGTGGCTCCGGAGAGTTCTTGAAGCTGTTGGAGTATGGCGAGGCCGTGGACCATCTTGTCGATGGTGTAGGGGCTGAGGAGGTTGTAGTTGATTTGGTCGAGACGCTGCTGGGGGTGGCGCTTGTCGCGCTTGGGCCATTTCTGGGCGTCGCGTATGGTGCCGACGGAGCGGAGGTTGATGCCGGGGACGATGTAGGTCTCGCCGTTTTTCTCGATGAGGTAGGAGAAGGGCATCTGGGAGGTGTCGGGGTTTTTGGTGTGACGCCCCATGACGAGGGAGAAGGCTCCGATGCGGGCAGGCCACAGGATGTAGGAGTCTGAGGTGGTCTTGGCTCCGCGCTCCATGGAGCCTTGGTGTATGGGGCCGAGCTTGTACATGTGGTTGCTCTGGTTGCTGCCTGAGCCTGCGTTCATGAAGCTGAACATGCCGGCGATGAGGAGGGTGCTCTTGTGGTGGGTGACGGTGAAGGGGCCTGCGAAGATGGAGCAGGCTTCGCCGTTTTCTTCCTGACAGTTGCTGAAGAAGAGACTGTCGGTGGCGGAGTAGGTGTGACCCATGGTGCAGCATTGGCCTACGTAGACGCGGGTGAGCATGGTGCCGTCGGTGATGCTCGTGCCGTCTTGTATGATGAAGTCGTCGATCATGACTCCGCTGCCGATGTAGATGGGGCTCTCTTGGCGGCTCATGAGGGAGCCGTTGCTGAGGCGTGAGGCGCCTTCGATGCGGCAGTGGGGGCCTACGTAGACGTTGCGTATGATGTGGGCGTCGATGATGGTGCTGTGGGGGGAGATGTGGCCGCGGTCGCTGGTGCGGCGGGCGGTGTGGGCGAGGGCCATCTGTCTGAGTCGCTCGATGAGCTGGGGACGGTGGCGGTACATGGCTGCCATGTAGGCTTCGTGGGCTGTGAGCTGGTCGTGGATGGTGACTTCGCGTCCGCCGGTCTCGTTGAGGACGGAGACTTCGACTCCGTTGCCGAAACTGCTGGGGGCGTCGACCATGATGGTGTCGACGTTTTCGATGAAGCTGTCGTGGCCGATGTCGTAGTTGGCGATGTAGTTCTTGATGTTTTCAATGCAGCTGTCGTTGCCGACGTTGACGTTGTGGAGGAGGGCTCGGTAGATGCCGCTGTGTTTCTTCATGCCTCCGGGCATGTCGAAGTCGCGTGTGAAGCTGCCGATGTGGCAGATGCCGGAGAAACGTACTTGGCGTATGTATTTGAGGTTGGTCTCGGGGGCGATGTGTATCTGGCTCCAGTCGTCGCAGCTGCAACCTTGGCTTTCGAGACGGGCGATTTGTTGGGTATTTAGGCTCATTGTGTGTATGTCGTGTTTTATTGTTGTGTTTGATTGTTCTATATCGGGTGTAAAGGTAGAGAAATTTTATGAGATTATGTGGTGGTGTGGCGAGTTTTTTGCTTTTTTATTTGTTTTTTTGCTGACTTATTCGTAACTTCGCGGCGGAATTTATTTCACTATGAGCGTGAAGATTAAGGAAGTGATTGCTGCCCTTGAGAATTTTGCGCCTCTGCCGCTGCAGGAGAGCTATGATAATGCTGGCTTGCAGATTGGGCTGACGGAGGCGGAGGTTTCAGGGGCTTTGTTGTGTCTTGATGTGACGGAGGATGTGGTGCGCGAGGCTGTGGACTTGGGCTGCAACTTGATCGTGAGCCATCACCCTGTGTTGTTCAGACCGTTGAGACGTGTGTGTGATGAGACGCTGGTGCAGAGGGTGGTGCGTCTGGCTATCCAGAATGATGTGGCCATCTATAGTGCGCATACTAACCTCGATAAGGCTGAGGATGGGGTGAACTATAAGATGGCTGAGAAGCTGGGGCTTATTGATGTGGTGCCTTCGGGGAAGAGTGGGGGTGTTGTGGGCTATCTTCCTGCAGAGATGGACGCGCGTCTGTTTCTGGAGCATGTCAAGTCGGTGTTCCGCGTGGATTGCTTGGCTCACAATGAGCTGCTGGAGCGTCCGGTGCAGAGTGTGTGCTTGTGTGGCGGGGCGGGGGCGTTTGTGCTGGAAGAGGCGCTGGAGCAGGAGGCTGATGCTTTTCTGACGGGGGAGATGGGGTATCATGATTTCTTCGGACTCGAGCAGAGGGTGCAGATCGGGGTGCTCGGACACTGGGAGAGTGAGCAGTATACTGTGGAACTGCTGAGGGATAAGATGCAGGATTGGTTTCCGCATTTGCCGGTCTATATGACGGAGGTGGTGACGAATCCTGTGAGGTATCTGATTTAACTTTACATATTATATATATATATATACAGAAAATGGCTAAAGCAAAAGATCCATCAGAATTGAGTGTGGAGGAGAAGTTGACGAACCTCTACGAATTGCAGAAACTCGTGACGGAGATTGACCGTATCAAGACGGTGCGTGGCGAGTTGCCTCTTGAGGTGAAGGACCTCGAGGACGAAATCGCTGGTCTGGAGACTCGTATCGAGAAGATTAATGAGTCTATCGAGGCTACGAAGCGTGAGATTGTTGATCGTGGGGCTGTCATCGAGAAGAATAAGTTGGACATGGAGCGGTTTGAGACGCAGATGAAGAATGTGCGCAACAATCGTGAGTATGACAATTTCTTGAAGCAGATTGAGTTCCTGCGCTTGGACAATGAGTTGAATACAAAAAAGATTAGCGAGGCTAAGGCGTCTTTGGCCAGTCGTGAGGACGATCATCTGGAGAGCAGCCGTAGGATTGCAGACCGCCGTACTGATCTTGAGATTAAGCGTGCGGAGCTTGAGGAGATTGTCAATGAGACTAAGGCTGAGGAGGAGAAGCTCAAGGAGAAGGCGCATAGTGTGGAGCTTTCGATTGAGCCTCGTTTGCTGAGTGCGTTCAAGCGTATTCGCAAGAATTCCCGCAATGGCCTGGCTGTGGTCTATGTGCAGCGTGATGCGTGTGGTGGTTGCTTCAACAAGGTTCCGCCTCAGCGTCAGCTCGATATCCGTATGCGCAAGAAGATTATCGTCTGTGAGTATTGCGGCCGTATCCTCGTGGATCCCGAGCTTGCCGGTGTGCAGACTGTGCAGAAGGTTGCTGAGGATAAGGGGCGTAAGCGCAGAGTGGCAAGAAGGCGCGAGGAGTGATCTGTGACCTTGTCTGACTTTTGGACTAAAGGTCTGCAAAGCGTGGTATTTCGTTGAGGAATGCCACGCTTTTGTCTGTGTCGATGTGGGCGCAGTAGTGGCTCATGCCGTTGCTTATGATGAGGTATGGTACTCGGAGGGTGGCGTTGTAGCGGGTAATCTGGTCAAAGGTGGCTTGGCTGATGCTGATGTGTGGGGCTTTAAACTCGAGTATGACGAGTGGCTTGGCTTCGTGGTCGTAGACGATGGCGTCGCAGCGACGCTGCATGCTGCCGAGCCGGAGCGACACTTCGTGGGCGAGGCGTGCCCGGGGATAGCCGAGGTGCTTGACCAGCCAGTGTGTGAATTGCTGCCTCACCCATTCTTCGGGCGTGAGTGTTATCCACTTTAGCCTGATGTGGTCCCAGACTTGTATCTTGCCTTGGGCTTTGCGTAGTCTGAGGTCGGTGTGGGGTAGGTTGAGACTAAGCATATATGGTGTGGTTTTGGCGGGGTTTGTCAAGAAAACGGGGATTGTCTTTTGTATTTAGCATACTTATTTGTACTTTTGTATGTGCAAAGATATAAAATAAGAATGTAAAACTGACTCTGAATGGCGGCAAAATTAGCTACAACCTATGATGATATCGTACGCGATGTCAAGGCAGGCAGTATCGCGCCTGTATATGTGCTTATGGGCGAGGAGGGTTACTATATAGACAAGCTTGAGGCTCTTATTACTCAGAGTGTGATGCCTGAGTCGAACAGGGATTTTGACATGGAGCTGCTCTATGGTGGCGATGTTGACGCGCTGAGGGTGGCGGATAGTTGCAGGCAGTATCCTATGCTGGGCGATAAACGCCTGGTGGTGGTGAGGGAGTTTCAGCAGATGAAGTCGTCGCAGGACGCGCTTGCGGCGTATGTCAAGCACCCTTCGCCTACGACGGTGCTCGTGGTGTGCTGCAAGAACGGTTCTATTGATCGGCGCAAGGGGCTGGGCAAGGCTCTTTCTGGCAATGCTGTGGTCTTTGAGAGCAAGAAAGTTTATGACACGGCGTTGCCTGGGTTTATTCGCGGCTATGTTAAGGCTGCAAAGAAGGAAGTTGACGAGCAGGCTATACAGATGCTTGTCGAGCATGTGGGGGCAAACCTTAGCAGAATGTCGGGCGAGTTGGACAAGTTGCTCATAGCTCTGCCCGAGGGGGAGAGTAGGGTCACGGCAGCTCTCGTTGAGGCTCAAACTGGGGTGTCGAAAGAATTTAATAATTTCGAACTGATTGCTGCGCTTTCGCGAAAATCAAAACCTCAGGTGCTCAAGATAGTGAAATATTATAACAGCAATCCGAGGTCGTTTGCCTTGCAGCCGACGCTCTCTATGATGTTCTCTTTCTTCGCTGATGTGATGCTGGCTTTTTATAGCCCTGAGAAATCGGAGCGTGGCATAGCGCAGTGGCTGGGGCAGCCTGACTGGAAAGTGAAGCGTGAGATACTCCCTGCAATGAAATGCTACACGGGACGTCAGGTCATGAACATACTTGCATGGATACGCGAATGCGACGGAGCGAGCAAAGGGGTGGGAGGGTGTAAATCTCAGCCAGGAGAGCTGCTCTTGGAGTTGGTCTGCCGTATTCTTCAGTAGGTTTTTTGGCACTCGAAGCTTGTAAAGCTCCCTTTTAGGGGGCTTTTTTTGTGTAGATTGGTCGTGGGGGAAGTATGGATTTTTGTAGGTAAGTTTTCTATTTATCAGATAGTTATACCTGTTTTGCGCTTCGTGAGAATCGCGTTTTTGCTCCGAGTCGGGCAAATGTACGCGCCAATGATATTCTGACATTTTTCGCGGGTGAAAATGCGTCTAAAATTTAAGATTAACAAATCGCAACACTATCTTTGTGAAGACGTTTTGTGGTTTTGATTTGAATGTACAAACGCAAATTCGAATAAACAAATACAAATAGGCGAATAAGTGGAGGGGTTACAGAGTTGAATTTGAAAAGGTAATTTACAAAGTGAGGGTATCGCATAACATACATGCATAAAATACGTCGGTTTAATAGGGTGTACTAACAAGGTGAAAGCCAATTCCATCACACTAAAGTTTAGAGTAAATAGTGGCCAATAGGTCCGATTTTATGCATAGTAGGGGATAATGATGGGTATAAGGCTGTCATGAGGGCTATTTGAGCTCTTAGAGTGCTGGAAACCCAATGGATTAGGTCTCTCGACTTGGAGTGAGTTACTTAAAGTCTGAATTTGCTGTTTTATATTTCAGTACACAAGTGTGAATTTGCAAACATAAAGAAGTTTGAAAACACAAAGATTTGAGGTTGCAAACATGAATTCGGGAGTTTGATTTGAGTTTACGCTCTAAAAGTTTGCAAATACGAACATTTTTGTGTACCTTTGCGTAGGTATTAGAAAATCCGAATTCTAACTGTCAGACTCTTTTTTATACAAAAATTATGAGGAATCGTATCCGCCAGATCATGGAAGACAAGGGCATGAGCCAAAAAAACTTTGCCAACGAGCTTTGCATAGCCGAAGCGACTTTATCGGGAATTTTCAACGGACGCACTCGCCCTACCAACCAGACCGTACAGGCTATTCACGAGCGCTTCCCCGAGGTCAACATTTCATGGTTGATGTTTGACGAGGGTCAGCCTTATATAGATTCGCCCGACTCGAAATCTCCGGGAGACGTGTCTGCCGCTGCTCCCGAGCAGTCCTCTGCTGATGCCTCGCTTGTCTCTGCGGAGACTGGAGGAGCGGCGTCTGGACAGATGGACTTGTTTGCCGATCAGGAGGCTTTTGCGCCCTCGCGGGTAGACGACGCGGGCGTGCGTACGTTGCGTTCCAAGACTCAAAGTTTCGGACAGGGTAAGGATCTCCAAATGGCTCCTCAACTTCAGATAGTAGAGAAATATATTGACAAACCGCAAAGAAAGATAGTTGAAATCCGTGTGTTTTTTGACGACGGAACCTACGAATCGTTCTCAAAATAGCACCGTAAAGG
Organism: uncultured Prevotellaceae bacterium; assembly: GCA_945932615.1. GTDB lineage: Bacteria > Bacteroidota > Bacteroidia > Bacteroidales > Bacteroidaceae > Physcousia. The sequence continues at coordinate 57,391 of CAMEQD010000006.1, read as the reverse complement.
GTGCTTTTTTTGTTTCTTTTTCGTATCTTTACGCTGAGAAACCTTATATAATTAATGTGTAATTCGATTTAAAACACCTATAGAATGGCACTAAGAAAGCATATTCTCGACCTAAAAGTGGTCAGAAAACAAGTACTCGGTGGCAATTTCGTGCTCCTGGTCTGTACGGACGAGCAGGCAGCCTTGCCTCCGATGATGCCTGGTCAGTTTGCCCAATTGCGTGTGGACGGCAGCAAGGATACCTATCTGCGTCGCCCCATCAGCATACATGACCTTAATGTCGCTGGCAATGAAATCTCCTTTCTCATACAGCTCGTAGGCGAGGGGTCTAAAGCTCTCGGACGATTGGAGCAGGGCGATACGCTCAATGCTCTCCTTCCCTTGGGCAATGGCTTTTCCATGCCCCGTCAGCCCGAGAGCAGACATCTCCTCGTCGGAGGTGGGGTAGGCACGGCTCCGCTGCTTTATCTGGGTCGCGAGATGCTCAGGTTTGGGGCGAAACCCACGTTTCTCCTTGGAGCGCGTTCGGCGTCGTTCTTGCTGCGCATCGAGGAGTTTGAGGCTCTCGGTGATGTCTACGTCACGACCGAAGACGGCACGCGCGGAGAGAAGGGTTTCGTGACACAGCATTCCGTCCTCGCCAAGGAGCATTTTGACCGTATCAGCGTATGCGGACCATCGCCGATGATGAAGGCCGTGGCTCGCTATGCCAAGGAGACTGGGACGCCTTGTGAGGTGTCGCTCGAAAACATGATGGCATGCGGCCTGGGAGCTTGTCTGTGTTGCGTAGAGAAGACGGTCAAGGGCAACGTCTGCGTGTGTACCGAAGGCCCGGTATTTGATGTGAACGAACTCGAATGGTAAGTGTTATCCTCCCTCATAACATCATAACAACAATATGGCAATTCTCAAGACTAATATAGGGGCTCTGCAACTTAAGAACCCCGTCATGACAGCGAGTGGTACGTTTGGCTATGGAATAGAGTTTGAAGACCTCGTAGACCTTACACGTATAGGTGGAATCATAGTCAAGGGCACCACGTTTAATCCTCGTCAGGGCAACGATTACCCACGCATGGCTGAGACAGCATCGGGCATGATGAACTGTGTGGGGCTGCAAAACAAGGGCGTGCGCTACTTCTGCGAGACGATTTACCCCAAGATACGTCGTATCGACACCGAGATGATAGTCAACGTATCGGGTTCAAGTCCCGAAGATTATGCCCGCTGTGCCGAGTGTATAGATTCGCTTGATGACATTCACGCCATTGAGCTCAACATATCCTGCCCCAACGTACACGACGGAGGCATGGCTTTTGGCGTCAGCACCGAAGGCGCTGCGAGTGTGGTCAAGGCTGTCCGCAAGGCTTACTCCAAGACGTTGATAGTGAAACTCTCGCCCAACGTCACCGACATCTGCTCTATTGCCAAGGCCGTCGAGGCTGAGGGCGCAGACTCCGTGAGTCTCATAAACACGCTCATGGGCACGGCTATCGACATCGAGAAGCGCAAGCGTGTGCTCTCTATCGGTACTGGAGGTCTGAGCGGTCCATGCGTCAAACCCGTAGCCTTGCGTATGGTATATCAGGTGGCCAGAGCCGTAAGCATCCCCGTCATAGGTCTGGGCGGCATAAGCAGCGCACTGGATGCCTTGGAGTTTATCATGGCTGGCGCCAGTGCCATAGAGATTGGCACGGCCAACTTCCTTGATCCGCAGATTACCGTCAAAGTGGTTGACGGTATCAACGAGTGGCTCGACAGTCATGGCATATCAGACATCAGTGAGATAGTCGGAGTAGCCGAATGAGCCATGACCGTATACAGAGGCAATTTCGTGTGGACTGCCACTCCGGAGCGGTTCGAAATCCTTGAGCAGGGATACGTAGCTGTCGACAGCTCGGGCGTGATATGCCACGTGGGCAGACTCATGCCTGAGGGCTGCGGCGCGTCGGAGGTGGTCGACCTGTGCTACCACGATGGAGAGTTTGTCATACCTGCCATGAACGACCTCCACGTCCATGCTCCGCAGTACCGCAATCAGGGTATGGCTCTCGATCTGGAGTTGTTGCCATGGCTCAATACTTACACCTTTCCCGAGGAACAGCGTTTTGCCGATGTCAGCTATGCCGCAGAGGTCTACACACGGTTTGTACACGACCTGTGGAAGCATGGCACCATGCGAGCAGCCGTATTTGCCACTATCCACCCCGAGGCTACCAAGATGCTTGCCACATTGTTTGACAAGGCTGGTATGGGAGCGTATATAGGCCTCGTGGGCATGGATCGCAATTGCCCCGATGCGTTGCAAAACGACCCGCAGACCATTGAGGCAGACATCACCGGGCTTATGCGCCATACCGAGCCTATGCCTCGCGTCTCGGTCATCGTCACTCCCCGCTTCGTTCCAGCCTGTACGCCAGCGATGCTCACAGCTCTTGGCAAGGTGGCATGTTGCCACCATCTGCCCGTGCAGTCCCACCTCAGCGAAAATACACAGGAGATAGCCTGGGTAGCCCGACTCGAGCCTGACTGTCCGTCCTATGCCCACGCCTACGACAAATATGGGCTCTTGGGGCAGAGCCCTACTCTCATGGCACACTGTTGTTACAGCCAAGGGGTGGAATTGGAACTGCTCGCAGAGCGCGGAGTCACCATAGTGCATTGCCCCACATCAAACGCCAATCTGGGCTCAGGCATAGCCCCCATACGAGAGTTTCTTGACCGTGGTATACGGGTAGCTCTCGGCAGCGACGTGTCGGGAGGTCATCAGCTCAGTATGTTTAGAGTCATGCAGTATGCCATGCAGATGAGCAAGCTGAAATGGACCTTCACAGAAAAGCGCCTGCGCTATCTCACACTCAGCGAAGCATTTCACGCTGCCACAAAGGCTGGAGGCGCATTTTTTGGCAAAATAGGCAGTTTTGAGCCAGGCTACGCCTTTGATGCCCTCGTCATCGACGACACGGCTCTCAGCGGCTGGGACAGGCACTACACCATACTCCAACGTCTGGAGCGTTGCGTATATCTCGCCGACGACAGGCATATAGTCCGGCGCTACTGCCAGGGTAGGGAAATCCCAAGCCCTCAGGCTTAAAATACTATCGTCTCAGGGTTCACCTCAATTACCTTGCGTCCGTCAGGGCATGCTATGAGGGTAAAGCCCTCACGCTTGGCGCGAGCCACGAGACGTTTCTGAGCCAGAATGATGCCATTGTCGATAGTGCGCATCAAGTGGCGCATCTCGCTGTCAGACGAAAAATCCTTCTTACTCATTTGAACCATCTTTAATGTCAAACGTGGCAGGCTCGGAGTATTCCTTCTGCATTTCCATAAAACGCTGTGCGTCAATAATCTCGGTGTGGACGTCCTCAGGCTTGCTGCCATTACGCCAACCGCTCGCTATTCGGAAAGTCGGGCAGGTATTGTTGTCATAAAGAGACCAGAAATCTACCACAGGCATATAGAGCTGGAAGAAGTTTTTCAGCCCTGCTTCATATCTGCGGTAAATGACATCGAGAGGTATGTTGTGACCGCCCTGACTGACACGTCTCGCCACGCGCTGCACCGCCTGTTCTGGAGTAGGCAACGAGAAGAACAGTAGCGTGACACGATAACCCACAGACTGCGCCTTTTTGATGAGCTTCACGTACGAACGTGTCGCTAACGTTGTCTCGAAAGCAAAGTCTGCCCCCTCCTTCATGAGCGTTATCACTCGTTCAATCATCAGCCTTCCCGCCTGTATTGCTACAGATTCGGGGTTGAAGGGCGACAAGCCGCGAGCAATCTCGTCAGCGTTTACAAACTCGCGGCACCCGAGCATCTCGGGCAAAACAGTATAACTGGCCGTAGTCTTGCCAGCACCGTTGCAACCGGCTATGATGTAAAGGTTCTTCATCTTAGAAAACAGATTTTACAAAAGGTCAGGTCTGAGACGCTTGGTCCTCGCCAAGGACTGCTCCAACTCCCACTCCCTAATCTTGGCATCGTGACCCGAGAGCAGAATCTCTGGCACTTCGCCCCAACTCCTGCCCCTCACATCGATATACTCCTTGGGGCGCGTGTATACGGGAGCCGCGAGCAGATTGTCTTGAAAAGAGTCAGACAGCGCAGACTGCTCATCGCCAATCACACCGGGTATGATGCGCACGATAGCGTCTGTCATCACCGCAGCAGCCAATTCGCCTCCAGTCAGCACGAAATCTCCGATACTGACCTCTTTGGTGATAAGCTGTTCGCGCACACGATAGTCAATCCCCTTGTAGTGACCGCAAAGTATGATGATATTCTCCTTGAGTGAGAGCTCGTTGGCCATGGGCTGGTCAAACTGCTCACCATCAGGAGTCGTAAAGATGACCTCATCATAGTGACGCTCGCTCATGAGTTGCGAAATGCACCTGTCAATCGGTTCGCACTGCATCACCATACCAGCAAATCCTCCAAAAGGATAGTCGTCAACACGCCTCCACTTGTTGGTAGTATAATCGCGCAGATTGTGGACATGAATCTCCACGAGCCCTTTCTTTTGGCCTCGTCCGACGATGCTCTCCGTAGTGAAATTGTGAAGCAGTTCGGGTATGACTGTAATAATATCAATTCTCATATCAAGGGGCAAAGTTACGAATAAGCGAGCACAATTCCAAATAAAAACTTGTTTTTGATTGGGAATTGTCGAGCGGAAGTAACTTAGAGCGCAGCTCAAAGTTACGAATAAGCGAGCACAATTCCAAATGTTTTTTGTTGTTTAGTTGTTTTGTTGTTTGGTTGGAACTAATAGTATTCTGGTTGCAACCAAACAACCAAATAACCAAAAAAAACGGCATAAACTTGCAATTCCGCCAGCATATTCGTACCTTTGAAGATAAAAACACACAAAGCCATGAGCAGAATAGCAATCATTGGAGCAGGAGCCGCAGGATGTTTCTGTGCACAACGAATAAGAGAACTTTGCCCCGGTACAGAGGTAAAGATATATGAATCACATTCTAAAGCGTTGGCTAAGGTAGCTATTACGGGAGGTGGAAGGTGCAATTTGACCAATAGTTTTGCTCTCGTGCGAAATCTGAGAGAAGTCTATCCCCGAGGATACCAACTGATGAAGAAGCTGATGCACGTATGGAACCACCATGATACTATGTCGTGGTTTGAAAATCATGGAGTTCGTCTTGTCACACAGGAAGACGAGTGTGTATTTCCCGCGAGCCAGAATGCTATGGAGATAGTCGCCACGTTGCGTCGAAATCTGGACATACAACTCAACACCCGTATTACTGCATTACAAAGGAGAGAGGGTGGTAAATGGGTAATATCTTCGCAAGAAGATAATAGCCTCGGAGAGTACGACACCGTGGTCGTGACCACAGGTGGGACACGCAATTTCTCGTGGCTTGAGAGGATAGGCATAGAGATAGTCAAGCCAGTGCCGAGCCTTTTTCCACTCAGACTCGAACCAACAGGATTAGAGCAGATGTCGGGAGCTGTAGTCCAAGATGCTGAGCTCATATTGCCAGGCTGTAAGTGTCGGGCTATTGGCACACTTCTCATTACTCACAACGGGTTCTCAGGGCCAGCTACGCTCAGACTTAGCAGCTATGCATCACGTTTTCTCGCAGAAAAATATAATACAGATTTAGTAATAAACTGGATGGGAGAGACCAGTGAGAATGACGTACGTCAAGCTTTGTACGATTTCGCCCGACATAACCCCAACAAGCTAATAACGACCATTGCTCCTTGTCTAACGGGTGATGCAAGTCAATCACACTTGACCTCTCGAATGTGGGAGTTTCTTGTGTCACGGGCAGGAATCACACAGCAGACACGGTGGAGTGGGGTAAGTCAAAAACATTATAACAAACTTGTTGCCGTGCTCACCTCAGATACATATAGGGTGACAGGCCGCGTCCCCCACAAAGAAGAGTTTGTCACCGCAGGAGGCGTATCCCTCACCGCCCTCGACAGTGCCACACTCGAAAGCAAAGCCCACAAAGGCCTCTATTTCGCAGGCGAAGTGACCGATGTAGATGGAGTCACGGGAGGATTCAATCTACAAGCCGCCTGGACCATGGCCGAAGTCGTAGCTCAAGCCATCAGCAAACAGACAAACCTCTGACCCCCATGATTATAGAAATTTCAGCCCCCAACGACACAAGAGTAGCCCCATACTACAGCCTCACGGAGCAACAACTCAAGAACCGTCTGCACCCCGAGGAAGCCCTTTTCATAGCAGAAAGCCCCAAAGTAATCAAGACGACCCTCGAAGCAGGCTACCAACCCAAGTCAATGCTATGCGAGCGCAAGCACATCGACGGAGACGCCCAAGAGCTCATTCGCATCATCTACGACCGCTATGGCGAAGATACCCCCATCTACACCGGAAGCCGCGAAGTGCTCGCCCATCTCACTGGCTACACGCTCACACGAGGAGTACTGTGTGCCATGCACCGCCCCCCAGTGTCGCCCGACATAGAGACCGTCCTGCGAGGAGCCCGTCGCGTATGCGTGATGGACGCCATAGTCGACTCTACCAACATCGGAGCCATCTTCCGTAGCGCGGCAGCCTTAGGCATAGACGCCATACTTGTCACCACCACATGCTGCGACCCCCTCAACCGCCGCGCCATACGAGTTAGCATGGGAAGCGTCTTCCTGATACCCTGGACGTGGACTGACGCCACGACCGACCCCACATCGCTACTCCACCAGCACGGCTTCAAGAGCGTAGCCATGGCACTACGCGACAGAAGCGTAAACCTCGACGATGCCAAACTGAAGTCAGAGCCCCGACTGGCATTGATTATGGGCAACGAAGGTTATGGCCTAAGCCAGCAAATCATAGACAACGCCGACTACGTAGTCAAGATACCCATGTATCACGGTGTAGACAGCCTCAATGTAGCCGCTGCAAGTGCCGTAGCGTTCTGGGAACTGCGTCAATGAGGGTTATAAGGTTTTGAGGTTTTAAGGTTATTTTTGAGGTTATAAGGTTTTGAGGTTTTAAGGTTATAAGGTTTAATACCTTTAGCCCTTTAATAACCATTAAACAACCATTAAACGGGCATTAAAAACCTTATAACCTCAAAACCTCACAAGCGAAGCGACCTTAAAACCTCACAAATAACCTCACAAGCGAAGCGACCTCAAAACCTCAAAAATAACCTCACAAGCGAAGCGACCTCAAAACCTCAAAAATAACCTCACAAGCGAAGCGACCTCAAAACCTTATAACCTCAAAACCTCACTTAATATTCTTCTCTTCGAGTTTGTAGCCTTTGGCTTTGTCGAGTCTGAGCAGCAGGAGACTGAGCAGAATCGAGATGATGCCGAACAAGGCAAAGATGCTCATCGAGGGGGCGTAGTTGACGAGACCATGTTTGTCAGTGTTGGCCTGGTTGACTTCACCTATCATCATCGGTATGAGCGAGAGCCCTATGTTCTGTATAAAGAAAATCATGGCGTATGCGCTGCCGAGGAGCTTCATGGGTATCATCTTGGGGACGCTGGGCCACATGGCGCTTGGCACGAGCGAGAAGGCAATGCCGAGTATGATGATGACGATGATGGCAAACCACCAGTAGGGGAGTATAGGCAGGGCGAAGAGTACGTGCACGAGAGTAAGTAGTACGGAGCCGAGCAACATGAGGAGCACACCATGCCCCTGGCGGTCATAAATATTGCCAAAGATTGGGGTAAGAATCATAGTGCCCATGGGGAGCATACCTGGTATCATGCCAGCGAAGTCGCTCGGGACGTGGTATTTCATTATCATAAGTTTAGTGGCAAACTTGAGGAAGGGGAACACACCGCCGTAGAACATGAGGCAGAGCAGGCAGATGACCCAGAAACCAGGGTTGGTGAAGATTGCACCCATGTCGCTGAGATGGAAGGCTTCGTCGCTGCTGCTGGAGTCGCTGCCGTCCTGATTGCGGGTGCTGGCATCGAGGCGGAGATCCATGAAGCAGTAGATGATGAAGAACACGAGTGCTATACAGAGAAGGGCAGCTCCGAGACCTACGCTGGTAGGTATGCCGCCGAAATGGTTGGCTATGGGGAGTGAGCACCACATGGCCATCATCGTGCCGATACGGGCAAGGGCTACCTGAAGTCCCATAGCGAGGGCGAGCTCGTGTCCAGTGAACCACTTGGTAATAATCTTGGTGACGGTGATGCCTGCTATCTCACAGCCTACTCCGTAGATAGCAAAGCCGAGGGCTGCCACGAGAGTGGTGAGATGTGGGGTGTCGATGTTGATGATGATGAGGTGGAGGCTAAACCACTTCGCGACAGCATCTGTGGGTATACTGGTCACGGCGTACCACTTGATGAGGGCGCCTGCGAGCATAAGTGTTGCACTGAGTATGCTGGTGAAGCGTATGCCCATCTTGTCAAGTATGATGCCGCCGAAGAAGAGCATGAGGAGGAATACGTTAATCAGTCCGTAGGCTCCGGAGAAGAAGCCGTACTCGCTGCTCTTCCAGCCGAGATCGATGGTGAGGAGGTCTTCGAGGGGTGACATGACGTCGGTGAAGAAGTAGCCCATCATCATGGCGGTGCTGACGATGCCAAGGGCGGTCCAACGCAGGGTTGGGTTGTCGGATAGTTTTTGCATTTTGGTGTTGTTTTGTTGTTTGGTTGTTTTGTTGTAATCCTCACTTCAACCACCTGTCAAGCCAGCGGAAGAAGGTGCGTTGCCAGAGTATGCCGTTTTGCGGACGTAGTACCCAATGGTTTTCGTCGGGGAAGAGCAGGAGCTGGGCTGGTATGCCGTGCATGCGTGCGGCAGAGAATGCTGCCTGACCTTGTGAGTGGAGTATGCGGTAGTCTTTCTCGCCGTGAATGCAGAGTATGGGGGTGTCCCAACGGTCTACATAGCGGTGAGGGGAATCGAGATAGACGTTGTGGCGTATCTTAGCTTGGGTGCCTACGCTCTTGGTGCCAGAGGCTTGTCCTGTAGCGGTTATGCCAAACTGCTCGGGGGCTCCGCCGAGGTCCCAGTTGGGGAACCACATCTCTTCGGTCTCGTAGTACTGCTGGTCAAAGTTGAAGATGCCGTCGTGGGCGATGAAGGCTTTGAAACGCTTCTCGTGGTTGCCAGCCAGCCAGTATACGCTATATCCTCCAAACGAGGCTCCTACGCAGCCGAGACGCTCGCGATCTACGTATGGCTCGCGACAGATATCGTCGATGGCTGAGAGGTAGTCTTGCATACATTGCCCTGAGTAGTCTCCGCTGATTGCTTCGTTCCACTCGATACCAAAACCAGGAAGTCCGCGACGGTTGGGGGCGATGACTATGTAGCCGTGGGCTGCCATAATCTGGAAATTCCATCGATATGACCAGAATTGGCTGACAGGACTCTGTGGGCCACCTTCGCAGAAGAGCAGAGTGGGGTATTTCTTTGTAGGGTCGAACTGTGGCGGATAGACGACCCAGCATAGCTCTTCTTTGCCGTCGGTGGTGGCTACCCAGCGTGGCTTTACATCGCTGACAGCGAGGTCCTGATATATGTCTGCGTTGAGTGTGGTAAGCTGAGTGATTGTCGATTCCTGCTTCTTGGACTTCTTGCCTGATCGGGGCAAGGTGATGAGATACAAATCATCGGGGGCTGACATACTGTGGCGATTGACGAGTAGCAGGTTGCGGCCTGGGATATATTGTGGTGTACCATAATCGTATTGGCCGTCAGCGATGGTGGTGATTTGTCCCTGGAGGTCTACGCTATAGATGTTTTGGCAGCCGTGGTGTACGGCAGAAAAATAGAGTTGCTTGTTGTCAGTGTTCCAGCAGAAAGCATCTACGCCAGAGCTCTTGAACTGGTGGCTGACGTAGGTCTTGCCCTGTGTCTGCATGTCCATTACGCAGAGGCGTGAAAAGTCGCTTTCGTAGCCATCGCGTTCCATGCTGCGCCATGCGAGCTTGCTGCCGTCGGGCGAAAATTGTGGGTCTTGGTCATAACCTTGCTGTTTGTCGGCATTGTCCTGTTTGCACAGATTGGTGGTCTGCTTGGTGGCTATGTCGTAGAGGTAGATGTCAGTGTCGGTAGAGATGGCATAGTCTACACCTGTCTTCTTGCGGCTTGTATAGGCTATCTTGTTGCCATCGGGTGAGAAGCAGAACTGCTCCGTGCCGCCAAATGGGAGTACAGGACATTCGTAGGGCTCACCCTGTAGTATGTCAGTCATCTCCCCGATTCCGTCTGTGAGACTGAATGTGCTGAGGAAGATGTGGGGAATGGTCTGCACGTATTGATCCCAGTGCTTGTAGTTCATGTCGTCGATGACGAGTCCTGTTGACAGTGGCAGGTCTGGTTCTTTAGCCTGGATGCTGCTCGTGGCAGGCACTTGGCGTATGGTGATGACTCGACTGCCATCGGGAGAGAAGAGGAAGCCTTCGATGTCGCCAGTGTTGCTGTGCTGGCGTAGGTCGCTGCCGTCGGTAGCTGCGCTCCAGAGGTCACCGCCTTGTAGGTAGGCTATGCGCTCTGTGCCGCTGAGTGTGACGAAAGTGGGCTGGTTGGGGTTCTGCCCTTCGGGGCTGATGTGATGGGAGCTACTGCCATCGAGGCTGATGATGTCGATGTGGCTACGGCTTTTGTTGGCAGGAATGTCTGGAGTGCTTACAGAGTAGGCTATGAGATTGCCCTCCGTGCTTACGCTGCGGCTGCCGAGACGGTGCATGGACCAGAGTATCTCGGGCGTCATGAGTCGGTTTTGTGCCATGGCACTAAAATTGAAAAGGGTAGCGCCCGCGAGCGCTACCATTGCTATTGTCTTGTTCATCTTGTACGGTTCTTTTGTTGTTCTTCCATCTGTTTTTGCAGAGCTTCGAGGCGTGCAGCCATGCCTGTGGTCTTCTTGGGATCGTTCTTGTGGGCTGCGCGGTAGGCTTCGAGCTTAGCGAGGAGCTTGGCATCGTCGGTGGTCTTGCGCAGGTACCACATGATGAGTATGCTGGTGAGACCCGAGAGGAAGTAGTAGTAGCACAGGCCGCTGGAGTAGTTGTTGAACATGAAGAAGAACATGAGTGGCATAATATACATCATGTACTGCATGAGCTTCATCTGCTGGGCTTGCTCGGCAGACATCGTATTCTGCTGTTGGCGCATGGATATCCAGGTGTTGATGATGTTTGTGGCGCAGAACAGAATGCAGAATATGGACAGGTGGTCGCCGATGAGCCAAACGTCGGTACCCCAGTTTATGAGTTCGTCGTATGAGCTGAGGTCGTCGGCCCAGAGGAAGCTCTCTCCGCGCAGCTCAATGGCATTGGGGACAAAGTTGAAGAGAGCTATCCAGAGAGGCATCTGTATGAGCATGGGCAGACAGCCCGCCATGGGGCTGACTCCGTATTCGCGATAGAGTTGCATTATCTCTGCTTGTTTCTTCATCGCATCGTCGGGGTTGGGGTATTTGGCCGAAATCTTGTCGATTTGGGGCTTAAGGACGCGCATGCGAGCGCTACCGAGGTAGCTCTTCTTAGTCGTGGGGTAGACAAGAGCCTTGACTATGATGGTGAGCAGCAGCAGTACGATACCCATATTCATGCCGAAGCCTGTGAGCCAGTCAAAGAGAGGCATGATAATCCAGCGGTTGATGATGCTGAACAAAGGCCACCCCAGGTCTACGAGGGATTGTAGCTCATGAGTCTGGTCAGGGTTGATAAGCTGACTGTTGTGGCTCTTGAGGATGTGAAAGTCGTTGGGACCGATGTACATCTGCATACGTACGGCAACGTCTGACTTGGGATCGATGGGGAGCTGCATCTCGGCATTGTACTGCTTGAGATCTCCGCTCTTCTTCTCGCAGGGGTTGCTCTTGAGCGTAGCGTTAGTGAAATAGTCGGGCGAGATGAGTACGCACGAGAAGAACTGGTTCTTGCAGGCCACCCATTCGAGGGGGTTGTCTATGCTCTGCTCGTCAAGGTTAGTCTCTGAGAGATTGTCGATACCTTCGCCCTGCTCATTGTAGGTGAGGCTGGAGTATCGCTGCTCGAAGTCGAAGCCCTTCTCCTGCTGGGCCACGGTGTTGTCCCATGTGAGCAATATGCCTTTTGTAGTAGGGTGGAGTATGTTTTGTAGTCCTGTAGTACGCAGTGTGATGTCCATGATGTAGGAGCCGGTGTGGAGAGCGTACTCGATGTCGAGGGTGCGCCCCTCGCTGCCTAAGCGCATCGTGACGGTCGTATCGGTCTGGGCTACGGGAGTGAAGACAAAGTCGCGTGTGTCTATGTTAGCATCCTTGCCCGTAAGAATGTAATTTAGGGCATTCTTTCCTTGACGCAGTATCTCGACTGGTTGTTTCTGTTGGTTGAGATACTTGGCAAGTGAGGCATGTCCGATGCTGCCGCCCTTGGTGTTGAGTGTGACGCTGAGTTGACCATTGTCGAGGGTGATGTTCTCTCCCTCGCCTCTACGATTGGCAAAGAACAGAGATGTAGAGTCATTGGCCTGCTCGGCAAGGATTTGGGCTGTCTTGGCCTCGGCTGCAGCCTGTTTCTGCGCAGTCTTGGCTCTGGCAATACTGTCTTGGCGTATCTGCTCGATCATCTGCTGCTGCTCTTCGGCTGAGGGTTGGCTGTACCATGTGAAGCCGAACAGTACGAGTGCGATGAGCACGAAGCCTGTGATTGTGTTTTTGTCCATCTATATATGTGTTTGTTATAGTTTACGGCTTGCAAAGATAGCAAATTATGCCAACATTCTGGCTCCTTTGTCTGTGTGTTTTGTGGCACAGCGTGTATGCGTGCGCTATTTTTTAATCGTTTTGTGTGTAAATTCCAAAAAAAATGCTTAATTTTGTAGCACGTATAGTGTTTCTCTAATCAACGAAACAATAGTGATGAAGAAGTTTTTATATATCTTTGCTTTGTGCCTTTGCGCAGTGTCGGGTGTAGCACAAAAGAAGGCGGTCAGGCAAAAGGGTACGGATGTGGACGTGGTCGGCAGATATGGTCGGGCGATTGATTCGCTGGCGGTGCTGAGGGATTCGGTAGCGTTGGACACTGTTGCCGAGGGAAGGCCGAGTGCGTATTTGTTGCGTTTGTTTGCACCTGCGACGTTTTATCATTCTTCGGTGCTACAGCAGTTTTCGCCGGGGCTCCAGACTGAGTCTACTGATGTACAGGTGTTGCGCAACCGTCTTGCCAACGAAGTCTTGGCATCTCTCTATGCCGGCAATCCTTCATTAGTGACGCGGACGGCATCGGTGTTGGAAGATGCAGGATATGTGCGTGAGGACGTCGATGCGTCGCTCATGTATGATGCGTTGCTCTCTGACCAGATTGATGACGTAACTCTCTCTCCGATGTTTGATGAGGGTGACATGTCTTTGCATGTGAGGAAACCTAATTTCTGGCGTTTCTATGGGTCAAGCTCGCTGCAGTTTACTCAGAGTTATTTCTCTGAAAACTGGTATCAGGGTGGTGACAAGAGCTACTCTGCTATGGTCTTGCTCAATCTGAATATGAATTATGACGACAAGCGCAATATCCAGTGGGAGAACGCTCTTGATGTGCAAATCGGATTTCAGACAGTAGAGGGCGATGAGAAGCGTAATTTCAAGCCTACCAACAATATGCTTCGCCTGAACACGAAGTTTGGCTACAAGGCCATCAAAAACTTCTATTATACCACGCAGTTGCGCGTGCAGACGCAGCTGGTGCCGCAGTATGAGAAGAATTCAGACAAGTTGATAACCAACTTCCTGAACCCTCTTGATGTGGCTCTCTCTATCGGTATTGACTGGAAGTTTGAGGCTCTCAAGGGCAGGCTCAAGGGAAATATATACCTTGCTCCAGGGACTTACGACCTGAGGTTCGTGAGCAATATGGATTTGGCTACGCGCTATGGTATCGAGGCAGAACATCACGCCCTGCACAAGTTCGGCCCCTCGGCTACGATGACGTTGAACTGGCAGATATTCAAGAACGTGTCGTGGAACAGCCGCCTGTATTGGATCTTGCGCGGGTTCTCAGATACGACGATAGAGTGGGAGAACACGTTCAACTTTACAATCAACAAGTATCTCTCGGCCAAGTTCTTCATCTATCCGCGATATGAGGATACGAAGTACTATAACGACAGTGAGACGTATTTTATGCTCAAGGAGTGGCTGTCTTTGGGTCTGAACTATAACTTCTAATAGGGATTTCGTCTATGGTAATTAAGAATGCGCAATATGTAGTGTCGAGCGAGAGAGTGGAGCAGTGTCCTTCAGACGGGTGGCCCGAGTATGCCTTCATCGGTCGTAGCAATGTAGGCAAGAGCAGTCTGATCAATATGCTGACGGACAATGGCAAGCTTGCCAAGACGAGTGCTACTCCAGGCAAGACGGTGCTGATCAACCATTTCCTTATCAACAGGCCTGCACAGGGGCAGGCTGCACGTGTTGGCGGGCAAGGGCCTTGGTATCTGGTGGATTTGCCTGGATATGGGTTTGCGAAGCGCAGCAAGAGGGATATGGAGAAGTTTGAACGCATGATCACATCGTATATTCTGGACCGCGAGCAGATGACGCTGCTGTTCGTATTGATTGATGTGCGTCATGAGCCGCAGAAGATAGATCTGGAGTTCATCGAGTGGCTGGGCGAGAATGGAGTGCCTTTTGCTATAGTATTCACTAAAGGCGACAAAATATCAAAGGGTAGACAAGCTGCCAATGTCAAGGCGTATATGGAAGTGCTGAGTAGCCAGTGGGAGGAACTGCCGAGATATTTCGTCACGAGCAGCGAAAATCGTCAGGGTAGGGAAGAGCTGCTTGACTATATCGGTGAGGTCAACGACATGATGGCCGCCAAGTGATTTCTTGATTCTTTTCGTTTTTGTACACAAAAAAATAGAGAGGCGCTTCTCAGCGGCTCTCTATCATCCTTTAGGTATTAGTTTGTTTAAGGTAAAAAGATTGTTTTTGTTCCACAAAGGTATTGCTATTTTAGTGAATAAGCAAACATTTATGTATGTTTAATAACATATATTAGGATTTTGTTGCTCTCTCGGTGTGAAAAGAGAGTATTCGTGTCGCCGGACGGCGCAGTATCGTGCCCAACCTTAGTCCGCAGTGCAGACAAGCCTCCTCCAATTGGGGGCGGAAACTTGATGCCAAACCGCCTACGAAATTTACCGGCAGGTCTGGGCGGTCGTAGGCTCTGACGTTGCGTTGAAGGAAACGTTCGAACTCGTGTATGACCATCTGATTGACTTGAGGATCATCGATGTGCTTGTGTATGAAAGGTACGAGTGTAGCCAAAAATTTGTTAGGCTGTGGCTGCCGGTATACGCGGTCGATGATGTCTGTGGTGTTGAGGTTGTATTCGTCAGTAAAGATAGGCCAGAGATGTTTGAAACTTCCTTTGAGCATTTCGCTCAGCAGTGTGCGTCCAAGTACGGCTCCGCTACCTTCGTCACCGAGAATATATCCTAAAGGGGAGATGTTGCTAACAATCTCACCTTGGTCGCAGAGACATGAATTGCTACCAGTGCCAAGTATGCAGGCAATGCCAGGGGCGTGGCCGCAGAGGGCACGAGCTGCTCCGAGAAGGTCGGAGTAGACTTGGATTTCAGCCGAGGGAAAGGTTTGGGCAAGGGCTCGTCTGACAATGTCAGAATAGGGTGGTATGCAACCAGCTCCGTAGAAGTGTATCTGGCAGACTGGTGTCAGCGTAGGGTAGAGTTGGGGCATCAACTCTGCGCGCAGTGTCGTGAGGATTTGCTCCTCAGTATCGCGCACGGGGTTGATGCCCTGTGTCTGTATCGTGAGCTGGTCAGTGACCCACTCAGTCTTGGTCGAGCCGCTATCGGCTATCAGTATCATTGATGATTTGGCGATTTGGGGCTCTTTTATTGTGCTGGCTGCTCGGCTGCTGCTGGCTGCTCGGCTGATGGTTGCTCAGCCGACGGTGTAGCTGGGGTGTTGATGAGGGCAGGAGTTGACTGCTCCATCTGCTGCATCACACTGCTGTCGGCTGTGCCGTCGGGGAGGGCTGCTACTGAAGCTATGCTCAGTACGACCATGATTGCTGCCAGTGTCCATGTGGCTTTCTCAATAACGTTAGATGTCTTTGGGGCACCAAGGAGCTGGTTGCCGCTGGCGTAGTCTGCTGCAAGACCGCCTCCCTTGCTCTCCTGAATAAGTACGATGAAACACATCAGTACGCTGGCAAGGACAATTAGAATTACAATAGTTGTGTACATTTATTTTGTTGTTTAGTTGTTTTGTTATTTTGTTGTTTGGTTGGTTCTTTTGTTGTTTAGTTGTTTAGTTGGTTCTACTTGTTAAACGACCATTAAACAGGCGTTAAAAACCTCAAAACCTCACAACCTCATAACCTCAAAACCTCACCTCACATCAACGACTCTTTTGCCTGTTCGTTGATGATCAGTTTGCGTAAAAACCGTATTTGGTCTGCAAAGTAACGATTTTTTTTCGGATATTTCAAGGAAATGCGCTGAATAATTTCGATAGCCTTGTCATATTTGCCTTGTTTTATGTATATACGAGCCATTGCTTCAGTCAAAACTCCTGTCCCGACGTCATTTTGGAAGGATTCGTCGATGTGTGGTGTGCCACTTTCGGGAAGGTCAGTGATTTCGAACCGGCCTTCGTTGTTGGTGAGGAAATCGTCGATGATGTCCTGTCCGTGCATTGGGGGAGCTTGAGTCTGGGTGGGGGCAGTCTCCTTCTCCATCTGCATGAGGTATGCCATATAGTCTTGGGTGGCATCGACGGTATGCTTGGGTGAGGGACTCGGACTTGGCATATTGCCGATGAAGTTGTCGATGAGAGCCTGGGTACGGTCTTCTTCGTCTACCTCGGCTGCCCGTGACTGGCGTACTGCAGGCGACTCGGGGGCATGGTTGTCTGACTCAAACATCTGGAACAGAGTCTGACGCGAAGGTACATAGATGGCAGCCTTGTGCAACTGCTCGTTGAACGCAGAGTCGTGCATCTTGTATAGGGCGCGGAGCAAGAGTATGCGTGCGGCGTGGTAGTATGGATACTTGTCAACCATGCTACGCAGATGTTCCACGGACTGGGTGTCGAGCATATCGCTCTGTCGAATGTAGTCGATTACTTGTCGTGACATGTTTACCAATTTGCTACTGTGGCGTTGAATATTTGTTCGGTCAGGTCCTTGCACATCTCGGTGACGAGTTCCTCTTGCACGGTGACGAGTTGCTGTGTGGCATCGTATGTGGTTTGTGCGGTGAACTTCTGTTCGAAATCCTCATCGTGCTTCTTGTTGTTGGTAAAGCGTACGTTGACCGTCATCTTGAGTTGTACCTGATTGGAGTAGCCAGAGTTTGAGACTCCTTTGTTGAACTGGTCGAAGCCTACTATCTCACCCTCGAGTATGAGGTCGCCGTTGCGCTTGACCTGGCGTAGACGAGTCTGGCTGGCAAAGATGTCGGTGAGCTTGTTTTGGAAGATGGACTGCATCGGTGCCCAAACGTAGGTGGAGCGTATGGGGAAAGCTCCTATCTGTATGGTCTTGGTCTGGGTATAGTCGATGCTTGCTCCGTTGAATTTGTAGTTGACGGTGCAGGCTACGAGTGTAGTCATGCTGAATGCGAGTATGACGACAAGAGTGATGATGCCCCGGACTTGTGGCTTATTCTTCGATTCCATAGTCTTTGATTTTTCTGAACAAGGTGCGCTCGCTGATGCCCAGGAGCTGGGCTGCCGCCTTGCGGCGGTTGTGGGTCTTCTGCAGAGCCCGTACTATGTTGCGACGCTCCATTTCTTCGAGATTGAGACTCTCTTCGATGGTGACTTCGTAGGCGTCATCGTAGTCCGTGTGTTGGGGCTCGGGGCTCTTTGGCTGGATGACGATGTGGTTCGTCTCGGCAGGCTCTTCGGTAGCGTAGCTGTGGTCTTCGATCTGAAGTGGGGCATGGTGATCGTGGCTGCCCATGTGGAATGAGCCTTTGAGAGCTTCGACCTCTTTGCGCAGCTGCAATACCGCGCCCATGAGCCACTTTATCTCGTTCTCGTAGTCGTGTATGCCTCCTTCGCTGCCTCTGCCAGCAATGCGTCGGAGCGAATAGCTCTCTCCCTGTCCTGCTACGATGCCATAGCGTTCGAGAACCTCAGGTGTTATCTGCACTCCGTGCTCCATGATACTGAGGTTCTGGACGATGTTCTTGAGCTGACGTATGTTGCCAGGCCACTTGTATGCCATGACTATCTGTTCGGCTTCGGCACTGAGGCGTATGGGCTCGGGTATGCGGTACTGGGCTGCGGTGTCCATGGCAAACATCTTGAAGAGCAGGACGCTGTCTATGCCGCGTTCGCGCAGGGGCGGCATCTTGATATTGATGGTGCATAGACGATAGTAAAGGTCTTCGCGGAAACGGCCTTCGCGTATGGCACTGGGTATGTCGACGTTGGTGGCAGCCACTATGCGAACATCGGTCTTGCGAGGCTGGTCGCTACCTACCCGTATATATTCGCCAGTTTCGAGGACGCGCAGCAGACGCGCCTGTGTAGTCATAGGGAGTTCGCCTACTTCGTCGAGAAAGAGCGTGCCGCCATCGGCTGCGCCAAAATATCCTTCGCGCTCATCTATGGCACCAGTGTAAGAACCGCGCTCGTGTCCGAAGAGTTCGGAGTCGATGGTGCCTTCGGGTATACTGCCACAGTTGATGGCGATATAGCGGCCGCGTTTGCGTGGGCTGTGATCGTGTATGATGCGTGGTATAATCTCCTTGCCCACACCGCTTTCGCCCTGTATGAGGACGCTCAGATCGGTGCGTGCTACCTGAAGTGCCGTGTCGAGTGCGCGTTCGAGCTTCTCATCGCGCCCTACGATATGGTAGCGGGCCTTGATGTCTTGGATAGTGGGGTTGTTCATGGTGGATTATGTTTTGAGTAAAGCTTGCAGTATCAGAATGTCTTGTGGATATGTAATCTTGAAGTTGATGGTCTCACCCTGTGCTGCGTAAAGGGGAGTGTGTCCGAGTTGGTTGGCAAGGGTGTAGAGAGATTGTGACTGGGTGATGCCCCGCTCTTGTGCCAATGCCATCATGTCTTTGAGCACGCCGAGTGGAAAGGTGTGTGGGGTCTGCGCCAGAAGGAGGCTCTCTCGTGGAATGTACGACCGTGAGGCAGTGCCTGAGGGAGTGTCCTTGTGACACCATGCTTCTTCGTCGATGACCATAAAGCTCTCCTGACTGGACTGGGCAGTTATGGCATTGCCCTTGCTGAGGCATACGGCGATGTTGCGACTTATGACGTCTTGCGAGACGAGGGGTCTGACGGCATCGTGTACGAGCACTATGGTATCGTCGTTTTCGTGTCGGGCGAGAGCTGCTATGCCATTGCGCAAAGACAGAAAACTGGTGCTGCCAGCATCGATGCAAGGCCTGAACTTAGTGATGCCTGCGTCTTTTGCCATTTGTGTCACACTGTCCTGCCATCGCAGCGAGGCCACGACGTATATGTCGCTGACGAGCTGATGCTGCTGAAAGGCATGCATAGTGTGCTGGAGGACAGTCTGACCGTCTACCATGACATATTGCTTGGGGATACTCATGTTCATGCGGCTCCCTTCGCCTCCTGCGAGTATGAGTGCTACGCTGTGTGGCATGATACTTCGTTGCAGATGTTTTTACAGATGTCCTCGTGGCGGTGTATCATGTATGCCTTGAGGAGCTCAAATACGGTAATCTCTACTATGGGGTAAACGTATGGCACGCCAAGCGCGATGCTGAGGAACATCACACCCACTCGTGTGTCGAAAGTGAGAATGTTCGTCATGGGCATCAGCTTGCGGCTCTGGCGGCAGAACTCGTCGAGTATGGGCTGTGGAATCTTCTCGCCGTATCTCTCTTCGAGCAGAGACTTCATCTTGTGAAAGTGTCTGACCTGAGCCTCCTGCCCTCGGGTATATCTGGCATAGAAGAAGAGGTATATCTTGTGAAACCATTCGTGTCTGTCCCATGGCAGAGAGCGCATCTCGTCGGTCACCTGGACAGAAGTGTCCAGTTCGGCTCTGTCTCGTCCGAGACGATAATACATGTGTATATTGCGGTAATAGTCGCTAATGGAGCACTGACGTGCGTGGCAGCGGAATCCTGCCCACGCGCAGAGCAGCCATATCCACACTCCCCATTGCTGGTCGGTAAAGGGAATAATGTCGGACTGTATGCGCAGGCAGAGAAAGACATAGATAGAGAAGAACCATACGTCTCCGCCAAACCCGTCGAGTATGCGTCCGATGAGGGTACACTTGTGGGTCATTCGTGCCAATTGTCCGTCGGCACAGTCGTACCAGTTTGCCCAGATGAGCAGCAGCATACCTATGAGGTTCATGCCCAAGTCTTTCTGATAGAAGAACCAACCGCTGGCTCCGCCTATGACGATGCTCGTCAGGGTGACCACAATAGGATGCACCCCCATTTTTGCAAAGAGGCGCGCCCAAAGATACCCTGGAGTGCGTGTCACATAGAGCTCAAAGGGACCCTCTGTCTCCTGACATTTGAGTGTGGAGCGTACTTTGTCTATCAGTTCCATTCGTTTTCGTATGGGTGGTTTGTATTAGCTGCGCCTTGGGTCTTCCTTGCGGTCATGAAACAATTTGGGCAGGGGGTTGCTGCGTGCAGCATCATAGCGTGAGCGTGCGGCAAGGATATCCTTCGAGAGATATATACACTGGTTGAGACTCTCGGGGCTGAGGGGAGATGTCGCTACGAGTTCGCGCCCTGTAGTGTAGACAATACCGTGACCTCGTGTGATTTCGAGAAAGGTCTGTATGGCCTCATCCCTGTCTTTGGTCAGGACTACGTCGTATGCGTGGAGATTGTCGGTATCGAAGGCAGCCGCTATGCGTGGCTTGTCGATTTCGAACTCACGACGCAATGCGTAGGTCATGTCGTCTATCTGCTCCTCCATGCCGCATTCGTCTGTGGCAAAGGCCAGACGAACATCGCCCCATACGAGCATGTCCGTACCGCGTAGACTGGCAGGGTTGAGTCGCCACTTGCCTTCTTCTTGTACGATGAGGATAGCATCGGTGAGCCCCTCCTCCCAGTCGTGGAGAGCCTGGTCTATGCCTTCTTCGCCTTGGGCTTCGTAAAAGGTAGGAGTGCAGATGTCTGACATCATGTCTTTCTCTTCACTCTCTTCAAACTTGTCTGCAATCAGGGCTTTGCCCCAATCATCGCTATGGGTGATTCCTATTTTGAGGTTGAACATTTTTATTGAGGTTATGAGGTTTATGAGGTTTTAAGGTTATGAGGTTATTTTTGAGGTTATGAGGTTTTAAGGTTTTAAGGTTATGAGGTTATTTTTGAGGTCATAATGTTTTAATTGTCATTTAATGGCTATTTAATGTGCTATTAAAGTAAAGGCAAAACCTTATAACCTAATAACCTTACAACCTCATAACCTCAAAACCTCCAAACTCATTTCTTCTCCTCCTCCACTCCCGGGTTGATTTCGATTACATATTGCTCCTCAGGCAGTTTTAGAGTGTATAGCGAGCCTTCGAGGCGGCGTATCAGGCCACGCTTCATCTTCTCGGGGGCATAGACGAAGCCCTCGACTACGATGACCCTGTTGTTTTCGGTGTCTACCCTGTGATGGCTGACATAAGGGCCACCCATACAGTCATTGCGCATTATCCATAGACCACGCATCTCCATGGCGTAGTTGTTGTGAACAACGATTGGTCGCACTACGGTGCAGAGAGTATCGGTCTGCATATACATGCCTGGCTTCTCGCCGGGGAGGTTGACCTGCATGACGGAGTCGCGCTTGTGGCAGAGGTACTCTTTGTTGAAAGTCTGTGGGCCTTCGTACGGGTATGAGTAGATGACCATATTCTCCAGACCGCTCGCGGTATTGTTGCTCGTCCAGACGAAGTCCTTGCCCTTCTTGTATGACTGCAGCTCTTTGGGCGCAAAGATTTCACAGTCGAATATCTGCTTTGCAAGGTCGAAAGTGACCTTGGAGTGTTTCTGCTTCAGTTCCTTGACCAGGCGGTTCATCTCGGTGCGGGTGAGGAAGTCTACTATATCCTGACGGTGCTCGACGCAGAAGTTGCGAAACTCCTCCTCCGATGGCGAATTGATGGTGAGTACAATCTGCTCCATCGCCCACTTGTCGCGAGTGAATTTCATCTTGGTGCGCGTGAACTGGTGCGGGTCAATGTTGACGATGATGATGTTGCGGAAGATGTTGAGCACACGGTCAAAGTCCTTGACCTCGGTCTGCGAGATGCGAAACGAACGCTCGCTCTGAGGCAGCATGGGAACGTCAGTGTCGAGCACGTCAAACAAAGCACGCCCATGAGGAGCCTTCCAGTCTGTGCTGTCCATCACTACGAGCACTTCGTATGGGCGTCCGCTCGCTGTGGGGAAGAAGTTCTCCTTCTTGCAAGCCGTCAGCGAGAGCGCGGCAGCAAGGAGTATCAGTGCAGTCTTTTTCATCTTGGAGTTTTGGTTTTCGTATTCAGAAGTCCACAGGCAGCCCAAATGTCCTGTCCGCGGCTGGCTCTAATGGTCGTAGTCACACCATGCTGGGTGAGAAAGTCACGAAGCCAGACGATGCGCTCCTCGTCTGTAGTGCGGTAAGGTGAGTCGGGAATCTCGTGGAAGCGTATCAGATTGACACGGCACTCCACGTGCGAGAGCAAGTCCACCAAAGCCTGAGCGTGGCGCAACGAGTCGTTGATGCCCGTGAAGACTATGTACTCAAACGAGAGCCTGCGCTGGTGTGACCAGTCTTGCCTGGCGAGCAAGGGCAGAAACTCCGTGAGCGAATATCCATGCTCAGCAGGCATCATCTCCAGACGCTCCTCGGGGAAAGGGTTGTGTAGCGATACCGCGAGATGGCAAGGACTTTCCTGTAGGAAACGCAGCAATCCCTTTCTCACTCCCACAGTGCTCACCGTGATGCGTTTGGGGCTCCATGCCCATCCCTTGGACGAAGTGAGTATCTGCGTGGCGCGCAGAACCTCGTCGATGTTGTCAAGAGGCTCTCCCTGACCCATAAACACGATGTTTGTCAGTCTGTCACGCTCCGGGAGAGCATAAATCTGGTTGAGTATATCCGTCGTAGTCAGATTGCCTTGGAATCCCTGACGACCCGTCATGCAGAACCTACAGCCCATACGGCAACCTACCTGGCTGCTCACGCACAGAGTGCCCCGGTCAGCGTCTGGGATAAATACAGACTCAACCCTATGTCCCGACAGGGTGGGGAAGAGGTACTTGACCGTCCCGTCCACACTGCGCTGGCAGTCGGTATGCGGCATCAGCCCCACACTGTATCGTTCGGATAGCGAGGCACGAGCCTTGAGCGAGATGTTCGACATCTGTCCAATCTCGCTTACCCCTTTGCGGTATATCCATTCGTACATCTGCCCTGCCGCAAATTTGGGCAGCCCCACCTCCGATGCCACCTGTGCCATTTCGGCAAGGTTCAAGCCGAGCAGAGGAGTCTTTGAGGTAGTCATCATATCTGTCATAGCGCAGTAATATGCGTGCAAAGTTATACAAATAATTTGTAAACGGCAAATTTATCCGAAATGCATCGAGAATATTGGGGTATTATATAAGGTGTATCCGCTTATTTTAAACAAAAATTTGGAATACTAAAAAAAATACGTTAACTTTGTGAGCAGAATCGTAAGAGATGAGTGCAATATTTCTCAAAACAAATACATTTTATTCATAAACCTAATCAAACTATGAAGATTAAAAGTTTTCTGATGGCGTCACTTGCTGCATTCTCACTCGCAGCAGGCGCTCAGTCATTGTCACCAAGCACAAAGTGGCATTGGGACAAGGGTACAATCGTGGTAGAGACCCCCGCACGCCCCGCAGGGCAGGAGCATGCCCTTGGTCTGAAAGCACCGAAGATTCAGACCGTGCGCGTAGGCTTCGTAGGTCTCGGTATGCGCGGTCCTGGGGCAGTAATGCGTTTCTGTAATATCCCAGGCGTAGAAATAGTAGCCCTCTGTGACTACGAAGAAGCACGCGCCGAAGGCTGCCAGAAATACATGCGCGAGAAAGGCTTGAAGCCTGCCGACGTATACTACGGCGAGAAAGGCTACGAAGAGCTCTGCAAGCGTCCGGACATCGACCTCGTATACGTAGCCACAGACTGGAATCACCACTTCCCCGTAGCGAAGTGCGCCATGCTCAACGGCAAGCACGCAGCCATCGAAGTACCAAGCGCCATGAACCTCGAGCAGTGCTGGGAGCTCATCGATCTCACAGAGAAGACACGTCTGCACTGCTTCATACTCGAGAACTGCTGCTACGACTACTATGAGATGAACGCCCTCGCCATGGCACAGGACGGTCTCTTCGGAGAAATAATCCGCGCCGAGGGAGCATACATCCACGGTCTTGAGTGGTTCTGGGACTACTATTGGAAAGACCCTGCCGACAACGACACCGAGAATCTCCACTGGCGTATGAAGTACAACAAGGAGAACCGCGGCGACGTATACGCCACACACGGCCTTGGCCCCGTGGCACAGTGTCTCAACATACACCGTGGTGACCGCTTCACCACTCTCACCGCTATGGACACAGAGAGCTTCGTAGGCAAAGAGTGGGTGAAAAACAAGACAGGCAAGGAGTGCAAGGAGTTCCGCAACGGCGACCACACCACCACCCTCATGCGTACCGCCAAGGGTAAGGTCGTAGAAATCCAGCACAACGTCATGACCCCACAGCCCTACAACCGTCTCTTCAAGCTCACTGGTACCAAGGGCTATGCCACCAAGTACCCCACCGAAGAGTTCGCTCTCGGAGCTGACGCCATGAAGGGCACAGGTGCACCACAGGTAGACAACCTCAACGCACACGGTTTCCTCAACGCAGAGCAGAAGGAAGCCCTCGTCAAGAAGTACTACCACCCAATCCTGGCTAAGTACGGCGAGCTCGGCCGTGAGATGGGCCACGGCGGTATGGACTTCATCATGGACGCACGCCTCGTATACTGCCTGCAAAATGGTCTTCCCCTCGATATGGACGTATATGACATGGCCGAGTGGTGCTGTCTCGCAGAGCTCGGTACCCTCTCTATGGACAACAATTGTGCAGCAGTGACATTCCCCGACTTCACACGCGGTTACTGGAACAAGGTAGACGGCTACAAGCATCAGTACGCCCCAGCCGAAGAAGAGGCAGCCACAGAAGCCGCAGCCGCAGCCTACACCGAGGCACAGAAGAAAGTCACAGCCGACTTCAAGCTCTGGGATCTCTACGACGCAGTACAGGCAGCCAAGAAAGCCAACGATGCCAAGGCCCTCAAGAGCGCAACAGCCAAGTACACCAAGGCCGTAGCCAACGCCAAGAAGGCACTCGCCAAGGCCAGAAAGTAACAGACAAGATGCGGTGACATACCGCCAATCCACATATCGCAGACCCGTCTTGCACACCAGCATGGCGGGTCTGCTGTGTATACGTAAAGCAGTAGATAAGAATTAATCCGCCATGTATAAAATTAATAATGTGGTGAGAATACTTTTTATCCCATATACTTGCACAAAATGCGCTATTGTGTGCAAATATAATGAAAATACTTGCCCATATCATATAAAAGTGTTACCTTTGCAACGGTTTTTAACACAATAGTTAGAAAAGAATGAAAAAGATTGTAATTTCCCTGGCCGCAGCTCTGGCCACAACAGGTTCAGCTTTGGCTGGCGGTTTGAACACAAACACCAATGCAAATGCAGCATACCTGCGCTTCTTTGCTCAGGATGCCAACATCACCTTGACCTCACTCTATGCAAACCCCGCAGGTTCAGCATTCCTCTCCAAGGGCTGGCACTTTGGTATTCATGATCAGATTGCTACTCAGCGTCGTAACATCGACACTCAGTATGGTCTTTTTGCAAAGAATCAGAAGGAAGGATGGCTTGACAAAAATGGTGCACATCGCTATGAGGGTAAGGCTTTTGCCCCACTTATCCCAAGCATAGACTTCAGCTACAATAGCGGCAAGAAGTGGAGTATCAACGCTCACCTCGGTGTTGTAGGTGGCGGTGGTGCTTGTGAGTATCTCGACGGTATAGGTTCTTTTGAGGCTATGTATGCTGGAGGTATAGTATCGCAAATTGCAGAGGGTATTCAGCAGAATCCTACGATTATGGGTGCGCTCCAGCAGAAATTGCTCAGTCAAGGTGTGCCTGCAGACCAAATGGAGGATGCGCTGAAAACAGCAGTGGCTGGTGCTGCAACATCAGAGTTTAATAATAATTATAACTATGGTCTTAATGCTTACATGAAGGGTAGTAACTATATGTTTGGTTTGCAGGTGGGTGCTACTTATAAGGTTTTGGACAATTTGGCTGTGTTCGGTGGTGTACGTGCTATCTATGCAACAGCTAACTACAATGGATATGTTCAGGACTTCACCGTGAATGGTGTATCTATGGCTGATAAGACTCTTTCTATGAACTGCGACCAGACCGGTTATGGCGTAACTCCTATCCTCGGTGTACACTGGACTATCAACAAGCACTGGAATCTGGCTGCTAAGTACGAGTTCAAGACAAAGATTCGCATGAAGAACACTACTCGCATGAACAACTACACCACCGAACTTGCTAAGAAAAACTCAGTATTGGGTCAGTTTGCTGATGGTGCAAGTGTGGCTGACGATATGCCTGGCTACCTGGCAGTAGGTACTCAGTACAGCCCTATCGAGAATGTGCGCATCGGTCTGGGTTACCACTGGATTCAGGAGACTAAGGCTACCAAGTATGGTGATAAGCAGAACCTGATTGACAATGATACCCACGAAGTTTTGGCTTCAGTAGAATGGCGCTGCCACAAGTACATCACAGTATCAGGAGGTTGGCAGAAGACCATGTACGGCGTGAGCGACGCAGGCATGAACGACGTCAGCTTCAACTGCTCAAACAACTCTATGGGTCTTGGTGTACGTATCCACCCCAGCAAGCTCTTCAACATCGACCTCGGCTACATGCACACCTTCTATCAGGATCGCACCGTAACGACTCCTACAGCAGCAGGTAACAAGATTGACACATACAGCCGTAAGAACGACGTAGTCGGCATCGGTCTGAACTTCGCTTGGTAATAGGATTTTCTCATATAGTTTGATATATAATAATGGCAATGCCCTATGTCTGTTCTGGCAGATGTAGGGCATTTGCTTGTATACGACCAAAAAAGTAAAAAAAAACTTGTGCAGATTAAAAAAATGTTATATATTTGCACCGTTATTTATGTTTAACCGTAGCTATCCGCAGGGTAGTTACATAAAATTAATTTAAAAATGAAAAAGTTTTTGATGATGATGGTAGCTGCCGTTGCAATGGTAGCAGTGTCAATGTCTACGTCTTCATGTAGCAATGATGGTGATACAGTTGACACATTTGTGCTCAAATCTGAAATCGTTCAGGGAACAATGCCAGCAGATGCTTACAATATACTGGTATCATCTATTCCTGCTGTTCAGAACGTTGGCACAATGACAAAGGATAAAGCAATTGAAGCATTTGACAAGGCAATCGAATCTAATGATGAAGCAATGAAGGACGCTATTGCAGGTTTCAAGGAAGCTGGTGTCAAGGATTTCTCTATCACATTCAGACTCGTAGGTAGTGAGCTTGGCGAAGTAGCAAAAAAGACTTGGAAATAATATTCCACAGAAACAAATAAAGAAAGAGAGTTGATTGTTCAACTCTCTTTCTTTATTTGTGCTATTTAGTCGTTTTCCTCTTCACACGCCACCATCTCCACCCCGCGATATACAACGTAGACCTAAATAACCAAACAACCAAATAACAATTACCTCACAATGCAATACTCTGTCTCACCCGCTTGCTCAGAGTGTCGTAGGTGTCGTCCTCTGTGGGATATATGGGTGGGAGATATTCCACTTGCACGGGGGTGGTGTCAGGGAACTTGCGCGTGCGTGGCCATGCCTGATAAGCACCGGTGATGCGTACGGGGACGATGGGCACGTTGAGTTCCTTCGACAGTATGGCAAAGGTCTTCTTGAACTCCGACATATAGCCAGTGCGAGTACGTGTGCCCTCGGGGAAGATGGTGAGAGACTTGCCGTCTTGCAGTACGCGAGCCATCTTGAGAATGGAGTTCTTGAGGTCAGTCCTCTCCATTATGATGATATTGTTGCGGCCGGCCATAGCGCGGCGCACCTTGCCGCGGATGTGCTCTTCGGTGGCGTAGAAATAGTTGCGACGTTGCTGCTCCTTGCTCAGACCAGAGATTACGATTGGTGCGTCCATGAAGCTTTGATGATTGGCCGCGAGTATGTAGGGGCCTGACTGAGGTATGTTGCCAGAGCCTATGGTCTTCAGATTGTTGTGCCGGCGTATGAATCCCGTCAGTACCGATGCTATGGCCGTCAGGGTCCACGAGGTCTGGGGTAGGGCAGAGCCTGAGCCACTCATGCGGGCATCGGTCAGGAGACGATGCCAATCGATGTTTTCTACCTCCATACGCGTCTTGTGCTGCGCTATGTAGTCAGCCATTTCAGCTACGCTGGCGTACGATGCCATCTCGTCAGCGTTGATGCTGACGCCGAAGGAGTTTTCGATAAATCCCTGCAAGCCTACCTTGTCGAGCGAGTCCATTGCCAAATCCGTCTCTATATGGTCGTCGGGGCGTGGCATGATGTTCTTTTCTCCATGTATATAGTCGCGGAGTATTCGGTATTCCTCACTCTGAGGCTCTTCGACCTTTGTCTGCGTCGTACCGCTATGACCTTGTTTGGCGGCATCGACGATGGCTTTCAACTTGAAGCGTTGCAGTTTGTCGAGCTTAGTGCGTGGCAAATCTCCACGGTATACTGTGAGCGACATGAGCTTCTTATAGCCCTGAGCCTGCTGGTTGTAGGGCTCGAGCACCTCACGCTTGAGTAGCTGCTCCAGTTCTTCATCGCTCTTGTCACGAGCCCAAACCGGTTCGGGGACGATGATGGCGCGAAGCATATCTCCGTCTTGAGTGACAGCTGCCTCCTTGACGCGATGCTCAAACTTTTCGAGCTTGAACTCAATCTCGGCAGGCTGCACGTTCTTTCCGTTCGACAAGACGATTATCTCCTTGCAACGTCCTGTGATGATGACGCGCCCTGCATCGTCAAAGCGAGCGAGGTCGCCCGTGTGGATAAAGCCGTCGGCATCGATGGTCTCCGCCGTCGCTTCAGGGCGGTTATAGTAGCCAAGCATGACGTTCGGTCCCTTAGCGCAAAGTTCGCCCACATCGGTGGTGCTGCCATCTTTGAGAGTCTCCTTGTGTGTGTTGATGAGCTTGCACTCCACCGAAGGCAGGGGGAAGCCTACGCAGCCAGGGATATAGTCGCCAGGGCGCGTGAAGGTGATGATTGGCGCAGTCTCTGTCATGCCGTAGCCTTCGAGCAGTTCGAGTCCGAGAGTCTTGAGTCCATATCCTATCTCGGCATCGAGAGCCGCTCCACCACTGACGCAGAAGCGTATGTTGCCTCCCATCTTTTTGTGTACCTTGGCAAAGATGATGCGCGAGAGAGTTTTGCTCTGCACCTTGGCACAGAGAGCAAAGAGGGCGCGGGTCAGAGCCGATGAGTTGATTTGCTTCATGATGCCGCTGTAGAGCGTTTGCCAGAGGCGTGGCACACCGATGAAAATGGCTACGCGACCCCGACACAAGGTCTCCATGATGTCAGGTCCAGACATGCTCGGTGCTATGGCCACACCGCCACCGATGGTGATGGGGGCTATCATCGAGCCCTGTAGGGGCAATACGTGGTGCAGGGGCAGGAGTATGAGCACGCGGCGTTCGGAGTTGAAGATTTCGACCTCCTTGTGTACTCCATTGATATTGGCCCTGAGGTTGGCAAAGGTCAGCATAACTCCCTTGGGGGCTCCCGTCGTGCCGCTCGTGTAGATAATGACGGCTATCTCCTTGTCGTCGCGATCCCAGGGGGCAGACGTGGGGATTTCGGCAGGTGGCGCCTGCTGCTCGTGCTGGTCGATGATGAGCACGTCTACGTGGTGGCTGACCTCAGAGAGAGCCTCGCGTACGACGGCTTCGTTCTGCAGCGAAGTCCAGATACATTCCGCACCCGAATCGTTGAGCATATACGCAAGGTCGTGAGCCCCCGACGATGCATCTACGGTGATAGCTATGCCGTTGTTGCGCCAGACCGAGAAGAATGCGTATATCCAGCCCTCGCGGTTTTCGGCGAAGATGATGGTCTTTTTTGCATCTTTGGGAGAGTATGAGCCAGAATTAGCCTTGGGTGAATACTGTGCGAACTGATCGATGTGCCAGAGCAGTTCCTTGTATGATATGTCGCCGTGTGAGGTGACAATCGCTGTTTTGCCGAAATCCTTGATCATCTGGGAGTATGCTTTATGAAATGTGATTCTGTCGAGTCGGGACGATACCCTACCTCCTCATGGCTGAGAGCCTCGACGTGTGGTCTGCCGTGTACGCTCATCGGCTGCTTGGCGTGAAGGTCGGAGTAAGCCTTGGGGATATTCGTAGTATTGATGGTGATACCCGTAGTCACAGGGCGGTCTACGTCGGTGAGACGGTGTGAAAGCAACCATTTGTACGTCTCAGACATATAAAATATGCGAGCAGGCTGTCCGTGGTTGTAGCCTTTGAGCCGCGAGTATATGAGACGTGGCGTAGGTCCAGCCTTCTTCATGGCTGCCACCACGGCGTCTGAGCACGACACCGGTACGGCTCGGTCTGCCGTGCCGTGCAGTATCCACAGGGGCAGCCTGCTCAGATTGGCGTGTTCCTTGGTCGTCGAGCCTCCGCAGATAGCCATCGCCGCAGCTATCCTGTCGGGGTAGGCAGCTGCAAAATCGAGAGTACCATACCCACCGAGACTCATTCCCATGACGTAGATGCGCGTGGTGTCGATGTCGTGAGTGCGCGAAGCCCATTCCACGAGCTTCATCAGTTTGCGTGGGTTCCAAGAGCCTCCGGGATTTTGTGGTGCAAGCACATAGGCCTCGACCTTGCGCCCCCTGTCTATGGCATCGAGCGGACCGTAGCGGCGTACTTTCGCGAGGTCACGTCCGCAGAGACTCGCCCCGTGCAGGAAGAGAATGAGGGGGTGCTGCTCCTGTTTTTGCTCATGACGTGAATGCGTGGACTTGAACGGACGCGCTATACCCTTATCCTGCAGTTTGAGCACGATGGTATCAGCCTTCTCGGGAGGGGAGTAGAGCCAGAAGTGGTAGCCACCCTTGTCTTTGTTGTGATACGCCTGCAGCTTTTGTGCCGTGGCCGCCTGAGGCGATGCGCACGCCATGATGAGCATCATCGCAGCAAGTATATCGAGAATGCAGAAAATCTTGGTCATGGGCAGGAATTTAGTCATCGACACGTACAAAAGTACAAATAAAACAGGACAATACCAAATAAAAGCAGCATTTAAACATTTCTTATCTCAGGAAAGTAGCAGTTTTTCGCTTGTTTTTTGATAAATTTGCGCACAAAATACATTTGGACATCATGAAGAAAATAGCAGTAATTTGGGATTTGGACGGCACACTCATAGACTCGTTGCAAGACCTGCACGATGCAGTCAATCACGCTTTGACGGAATATGGCTACCAGCCCCGTACTATAGACGAGGTGAGAGCATTCGTTGGCAACGGCGTGCGCAAACTGGTAGAAAGAGCTCTGTTCCGTCCCTACGCTTCGGGCGAGACCAATGCAGATGTGAGCGACGCACGCTTCGAACAGGTCTTCGCCGAATTCAGACGTTGGTACGTGGCGCATTGTCAGGACAATACCCGTCCCTACGCAGGAGTGATGGAGTGTCTGCATTCCCTTCACGAAAAGGGGGTAAGCATGGCCATCGTGAGCAACAAGCTTCAGGCAGGAGTCACAGAGATCTACGACAAGTGGTTTGCTGACGTCGTAGATGTAGCCATAGGCGAACGCCAAGGCGTGGCACGCAAACCAGCGCGTGACATGGTAGACCTGGCCCTCGATGAACTTACCCGATTGGCGGGGCAGGACTTTGAGCGTGTATGGTACGTCGGCGATTCGGAGGTAGACGTGCAGACGGCACGCAACGCTTCTCTGCCCTGTATCTCGGCATTGTGGGGCTTCCGTTCGCGCGAGACGCTTGTCGCAGCTGGAGCAACGCAGTTTGCAGCGACACCGGGTGAGGTTTGTTGTTTAGTTGTTTAGTTATTTAGTTGGATCTACTCGTTAAACAACCATTAAACAACCATTAAACTAGCATTAAACAAATAAGCCAACAAACACCCAACCAAACACCCAAAAAAACACCCAAAAAAACGTTAAACTCTTGTAGGTAGAAAAAATAATTCATATCTTTGCTGCGCACAAGTATTAATATCGTATTAATCTCTACAACAAACTAACCTAAACAATCAAACTAAAATGAAAGTCAAAGCACTATTGATGGGCATATTGCTGCCGACTGCGGCGATGGCCCAGACTTTTGAGATGCAGACTCAGGAGCCGTCCAATCCGGACAATATTCCTGCGCCTTGTCATCCCGTGCCTCATGCCAGACAGATTCTTTGGAATCAGACGGAATTCTACGCTTTCTTCCATTACGGCATGAACACGTTTACCGGTCTTGAGTGGGGTAATGGCGACGAAGCAGAGTCTATCTATGCCCCTACCGAACAACCAGACCCCGAACAGTGGGTGAGAGCAGTCAAGGCTGCCGGCATGAAGGGTGGTATAGCCGTAGTCAAGCACCACGACGGATTCTGTCTCTGGCCTACCGCCACCACCACTCACAATCTCACCCGTGGCAGCGGTGAGTATCACAACTACAACATCGCCCAGGGCTTTGCCGATGCCAGCAAGGCTCACAACATGAAGTACGGATTCTACATCTCTCCGTGGGATCGCAACTCGGCTCACTACGGCAAGGACACCTACGTTTCGGAGGTATTCCTCAAGCAGTGTGAGGAACTGGCAGCATACGGTTCAGACCAGTTCGAAATGTGGTTCGACGGAGCCAACGGAGGTAACGGCTATTATGGCGGCGAGGGAGGCACGCGCAACATCGACAACAGTATTTACTACGACACCCCCAATCTCCGTGCCCGTGTGCATGCCATCGCTCCCAACTGTGTGCTCTGGGGCGTAGGAGGCGAAGCCCGCTGGATAGGCAACGAAGCCGGTTGGGCAGGCGAGACCTGCTGGGCTATGACCGACTACAACAACGGAGGCAGCGGTGGTCGTGCCGAGTATGGCGACATCAACGGCTGGTTCTGGAATCCAGGCGAGAGCGACGCCAAGGCTACGACCCATGGTTGGTTCTGGCATGAGGGCGAGGGCATGAAGAGCGCAGACAACCTCTTCAAGATGTACCTTGAGACCGTAGGACGCAATGCCACTCTCATACTCAACTGTCCTCCCGACAGACGTGGCAAACTGCCCGACGCCACCGTGACCCAGCTGCGCCTCCTGGGCGAGAAGCTGCATCAGCGTTTGGCAGTACCCGTAGAGGGTCTTGACGAGAGCACCGCAGCCCCCGACATGGCCAAGACAGCCACAATTGAGGTGAGCGAGACCCGTACAGGTACAAAGTTTGCTGCCTCCAACATGACCGATGGCAATCAGGATACATATTGGGGCACCAACGATGACACCCGTCAGGCTACAATTACGCTCTCATGGCCATCAGCGCAGACCGTACGCTACCTGCAGCTCATGGAGCCCATCAAACTCGGTCAGCGCATCAAGTCCTTCAAGGTAGAGTATACCAGCGGCGACGATGAAAACTGGCAGCCTCTCTGCGGCAGCATCGAGACCACCACCGTGGGCTACAAGCGCATACTGCCTCTGAACGGCAATACCGGCAACAGCTACGGAACAGGTTATCAAGCCAGAAAACTGAGAATCACAATCGAGGACAGCCGCGCATGTCCGTTATTGTCTAACATAAGCGTGTTTTAAATGATTACCACTATGAAAAAGTTATATCTCATATCGGCAGTCACGCTGGCATTAGGCATGACTGCGCAGGCACAGACCGTCAACATAGACTTTGAGCAGGACGGCCAATATGCGTCATTGGGCGTCTATGATATGTGGGAAGAGAGCCCCTTCCGCAAGTCAGTGCTCGCCGGCAACTGGGGTGTGTGTGACAATCCCGACAAATCCGTCGACCCCGTAATGCAGGCTCCACGCAACGACAGCGAGAAAGTCATAGCTCTGCAGCGCAGCCGCTTTGGCAGCAATGCCTTTGGTCTGCGCATTGACCTCAACGAACCCTTCCGCCTGACTAAGGATCTTCAATACATACACGTGGCAGCCTATCTCAAGGACAAGCCCGCTGCATCGCGCATGATGGTCATCGGTCTCGGCAAGCGCGTCGAGGAGGCATGGAACTGGCAGACTCAGGAGGTAGAGCAGTTCTACTCGCTCACACCTCTGCCCGTCAAGCCCGAGGAGGGCTGGCAGGACATCGTAGTCAGCGTCAAGGGCTGGTCTTATGCCAAAGACGATGCTGAGAATCAAGGCAAAGGTATCGACATCTACTCTCTCGTCATCGTGCCCGACGTTCGCTCGGCTCACGAAGATGCCGCAGATTGGGTAGCCTACTTTGACAATATCCTCGTAGACCGCAATTCTTCGCCACGTTTCTTTACCGAGAAGTATGCGTTGACGTTCGACAAGACCGAGCAAAACACTCGCCAAGACCGCAACTTCAACGGTGTAGGCTTGACCTTCAACGGCAAGAATCAGACACACGCCAACACAGGCAAGGCTCTCTATAAGGAAGACGTGACAAAGGCTGTATTCTCGGTCAAGGCTGGTGCTACTGTCACACCCACAGTATCTTATCAGGGATCCTACATGAATGCCTATACCTATGTAGATTGGCTCAATAAGGGCGGCTTCACGTCTACCATCAACGCAGATGGCACTCCTGCCGATGCGAGCGACGTGGTCAGCTACACTGGAGTCACGATAGACGGCAAGTGGAAAAACAGCAAGGGCGAGGACAGGCCAAACGGCAACAACATAGGCGGCGCCATGCCAAACTTTACGGTGCCGGCCTCTACTGCCAGCGGCATGTATCGTATGCGCTACAAGGTAGACTGGAACGACATCAGTTCAGCCGGCTCACCCACAATCAAGAGCGACGGAGGTGGCATCATAGACGTTATGCTCAATGTATATAATGAGGGCGACAAGGTCAAGGTCGGTGCAGGACAGCTCAATGGCGACATCTACCTGGCAGCCACTGGTGAGCACCTCTCCAACTATATGGCAGACTACGAGGAGGCTATCAAGATTAAGATTGTGCCAGAAAATGGTTTTGTACA
The DNA here is from genome assembly GCA_945932615.1 of uncultured Prevotellaceae bacterium. Taxonomy (GTDB): domain Bacteria; phylum Bacteroidota; class Bacteroidia; order Bacteroidales; family Bacteroidaceae; genus Physcousia. The sequence continues at coordinate 22,123 of CAMEQD010000006.1, read as the reverse complement.
GAATGGTTTCACTCTGCGCTACGGCTACAATGTCAACTCGCCCGTACAGCTCGACGAGAACGGCAACCCCAACTGGATAGAGGTAGTGGTGCCAGCTACCGCCGTGAGCGGCATTGATGGCACAGTCACCATACCCACTGAGTATATCCGCGGCACCGAGGTAGTCATCGAGGGCGACATGCAGCAGGCCGTAACCTATACGGTACGCATAGTCGGTGCGCCCGAAGGCGAGGGAGGTCTGAGCTATTGCGGCGTGGCATACACCGACGGTCAGACATTCCAATCCTCACAATACTTCAAGGCTGACGATGTCGAAGTCACTCCAGTCAGCACAGGACTCGCCGGGATAGTCAGCGTCAATGCAGAGACAAAGGTGGTCACCGTGACATATATGAAAGCCTTGACTCAGATTACCAGTCTCGATCAGCTTAGCAACGCAAAGGTATATCAGATTAAATCTAAAAACAACGAAGGCTACTGGGCCTGGAATGAAAGCATCACCAACGACTACGTCAGTATACGCGGCGTAGTCAATGCACAGAGCGGCTGGCCTGCAGACGAAACCGTGAAGGCTAAATATAAGGAAGAGGTGAGCCCTTTTGACAATACCACAGTATGGCAGATCACCAAGTCTGCTGGCAGTTACTACATCTACCAGCCTGCGTGTAAGAAATACGTGACACGCGTCGGTCGCGACTACAAGTTGGTTGACACAAAGACCCCCATCGATGGCTTCAAGGTAAATGACGACGGCACTTACAGCATCCATGCTGGTGGAGATATGACCGACGGTTCGCAAAACTATGCCTGCATCGTGACTAACTCATCACCCATGGCAGTGCGCAACTGGACCTGGAACGACCATGGTACCCCAGTGTACATCATCGAAAACCCTAATATCTCGCTTGGCGACCCAGTCAGCGTGACCTACAACTTCATCTTCGACGGAGAGAACAAAGGCACGGAGACCGTAGAGACCGTCAAGAATGCAGGGTGGCCAGCCCCCACGACCTTGCCGGAGTATACCTCCTACACCCTGCCCGAAGGCTTCGTCACCGAAGATGCAACCAAGGACCTTGTCATCACCGCCACCACTCCCTTCGAAGCCAGCAAATCATTTGCCAGTGCGCAAAAGTGGTATAATCTCAAGATCAAGGGTGCCTCATATTGGAGCGTAGACGACGATGCAAGCACCATATCATTGTCAGGCGACAAGCCTGCTACTGATGCCAACAATGCCAAGTGGGCATTCGTGGGCAATCCCTTCGACGGCTACATCATCTACAACGGCATTGACAGAGACAAGGTGCTGTCCACACCCATCAATATTGCCGACGGCAATACTGGTGGCAATACCTTTCCCTTCGTGCAGGCTCTTGACGAAAAGACCGACGAGCAGAACAACGAGTGGGTGGTATACAAGTCTACATATCAAACCAATGGTTTTTTTGTAGGTCAGAAAGGCTATACTACCAGCAAGCTCAACCTGCGCGATGGTAAGCTCGCTTACTGGAACGGAGGTGCCGACAATGGCTCTACCGTCAATGCCGAAGAGGTTGAGGCTCCAGTCTTCGAGGACGACCCCGACACGGGCATCTCTCAGACGGAGGCCACAGGCATCGGAGCAGCCAAAGTCTATGACCTCGCAGGGCGCAAACTCGCGAGTCTGCCAGCCAAGGGCGTAGTCATTGCAGACGGAAAGAAAGTAATAAGATAAAAAACTTGCTCCTACAGTACGCTTTATTCACATTTTTTTGTACCTTTGCATCGAAATATGATAAAGGTACACAAGAAATACAGGCAAAGCCTCTCAGTTGAGGTCTTGAATAGAGCGAAATAAAAGCCATTCCAACTGGTAGCCAAATACCAGAGGGAGTGGCTTTTTCTTATGATAAAAAACTAAACAACAAAAATAAGACGATGAAAAATCAGTTGAAGAAAGTTCTGGTTCTGGGTTCAGGTGCTCTGAAGATCGGACAGGCCGGAGAGTTTGACTACAGTGGTTCGCAAGCCCTCAAGGCACTTCGCGAGGAGGGTATCAAGTCTGTGCTGATAAACCCCAACGTTGCCACTATCCAGACGAGCGAGGGTATTGCCGACAAGGTATACTTCCAGCCCGTCAACACACACTTCGTGACGGAGGTAATCAAGAAGGAACGCCCCGACGGCATACTTCTGGCGTTCGGAGGCCAGACAGCCCTCAACTGCGGCACAGAACTTTACCTCAACGGCACGCTCAAGAAGTACGGCGTCGAGGTCTTGGGCACAAGCGTCGAGGCCATCATGAATACCGAAGACCGCGACCTCTTTGTCAAGGAGCTCAACAAGATTGACCTCAAGGTCCCCGTCTCTCAGGCGTGTGAGAATATAGACGATGCCATCGCTACGGCTCGCCGCATAGGCTATCCCATCATGATACGTTCGGCCTACGCACTGGGCGGACTCGGCAGCGGTGTGTGTCCCGATGAGCAGACCTTCCGTGAGATAGCCGAGAGCGCATTTACCTTTGCACCCCAGGTGCTCGTCGAGGAGAGCCTCAAGGGCTGGAAGGAGATAGAGTTTGAGGTCATACGCGATGCCAACGACCATTGCTTCACCGTAGCGAGCATGGAGAACGTCGACCCTCTCGGCATTCATACCGGCGAGAGCATCGTAGTGGCACCGACCTGTTCGCTCAGCGACGAGCAAGTCAAGATGCTCCAGGAGATAGCAGTGCGCTGTGTACGCCATCTCAATATCGTCGGAGAGTGCAACATACAGTACGCCTTCAATGCCGAGACTAATGACTACCGCATCATCGAAATCAACGCTCGTCTGAGCCGTTCGTCTGCTCTGGCCTCAAAGGCTACAGGCTACCCCTTAGCCTTCGTGGCAGCCAAGATAGCCTTGGGCTACACTCTCGATCAGATTGGCGAAATGGGCACCGACAACAGCGCATACGTCGCACCCTCTCTCGACTACATGATAGCCAAGATACCGCGTTGGGATCTCACCAAGTTTGCAGGCGTGAGCCGCAAGATTGGTTCGAGCATGAAGTCAGTAGGCGAGATAATGTCTATCGGCCGCAGTTTCGAGGAACTCATTCAGAAAGGTCTGCGTATGATAGGGCAGGGCATGCACGGCTTCGTGTGCAACGAGGGTCTGCACTTTGACGACCTCGACGACGAGCTTGCCAACCCCACAGACCTGCGCATCTTTGCCATCGCTGAGGCCTTTGAGCAAGGTTATACCATCGACCGTATCGAGGAGCTTACCAAGATTGACAAGTGGTTCTTGGAGCGACTGAAAAACATCGTCGACGAGAAGCACAAGCTCGAAGCCTACGACAGCGTCGAGAGCATACCTGCCGATGCCCTGCGCGAGGCCAAGGTCATGGGCTTCAGTGATTTCCAGATAGCACGCTGCGTAGGCAAGAAGGAGGGCGTCACATGGGAGAAAGCCAATATCGCCGTACGCAACCATCGCAAGAAGCTCGGCATCGTACCTGCTGTCAAGCGCATACCTACCGTAGGCAGCGAGCATCCCGAGCTCACCAACTATCTCTACATGACCTACGCTGTCGAGGGCTACGACATCAACTACTACCAGAACTCCAAGAGCGTCATAGTGCTTGGCTCTGGAGCATATCGCATAGGCTCGTCGGTAGAGTTTGACTGGTGCTCTGTCAATGCCATACAGACTGCACGCAAGCTCGGCTACAAGTCCATCATGATCAACTACAACCCCGAGACCGTCAGCACCGACTACGACATGTGCGACCGCCTCTACTTCGATGAGCTCTCGTTCGAGCGTGTCATGGACGTCATCGACCTCGAAAGCCCATCGGGCGTGATAGTCTCAGTCGGAGGTCAGATACCCAACAACCTTGCCATGAAGCTCTTCCGTCAGGCAGTCCCCGTCTTGGGCACAAACCCCGTCAGCATAGACCGTGCCGAAAACCGCGGCAAGTTCTCTGCCATGCTCGACCAGCTCGGTATCGACCAGCCGCGATGGAGCGCACTCACGAGCATGAAGGACGTCAAGAAGTTTATCGCCAAGGTAGGCTACCCCGTGCTCGTACGCCCCTCATACGTACTCTCTGGAGCAGCCATGAACGTCTGTCACGACGACGACGAGCTTGAGCGTTTCCTCGCCATGGCAGCCAACGTCAGCAAGGAGTTCCCCGTGGTCATCTCTGAGTTCATGTCGGAGACCAACGAGATTGAGTTCGACGGCGTGGCGCAGAACGGCGAAATCGTAGAGTACGGCATTTCAGAGCACGTAGAGTATGCAGGAGTACACTCTGGCGATGCCACGATGTGCTTCCCGGCCCAGCAGATATCATTTGCTACCACGCGCCAGATCAAGAAGATCTCACGCGCCATCGCCAAGGAACTCAACATCTCAGGTCCATTCAACATACAGTATTTGGCCAAGGGGCGCGACGTCAAGGTCATCGAGTGCAACCTCCGTGCCAGCCGCTCATTCCCCTTCGTCAGCAAGGTGCTCAAGCGCAACTTCATCGAGACAGCCACACGCATCATGCTCGGAGCCCCATATCAAAAGCCCGACAGCAGCGTCTTCGACATCGACCGCATCGGCGTCAAGGCAAGCCAGTTCTCGTTCAACCGTCTTGCACCTGCCGACCCAATCCTGGGTGTAGACATGAGCAGTACAGGCGAGGTAGGCTGTATGGGCGATACCTTTGAAGAGGCTCTGCTCAACGCAATGATAGGCACGGGCTACACGATTCCGTCCAAGGACAAGGGTGTGATGATTTCCAGCGGAGGCACCAAAGACAAGGCTGCCCTGCTCGATGCCGCCATCGCCCTGCAGAAGTCAGGCTTCCCCATCTATGCCAGCCAGGGCACGACCGACTTCCTCGCAGCAAACGGCGTAAAGGCCACCGCAGTAGCATGGCCCGACGAAGAGTCAGCCGACAAGCCCAATGTCATGAAGATGATAGCCGACCACCGTTTCGATCTCATAGTCAACGTGCCCAAGAATCACACCAAGCGTGAGAAGACCAACGGCTACCTCATACGCCGTGGTGCTATTGACCACAATATCCCACTCATCACCAACGCTCGCCTGGCCAGCGCGTTCATCGAGGCGTTCTGCCGTATCCCCCTCGGAGAGATACAGATCAAGTCATGGCAGGAGTATGAGTAATACGTAGCAATATACACATCGACATACACACGACAAGGGCGTGCCGCAATCAACGGCACGCCCTTGTCATAATTGTCAGCCGAGAGTAAGAACCTTATTTGATCTCGATGCACTTGCACTCCTGAGCCTTCTGCTCTTCGGTCTTCTTAGGAATGTTGATGACCAGTACTCCGTCGTTCATTTGTGCGGCGATGGCCTCCTTGTCGACATTCTCAGGCAGTAGCAGACGTTGCTCAAACTTCGTGTAGCTGAACTCACGGCGGATGTACTTCTTGTCCTTCTTCTCGTCGTTGGTGTCAGTCTTCTTCTCCATAGAGATGACGATGTCGTTGTCTGAGAGCGACAGTTTGAAGTCGTCCTTCGTCATACCTGGAGCTGCCACCTCTACACGAAACTCCTTTTCGTCTTCAGTCACGTTGATGGCAGGTGAGGTACGGTGGTACTGCGGCATGAGCCAATTGTCGTTGAAGAAATCGTTGAACACTGATGGGAAGAAACCCTGATTGCTGTTTGAAATGATTGATGGTAACATAGTTTTGTCCTCCATTGTTTTAGTTTGTTATACACTGAGTATATCGCAAACAGAGTGCCACAACCATGCGCAGGAGCACTTTTGTCAGTCAGCGTTAACCTTTGGTAAACTCCTTTAAACATAGAGCCGCCCGACTTAACGTTTTTGCATTTCGTTAAGCATTTGTACTGACAGAAAGGTAGCGACATTTTGTCGTCATCGCGATGCGCTCCGAGCCCACTCTATGAGCCTGCCGAAGGTTGGGTTCTTGCGCATGATACTGGGGTTGCCCACTATGATGAGCTGTTTGCGTGCCCTCGTCAGTGCCACGTTTAGCTTGCGGTCTATGACGTGCCCGTCCTGCACGAAAGAGTTGTTGGTCAGGAAGTTGAGCTCGTAGGGGTGCAGTATGGTAAAACCATATATGATGTAGTCGCGCTGCGAGCCCTGAAAGCGTTCTACCGTATCGATTGTGATGCTCTGCGCTATGCCAACGGCAGTGTCGTAGTCCGTATGCCCAGAGATGAGCGTCGTGATAGCCTTGCGTATAGTCGAAATCTGGTTACGATACGGCACGATGATCCCCAGAGTCTCACCAGCATCAAAAGAGTCTCTTGTACTGAGGTAAATGCCAAAAGCCTCGCGAGCTATGATAGCCGCCTCTGACGGATTCGTCTTCGTCGGAGTATAGAGACTTTGCTCAAAGTCCGGCGAGGGGATATACCTCACGCGTTCCACGCCGTGCTCTGTCTGGTGGGGTAGGGGTACCACATCGAGTATACCCTGATAAAACTCTTCGTTGGCAAACGATGCAATCTCAGGGTGCATACGCCCCTGACGGGTCAGCGTATAGCAGTATGATGACTGAGGCATATCGCTTTGCCCATAGAGGCACAAGAGCCTCTCAAACATCGAGCGCGAGCAGTCCGTCAACCCAATGGCATGAAGCAAGGGCAGCTCCACCCGCGATTCCTCACCCGTCTGCTGCACCACGGCAGGTAGCTGCTTATGGTCGCCAATCATGATAAAACGCTCTATGGCTGGGACAGAGCCCTCTGGCGTAGAGTGTGTCGCACTCATCAGACCCACGAGCTGCGGCTCAAGAATCTGCGAAGCCTCGTCGATGATGGCAAGCGTGAAATGCTTTACTGAGAAAAGATGCGCATTGGCATTCATCGTCGATGTAGTGGCACACACCACTCTCACCTCGCTGACATACCGTCGCACCTCCTCAGCCTTTTTCATGCCCTTGATTCTGTTGGCGAGCAGATATTTATGAAAACGCTCCTCACATACCGATGCCGAAGCTATGCGCAGAAAATCTATCCCCTCCTCGTCGAGCTTGCTGCAAATCTCGTCTACGGCACGGTTCGTGTACGAGAGCAGCAATACCGTCCCCTGGCTGAGCAGCTCCTCCTTGAGTTGGCATAGCATACCGTAACTCGTCTTGCCCGTCCCTGGAGGCCCCACAATCATAAAGAGGTCTCTCGACTGCTTGGCACGCAGGGCAAGCTCGTCAAACTTGCCATACTCGCCGCAGAGACTTAGCGTCGTATCGACCTCAGGCATACGCAGCCCCAATATGAGCTCGCGGCGGCGCACAGGGGCGAGCAGTAGTTGCTGCATGGCATAGCAGAGCGTAGACGAAGTGTCAAGCAGGTCGTGCTCTATAGCCCATCTGGCATCACCGCTCGTGTCAGACTGAGGGATATTCTTTCCACGCAGACGTATGCAGACATCATCGGCAGTAATGCGGTCTATGGTGCCGCGATATACCATCTGAGCGCAGATGTCAGGCTCACGGTCAGGGGCGTATGGGTACAGTACGACGATATCTCCCTGTCGGAAATTGCTGCTGTCCGTGTCGTTGCCCTCAGTAAAGCCGAGCCGTACTATGTTGTCATTGCCGTCTGGGCTCTCAATCTGCTCGATGATACTCAGCCCGAGGTATATGTCGCCAGAGTTCTGTTTCTCTTCGAGCGAGCAGTGCCATTTCGCTGCAAAACCACTGCCCTGTTTGGTCTTGTTGCCCATCTTGGCGAGCATCTGCTCTTTGGCTATGAATTGCAGAAACCGCAGATAGTAGGCGCGCGTAGTCTCGTCAGCCTGCTGTATGGGAGCGAGCAGGTCAGAGAGTCCAGGTCTCACATATCCCTGCCAGAGCCTCCCGTTGCCCCCCTTGGTGTTGAGATCGTCAGGACTGAGGCTTCCGAGCAGACTGAGAGGCTCGTCGGCATACTTCATCTCAGTGTAGGCCAAGAGGTTGCGCATACGTATAGCCCTCAGCAGCAACTCAGGGTTGGCAGCAGTCGAAATCAGCCCTTTGGCATATTTCGAATAAAGTAGCATGATGTGTGAGGGAGTCTCGTGAAGGCCATACGTGAACAATGCGCGATACAGCAACAACTGCACCCAGTGCTTCTCCTGTATGGCAGGCAGTTCTGGGTCATAGTTTGGCGTACGGTATGGGACAAAGCCTCCCTTGCCCGATTTCTGTTCGACGATGACGGCACCGTCAGGCGTGGCGGCCAGCATATCCATACGCCCCTGTATGCCAAGCGTCTCGCAGAAGAACGACGGTTCAAGCATGACATCACGGCTGTCATATCCACTGACCGAGAGGGGTAGGGCGTCGCCTATCAGCTGTTTGATATTGGCCTCCTGTCTGCGAGCCTCGTTGTAAAACTCCGTCACCTTATCTCTGTCCAGCATATCAGGGCAGGCTATGAGCTGCAGGGCATTGTGGCGAAAGAATTCTCTCATCGTCTCGGCAAATGGCACGTCGAGTCCGTGTACTACATCGTCCAGCATCTGCCCCGAGAGATTGCCCAGATGTATGGCAACCGTATTAGGCTGCGGTTTCAGCCTGTTGAGAATACTCACCAAGGGGGATTCGCAGTACGATTCAAAACACGACGCAATCGTAGTGATGTTCACAAGATAGTCAGGCTCGAAGATGATGAGCTCAGGCATAGCGGTCTGCCCCTGTCCCCCACAAGTCGCAGAGTCTTGCCAACGCACCCGTACAAGGTTGAGCTGCGAGCCCCGTTTGAGAATATTTCTGAGATACGACCAGTCGAGTAGACCATTGCGCGTGAGATATATGTTGTCCATCGAGTAGCACACACAGATATGCCGATGAGGTTCATCGCTCACTACGTAGATCAGCTCCTCGTCCCAATCCTCCACGATGCAGCGTATGCGGCTCTCGTCATACTTTCCCCAGTCTCCTCTGACATCTCGCCGTGGCAAGAGTCTCGACAGCGAAGGAGGCAGATTCTGTGAAACAAGCAGGGCAACAGCCTTGACGGCATGAGGCAGATATGTGGCAAGCACGTCATCGTCGTGCTCCTTGTAGTGCGACAGCAGCACACGTGCCTCGTGAATCAGTTCGGCCTCATGGGCAGGGATATGCCGTTCCTTGATGATATAGTCCGTCTTGGCAAATGTGCCCACGAAGTTCAGATGATTGCCTTCGAGAGCCTGGTCGAGCACCCTGAGCATTATCTGCCGCAAGGCATGGTATCGCAGCGTCACGCCTTGCGACGGATCTGTAAGCAAAGCCTCAAGCTCTGCAAAAAACTCCTGCTCACTCTCGTGGTATCTGGTATTGTCCGGTCTCATGCACGCAAAGTTACGGAATAATTTCCAAACACACCCGTCTAAAATGCCTTTTTTTACACAACTGCTCAACATGATTCATGTCAACTAATTTAACGCTTCTCAAAATATAATTCTATAATTTTTAGAATTTCCGAAAATTTTTTCATATCTTTGCCGTCAGCAAAATACTCCTCTTTCTAAGAGGTGAAGTATTTTGTGCACACGGTAAGTGTGTAAAACGATAGATAGAAATACAGGGTTAAGATGAAACCGCAGACTGGCTTGAAGCCGGACTTCAGATGCCAACTCTCACACTGTATCCGCGTAACTGCTTGTATCTCAGTAATAAAGAGAAACGAGCAGGACTAAGAGGTATGCACATATCTCTGATGAAGATCTAAATATTCAAGCAAATCTTTCCAAGCCCCCCAACAGCATGGAAGACCGTTGGTATGTGTTGCGCGACCTGGCACGTCCGAACGCAAAGAATCCCGCCTACAAAGAACTCCAGGCGATGCCAGAAATGGAGGATTGCGTCTTCATACCCATGAAGCAGCGCGTATTCATAGAGTCAGGCAAGCGTGTAGCCCGCTTAGTCCCCTACATGCCCGACCTCATCTTTGTACACAAGACCAAAGAGACCCTCGACCCCATAGTGCGCAGGATGCCGTTATTGCAGTTCCGTTACGTCCGTGGCGGCAAGCAATACGAAGTCATGAGCGTGAGCCATATCGAATTCGAACGTTTCAGACACGCAGTCATGCAGACCGAAAACGTCGAGTATTTCAGCTACGAAGAAGTCTCCCCCCAGTTGTACGGTAGGCATATCCGCATCATCGGAGGCCAACTTGACGGTTTCGAAGGTCGTCTCATGTGCAAGCGAGGCAGCAAACACAAGCGGCTCCTCATCGATCTCCAGGAGTGCAACCTCTCCGCCGCCATACAAGTAGAGACAGAATACATCCAACTGCTAAAGTAGACAAAAAAAAGTATCTCCACATACTTTGCCAAGTATCTCCACATATCTTGCCAAGTATCTCCACATACTTTGTCAAGTATCTCCACTTGCCCATGAAGGGCAATAAAAACCAATATTTTCCTCTTAAATCACCCAGACGCCACCAATAAAGCTTAGACAGATGTCATTTGTCAAATCAGATGTGTGCCCTAAATTGAGTGCTTACTTACGGGCTTGATTTTTCTCAAAACCGCACATTTTGGGGAGTGACATTATTTTTTTTATCAGGACTGATTTGTAATTCGGGGGTTTTATATAACTTTGCAGCGAGAATTAGGCGATATTGGTTAAGATTAACCACATCCAGACCAATTTCCATAAATATGGCAAACGATAAGAACAATTTTAAGATACAACTCTTCGAAGGTCAGAAGGTGCGAACAGTATGGTCAGAAGAAGATCAGCAATGGTACTTCTCCATTATCGACATCTGCTGGATTCTTGCAGATAGCAAAGATTATGATACCGCTCGAAAGTATTGGAACAAACTCAAACAACGTCTCGTGGAAGAAGGGAATGAGTCGGTGACAGATTGTCACCAACTGAAATTAGTTTCCCCCAAAGATGGCAAACGATACCTCACCGATGTCGCCACTCAGCCACAGCTCTTCCGCATCATCCAGTCCATTCCCTCCAAGAAGGCAGAACCCTTCAAGCAATGGATGGCACAGGTAGCATCCGACCGTCTCGACCAGATGCAAGACCCAGAACTCAACTTCGAGCAAGCATATAACGACTACCGTCGTCTGGGCTATTCCGACAAATGGATCAATCAGCGACTCAAGTCAATCGAAATACGCAAAGTACTCACCGATGAGTGGGATCGTGCTGGAGTGAAAGAAGGACAGCAATATGCCACCCTAACCGACATCATCACCAAGGAATGGAGCGGCAAGACCACAGCACAATACAAACGTTATAAAGGTCTTCACAAAGAATCCCTTCGCGACAATATGACAAACATGGAACTCGCCCTCAATATCTTTGCCGAAGCCTCCACAGCTGAAATCTCAAAAGCCCGCAATCCCAAAGGCTATCGTCAAAGTGCCGAGATAGCCCACAAAGGCGGACAGATAGCAGGCGAAGCCCGCAAGAAACTTGAAGAGCAGATTGGCCATTCCATCATCTCTCCAGAACGCGCTTCAGACTATCTTCCTCCGGCAGACCAGTGGAACTCCCTTTCTGAAGAAACCGAAACAGACAATGAAGAGAATAAGTAATTAACAGGATAGGCTTCAAATTCAGGCACAACTGCGTAAGCCTTGTCTATAAATGATTTAGATATGGTAATTTTGGTAAAGGAGAATTATGACGTGTTTGTTAAAAGAGAGTTCTGTCATCTCCCTTCACCCTTTATAAATTAGCAAGGATGTAAATAATTTTGAGAAAATGCTTTACCATAGGGCTTCAACTTTTTCATAGGGTGAAATTTAGTACACCCCCCAAATTAATCTCTTTTATATGAACCAACTTCGTTTCAAAGTCATCCCAGTTTGCAACGAGTAAAATTTTAATTCGCTACAAATATGGATACTGCGTCTGCTCAACCAGATTGCATCAGGTATGCTCATGTGCTCGGATGTCTACGAGATGAAAGCTATGGCAGCCGAATATGAATCCATCATAGCGTCACTCAAGAGTTTACAATCCGAATCGTACAATTGACAGCTTCATGCCTCACCTTTGGCACAAAGCGCATTAAAATTAACTATTCCCCAAAATTAGAACACTTTGCAAACTGCCTGTTTTTCAGGCAGCAAATGCTTGGTGACCCAGAATTCGGACATTTACCATTTACCAATATACAATGATTACCCCCAACACACAACAAAAACTGAAGGAGACTCGCAAGGTCATGTTCGAACAGATGGAGAAGCGGCTGCAGGAGAGCATGACACCCGAAGACAGCCTCTTCTACTACCACCAGTCAGATGACCGCATCGTCCTTTCACACGCTCTGTTTTGGGTAATGACCGGACCCATGAGCGGCAAAATAGCCAAAGAGAAATACTTCCTGCTTCTCAGACGGTATCAGGAAGAAATGCTTGAAGCCTATCTCATCGAGTCGGAGTACTTCGACGAGCTCCTGCACTACTGCAACATCATCTATGAAACGCTTCCCTATATCCTGCACGGCGCGTACGACCTGACGACAGATAAGAATGCCCGTAAACTGGCCGCCATCACCATCACCGCTGCCGGCTATGGTGGCGACATGTCAGATGAGCAGGCCTATGAGCTGCTCGATGATATCGACTTCCACTTCAACAAAGTGAAGTGTAACAAGATTGAGCGGTTGACACCTATCCTCAATCAATTAGTAGTGGAAGAGATGCACTACATAGCAGGTATGGTATGAGTCGAGGGGGGTGGCACACCTTGATTCATTGTGGGTCAGCGGAATCCGTCCCTCTGACCTTCTATCCATGCTGCCATGCTATAAGGCACAATCCTTGCCATCCAAAGCAATAATTTAGCATTTTTTGAAAAAATAGCTCGTAACTATTTGAAAAATAGTGGTTACGTTACGATGGTCGTTTACGGTTACAAGTGGAGTGCTTACTTAATTGTCATTTTTTTCACGAAAGATCTTGGTCAATTAAAAAAAAGCTTGTATCTTTACCAACAGAATATGTAATAAATTAATGTAAATATACAATGGGTACAACAATTAGAAATAATGATATTGCCTATAGGCATGACGTAAAGTCAAACAATTATCTTCATGAACTTAGGGAGAAACTACCACAGAAGCTTAACAAGTTAGGAGAATGGTTCTTTTCTTCTGACAGTGATTACCAGCTTCAAATCAATGATATGAAGGCGGTTCTGAAATGAGACTTCATTTAGACACAAACATATTGGTATTCCTGATTTGTGATAACACCTCACTCAGCAAAGACGTATTGGAGTATTTGTTCGATTATTCCAACACGTTGTATACAAGCGTAGTTTGTGTGCATGAATTGATTCACCTTTTTCAAATTGGAAAGATTTCGGCAAGAACCGAGAATGGCAAAACTCTTAGGCCAGAAGAAATTGTTGCAACATTAGACAGAATGTCAATAGATAGGGTATCTGTTAATGACAAACATTTACAGGTATATTCATCTTTGCCTTTTATACGTGACCACAGAGATCCTTTTGACAGAATGATTATTGCACAAGCGATTTCAGACAAGGCAACACTTGTAAGTTCTGACCTTAAATTCCAATGGTACTCAAAGTTTGGCCTTCAAACAATTTTGAATGAGAGGTAAGACGGTAGGAATACCAAATTAGGTGTATAGGTTTACTGTGACCACTCAATTTAGGTCTAAGAATCAGTTTTTTATTTCTCTGCCGATTTTTAAACACCACTGAGACACCCGCAAATATAGGTATGGCTGATGCCATTTTTTAATCAGATGTAATCCCTAAATTGAATGTTTACGCTTCATGCCTCACCTTTGGCACAAAGCGCATTAAAAAACATTAAAATTAACTATTCCCCAAAATTAGGACACTTTGCAAACTGCCTGTTTTTCAGGCAGCAAATGCTTAGTGACCCAGAATTCGGACATTTACCGGATGAAACGGAATCAGATTAAGTTCTGAATAAGTTCCGATGAACATTGGCAAGAATAACATATAAGTATGATACACCGACTAACAGATAGTCATCATGTCAAAAGATATAATCCCCATTACGACCAAGGATGTTGAGTCACGTCTGATTATCGTCCGTGGTCAACACGCCCTTCTCGACCGTGACGTGGCAGAACTCTATGGAGTAGAGACTAAACGTATCAACGAGGCTGTGAGAAATAACCCCGACAAGTTTCCTCCTCGCTGTATCATATGCCTCGATGAAGAAGAATCTGCCGTTCTAAGGTCGAAAATTTCGACCTTAGAACCATCGCAAGGCAAAGGTCACTATTCAAAATACAATTTCAAGGCCTTCACCGAACGCGGTCTTTATATGCTTGCCACAGTTCTGAAGTCCCCCCGTGCCACCCAGACCACTCTTGCTATCATCGACACCTTCGTTGAAGTGCGGGAGATGGCACGCACCATGGAAGCCCTTCAAAACGTGACCGATGGAGGCCGTGAGCAGCAGACTCTCCTCCAGAAGACAGGCCAGCTCCTCGCCACGGTTGTGGGCAACAACCTATCCACCGCCTCAACAGAAACGGAGATAGAACTGAACTTCGCCGTAGTCAAGATAAAGCACAAGTTCATTCGCAAAGAAGAGGACAACAAATAAGAACTACTTATTTTTCAAAGAACTCTTTCGTTAAGCGAGAGGAGAAGGGATGCTTGCATTCATTATCCCGAGCGTAGAAAGAGTCGGAAATTTCCAATATATACTTCATCGGCAAAGTAAGTACTATTTCTCGGGCAAAGTAAGTACATCTTCTCTGAAAATTGAAATAAAATGACTGATACATCTTCAAACAACAAGCGTATAGCAAAAAACACCCTTCTGCTATACGTTAGGATGCTCTTTATGATGGCAATCTCGTTATATACGAGTCGCGTCATTCTGAGCACCCTCGGAGTAGAAGACTACGGCATACAGAATGTCGTAGGCGGAGTGGTGGCAATGTTCGGCTTCCTCAATGCAGCCATGGCATCGTCGACACAACGCTTCATCACATTCGCATTAGGCAAAGGAGATTCAGACCGATTGCAAACCGTCTTCAGCACTACGCTACAGATACATACACTGATAGCATTTATCATATTCCTGCTTGGAGAGACTATAGGCTTATGGTTTCTCTACAATAAGATGCAGATACCTGCAGAGCGTATAGATGCAGCATTCTGGGTATTGCAATGCAGTATCGTCTCTACCATAGTCATGATAGTCAGCGTACCCTACAATGCCTGCATTATAGCCCATGAGAGAATGTCGGCCTTTGCCTATATATCAGTACTCGAAGCAATATTGAAACTTGCAATCGTCTATCTGCTTCTTGTTTTTCCTTATGACAAGCTAATAGTACTTGCCGTTCTGAGCCTTCTTGTACAACTACTGATACGCTTCTTTTACAGTATCTACTGCCACCGTCATTTCTATGAAACCAAGTACAGGCATATACTGGACAAGATTCTATTCAAGGAGATGGCAGGATTTGCAGTGTGGAGCCTGTGGGGAAATATCTCGGTAGTCCTGTTCACACAAGGTCTCAACATGCTTCTCAATGTCTTCTTCGGACCGATAGTCAACGCAGCACGTGCCATAGCAGTACAAGTACAGACCGCCATTCATCAGTTCGTAGGAAACTTTCAGATGGCTCTCAATCCTCAGATTACAAAAACCTACGCATCAGGCAATCTTAGCCAAATGCACAGCCTAATGTTCAGAAGTGCACGTTTTTCATTCTTGCTTCTGTTCTTTATTTCGCTTCCAGTATTGTTAGAAACCGACTTTCTCCTCACCCTATGGCTAAAGACAGTACCAGACAATGCCGTCATATTTACACAGATAATGGTTTGCATCTCCCTCATCAGTACAATAGCCAATCCATGCGTCATAGCCAATCAAGCCACAGGAAAGGTGAAAGTATACCAAATGGTAGTTGGGGGTATCCTACTTACCATTCTTCCCATCTCATACATTGTGCTCAAATTAGGAGCTCCAGCATATTCTGTCTTTATCGTACACTTTTGCGTAGAATCAGTAGCACAGTTTACTAGAATGTATATGCTCCGTAAACTTATCAGTCTGCCAATGAGACAGTATTTGCAGAACATGTATATCCCAATAGTGGCAACAGTTGTTGTGTCGATTGTCCTACCCATCATGGTTCACATGCAATTGGAAAATGGGTGGCACCGTTTCATTGCCGTAGGATTAACCTGTGTGCTCTCAGTAGGTACGAGCGCATTCCTCATAGGTATAACAAAAGAAGAAAGAGTGTTTTTCCTTGACAAAGGTCTTAGGATATTGAAACTAAAGTCATGATTACCATAACAGACAAACATAACTGCTGCGGTTGCAGTGCCTGCTCATCCGTATGCCCCAAGCATTGCATCACGATGCATGCCGACAGCGAAGGCTTCCTGTATCCTAAAGTCAATGAAGCCGACTGCATCGACTGTGGACTTTGCGAAAAGGTATGCCATGAGCTACAGCCTTTTGAGGAGCGCAAGCCTCAGAAGGTATATGCTGCCATCAACAAAGATGAGGAAATACGACTGAAATCTTCATCTGGAGGCATATTCTGTCTGCTGGCAGAGAAAACCATCGCAGAAGGTGGAGTAGTCTTCGGAGCGAGATTTGATAATCAGTGGCAAGTAGTGATAGACCATGCAGAAACGATGGATGGAGTAAAGACCTTTATGGGAAGCAAATATGTACAAGCTCGCATAGAAAACGCCTACATAGATGCAAAGCGATTCTTGAAGGAAGGCAGAAAAGTACTCTTTTCAGGAACCCCATGTCAAATAGCCGGACTTCATCATTTTCTTCGCAAGTCATACGACAATCTACTGACGGTTGACATCATATGCCATGGCACTCCAAGCCCAAAGGTGTGGGGTCGTTATCTCGATGAAGTAGTGACAGCAGGCCGAAATGCTATCAACGATGTGCAATTCCGCAACAAGCGCAATGGTTGGAAAGCCTTCAACTTCACGATGGAATACAACAGGGACGAGCAATCCGTTTCCCTTTGCAGCCATCATCAGCAGAACCATTTCATGCGAGCCTTCCTCCGCGACATGATTCTCCGTCCATCTTGTTACCAGTGTCAGGCGAAGAGCGGTCGAAGCCATAGCGACATCACCATAGCCGACTTCTGGGGCATCAACACAGAAATGCCAGAAATGGACGATGACAAAGGAACAGGATTGGTATTGATTAATACAGATAAGGGGCATGATGCACTCGATTGGAGCAAGACAAACCACAAAGAGACAACAGCAGATATTGCAATCGGACACAATCCCGCTTATTTCCGTTCTGTAGCTGCCCATCCCAAACGAGCCGAATTCTTTGCACGCATAGACGAAACAGAGAGTGTAAACGAGCTTATCGTTGACTGCCTCCGTCCTCCTCTCAAACAGCGTCTTCGCATGTCTCTTTCTTCATGCAAGCAGCTGATAAAGAAAATGTTAAGATTTGTCATGGGGGGGTAAAACAGAAATATCCACTCGACCTGAGATAGTTTCTATCCCTCAAATATCAGAAAATGCTGCCATCGCTTCCATCACATTCCGCAACAAGCACCTCGGCTGGAAGTCATATCGTATGGAAATCAAGCTTGAAGCAGAATCCCGAGAAACATAATCATTAAAACTGTGGACATAAATGGGCTTCGGTTGTATTGAAGAAAGCTGTGCATAACAAAAGAAGACTGGCTAATAACTTATCAACTAATCTATGAGTTGTCCTATTACCAAAGAGTGCTCCAAACTCAACGAAGAGCATATAGCATACCTTCATTCGCTCACAACACCAGAGGCAATTGTCTGGGGTAATGAAGATGGTACGAGGAACGGTCACGCCTACTGTCTAAAAACAGAAAAGCTGAATCGTACTGTTGACAAGCTCAAGGCATTATATCCTAACGTGTTGGAAATGTCATTCGACAGCTTCGAGGAGTTATACAAGTGGGTACATGAGAACGTGATGAGAGAAATATGGGTATCGGCAAAGGTGCTCAATTATGATATCGCACTTAGGTTAGCAGCCAATCATATAGCGACAGAACGCTTACAGCCTTCTGCCTATGTATATCTTCATGGCAAGCCATGGATGGCAGCAAAAGCTCTTGATGAGAAGCTAAAGGTGAGAGAGTTCCGAAAGCCGTCCTCCTATCTGGAACATATCTTTGATTGTGGCAATTGCAATCCCAGAATCAAAGAACATGCCCTTTGTCGCTATCATAACGATTTTGTCCAACTTTCGAAGAAAAAAGTCGATTCGCATACTGTCTAAACCTCAGGCAACCATTGTCTATTGATCCAAAACTTTCTAACAGTTACGAATAATTTCTCCAATAAAGCATTTACATAACAATGAAAATCGGAATACTTACACAACCGCTTCATGTTAACTATGGTGGCATTTTGCAGAACTATGCTTTGCAGCAAGTGCTCTTGCGAGCGAGACATGAGGTGGAGACCATTGATACCTATCCGTTTGCACCTGCGAAAAAAATACTGCAAAAGTTTTGGAAGAACTAAAATTGATTGGGAGTTTTTCTTTCAACAAAAATCATAAAGGTATGTCGCAAAACGAGATTAATAACATTTCTGAAGTCCAGGCGCAATTTGATGGCAAGAAATATTATATGCCGTCGTTTTATCGGATAAATCTTGGTGTGTTAGCAGATTTTATGGATATACCCAATATTCCATTTGGGTCTTTTTCTGCCTTCTTGCATGAGTATATTCATTTTTTGCAAGATGTGACTACCATGTATGGTATGATGGTACTTGGTACAACAACGTATTACATACGCGATGTGGCATCACGTTTCACAATGAAGAATTGTACGTTTGATGTTCCGCAACAACTGACTCAAGATAGAAGTGATTATGGCTTACTGAATGCCAACCTTCGTAATATATACAAGGGTTCGTCTATATGCCCTATGCGAAGAGATGTTGATATATTGGAATACAGTATCCAGAAAAATCAAATAGGCGGCAAAGAGATTGAACGAGTGTTTGTGTCATGCATAGACAATACTACGGGAGAAAACTTCACATTCTACTTCGGAGGCAACATATTATGTGAAGGTATGGCTTATATGGTACAGAGGAAATGCTATGATGAGGTATACAGGCAAAATGGTTGCAAAGAATTGAGGTTGTCAGACTACCCGTACATAATCAATTATGGTCTTGCTTCACGTATTTATCCAGAGATAGCTAGTTATTTTGAGCTTATTATAGGTGTAGCTGACATCTCTCTCCTTTCTTATAATGCCGGTTTGACCTACGTTCGTCTGTTGGAGCATTTGAGGGACATCCATTTTCTTGAACGATACGATGAGTCCAATATCTCATCGATATTTGATGACCTTTATGAGGAGGGACATAAGTTCGTGAACTGGAATCTAAGTCATTTCAAGAAAGTACAGCACTATTCTTTCTGCGAAATGCAAGAATACTTCAAGATGCCCATTGCCACCGAGGTCAACGAATGGATAACCAGACTGTGGGAAAAAGCATATGAACTTCGTGAAAAAGCACCTCATTACATCATTGACTTAATCTTGGCGAATGATGGAGATATAAGAAATAACAAAATTTTCTCTGAGATTGTATTAGGAATGGGCACACCATTGGTCATCAATGGCGATGATGAAGGCACAATAATACCGCCTGCTGGATTTAAACCTTCATCAGACTTTATGCCAGGACTCATGTGGGCAGTTGATGAAATAGGTCGTATCTTCGACGGACGATCTGAGGCTGTCCCTTGTCAACTATACAATTATTGCAAGAAAAGTGCGGAAAGTCACACATCTAACAATCCGTATCTGAGTAGCACAAAAGTTGATGACAGATGCTTGACTGCTCCATGGAGTCGTTCTCAAGATGACAATGCCCTATGTCCTGTGGCAGCTATTTGGCGACATTGGGGGCTTAAAAAATGTCAACCCAATTGGAAATAATTACAAAAAAACAATGAAAATCGGAATACTTACACAACCGCTTCATGTTAATTACGGAGGTCTGCTCCAGAACTATGCTTTGCAGCAGGTGCTCCTGCGAGCAGGACATGAGGTGGAGACCATTGATTGGTTTTATCCATCATACCATTCTTTGCGAGAAAGACTGTATAGAATCAAATGGACAATTCTACCCTTCTTGTTTCCTAAGAAATATCCGAAACTCAGATATCAGCCTACAGACGAGGAGAGGAAAGTCATTCAGCAGCATACCAACCACTTTATTTCCACTTATATTCATCATACAAAAACAATTATGTATAAAGATGGATTTAGCCACCAAGCTAAAGTGGGAAACTACGATGCTTATGTAGTTGGTAGCGACCAATGCTGGAGACCTCAATATAATGCGTTTCTTTCCTCCATGTTCCTTGATTTTGCGAAGGAAGAAAAGGTGAAGCGCATTGCTTACGCTGCCAGTTTTGGTACCAATCAATGGGAGTTTACACAAGAAATGACTTCAATATGTTCGCCTCTTGCTCAAAAGTTTGACTTCGTGTCTGTTCGAGAAGACTCAGGCGTAAAACTTTGCAAAGAGCATCTTGGGGTAAATGCTGTTCATGTACTCGATCCAACCTTGCTTCTTACTAAAGAAGACTACATCCGTCTCATAGAAGCAGAAAAAGAATCTAAGGCCAAAGGCACTCTCTTCAATTATATCCTTGATCCAGATGCATCAAAATCGGCATTTATCAATAAAGTAGAAAAAGAGAAAGGACTTACAACTTTCCAAGTATTGCCAAAATACCAAGCAGAAACTCGAACAAAGGATGATATAAAGAATCACATCGAAGATTGCGTTTTCCCTGGTGTGACCACTTGGCTTCGAGCCTTCATGGATGCAGAAATGACCATTGTCGATAGCTTCCATGGAATGGTCTTCTCCATTATTTTCAACAAGCCATTCTGGGTTATTGGCAATGCCAACAGAGGCATGTCGCGATTCACATCTTTGCTCAAGGTATTCCACCTTGAAGACCGACTGCTGGATGCCAATCAATTACTCGAAGTGGATATCAACCGTCCTATCGATTGGTCATCCGTCAATGCTATATTAAAGCAAAAGCGCAATGAATGTATAAATCTGTTATTAACTAAACTTTCAAAATAATATGCCAAAAGTAAGTATTATAGTACCCGTATATAAAGCGGAGAAATACCTAAACCGTTGCATTGACAGCATTCTTGCCCAGACATTCATTGATTGGGAACTGCTGCTTATAGATGATGGCTCGCCAGACAAGAGCGGAGAGATTTGTGACGAGTACTCAAAAAAAGATCAGAGAATAAAAGTGTTTCATAAGTCTAATGGGGGGGTCAGCTCAGCAAGGAATCTTGGGTTAGATCATGTCAAAGGTCAATGGATAACATTTATTGATGCAGATGATTATATAGATTCAAGTTTTTGTAACATAAATGAAGCTGAAATAAACGATATTATTATTAAACGTAATTATATCGTTGATATAGATAAATCAATCAAAGAAGTCAAACAGATCAAAACACCTTCTTCTATTGATAATATGGAGGAGTTTCTCTCACAGTATCTTTATGCGAATATATTTAGAACTCCATGGGGAAAGTTCTTTAAATCAAATATCCTTAAGAACATTCGATTTCCTTTAGGACAAAGAATAGGAGAAGATGCAGCTTTTATGTTTACTGTATTGTCCAAAACAAAAAAAATAGTTTTCAACAACGAAGGAGGTTATTATTGGCAAAAGGGTGAAATACCTGACTCTTTGAAATATAAACTTTCATATAAGGAAAGTATACAATTTACCAATAATTTATATAAAAGATACGAACAGATAAACATTGGTTGCCCACGATTAGAAGGGCTCTTGATGGTTTATTTTTTTAGTCTTATTGATGAAAAAACTCCATCGAACACAAAACAGTTTTTCAAATCTCCTACTATTAAAAGATATTACAAAAAACTATACAAAGAAGGTAGTTTACCATTATCCATGAGGTTATGGAAAACAATGCCATTTCTGACCAAGACGTGCATACGTATTAGAGCAATACTTAGGTTGGATTTTATTCATCTACCTTCCTAACCAATTACATGAAGTGGATATCAATGCAAAATATTAAATTACATTAGTTTACATGGAGAAGATAATAATTCTAAATACATCGCAATTCGGAACTTTAACCGATTCC
>CAMEQD010000005.1:0-88058 GCA_945932615.1 uncultured Prevotellaceae bacterium | reverse complement strand
GTGACGTCAAAGCCGAGCACTACTAATAGCCCGAAAGCTTTCGCCAAAAGACTCGTAGGTTGTTATACTTGCAGCGATGTCATGTACATGCTTTAAAAGTTTCAGTCCGATATGTCACCATATTAAGGTGGTTATAGTGGCGGGGTTCCACCTCTTCCCATTCCGAACAGAGAAGTTAAGCCCGCCCGCGCCGATGGTACTGCACACCCGTGGGAGAGTAGGTAGCCGCCGTTTTTTTAGGGCGATTAGCGCAGCTGGTTCAGAGCATCTGCCTTACAAGCAGAGGGTCGGCGGTTCGAATCCGTCATCGCCCACTATCCTTGAGTGATATGGCTCCGTAGCTCAACTGAATAGAGCATCTGACTACGGATCAGAAGGTTACAGGTTTGAATCCTGTCGGAGTCACTCGGTTTTGCCTCTTTAGCTCAGTTGGCCAGAGCACGTGATTTGTAATCTCGGGGTCGTTGGTTCGAATCCGACAAGAGGCTCTCAGACGATGTGTGATAATGCGTCCTTAGCTCAGTTGGTAGAGCAATTGACTCTTAATCAATGGGTCCAGGGTTCGAGTCCCTGAGGGCGTACGTGTGAGGTAAGAAATTTTGTTTCTTACCTTTGTTTTTGTGTGTTTTGTTTTGTCGTTATCTATTTTTTTTGTAACTTTGGTGGTCTTAACTTAAATATATCTGTTGTAATGAAAGGTATTGTCCTGGCTGGTGGAAGTGGTACTCGCTTATATCCTATAACTAAAGGTATAAGTAAGCAGTTGATGCCTATTTATGATAAACCTATGGTTTATTATCCTATTAGTGTGTTGATGTTGTCTGGTATTCGTGAGATTCTCATAATTTCTACTCCTTTTGATTTACCTGGGTTCAGGCGTTTGCTTGGCGATGGTTCTGATTATGGTGTACGTTTCGAGTATGCTGAGCAGCCTTCTCCTGATGGGTTGGCTCAGGCTTTTACCATAGGAAGGGATTTTATAGGAGATGATAGTGTATGCCTTGTGTTGGGAGACAATATTTTTCAGGGTCCTGGGTTTACGAATATGCTGAAGGAGGCTGTACGTACGGCAGAGGAGGAACATAAGGCGACGGTTTTTGGCTATTGGGTGAATGATCCTGAACGATATGGCGTTGCTGAGTTTGATGCTGATGGCAATTGTTTGTCTATTGAGGAGAAGCCTGTGTGTCCGAAGAGCAATTATGCTGTCGTGGGTCTGTATTTTTATCCTAACAGGGTCGTTGATGTGGCTTCGCGTATCGAACCTTCGGAGCGTGGTGAGTATGAGATAACGTCTGTCAACCAGTGTTTCCTGAATGATAACGATCTGAAGGTGCAGACTCTCGGACGTGGCTTTGCATGGCTTGATACTGGTACTCATGATAGTCTGAGCGAGGCAAGTACGTATGTCGAGGTTCTTGAGAAGAGGCAGGGTCTTAAGATTGCGTGCCTTGAGGGAATTGCTTATCGTCAGGGGTGGATCTCTGAGGAGAGAATGAGGGAACTGGCGCAGCCTATGATCAAGAACCAGTATGGGCAATATCTGCTGAAGGTGATTGATGAGGTCAAACGTTATGGCAGGGGTAATATTGATTAATGGTAGATAGTGATGCGGGTATTTGATACTGATATCGAGGGGGTGGTGATTATTGAGCCTGATGTGTTTAGAGATGAGAGGGGATATTTTTTTGAAAGCTTCTCTCAGCGTGAGTTTGACGAGAAGGTGCGTAGGGTTGTCTTTGTGCAGGACAATGAGTCTATGTCGACTTATGGGGTAATGCGTGGCTTGCACTTCCAGTGTCCTCCTTATTGTCAGAGCAAGCTTGTGCGATGTGTCAGGGGGAGAGTGCTTGACGTAGCGGTGGATATACGCTGTGGGTCGCCGACGTATGGCAGGCATGTGGCTGTGGAACTTTCGGAGGAGAATCATAGGGAGCTTTTTGTGCCGAGGGGGTTTGCTCATGGTTTTGCTGTACTTTCGGATGTGGCTGTGTTTCAGTATAAATGCGATAATTTCTATCACCCTGAGGCTGAGGGTGGGATTTCTATCGCTGACGCGTCTCTTGGCATTGATTGGAGGATTCCGGTAGATAGGGCTTTGATGAGCGAGAAGGATTTACATCATGCTTGTATGGCTGACTTTGTCTCTCCGTTCAGTGAGGATTTGGATTTGTATGCGGAGTTTTCATTGAATAAATAATTGTATTTAACGGTTGTCTGATATATAATGAAGAATATAGTAATAACTGGTGGCGCGGGATTTATAGGTTCACATGTAGTTCGTCTGTTTGTGAAGAAATATCCTCAGTATAGGATTGTCAATCTTGATAAGCTTACGTATGCGGGCAATTTGGCAAATCTTAGGGATATAGAGAATGAGCCTAACTACAGGTTTGTGAAGATGGATATCTGTGATTTTGATTCTTTTCTGGATTTAATGCGGAAGGAGGAAATCGATGGTATCATACATCTTGCTGCTGAGAGTCATGTGGATCGATCGATTAAAGACCCGTTTACTTTTGCGCGTACCAATGTCTTGGGTACGTTGTCTCTGCTTCAGGCTGCCAGGGTGTATTGGGAATCTTTGCCGGAGAGATATGAGGGCAAACGGTTTTATCATATTTCTACTGATGAGGTGTATGGTGCTTTGGTGATGAATCACCCCGAGGGTATAGAGCCTCCGTTTACGACTACTGCAAGTTCGAGTGAACATCATCTTGCGTATGGTGATGATTTCTTTTACGAAGATACGAAGTATAATCCTCATTCACCGTATTCTGCCTCGAAGGCGAGTAGTGATCACTTCGTGAGGGCTTTTCATGATACGTATGGAATGCCTACTATAGTGACGAACTGTTCGAACAATTATGGCCCATATCAGTTTCCTGAGAAGTTGATTCCTTTGTTTATCAATAATATACGTCATCGTAAGCCTTTGCCTGTCTATGGTAAGGGTGAAAATGTAAGGGACTGGCTTTATGTTGAGGATCATGCTCGTGCGATAGATGTTATATTCCATAATGGAAAGATTGCTGAGACTTATAATATCGGTGGTTTTAATGAGTGGAAAAATATTGATATAATCAAGTGTGTGATTGCTACGGTCGATCGTCTGCTCGGGCGTGAGGTGGGGGCTGATTTGGATCTGATTACTTATGTCACAGATCGTCTCGGTCACGATGCGCGGTATGCTATTGATTCTACTAAGCTACAGCGTGAATTGGGGTGGGAGCCGAGTCTGCAATTTGAGGAGGGAATCGAGAAGACGGTAAGATGGTATCTCGATAATGAAGAGTGGCTCAGCAATATCACGAATGGTGAGTATGAGAGGTATTATGAGTCGATGTATAAGGACAGATGATGGTATGAATATTCTCGTAACTGGTGCTAATGGTCAATTGGGTAATGAGATGCGAATAGTGTCGCATGACTCTAATGATACTTATATATTTACAGATGTATGTCAGGTAGATGGTCTGGAGACTTTATATCTTGATATTACTGATTATGATGCTGTACTTAAAATGGTTGTAGAGCATAGGGTTGATGCTATAGTCAATTGTGCTGCATGGACTAATGTCGATGCTTGTGAGAATGATGTTCAATTGGCTGCACTTGCGGAGAAGCTTAATGCCAGGGCTCCGGAGAATCTTGCTCTTGCTATGAAGGAGGTCGGTGGGTGGCTCGTACATATATCTACGGATTATGTGTTTGGTAAGGAGCCTTATAATACTCCGTGTGCACCAGACCAAAAAGGTACTCCTACGGGAGTGTATGGCATGACAAAGTTGCGTGGCGAGGAGAATATCAAGGCGTCGGGTTGCAAGTATGTAATTATTCGTACAGCGTGGCTGTATTCGGAGTTTGGAAAGAATTTCTGTAAGACGATGTTAAATCTTACTTCGAGTAGGTCGCAAATAAAGGTTGTTTTTGACCAGTGTGGTACTCCGACGTATGCGCTTGATCTGGCGTCTGCTATTGTAAAGATATTGCTGGCTCCGAAACAGGGGGTATATCATTATAGTAATGAGGGTGTGTGTTCGTGGTATGACTTTACTAAAATGATTGCGCGTCTTGCAGGTCATAACGATTGTGATATACTGCCTTGTTATAGTAGTGAGTATCCGAGTGCGGTCAGACGTCCGTCGTATAGTGTGTTGGACAAGCGTGCTATAAAGGAGACGTTTGGTGTTGATGTCCCATATTGGGTAGATAGTCTGCAAAGGTGTATTGAAAATATGAAATGAACTCTATTCCATTCTTGTCATTAAAGGAGGTCAATGCTCTTCATGCTGCGGAGATTGAGGCTGCCGTAAAGAGGGTGGTCGATAGCGGCTGGTATCTGTTGGGACGGGAGACGGAGTGTTTTGAACGTCGTTACTCTGAGTTTGTGGGGTGTGGGCATACCGTAGGCTGCGCAAACGGGCTCGATGCCTTGACTTTGATATTCAGGGCTTACATCCAAATGGGTGTGATGCATTGTGGAGATGAGGTTATTGTGCCGGCAAATACGTATATAGCGACTATCCTGGCTATAACGGAGAATCGTCTTGTTCCGGTTCTTGTTGAGCCTAACGCTGATACGCTCGAAATTGATGAGGAGCTCATAGAGCGAGCCATAACGGAGAGGACAAAGGCGGTCTGTATAGTGCATCTGTATGGTAGGATTGCGTATTCTGAGAAAATAGGCGAAATCTGCAAATGCTATGGTCTGAGGCTAGTGGAGGATTGTGCGCAAAGCCATGGTTGCCGGTATTATGACGGCTGCATGACTGGTAATATAGGAGATGCTGCCGGGCACTCGTTTTATCCAGGTAAGAATCTTGGTGCTCTCGGCGATGGTGGGGCGGTGACTACTAATGATAATGATTTGGCAATCGTGGTGCGTACGCTTGCCAACTATGGTAGTCCTACGAAATATGTGTTTGAATACTCGGGGCGTAATAGTCGGCTTGATGAGATACAAGCTGCTGTTTTGGACGTAAAACTCAGATACCTCAATCAGGATAATGCCAAACGTCAGGAAATTGCGCGTTTTTACTACGAGAATATCTGCAATCCGTATATTTCGTTGCCTAAGTTGCTTCCTGATGAACAGAACGTGTATCATCTCTTTCCTATCGTTGTCGAGGGGGCAGGACGTAGGGATGCGTTGCTGGCGTATCTGGCAGAGAATGGGGTGGGGACTCTATGTCATTATCCTATCCCACCACACATGCAGAAATGTTTTGAGTGCGTGCCTTGGAATATACCGCGGCTTTCTCTACCTGTCACCGAGCGTTTGTCGCGTGAGGAACTCAGCTTGCCTATATCTCCGTCTATGACGATTGAGGAGGCTGCAAGGGTGGTGGAGTTGGTGAATGGTAATAGCTGGTGATTTATAGTTTATGAGTATAAAAAACAATTGCTTCTTATGGAAAAGTATGATTATATTATAGTTGGATCCGGTCTTTATGGTGCTACTTTTGCTCATCTTGCTAATAAGAAAGGCAAGAAATGTCTGGTCGTAGACAAGCGTTCGCATCTTGGTGGAAACGTCTACTGCGAGAATATCGAGGGCATAAATGTGCATAAATATGGCGCACACATCTTTCATACCAATAGTAAAAAGGTTTGGGACTTTGTAAATTCTATTGTGGAGTTTAATAGATATACAAATTGTCCGATTGCCAACTATAAAGGTGAATTGTACAATCTACCATTCAACATGAACACATTTTGCAGAATGTGGCCTGATGTACATACGCCGGAGGAGGCTCAAAAACGTATTGATGAGCAAAAGGCTGAAGCTGTGTCTGCGTTGCACGGATGTGAGCCGCAGAATCTGGAGGAGCAGGCGTTGTGTCTCGTAGGTAAGGATATATTCAACAAACTGATTAAGGAATATACGGAGAAGCAATGGGGTAGGGAGTGCAGTCAATTACCGGCATTTATCATCAAACGTCTCCCGGTGCGTATGGTGTTTGACAACAACTATTTTAATGACAGGTACCAGGGAATACCGATTGGTGGATATAACAGACTTGTTGACGGATTGTTGTGTGGCGTGGAAAGTAGGACAAAATTTGATTTCTTCAGGGATTCATTGGGGGAGTCTGATACTTGTGCGTTGCGTCATAATTGGAGGGACTATTCTGACAATTTGGTCTATACTGGTGCAATAGATGAATATTTTGATTACCAATTGGGGAAACTGGACTGGAGGACGGTAAGTTTCGAGACACGTGTCCTCGATACACCTAACTATCAGGGTAATGCTGTAGTCAACTATACGAGTCATAATGAGCCATATACCCGAGTGATAGAGCACAAGCATTTTGAAATGTTTGGCGATGAGGTGTACGACTGTCCGAAGACTGTCATCAGCGAAGAGTATTCCACAGAATACAGAGAGGGATTGGAACCTTATTATCCTGTCAATGATGTTCGCAACAATACTCTCGCCGATGCCTATAGAGAGCTTGCATCACGAGAGAAGGGGGTTGTGTTTGGAGGACGTCTCGGACAATATAAATATTTCGATATGGCACCGGTGATAGAGATGGTTTTGGAGCAAAAATTCAAATAAAATTGCTAAAAGAGCAGAAATCACAATAATTATTCGTACATTTGCCTTGGATAGTAATATTTTCAAAAGTAAATAAGTCATATATTCATAAAATGAAGAAGATTTCAATATTAGTCCCATGCTGTAATGTCGAGAAATATATTAGGGAATGTCTGGAAAGTATAAGAGTCCAGACTCATACCAATATTGAGGTAATTTGTATAAACGATGGCAGTACAGATGGCACGGGTGATATTATTGACGAATATGTGGCATCTGATGCACGCTTCAAGGTAATTCATAAGCCTAACTCAGGATACGGAGACTCAATGAACAAGGGTCTTGAGGCTGCGACTGGAGATTATATAGGCATTGTAGAGTCAGATGATTGGATTGATCCCAACATGTATGAGGTACTATACCAAACGGCAGAAGCAGAAAATCTGGATTTGGTGCGTTGCTTGTGGCAGCAAGGACCAACTGGTACGGAGTCAGTCCCAGATACGAGTTATGTGATAAAGAACAAGGTATACCGCCCATTAGACAAAACTGGCATAATGTGTATGCCTCCGTCTATATGGGTCGCATTGTACAGACGCGATTTGTTGGAAGAGGGGCGTAAAATACGTTTCTTGCCTACTCCTGGAGCAAGTTTCCAAGATACGTCGTTTGCTTTCAAAGTATATACGAAGGCCAAACGTTTCAAGATGCTTAATCAGCCATTGCATCACTACAGGATAAATCCTGGTTCGTCAGTATCCTCAACGGGCAAAGTCTATTGTATTATAGATGAGTGGAATGCTGTCAAGCAATGGGTCGATGGAGATGAGGCGTTGAAGCGAGAATTGTCGCTTACAGATATATTGCCAAGATTGTTCTGGGGCGGGTTCGTGTGGAACTACAACAGACTGAATATGATACTCCGTGTGTGGTTTCTGCGCAAGGCGAGTCGTTTCTTCAAAGACTGCCGTGAGGATGGAATCCTTTGTACCGAAGGACTCTCGGCGGAACTGCGTAATGATTTTAATCTGATTATAACAGACCCTTTGGCATACCATTATCGTGAAGTATACAAGGCTCTTGATTCTGTTAAGCTAAGTGAAGGGGCGATACAGGAAGCTCTTGATGCATCTCACCCCCTTGTCACGGTTATAATTACCTGCTATAATTGCTCTAAATACATACAGGCCTCCATAGAAAGTGTCAGACGTCAGACCTATGGAAATCTGGAAATAATATGTATAGATGATTGCTCGACGGACGAGACCAAGGTGTTGGTACGCCATGCAATGCGCAAAGATAGGCGAATAAGATTCTTGTCGACAGATAAAAATAGTGGACTATCTGTAGCCAGAAACACCGCGTTGTGTGAGAGTACGGGTGAGTATGTGGTGTTTATAGACGGAGATGACTACCTCGTCTGTGATGCTATAGAAAAAATGTTGAAAAATGCGACGGAAGGAGTCGATCTTGTTGTCGGATCTATACATGTGGAGTACGAAGGAGGAGAACAAGTCTGGGGAACGCTGCCGTCAAGCGACAAGCGCTATTACGTAAACGACAAAGACGAGCTCTTGGGATTGGATAAGGACCTGCACAAAGCGCTCAATCTGCATATGAGTGCCTGTGCCAAATTGTGGCGACGTTCAATAATAGAGAAGTTTAATGTCAGATTCCCCGAAAATCTCCTATATGAAGATGCTAATTTCTGTTTGAAGATGTTTGCAGTAATGGCATCGGTAAAAGTCATGCATGACTCGGTATATATCTACAACCGTCATCAGAAAGGCTCCATAATGAGCGCGACATTCAACAAGCAGAGTGGGTTTGCGATACAGCACCTATATATCATAGATGATTTTTATAAATTTATCAGGGAAAGAAAAATAGGTCAGCGAGGAAAGAATATATTGGCAACGGTCTACGAGCCTTTCTTTTGGTTTGCGTACGATAATTCCCCCAAGATTGATCACGACCTGATATTGTCGACCATGTCACGCATATTGACCGAGCAGGAAGCAGATGTATCTACAAATCCGTTTATTGCATATATAAAGACATACAATTCGGTTGAAAAATCCAAGCTGTTCATGGATAGTTATGTAGGTCCGAAACATCCTAACAGAGGTTTCTTCCGAAAATTATTCAGGGTCATAAAACGTAAATAAGAACAGATGCGAGACAACGTCACATTGCCGATAAAGATACAGCTACCCAAATCTTTCTATAAAGAAGAGGTGAGGAGCGGTTATTTAGTATCAGCCGAGACAAAGGCTTTGTGGGCAGTATTGTTGGACTTGCTCGTCGAATATGACCGTGTTTGCCGAAAGCATGACATAACATATTATTTGGACGGTGGGACACTCTTGGGAGCCGTGAGACACAAGGGATTCGTCCCTTGGGACAATGATATAGATGTCATAATGACCCGTAGGGAATATGACAGGTTATGCCAAGTAGCAGACGAAGAGTTCGCTAAACCATATTTTTGGCAGACGAACTATACGGATTTAGGCTCAGCTCGACGTCACGGACAGTTGAGAAACTCCCTGACGACAGCAATACTCACCTCCGAGATGGAAGAAGGAGAGGCGACAGGTGCTTTCAATCAGGGCGTGTTCATGGATATTTTCATTCTTGATGAAGTCCCCGATGATGAGGCTGAATTGCGCCAATTCCGTGATGAGTTGCACAATATGACCTGCGTGTTGTGGGAATTGAAGACGCTCTACAATAGGACTCGTGAAGAGTGGATAGGCTGCGCTCTGGCGCAAGAGATGCAACGCTTTGACAGTCTGTCTGGACGCTACAACGGGAAGGGTATGTTGAGACATGGTAACATCTCGCTCAACCCCAACTGCAAAGACACATACTTGTTTAGAAAGGAAGAATATGGACAGCCTGTAAACTTGGACTTTGAAAACTACAGTTTCCCATGTCCGAGCAAGTATGACGAGGTCCTCACAGGACTCTATGGTGACTGGCATCAATTTGTCAGAGGTACAGAAAATCATGGAGGAGTGATGATTGACATCAAAGTCCCATATACCGAATACTTACATCAAGGCAAATACCATTACGACATACACCCACTTATCGACGTATATACCAAACTATATTCGGCATGGAGGGATTGTGACAAAATGCGAGGTTGGTTGGAACAAAGTAAAACAGACAACGAAAATCTGCAAAAGCTGCAATCGGAGACCTTGCTACAGAACGACTTGCTCAACAAGACGCTTGCAACGGTCGTTAAGGAAAACACGGAAATCAAATCCAGTAAGTGGTATAAGTTGTATCTAATCTCCAAGCGAATACGAACTTTATTCTCAAAATAAGTATCTTACGTGTATGCATAAAATATCTGTCATAGTACCTTGTTATAACGTAGAGAGATATATACACCAATGTTTGGAGAGTATAGTCAATCAGACGCACAGCAATCTGGAAATCATTTGCATCGATGATGGTAGCACAGATAATACTCCTGCGATAATAGATAGGGTGGCATTGACAGATACCCGTATCAAGGTTATCCACAAATCAAACACAGGATATGGAGATACGATGAATGTCGGATTGGAGGCCAGCACGGGCGACTACATAGGGATAGTCGAATCCGACGATTGGATAGAGCCAGATATGTATGAGACCCTGCTTCGGGCAGCTTTGGACAACTCGTTGGACATAGCAAGATGTCTGTGGTTGGAGAGCAGACAAGGCAAAGAGAAAGAGAAGCATTTTGCATACGCGCCCATCGATGAGGTCTTCTCTCCGCTCGAGAGTCAAGGTGTTTTCAGAATACAGACATCAATCTGGGCGGCACTATACCGAAGGGAACTGCTTGACCAGAGAGATAAAATCAGGTTTCTGCCTACACCAGGAGCCAGTTTCCAAGATACTTCGTTCTCGTTCAAAGCATACAGCAAGGCAAGGCGGGTCATGATTATATCCCGCCCCTTGCTGCATTATCGTATAAATGAATCCTCGTCAGTAGCCTCATCGGGCAAGGTAGAATGTATACTTGACGAATGGCGTGAGATAGGCAATTGGATAGACTCCCACGAAGAAATAAAGCAACATCTCTGCCAGACACCTTTGATGTCGCGATACATATATGGAGGTTTTATATGGAATTTCAACAGATTGAATGATGTAGCCTCAAGAAAATTCCTTGATGCTGCATCGCCATTCTTGAGGGATCTGGTGAATCGAGAGATATTGCAGACAACCCTGTTCGAGAAAATCAGTTGTGGTTCCAAATTGTACAACGTGATATTTAATCCTGACAAGTACTATCAGCAGCAGATGTCACATCGTAAGAGAAAGAAGTTGCTGAAAAAGATATTCACATTCTGCAAAGCATGAAAGGAGGCGTCATGGCAAAGACAAAGCGCATAGCGGCAGTTACAATGGTAAGGGATGACCAGTTCTTTCTTGAGAAATGGGTGAAGTACTATGGAAGTCACATAGGCGATGAGAATCTCTATATCATATTCGATGGCGAGGATCAAAAAATACCAGACTACTGCAGCAAGGTCAACACAATAATAAACAAGCGAATAGAAGGTACTGTACAGAGAGCTGACAAAGGTCGCATCAACCTCATAAATGCCGAGGCAAATAGACTTTTCTCACAAGGATACGAGGTGGTGATAGGCTGCGATGTAGACGAATTTCTCATAGTAGATCCAAAAATAGAAGTACCGTTTGCTGAGTATATTTCTTCCATAAAGGCCAAATGCGTGTCAGGATTAGGTCTGGACGTAGGTCAGGACATGCGTACGGAAAAATCAATAAATAAGGATATCCCATGGTTGTCACAGCGCCATGCTGCTAAAGTCTCAACCCGATATACTAAACCATGCGTCATGACAAGACAGGGGAAGTGGGGCCGAGGGTTCCACCGCCAGATGAGGCGTATGTACACGATAGATGAAAACCTATATCTGTTCCATCTCGGTTGCATAGATTTGGAGATGATACAGAAGAAGTTAGCAAATACAGACCTGATAACAAGAGGCTGGAATCGACACCTCAAGAAGAGGGTACGCACTATAGCGCTATGCTCCGAGCACAGGACTCGTCTGTTTGACACGTGGGTGCCACGGGCAAGGAAATGCCAGAATATCATACATCCCATCTATTCCTGGAACAAGCCCTCTATGTTTGGTATGACCTTGATAGTGGAAATACCCAAGCGCTTTTCGCATCTGTTATGAGAAAGATACTGTTTTATACCAGGCTGCTGCTCTTTGGACACATACTCAATCCATTATGGAAGTCACGCATGGAGAGACGCCTATTACGCGGTAGGGTGACAGCAAAGGCTGTATCAGCATATATCAGCAAAATACCAGTCCCCCCATCGACTCCTTGTACTCAAGTCCGACCGGAGACAGAAAGGGTATTCAGTATCTGGTTTCAAGGCGAAGCCCAGGCACCCCTCATAGTAAAAAGTTGCCTTGATAGTATCAGGAGAAATGCCTCGCTCGAACTCATGGTCTTGGACCAAAACACAATCTTTGATTGGGTAGATTTACCAGATTATGTCGTAGAAAAGTGGCGTGCAGGCAAGATTTCCTACGCACACTTTGCAGACATTTGCCGAGTAGATCTGTTGTGGCGTCATGGAGGAATATGGATGGACGCGACAGACTTTATGCCACATCCACTACCAGACTTCGTGCTTCAAGAGCCATTTTTTGTATATCTCTCAGGTAAATACCAGGCAGGTTCGTATTCTGGTATACAAAACTGCTTTATCCGCTCTCAGGCAGGCAATCCTCTGCTGGGAGCATGGCGTAATGTAATATTTGAATATTGGAAACGAGAAGACTATGCCATCGACTACTTTGTCCACCAAATGTTGTTTCAGCATGCCGTCAGACATGATCAAACAGCAGCAGACCATTATGACAGAATGCCAAAGATACAACAAGACTCCACCCATCTGTTATGGTATCTGTATCGTAATGCGCACTATGACAAAGACGAATACGAACGGCTCACACAAGAGGGAATATTCCAGAAGACAGATTTCAAAAGCCCGGAATCACACAGTCCAATCCCAGAAACGTACGCAGACTACATCGTCAACTATGTCAACAGGCAATCATAGGCGGTTCAGAAACCATGCTTCTCTAACCACGTCGCAAATGGTCTGACAAAGTTCTGTTTCCAAGCCTCAGCCTTATACTCTGGGGCATTTTCGTATACCTTCAGACTCAAATCTAAGGCTGTCTTCAGGCTGGCAGCCTTTTCTGTATCATCACTCGAAATGATATAGCTTGTAGGGTTAGGGTAATAGAAATATAGAGGTAGGCGAAGTAAAGTGGCGCGCTTCACTCTCAATAATACTGCTCCCCACCAAGGAACGTCTTCGTACTCAATTCCAGCAGGCCACACGATACCCTCAATCATACTGATATGATACATACATCTCCACGCCTGACAATGCTTCACAGCCCATTTGGATTTGAT
The DNA here is from genome assembly GCA_945932615.1 of uncultured Prevotellaceae bacterium. Classification (GTDB taxonomy): domain Bacteria; phylum Bacteroidota; class Bacteroidia; order Bacteroidales; family Bacteroidaceae; genus Physcousia. The sequence continues at coordinate 75,028 of CAMEQD010000005.1, read as the reverse complement.
AAACTCTGAGTGCGACTCCTCGGTAGCAAAGTCATAAATATTGTCAGTCACAAAATACTCAGGATTGCAATAACGGCGTATGATAGGTCCACATTCGGGTAGACGCATAAACTGTCGGATTCTATTCCTTAATCGAAAGATATGGTCATAAGTAAAAGACACGATATCACTACCGTCCCTGAGCGCGCAGTTCACACATATCTCCATCAGTTGAGGATGCAGGAAGTCATCTGCGTCCAAGTATATGACATACTCACCGCGGACATGTCGTGTAGCAGTATTCCTCGCTTCAGATCTTCCCATATTCTGCTGATTGATAAGATTGAAACGCTTGTCAAGCATACAGAATCTTTCCACAATCGTTTGACTGCCATCTGTGCTGCCATCGTTTACGACAACGACCTCCCAATTTGAATACGTTTGCTGCAACACGCTATTCAGAGCGCGTTCGATATACATCTCAGCGTTGTATAGAGGAACAATTACAGAAACCAAAGGGGAAGTCATAATACTTGATATATTTTTTGTAGGACATTAAATCAAAACACCGAGTTGTTCAGTCACCTTTCTCCTTCGAGTGTAGCTTCCGCTCGAAGGGTACAAGGAAGTTCGTCTCCCATTTCATTCTCTTGTCAGCAGGGGCAGAACTGTACACCTCCTTGCCAATTGCGATTGCACGCCTCAGACTCATAATCTTGTGAGACTGGTCGGCCGACATGATATAACTGCGAGGATTGGGGTAATACATATATAGTGGTAGATTGAGGATTGTTGCTCTCCCGACATGAAGCAATACCTCGCTCCACCAAGGGAAATCCTCATAGTTGATGCCCTCCACGAAGCGGATTCCTCTGATTAGCTCTGCCCTATACATACACCTCCACACCTGGCAATGTTTAACCATCCACTTCCTATCCACCCCACGAGGGTGTGAATACTCAGTAGCGTAGTTAAAAATGTCATCTGTCACGATAAAGTCGGGATTGTCATAATACCTGAACGAGGGGGCGGTCTCGGGCAAGTGAAGGAAATGTCTGATGACATTGCGCGTGCGATACCAACGATCATAAGTGAAAGCGACTATATCACTACCATCGCGCAAGGCTGCTCTCACGCACAACTCCAAAGCCTGCGGATGAAGAAAATCGTCAGAGTCTAAGAACATCACAAACTGCCCCGAGACTATCTCCATACCCGTATTTCTTGCAGACGAAAGCCCTCCGTTTTGCTGGCGCACGACCCTAAACCTCTTGTCTTTCGAAGCAAAATCCAAAGCAATAGAGCCAGAAGAGTCCGTGCTGCCGTCATCGACAAGGATAGCTTCCCACTCATCGTAAGACTGGGCGATGAGACTCTCCAACGCACGAGCCAGATACCTCTCCACATTAAATACTGGGACAATGATGCTGACCAAACTATTCATACCTCAAGCCCATCTGTTGTGAGACCAAAGCCACAATTCCGGCTGGCGTCTGATTGTAATCTCAAGCATACGCCAATATAGGCGTGTCAGCGGATAAGTCTCGTCCTTCAAATCGTCGGGTATCACCATCTCCTTGAAAGTGAAACGATAGTGTCCGCGAGCAGTACGCTCTATGTCCAAATACACCACTTCACCGCCCAATTTTGAAGCAAACTCCTCAGCCCCAGGGATAAAGCCAGTACGTTGCGATAAGAACGTCGTCCACCCCTTAGCCGGAGAGTCAGGTCTTTGGTCGCTGATAAGTCCGATTAGAAACGGGGTCTCCTCGCGTGACCATTTCAGCAACGTCCGTGCTGCATCGTGCATGTCGACAAGCGTGGTATTCCATCGCCCTCTGATTTCGTTCATAAGCGAGCTGAAATAAGAACTGCTCACGTGTTTATATAGCTCTGCACTTCTCTTAGGCTGAGAGTAGCGCGATGAAATTTCTTGCACCCATTCCCAGCAACCACAATGCCCCATCAGCAGATAGATGTTGCGCCCTTGCGAAGCTATGCGTTCAGGCAATTCATAGTTCACGACATCTATCCGCTTCCTTAATTCGGCATCAGAAATGTTGAGAGCCTTGAATGACTCGATAAAGACGTCACAAAGATTGTGATAAAATCCCTTCTCGATAGTAATGATCTCTTCCAAAGAATATTCTGGAAAGGAATTCTGTAGATTGTTCCTGACCACATCTCTGCGGTATTTGATACAATAGTATATCAATAGAAAACATACATCACTCACGACATACAAGACCCCCAAGGGAATACCGGCCAGAAGGCGCATTATGCGATGTTTCTTCTTAGAATTGCTCTTAATCATGTGTACAAAGTTATCATAAAAAAACGATTTTTCTACCTATTTGGCGCAAAAAAACATAAAAAATTATACCTTTGCAGTCGTAAATCAGACACAGACTGCTCCATGATAGAATATCTCGACCACATAGACCGACAGCTCATGCTCATGCTTAACTATGACGGAGGTGTCGTATTAGACCAATTTTGGTATTGGTTTTCTGCCAAATGGACATGGGTACCCATGTACGTCGTAATACTTGCCTGCATGGCACGCCATGACTACCAGACCTGTCATACAGAGCGCACATCGGGCAAATATACATGGCTCACACTCTATCTGTTGCAGATAATATGCGTAGCTCTCGTCATCACCGTAGCCGACCAAATAGCCTCCCACCTCATCAAACCCATGGTCTGCCGTCTGCGCCCAGCCCAAGACCCGCTACTCATGGAGTTCATACACATAGTCAATGGCGACAGAGGCTACAAATATGGTTTCGTCTCCTCTCACGCATCAAACACTTGGGCCCTGACCGTATACCTTGCCTACATCTTTCGCAACAGGTACGTCAATCTCTATATGGCCGTTTGGGCTACTCTCACATGCTACAGCCGCATATACCTCGGAGTCCACTATCCAGGAGATATACTCGGGGGAACCATCGTAGGCATAGCCTCTTCCTACCTCATAATGAAATATATCTACACCCCCATCAGCAGCAGGCTCTTTAGTCGTCAAAGGTGAAGTAATGTCATGCTGTCAGCGGTAAGGCGAGAGAGATGAGTGGTAGTGTAGATTGTTGTTATTCAGCCTTTTAGGGAAAGAATGAGAGGGCGTTTTGTGACAATTACAGTTGTTACAGCACTTTATTTCGAGTGTGACTTTTTTCTATACTATATATATATGTTTATATATTAATTAATTATATATCTATAAGGGGAAGTTGTCACTCGGAATTTTTTTAATGTAACATCTGTAACTGTCACATTTGCTTGTTTGTTCGGGATAAGTTCGGGAACTGTTCGTATCCTATTGGAAAGTATGCTAACGTATGGAAAAGTACATAAAGGCAAACAAAGTATTGCGACATTACAAAAAAGTCGTATCTTTGCAAACGAAATATTTAAGACCGTACTACACCATGACAAAATTCAACTCAAGACACACTTTGGCAGCTGTGCTGCTGCTCGTAGCAACGCAGACTTGGGCTCAAATCGATGCAGACAACTGCTACTTTCAGATAGTGCCTGCTACGGTCGATGTCAATTCGGCAGACTACGATGGGAGTTATGGCTATAAGAGCACCGTCCGTCTCATAAATCCTGCTGACCGCTATGTCACGGCTTACCAGTTTGACCTACTGGTGCCGGCTGGGCTTGAGGTCAAGGCTATTACCCTCAACAAGTCTCGCTATCCGTACGGCGAGACTCTCGGGGAAAAGACTTACTACCACCAGCTGGCGCAAGGCAAGATATACGATATGCCCGATGGCTCGACCGTATGGAGAGTGGTATGCTACAGCATCGAGGACCCTTCTACCCGACACAATCGCTTAGACAACACTACCGCAGACCTCCTCGACGTATATTGCAAGGCTGCATCGTCTGGAGTATATCCGCTCAGTATACGGCAGTTCCCTACGCTCGACAACAGTACGATTGAGGTAAATGCCTGCGATGAGGCTGGCAATATGGAGTATCTCAAGGCCGATGATACTTCGAGCATACTCGTAGTGAGAGATGGTCAGACGCAGGCTTGCCACACTTTGCAGATGGCTGGCGACTGGGCTACTCTATGTCTGCCAATGAATGTCACTTCGGTGGAGACTGGTGGGGGCAACGAGGTCAAGTTCTATACCGTAGAGTATGATTCTGACAGCGGTTCGCTCCTTGCCACGTCTGCTGCTCGGGGCGGCGTACTTCTGCCAGCCAATACTCCTGTGCTTGCCTTCGCACAGGGCGGTGGCACGTTTACTCTCAGAGGTGTGCCAGTAGAGCTTCAAAACCAGCCTGTCATGGGTGCTCTCACGGGCGTATACCAGTCTTCGACCATAGCTCAGGCTCCTGACGGACAGGGCAACTATGTGCTACAGAAGCATGGGGACGTGCTTGCTTTCTACCGCGTGGGGCAGACGTCTGTCAGTCTTCAGCCGCTGCGTGCCTATGTTCACACAAGCGAAGTGAGCCCGCAGTATTCTGCCTTGCAGGTGCGCATTTCGGATACCGAGACTTCGATCTCTGACCTCGACTCTGAGTCTGATATGCCTACTACGATATATTCTGTCGAAGGTGTGAGAGTCACGAAGACTATGCCAAATCACATATATATAGTCAACGGGAAAAAACATGTCACGACACCATGAAAGCATATATCATACCTCAAAACCGTGTCTATACCATCACCCCAGAGCCGTATCTGCTCGCAGCTTCTGACGTAGAACAGATGCCGCGACTGGAGGGCAACGAGGAAGCCGACGAGACTGAATGCTATTGACAACAAGTTGAAGAACTACGCATCATGACAAGATTTTCAAGACATATACTGCTGGCTACTATAGCCTTGAGTCCGATGATTGTCCCTGCGCAGGAGGTACGTGACTGTCTTTGCCTCCAGCCTCACGGGGAGGACTCCGTACGGTTCGCACGCTTTATGGAGGGAGGACGAAGTGACGGCTCGCTCCATGGTCGCTTCCTCAGCCCAGCTTTGGGGCAGACAGGATACCGTGAGGGGATTATCAACAACGATGGCTACGTTTATCAGTTTAGAGTAGCCTTGCTCATCACTCCCGAGGTAATTGATGAGTTTTGCGATGCTCTGGGGCAGTTTGACCGAAACCTCGTCTATGCTTATTGGGAAAGGGCAGAGGCTGAGCTCAACTCCTACTACCGCAACGATGTGGGTATCGAATTGAAGGTGGTCCGGGATGACCGGCTCATAATGCTTGAGAACAACACGGGGATTAGCATAAGGGGCGCCAATGGTACTCCCATAGCTGACAATGGCACTCTCCTCATCAACGCCTGCATCGACTCGGACGAATATGACGTGGGTCTGATGATAACTAAAAACACGGGCAGTCTCAACGGAGCTGCCATGCAGGGAGGGGCTGCTCTCAACAGCACCAAGGGCAGAGGCTTTGCTATAAGCGCGGTCAAGACTGTGGCACACGAGATGGGGCATCTCTTTGGTGCGTCGCACACTCACGAGCGTTACGATGCTGACTATACCGAGCCCGGACAGGGGCAGAGCATAATGAGCTACGGAGACCCTCGAGATTTCTTCTCGATTAGCAGCATACGCGTCATGCGCAATATTCTCAAGAACATCAATCACTATACCGACCCCGGACGTACGCAGGCCGACAAGAGCTACAATAGCGACGAGGGGGCGAATATCGTCTATGCTTATCTTGAGGAGTGCGTACAGCCGATGATAGATACGGACTTGATCAAGACGCAATATACCGTTACCCTCGGCTCGTCGTACCAGTTCTATCTGCCCTTGCTGAATGCTGACCCTGAGGCTGTGCCATACTACTGCGTGCATGGTTTTGACATCGGTACGGAACTTTCCAACAACTCTCTCAAGGCGAATTTCAAGCCTACGACATCGCCTAATGTCATGTTTCATCGCCAATGGCGCTCGCCCAACACTCTCGTAGCCAATGCTCCGGAGTCGGACTGGGAGGTGCCGTATACGGGGACTTCGCGCACGGGGCTCTTCAAGTATGCCTTTGCTGCGCGCTACGGCTCGATTTACGACAGCGGTATCACGTCTGTACGCATAGTGCCTGGTGAACCGTTTCGGGCTTATTTTAAGGTGCAGCCGTCGTTGCGGCATGGGCGCGACTTCACTATTGCGTGGACGCCGCAGACCGACATCTATGGAGAGGGTAGGAGGGTGCGCATACTCCTGTCGACCGACTACGGTCAGACCTTCCCATACATTCTTGCCGACCAAGTGCCGAACACGGGTGAGTGGAGCGGCTCATTCCCGTATATCGATGTCTCAACGACTGAATACAACGGTTTTAATCCGCTCGGAGGTACGATCAAGGTTGAAATCATAGGCGAGGCTGTGTATGCTCTCACGAACAACGATGTCCCCTATGTGGCTAATGGCAGCAGCTATTCCGTCTATGGGGGATTCAGACTCGATACTCGCAACAGATTCCGCATAAAGGGTACGGAGGCTGGCGTGCCAGAACCTTATGTCAGGGTGACGGACGAGAGCGAGATAGACGAAATGCCTGTACTCGAAGCCTACTATGGCAATAACAACTACGGCGAGGTTCAGGGGCAGGAGGAGCGAGAGGGCTGCATAATACGACGCAAATGGCGCAAGGATTGCAATGGTACTATCTATACCTATACCCAGATAATCGAGTTGCCTGCGGTAAGGGATGCCAACGCGGCTCTCATCAAACAGCTCGAAAGCGTGGCGGACGAACTCGCCGACCTCGTGTCGCACGAGGGGCAGCCTGGATATCCTAAGCCTGACAACGTGAGCTACAGGGCTATCAAGAGTGCTTATCACTCGGTATTCGATGCCGATGGCAGAGTCCTCGACTCTTTTGGTTTGGAGAATGCCAACGCTCTCATCTCTTCGCTTGAGCAGTTGCGTAATATCGGCGATGAGGGTATCGTCTATCCGCAGTCGGGACGCTACTTGCTGCGCAGCTATCAGCAGCTGCCTGCTCCTACTCCGTACTATTATTATACTCGTGATGAGGGCGAAAACGGCGAGGAGACTTGGACTGACGATAAGGCTTTGGCTCAGGAGCTTGTGCTCACACGCCAGTCTGATGGCACATATCTCATGCGTGATGCGCAGGGGCGTCTCCCATGGTTGCAGGGCATGACCAATACTTACGAGGATTTCCGTTTGGAGCGTGGCTTCACGTGGGGGTCGTTTACCCTCGTAAACCATGCCGATTGGTGTGCGCAACTTAGCCGTACGGGTAGTACTTTTTCGCTGAATTATCAGTATGCCGACTCGCCTATGAGCTATAGGTGCAACAACAATCTTGTGGGGACGATAAGCATGTTTCTCTCTACTGATTTTCAGTTTGAGCCAAGTGCAATACCGGGTGATGTCAACGGCGATGGCTCTGTGACGGTGGGTGACGTCAGCATGATTGTCAGCTACTCGCTGGGTCAGACTGTACCCGAGGGCTTCAACCTTCAGGCGGCTGATGTCAACGGCGATGGCATCGTGAGTGTGAGCGACATCTCGGAGATTGTGAATGCTATCTTCCGCTGATGTTTACAGCACGATGGAGTCAATCTGATTGAGTATGGAGAGAGCGGTCTGCGTATCGCTGACGTGGCTTACGGTCAGCGAGCGTTGGCCGTTTTTCTCGCCGAGGCGGCAGTTGGCGGCATTTGCTGTAAAGTACTGTATGATGCGGTCGAATGTCGGCGACATGTAGTACGCACTTTGTAGGTTGCTGACGAGGAAGAGTTTCATCACGTCTTGTTTCATCACGATGCGTTCGGCTCCGAGATGGCGTCCCAGTTGGCGTATGCGTACCATGCGGCAGAGGTCTTCGGCCTCTTGGGGCAATGGACCGAAGCGGTCTTTCAGACGCTGGCAGAAGGTGTCGATTTGCTCTTGGTCCTGAGTCTGGTCGAGCTCGCGGTAGAGCAGCATGCGCTCGCTGCTCGTGGGTACGTATGTCTCGGGCAGGTGGGCTGTGAGGTCGGTGTCGAGCTGGCAGTCGTCGGTAAAATCCTCGCCGCTCTTGTCTACGCCTTGTCGGATTTCCTCCTTGTAGAGCTCTTGGAACTCGTCGTTGCGCAGCTCCTTGACTGCCTCGGAGAGTATCTTCTGGTATGTCTCGTAGCCGAGGTCGGCGATGAATCCGCTTTGTTCGGCTCCGAGTAGGTTGCCGGCACCGCGTATGTCGAGGTCCTGCATGGCGATGTGTATGCCGCTGCCGAGGTCTGAGAAGGTCTCGATGGCTTGCAGACGGCGACGTGCTTCGGGATTGAGGGAGGAGAAAGGCGGAGAGAGCAGGTAGCAGAATGCCTTGCGGTTGCTGCGTCCTACTCGGCCGCGCATCTGGTGGAGGTCGCTGAGACCGAAGTTCTGGGCGGAGCACACGACGATGGTGTTGGCGTTGGGGATATCAATGCCCGACTCGATAATCGTGGTTGAGATAAGCACGTCGTAGTCATAGTTGGCAAATCCGAGTATTATCTCTTCGAGGTGCTCTGGCGACATTTGGCCGTGACCGATGGCTACACGGGCATCGGGTACGTGACGCTTGACCATACTCTCCAGCTCGGGGAGCGAGGAGATGCGGTTGCTCACGATATAGATCTGTCCGTTGCGACTCATCTCGAAATTGACGGCTTCGGCGATGACTTCGCTCGAAAATGCGCATACCTGAGTCTGGATAGGGTAGCGGTTGGGGGGTGGGGTCTGTATCACGCTGAGGTCGCGGGCTCCCATGAGCGAGAACTGCAGGGTGCGCGGTATTGGGGTGGCAGTAAGGGTCAGCGTGTCGACGTTGGTCTTCATCTGGCGCAGCTTTTCCTTGACGCTCACGCCGAACTTCTGCTCTTCGTCGATGATGAGCAGGCCAAGATCGTGAAATTTCACACTCTTGCCAATCAGACGATGGGTGCCTACGAGGATATTGATTTTGCCTGTGCTGAGGTCTTCGAGGAGTTGGCGCGTCTCCTTGGGCGAACGGGCGCGGCTGAGGTAGTCTACGCGTACGGGCATGTCTTTGAGACGGTTGGTGAAGGTGTGCCAATGCTGGTATGCCAGTACCGTGGTGGGCACGAGTACCGCTGTCTGCTTGCCGTCGATGGCGGCTTTGAATGCTGCTCGTATGGCTACCTCGGTCTTGCCAAATCCTACATCTCCGCAGACGAGTCTGTCCATGGGGCGTGCACGCTCCATGTCGGCTTTTACTTCTTGTGTGGCTTTCAGTTGGTCGGGGGTGTCTTCGTAGATGAAGGAGGCTTCGAGCTCGTGCTGCAGGTAATTGTCGGGCGAGAAGCTGAATCCTTTCTCCTGACGGCGTAGGCTGTAGAGGCGGATGAGGTCTCGCGCTATGTCCTTGATCTTGCTCTTGGTCCGCTCTTTCAGACGCTCCCATGCTCCGGTGCCTAACTTGTTTACCTTGGGGGTGGTACCCTCCTGGCCTTTGTATTTGCTTACCTTGTGCAGGGAGTGTATGGATACGTAGATGACTCCGCCTCCATCGTAGTTGATGCGTATCTTCTCGACCATGCGGTCTCCTTCGGGTATGCTGACGAGCCCGGCAAAGCGTCCTACGCCATGGTCGATGTGTACGACGTAGTCGCCAATCTGAAACTGCTGAATTTCCTTGAGCGTCAGAGCCATCTTGCCCTTGCGGGCGTGCTCGTTGCGTAGGTTGTACTTGTGGAAGCGGTCAAATATCTGGTGGTCGGTAAAGACTACGTATTTGGTGTCGGAGTCTACAAAGCCTTCGTGTAGCGTGTGTTCGACGGGGGTGAACGTGATGCCGAGCTGCATGTCTTTGAAGATGGTCTCCAGTCTGTCTGTCTGCTTGAGACTGTCGGCAAGGATGAATATGCGGTATCCGTCGTGCTGGTAGCGCAGGAGCTCGCGGGTCAGAATGTTGAAGTTCTTGTGAAATACGGGCTGGGCTGACAGGGTGAAGGTCAGATTGGCTCTGTCTTGCGTTGTGCCCATCGTGATGCTGCTGAAGTCGGGCAGGCGGCGTCTGAACGTATCGGGCTCGACCAGCAGGCGTTCGCGCAGCAGTTCCCCGTCGGTCACATCTCCGTCTGCGTGGGTCTCTTCGCGGCTGACCATCTGTGCGGCAGCTGAGAACCCTTCGTGCCATACACGCTCGATTTCGTCGCATATGAAGGCTCTGTCGTGCATGACTATGCGAGAGTCCTTGGGAATGAAGTCAAGGATACATACGCGCTCGGTCGGGCTGTCGGCAAGCTCGGGGACAATCACGACCATGTCGGCTTTTTCTACCGACAGCTGGCTCTGTACGTCGAAGTAGCGTATCGTGTCGATCTCGTCGCCGAAGAAGTCGATGCGGCAGGGGTGCTCGCACGAGAACGAGTATACGTCAATCAGCGAGCCTCTCACGGCAAACTGACCGGGTTCGTAGACGTAGTCCGTACGCTTGAATCCGAGTTCGAACAGAGACTTTTGAACTCTGTTGATGTCCATGCTTTCTCCGACCTTGATTCGGAGTGAATTGCTTTGCAGGGTGTCTTTGCGTACTACGGTTTCAGCTAGAGCCTCGGGATAGGTCACTACATATAGCGCGGCTCGCGATGAGGCTGACAGACGTGTCAGAGCGTCGGTACGCAGGATTTCGTTGCCAGCATCGCGCTGACCGTATTTGATGGCGCGGCGGTAGCTCGATGGCAGCATCATCACTCCCTCTTGACCTAAAATCTGATTGAGATCGTTGTAGAAGTATCCGGCCTGTTCCTCGTCGTCCATGACGAAAATATAGGGTCTACCAAAGGCTTGAGGCTCACATAGGGGTAATGCGCCGAACATCATCGGAGCTGAGCTCGCCACGAGCCCGTCAAGCACTATGTGTCTCTCCTTGGAGTCGCACAACAAATGCCCCAAAGCCTTTACCTTAGGGTTTTTGGCATACAGAGCCTGTAAATCCTTTATATCCATATAGTCATTACGGAACGTGAAGAATCCGAAATCGGAGTTCAAACGTCAAAGGTACAAAAAAAATCTGTTAAACAAGGCGAATATGCATAAAAAATACTATATTTGCACAATAAATCACAATAGATATGTCTACGACAATCATACGAAATGCTTCCATAGTCAACGAGGGCGAAACTTTCCTCGGCACTCTCATTATCCAAGATGAGATTATTAAGGCCATAGTCGGCGTCGATGACGACGTCGATGTTCTTGCTGATGTAGTAATTGATGCCACGGGGTTGTACCTCTTGCCTGGTGTCATCGATGATCATGTGCACTTTCGAGATCCTGGGCTCACACACAAGGCCGACATGGACACCGAGAGTAGGGCTGCTGCTGCTGGTGGGGTTACTTCTGTGCTCGATATGCCCAATGTCTCGCCTTTGACTACTACGCTCGACACTTGGCAGCAACGCATGGACATCGCCAAGGGGAAAATGCATGTCAACTATGCGTTTTTCATAGGGGCTACTAATAATAATGTAGAGGAGATACTCCGTATACCTACGGACAAGTACCCGGGGGTCAAACTTTTTATGGGCAGCAGCACGGGCAATATGCTCGTGGACAAGGAGGAGGCTCTCAGGCAGATATTTGCTCGTTCGCCTAAAATAATAATGGTACATTGTGAGGACACGGGTACTATCACACGCAATATGGCTCAGGCCAAACAGCTGTATGGCGACGATCCTGATGTCATGCACCACCCTGAGATACGCAGCCGTCAGGCTTGCTATGACTCTTCGAGTCTTGCTGTACGCATGGCCAGGGAGAGCGGAGCTCGTTTGCACATAGCTCATATTACTACCAAGGAGGAACTTGACCTGCTCGGTGGCAATATCACGGGTGAGGCTTGCGTGGCACACTTGCTCTATTGCGATGCGGACTACCGTCGCCTCGGCTCGCTCATCAAGTGTAACCCTGCCATCAAGACTGCTGCCGACCGTGATGCCTTGCGTCTGGCTATTGCTGACGGACGTATCAGCGTGGTAGCTACGGATCATGCTCCACACCTCTTGTCGGAAAAGCAGGGGGGAGCTGCCAAGGCTGCCAGCGGAATGCCTATGGTGCAGTTCTCGCTCGTCAGTATGCTCGAATTGGTCAGCCAGGGGGTACTAAGCATGGAACGAATGGTCGAGCTTATGAGCCACAATCCTGCGCGTCTCTTCGGCATAAAGAACCGCGGATTCCTGCTCCCTGGCATGAAGGCTGATCTCGTCCTCGTAGGTAGAGATGAACTGTCCTATACCATAAAGGAGTCTGATATACTAAGTCGAGTGCATTGGAGTCCACGTACGGGCGATAGTCTGCATTGGCGTGTACACAAGACTTGGGTCAACGGTCGTTTGGTATGGGATGGAAATACCGTAGATGCGTCGGTCCATGGGCAAGCCTTGGAGTTTGGGGTTTAGTTGGTTGTTTAGTTGTTTGCTTGTTTGCTTGTTTCTAATCGAACTCAGCAGATAGGTGAACTCATCAACCGAGCAAATAACTAAAGAACCAACCAAACAACGTTTCCGATAAGCGAGAGCAGAGAAAGCTTGCTTACTCTGCCGAGCCGTAGGAAACGAAGGCGAAGCCAACCAAACAACAAAGAACCAACCAAACAACAAAAAAACATTTGCTTTTCCGCTCCATGCTCTACTTATGCCCGTCGGCAAAAGTCGTAACTCTGAGCCTCGCTTTGCTTCGCTCTAAGTTCTTGGACAAGCCAAGCAAAACAAGTTTTGTGGTCCTCTCACTCGGGAAAAACAAATTAAAAACAGTTTTTATTTGTTTTTCCGCTCGCTTATTCGTAACTTTGCAAAGAAAATAGGTTTAGGGCTAAGGTCGTGAAAGAATAATCCTAAAAACTCATAGAATAACCTTACAACCTCAAAACCTTATAACCTCAAAACCTCAAAAAAATATCTATGGAAATAATTGGAAGAATAATTGCCGTACTGCCTGAGCGCAGCGGTGTGTCTGCCAGATCTGGCAGCGAGTGGCGTTTGGGATCATATGTCCTTGAGACTGTGGGAGACCGCTACCCACGCAAGATGAACTTTGAAGTGTTTGGAGCTGATAAGATTCAGCAGTTCAATATTCAAGTGGGTGAGATGGTACGTGTCAGCTTTGATATTGATGCGCGCGAGTTTACACGTAATGATGGTACAACGACTTGGTTCAACTCGATTCGTGCGTGGAATGTAGACCGCAACGTCGAGGCTGCTCCTGTGGCTGCGCAGCCTGTGCAGCAACCCAGCGTCGTACCGTTTGGCTCTCAGCCACAACAAACTGCACCTGCTCCAACGGCGAGTGAGGCTCCCTATGCAGCAGGTGGTGACGATTTGCCATTCTGATATGTATTAATCAAGGGGCTTAATCCATTTCCAAAACGTTTGCCCAAAGGCATAAACCTCTCCGTTGTGTATAAAACCGAGTTTACGGTAGAGGGTCTGGGCATTGGGATTGGCAGGATCTACGAGCAGGCTGGCTTTTACAAAGCCGGCTTGCTTTGCTTTTGTCATTTGGGCTTCTATCAGCTGACCTGCTATGCCACGACGTCGAAACTCGGGCATTACGGCTACTGAGTCGATGTAGTATTCGCCTTCGCAAGTCTCATCGTCGGCCCCCTCCAAGTCCATGTCGTTGTCACTTACATTGATTCCTGCGAATAGTGGGAAAGTGACTTCTCTCATCGTGTGATAACGACCTCCGTCATAGCATAGACAGAGCCCTGCACGTTCGTCGTCTATCCATGCTATCATGGTATTTCGATAGCTGTAGAGTACGTCTTCTCGCTTGCAGATATAAGCTATACGCTCCAAGTCATGTTCAGATGGTTCTAAATGTAGGGCCATTGCCACTCCGCGTGCTATAAATGCACAGTCGTTGATAGTTGCATTCTTGATTTGTAGCATATATGTATATATATTAAGATAATAAAGCTGTAATATTAAAGTCAAGATTAATGTTGGATTCTTTTGCTTTATGAGAGAAATATCTCAGCCCTTTTACCAACTATGTGATCCTCCTCCGCCAAAACCTCCTCCTGAGAAGCCTCCTATACTGCCTCTTGATGCTGAAGCCTTGCTCTCTGCTGCCATCTCTGCTGCTTGCTCATTGATTACGCTATCTCGCATCTTTGAAGAATATAGTATGTGTGGGTTCATCATGTGAGCGAAGGTCTTGGGCGAGTTGTCATTGCTCTTATACCAGTCCGGCATGGAATCTAGCATAGGGGCAAACTTGCTAATCCACTTGTCTGAAAGTCCAAATGCTATGGCGTATGGAAGTATGTCGAAGAAGTAGTTCTCATGCTCAGCAGACAGTGAGTCGAGCATAGGTTTTTCTGACTTTTCTATAAACTCCTTAAAGCCGAGAATCTGTCCTATCATCGTCAGTCGAGTCTTACTGATGCTGCGTAGGCGGAAGAGCATGACGCTCGCAATTAGCGCAAAAGGATAAGTAATAAGCATAGTGCTTTGCATGAGTGGGGTGAGGTGTACTTCGATATCATTATTCATGCTGTACCATAATACATATTGGACACACATGCAGATTAGGTACAGTATGACAAGTAATATGGCTCTGAACTGCGACATAAACTCCCTGTCCCATAGGAATAGGGATAGGATTCCGATGGGTAGGAACAAACAAGTTATCCCCAAACCATACAGTAATACCATATCGCATTTTGTAATGTCTGCCGCACAGAAACCCAAGAAGCATGTCACTCCTGCTGCCAACCACAATAACAGCCAGGGTGAATACTTATCAGCCATACCCTTGTTGGCATTCTTGATTTCTGCCTCCAGCTTGAGCCATGTCTTTGCAAAATACTTTGTCGGTTTCTTAGTATCAAAGGTGTCACTTTTGGCAAACATGGCATCAAATAGCAATCTCTGATACAAGGGGCTCTCATCAGAGATTTCCTTCTTCTTGTGGAGTATGGGGTGACCTGTGGTGGTGTCTATGTCGAGCAGACCACGATGAGCAAAATAGGGTATCAGGGAGATGATATCCTGACTGTCTACGGTAGTGTCGTAGATATAGCCTAAATCTGCACTCGAACGCCCTTTGGGCGGCCAGCATTCTACGACTTTGATGAATCTGTTGTGCTGGCGCATCTCTCGTACTATGACAGCGATACACATCAGGATAGTCGTGACAAACAAAATCATCCACCATGCTATCCCCATGCCTACATCAGAACTGTTGAAATACCCCTCAGGCAAAGGCATAAAGACTGTCACTGCTTCATGAGGATTAAGTCCTGTGATCTCTCCGCATATCATAGAGTCTGTCACTACGGTCAATGCCTCGTTGTGTACACGATCGCTACCCAGTTTGCCGTAGAACAAGCGCAAAGAGTCAAGTGAGCTTTGCGGTACGGGCTCGTCAAACCTTATACAAAATCTAAAAGTGTCAGTTTCAGCCTCATGATACGCACCGAGTAGCGAATAGTAGAAAATATCCCCACATGGAGTGCGGTCATCCTTCAGGTGATGAACGTATGACAACTCGTACTTTTTCTCTCCTGTGATAAGTCGGTCCTTGTCTCCTATACGCAGGGAAAGCATGTGGTCATGCTCCGAGATGTTGAATTTGTCGCTTACGTAGATGTCGCTATAGTCTGTATCGTAACACATCAGTCGCTCTACCACGCCTCCATGTCCGTCGGGCAATAAACGTCTCACATAGGATTGTGCAGGCAAGTCGCGTACTATGCCATGTCTTGGTAAGTTAAACTCGACGTTGGTCTTCTCATTCACTCGCATAGTACCCGTGCGTCCTACACCAATTTCTACATCATACATGCAGTATTTGTAGGCTTCTGCGTTAGCACTCATACTGCATACAATGGTAAGAAGTAAACAAAATAAGTTACGAAGCATACATTCTAACTATTATAGGTTAAAGTTAATAAGCTATTAAATTCTATTGAAAGCCAATCCAACATGAGAAATGACATCAGAAGGTAGAAGAGACTCGTGGCTTTGATTTTGCTCCAAAGCAATGTCGGCAGCATAGGCATGAAGCCATACCCCCATACATGCAGCATGGAGAGGATTGTAATGTTGTGACAAGAGCGCAAGGATAATGCCTGTGAGCACATCACCCGAGCCTCCTACAGCCATGCCAGGGTTGCCATGAAGATAATTCATATATTTGCCATGCGCTGAATATATCTCTGTGTGATGTCCTTTCAAGACAACGATGACGCCAAACTTATCCACCAAAGACTGAGCATCACCACCGAGTCGTTTCATTTCACCAGGGTGAGGAGTCAATATAGAGCCGCGAGGCACGAGAGAAAGCCATTCGGGGTGCAATGCCAGGATATTAAGAGCGTCAGCATCGACTACCAAGGGCAAGTCATTGTCAAGCAAGAGCTGATGCAGAGCATTGTGCGTGTCTTGGTGTAGCCCCAAGCCTGGCCCAATCCCGATGACCTCGATGTCATGCGGTACGACAATCTTCGTATGGTGAGTGTCGCAGATATCACATTCGCATTTGGCCTCAGGTATGCCAAGCTGCATGATACCATAGCCACATGAGGGTACTCGTGTAGTGAGCAATCCCACACCGCTACGCATACATGCTCTCGCAGACAGAAGTGCCGCCCCCATCATGCCATGACTGCCAGCCACGAGTAGGGCACGACCATAGTCTCCTTTGTGAGTATCAGCCAGGCGAGGTTTATACCACGAAGCAACGAGAGCGTCAGTAATGATAGTATCAGACATGCAAGAATCAGATAAGTAACAGTAAAACCACACTCCAATGTGCTATGGAGCCAAGTAGCACGAAGATATGCCATATAGCGTGGAAGCCCTTCTTGTGGTCGTTGGAGAAGAAATACGTCCCTGCGCTATACATGATACCCTCTGTGAGCAGCAGTACAAGCATCGGAACAGTCAACTTCTGGATAATCTGCGGAGCTATCAATACTGCACTCCAGCCCATTATCAAGTATATGGCCAATGAGAGCCGCGGATACTTGCCAAAAGCAACAATCTTGTAGATAGTGCCACCTATCACCGCAGCCCATTGCAAGGCAAACATCAGCCACCCTGTCCAGCCCCCTATGACCCCCACGCAGAGAGGCGTGTACGAACAGGCAATCATCACATATATGCTGATATGGTCGCAACGACGTAGAATATCCTTGACCTTTCCAGGCTTCACCCAATGATAGAGCGAACTCGACAGATACATCAAAAACATTCCTGCGACGAAAAACAACACTCCGAATGCCATTTCCCACCCACGATGTACGGCAGGCCATGCCATCCATATTGATGAGAGAGCAAATGCTGTCCCAATGAGGTGAGTCACAGTATTACCCTTTTCGTATATCATCATAGCATCCCTTTAAGAGCCTTAGCCAATTGGTCAGGACAAGACGTAGACTTCAGTCCGCAACGCACACCTTCAAGACGTGCGATAACATCCTCACGTCGCATGCCGCGCACCAATTGTGATATGCCAAGCAAGTTGCCAGGACATCCCCCGACAAACTCTACGCTCTGAATAATGTCATTGTCACATACGATTCTAATCTCTTTGCTACAAGTGCCAGTAGTCTTATAAACAGATGTTTCCATTTGAGATATTAAATAAATACTTTATTGTCAGTTGTCTGAAAGAAATATCACTTTGCGACCTTATTTACCACTAAAGCAATAGCGCCGTCACCAGTCACATTGCATGCAGTACCGAAGCTGTCCATCGTGATATATAAGGTAATCATCAATGCCTGATCACTCGCGTCAAAGCCCAGGCTACTATGCAAAATACCCAGTGCAGCCATTATTGCTCCGCCCGGTACGCCTGGGGCAGCAACCATCGTCACACCCAGCAAACAGATAAATCCTACGAACTGCGACAATACGATAGCATCACCCTTCATTATCATCAGAGCAATAGCGCATGCCACAATCTTGAGCATACTGCCACTGAGGTGTATCGTGGCACACAGAGGTATTACAAACCCCGCAATCTCATCGCGTACTCCATTCTTGACAGTCTGCTTGAGAGTGACAGGGATAGTGGCAGCACTTGATTGCGTGCCCAACGCAGTAAAGTAAGCAGGCATCATCGTGACGAGAGCCTTGAGAGGATTGCGTCGCCCGATTGAGCCCCCAATCAAGAATAGCAACAACAACCATACGATGTGCATGGCAAAGATAATACCTATAATCTTGATAAACACCGAAAGAATACCAAAGACCTCACCCTTGGCTGTCATATTCATAAAAATACCGAATATGTAAATGGGCAGTAGCGGAATAATGACAGATTCGATAGTGCCCGTGATGATGTCGCGAAAATCAATAGCCACAGCCTTTAGTGTACTGCCCTTGATATAACTGATGCCCAAGCCCATGACAAAGGCCAAGATTAATGCCGTCATCACGTTCATCAGAGGCGGTATGTCTACCGTAAAATACGGCGCAATATCAGTTTTGGTAGCAATGTCATCTATCGCAGACATCTGCTCTATAAAGTAAGGAAAGCTGATAGATGATATAGCGTAAGAGCCAAGCCCCGCAATGATGGTGCTCCCATAAGCCAAAGCAACGGTGGCAAGGAGCAAGTTTCGGGCCTTAGTGCCAATCTCACATATACTTGGCGTGACGAGTCCTACAATAATCAGCGGTATACTAAAACCTAAAAACTCGCTGAAGATATCGTTGAATGTGACAAAGAGTCTCACAAACCATATTGGCAACACCGTACCCATAGTGATACCTAAAATGATAGCTAAGACAATACGAGCAAGTATGCTCCTGCGCAGATGATTGTAGATATGCATGAAATACTATTTTTGTGCAAAGTTATGAATAAGAGACATTAAAAGCAAATATATTTGTGGGTATTTAGTTTTTTTATTTTTTTGACAAGCCGAGTTAAATTAGTTCCCTAAGTAGCATGCGTCCTCTCACTTATTCGTAACTCTGACCTACGCTTCACTACGGTCGAAGTTCTTGGACAAGCCAAGCGAAACAAGTTTCGTGGTCCTTTCGTTCGGGAAAAGCAAATAAAAACAAATTTTCATTTGCTTTTCCTCTCACTTATTCGTAACTTTGCAGAGTTTTATAAAGGAAACATATATTTTTATGGCACAAAATAAGTTCAGAGGACTGGGCGTTGCTCTCATTACTCCCTTCAACCATGATGGTAGTGTCGATTGGGATGCCCTCTATAGATTAGTGGAATATCATATCACACGTGGAGTAGACTTTTTCTGCGTGATGGGAACTACTGCCGAGACACCAACTCTCACCCAAGAAGAGAAACAGCGCATCAAACATGATGTTATAGAGCGCGTAGCAGGCAGGGTGCCCATTCTGCTCGGTTGTGGAGGCAATAGTACCGCGAGTGTGGTGAGCGAGCTCAAACACGGAGACTTTGACGGTGTGGATGGTATACTGAGTGTATGCCCCTATTACAATAAACCGAGCCAGGAAGGTCTGTATCAACACTTCAAAGCCATAGCTGAGGCGAGTCCAGTACCAGTGGTGCTCTACAACGTGCCAGGGCGTACAGGAGTGAATATGACAGCCGAGACCACATTACGCCTTGCCCGCGATTTTGAAAACGTCGTAGCTATCAAGGAAGCCAGTGGCAATATCACCCAGATGGACGATATCATCAAGAACAAGCCAAAGAACTTTGATGTCATAAGCGGAGATGACGGAATCACATTTCCTTTGCTCACACTTGGGGCCGTAGGTGTGATATCGGTCATAGGCAATGCCCTCCCGCAAGAGTTCAGTCGCATGGTGCGCCTTGCGCTACGTGGCGAATACGATCAGGCTCTCAGCATACACCATCGCTTCACAGAGTTGTTCAAGTTGCTCTTTGTAGACGGTAATCCTGCAGGAGTGAAGGCCCTGCTCAGCGAAATGGGACTGATACAGAATGAGCTGCGTCTGCCCTTAGTGCCAGCAAGACTTGGCACGGAGAAACGAATTAGTGAGATAGTGAGAGAACTTGGCTTGAAGCTATAAACATCACAAATAAACTTTTGGTACATATGTTGGAAATTAATTCATTTGAAGAGTTTGAGACTTACACAGGCAAGGAAATGGCCGTTAGTGATTGGTTTGAATTGACTCAGGAGCGTATCAATCTGTTTGCTGATGCTACGGACGATCACCAGTGGATACACGTTGATCAGGAGAAGGCTAAGGCCGAGAGTCCCTTCGGTCAGACTATTGCCCACGGTTACCTGACGCTCAGCATGATTCCATGTATGTGGAACTCAATCATACAGGTCAACAATCTTGAGCGTATGATGAACTACGGAATGAAGGAGATGCGCTATGCCCAGCCCGTATTGAGCGGACAGAGCATACGTCTCCGCGTCATGCTCAAGGAGATACAGAACCTGCGCGGAGCCATCAAAACCGACGTAAAATTTGTCATCGAGATCAAGGAGAGCGGCAAGAAAGCCCTTGAAGGTATCGCTACTTTTGTCTACTATTTTAAGAAATAGGATGAGAAAATCCTTTCTTACCATTGCAATATTATTCGTAACCTGTGCTGTGACCTCCATGGCACAGGTTGCGGCTATAAAGGAGGACTTTGACCGTTTAGGATTCCGAGGCTACGACGATAGCGAGATGAGGCTGCTGCCCAGCGGGGCTGAAAAGTTTCGTGTGATGATCGACGACATACGCAACGCCCAGACCTACATACATGCCGAATACTACAAGTGGTGGAACGACAGTATAGGACGCGCCTTGCTCGATGCCATGGCAGAGAGGGCACGTCAGGGTGTTGCTGTAAGGGTGATGTACGACGCATTCGGTAACAGCGGCAAAGCCCCACGGGTGACCAAAGAATTTGTGCAGCACTATTGCGACCAAGGCATAGACATGGTAGGTTTTGATCCGATGCGTTTCCCATACATCAATCATGCCCTACACCGTATGCACCGCAAGATGGTCGTAATCGACGGAACGAGGGTTTACACAGGTGGCATGAACGTAGCCGACTATTACATACATGGACGCGAGGAGATTGGAGCATGGCGCGATATGCACGCGTTGCTCACAGGCTCCATAGCAAAAGGCTATAATGACCTTTTCGTACAACTATGGGAGCAGGAGACACACCGCTCCCTGCCCGACATCGAGACTTCAAGTGTTTCACCCGTCTCCTCGGCCGCAGCATACATCGTAGACCGCAAGCCAGGGCGCGATAGCCGCAATATACGCTTGGCCTACATATCCTGTCTGGACAGAGCCCAAAGCCGCGTACGCATACTCAATCCTTATATCATTCTCGTCAGCAGCGTGCGCAAGGCACTCAGACGAGCCATAGAGCGAGGTGTGGAAGTAGAGCTCATGTGTAGCCTTAAGGGCGATGGGGTAGCGAGTCAAAACTCTACGGCACGCGAGGTCTACAATCTGCAACGTCGCGGAGCCACGGTGTGGCTGTGCAAGGACGGTTTCCATCACGACAAGATCATGATTGTCGACGATAGCCTATGTAGCGTAGGTACGGCCAATCTCGATGCACGTAGTCTCGCCTTTGACTACGAAGTCAACGCATACTTCTTCTCGCCGCAATATGCACGTCAGCTCAACGCATATTATGACGAAGAGATAAAAAAGAGCGTCCGGCTCACAAGCGCGAACTGGACGACTCTCTACACGCGCAAAGAGCGCAGGATAGGGTGGTGGCTCAAGGGGATAAGAGGTATACTATAATAGACAGGTTACTTCCTTCCCTTGTATATCAGGAAACAGATTATGCCTACAAACACGACAATCATGCCGTACTTGATAGGCTGTTCATACTCAGCTACGGTAGCATCAAGTTGTTCGGGGGGTACCACGCTCGCCAGCGAATACCCGATAGCAGCCAGAATAGAGTTCCAGGCTCCAGCACCAATAGTAGTATAGAGTAGGAACTTGCCGAAACTCATACGAGCCAGACCTGCAGGAATGCTGATAAGCTGTCGTACGGCAGGCACAAGGCGTCCCACTATAGTCCCCACAGCCCCGTGGTCGTCAAAATATTTTTCTGCCACCATGACTTTGTCTTCGTCAATTAGACACATGTGTCCAATGCGGCTATTGGCAAACTTGTACACGATAGGCCTGCCCAGGTAATATGCCAGAGCGTAATTGACACTCGCTCCAATGAGTGCGCCCACCGTGGCGAAGAATACCACGAGAAAAACGTTCTTGTCACCGTGGGCAGCTTGATAAGCTGCGGGTGGCACGACAATCTCGCTCGGGAACGGTATGAAACTACTTTCGATTGCCATCAGCAGAGTGATGACCCAATAGTTTAGGTGATCAAGGCACCAAGCTATAAATGGAATACTTTGCATCTTGTAGTACAGAAGTGTTGGTTTTGGTAGAACAATATCGCACGAGGAGATCTGATGTACGCATCACAGATTTCGTTTTGTTGTTCAGCCTGCGGCACGAGAGGAACACCCCCCTCTCGATGCCCAATACAGGCGAAAGGGCGCGGCGAGGCCAGCCATGAGCGATGAGCCACAAGGCGTATCGTTGCCTCAGACTGAGGCGGAAAGTGTCAGTCCCCCGATATTTGCCAGGCAACTCAGGTATGACCAGCAGCTTTGTATCCTCGCCCCATACGGCAAGCACATCATCGAGCCAATGCTCCGAGTGAGGCACGCAGGCTGCACTTGCGATAATCACCCTCTGCGATACACAATGGCGTATACCAAGAAGCATAGCCATGACATCCTTGTTGTTGGCTTTGGTAGAAGTGGGCAGGACTATGTGACTCAGACGCTTGTGCGAGAGTTCCATCTCCTCCAGATAGCCCACGGTCAAATCTTCGCTGTTCTTGTCGACAACGATAACCTCATAGTCGCAGCAGGTCTGCGACAAAAACACCGGGAGCGAACACCTTAGAGCCTCCTCCTGATTGAACGAAGTGATAATGACCGAAATCATGATTCTACGACATATGGTCAGACATACTCTCAGACGAAGTCCTCAGTCACATACCCTTCGGGCAGCTGACGGCAATTATAACGCGAAGCCATAATCTCACCATATGCACCAGCCGAGCGCATCGCTATAAGGTCGCCACGGTGAGTCTGAGGCATCAGATAGTTCTTGACAAAGACATCCGAGCTCTCGCAGATAGGTCCCACGACATCATATACAGTCATGCGGTCAGAGGCATCGTCGGCAGGAGTGATATTTTCTATCTTGTGGTAAGCATCATACAAGGCAGGACGTATAAGGTCAGTCATGCCAGCATCGCAGATGAGGAAATTCTTGATAGCGTTGCTCTTGATATACAGCACACGCGAGATGAGGCTGCCACATTGAGCTACCACGGCACGCCCCAACTCAAAATGAAGCTGCTGACCTGGTCGCAGGATAAGATACTTGCGATAAGTGTCGAAATACTGTTTGAAGGCAGGGATAGGATTCTCGTCTGGAGCCTGGTAATCAATACCCAGACCGCCACCAACGTTGATATTGCCGATAGGGGCAAAGCCTGCAGCTTCGAGTTCGTCCTGCAGCTCGTTGATGCGCAAGCACAGGGCGCGGAAATCATTCATCTCCAGTATCTGGCTCCCGATATGGAAATGCAGACCTACAAGCTCCACATTTTTCATCTCAGAAGTCAGCCGCATCACCCTCTGCATGTCCAGCATATCGATGCCAAACTTGTTCTCTGCCAGCCCCGTAGTGATGTTGGCATGAGTGTGGGCACCGACATTGGGATTGATGCGTAGCGCCACACGCGCCACTTTGCCAGCCTCAGCAGCCAGCCCATCGATAATTTCAAGTTCAGGAATACTCTCGACGTTGAAACAGAAGATACCAGCCTCAAGCCCCAACCTGATTTCCCAGTCGCTCTTTCCCACGCCAGCATAGACTATATCCTCAGCCTTGAAACCAGCGTCAAGCGAGGCCTGAATCTCACCACCGCTCACACAGTCTACGCCAAACCCGGCGTCACAAATATGACGCAGCAGCTTGGCGTTGGCATTGGCCTTGACAGCATAGTGCAGATGCATATTCTCATCAAGACAAGCCTTGATGGTATCAAGCGTCCTGTCGAGCAACTCAGTATCATAATAATAGAAAGGAGTCCTGAGCGTCTGAAATTTTCCTACAATAGAAGAGTCCATAATGCTAAACTTAAAAGGTCAACTTACGACATCACTATCATTCAAACAAGGTAGCACTCAAGGCCTGCAGCGTACGCTTCTTGTCCTCAGCCTTGACCAGGAAAGAGATATTGTGGTCACTACCGCCATATGAAATCATACGGACGGGAATATCCTTGAGAGCCTCGCAAGCCAAAGTCTCAAAGCCCTTGTTGGCAGGACGCAAGTCGCCCACCACACAGATGATACACATATCCTTCTCGACGCTAACAGAGCCGTACTTCTTCAGCTCAGACACGATATCCGCCAGATGCGAAGAGTTGTCGATCGTGAGGCTCACGCCCACCTCGCTCGTGCAGATCATGTCGATACTCGTGCGATACTGCTCGAATATCTCAAAAACCTTGCGCAGGAAACCATACGCCAGCAGCATACGGCTTGAATTGATGCGTATACAAATGTTGTTGTCGCGTGCAGCCACAGCCTTGATAGTCCCCTCCTGAAACTCATTGTTGATGAGTGTGCCCGGAGCCTCAGGCTCCATGGTATTGAGCAGACGCACAGGTACACCAGCAAACTTGGCAGGCTGTATACACGTAGGGTGGAGAATCTTCGCGCCGAAGTAAGCCAACTCCGCAGCCTCGGCAAAGTTGAGCTGGCGCACAGGCTTGGTGTTGTCGACCACACGTGGGTCATTGTTGTGCATACCGTCGATGTCCGTCCAGATCTGAATCTCCTGAGCCTGCAAAGCCGCACCGATGAGACACGCCGTATAGTCGCTGCCCCCACGCAAGAGGTTGTCAATCTCTCCGTAAGCATTACGGCAGATAAAACCCTGAGTGATATAAATCTCGTAGTCAGGATTTTCAGCCAGAGTCTTTGTACAACGATTCGAGATATACTCAAAGTCTGGCTCGGCGTTCTTGTCCGTGCGAATCATCTCCAGCGCAGGCAGCAGCACGGCCTTCACCCCACACTCGATGAGATAGTTCGTGACCATGTTGGTCGAGATAATCTCACCCTGAGCCAGAATCACCTTCTCCTCAAAACTCGTAAAGTGAATCTTGGTAAAGCTGCGCAGATAGCGGAACTGCTCCTTGATAAACTCACGCGTCTTGACCTTCCACTCGTCAGTAGAGTAGAGCTCATCGACGTGTCCCAGATACTTTGACTCCAACTGCGAGATGATATTGCTCGCTCCCTCGGGATTCTTCTTGTAGAGATAGTCTGAAATCTCCACCAGCGAGTTGGTGGTGCCGCTCATAGCCGAGAGCACTACAATCTTCTGTTCGCCATCCGAGGTGATGAGGTTTGCCACCTCCTTCATTCTCTGTGGAGAGCCGACACTCGTGCCACCAAATTTTAGTACTTTCATATTTTTTTGTTGTTTTGTTGTTTTGTTGTTTTGGTTTGGTTGTTTCTTTGTTATTTTGGTTCTTTGCTGTGTGATTTTTCAATCTAAAGGCTTTACCGTCTCGTCCGCACAGATATACACCCTGCCTGGGAAGTCTTTAGGCCATTGCGAATTGTGAGTCGATACCACCACCGCAGTACCACATTGTCGTCTGACCTCATCGAGTAGAGCCATCACCCGTTCGCCGTTTTCACTATCGAGTTGTCCCGTAGGCTCGTCAGCAAGTATAAGTCCCGGACTATTCAGTATAGCCCTTGCTATACAGATACATTGTTTCTGTCCGCCAGACAACTGATAAGGATACTTTCCAGCCACATCGCCGAGCTCCACCCATTCCAGTACCTCGCCAATCCGTTTGGCGCGGGCAGCAGAGTCCTTCCAATCCGTAGCACGAAGCACAAAGTCAAGATTCTCATACACAGTACGGTCGGGCAACAATCTGAGTTCCTGATGCACGATACCCACACGGCGACGTAGCATAGGCAGTTTGCTCGTCTTCAACCCTATCATCGACGTAGAGAGTACCAAAGCCTGTTCGCCAGTCACAGCCACATCCCCATACATACTCCCCAGTAGCGTACTCTTGCCAGAGCCAACCTGCCCCATCAGATAAATCATCTCCCCCTCCCCGACAGAGATATTCACCCCATCGAGCACAACCCGTCCGTCATGACAGAGTCTCACATTCTTGTAGTCAATGATCATATTTTTTTTAGGTTATAAGGTTATAAGGTTTTTAGGTTATAAGGTTATTTTTCTTTAAGTTATTATTTTAGGTTATATGGGATTTTGTTTTTTTGGGGGGGGATGTGGTTGTAAGCTCAGTTTTAGAGAGGTTTAAGTTTCAAAGAGTTGCAATAACCTCAAAACCTTAAGACCTCACAGATAACCTCAAAACCTCACAACCTCACAACCTCAAAATCAATGTTTCTTCCACCCAGGATTATGGCGTTCGCGGAGTTCTGCAGCCATATCCTCTATACGCAAGCCCTTGCTCGTGAGCAACACAATGAGGTGGTAAAGCATATCGCTACCCTCATAAATCATGCGCTCGTTGCTGCCATTACAAGCCTCGATGACCAGCTCCAGAGCCTCTTCACCGACCTTTTGAGCCATACGATTCAGACCATCGCGAAACAGCGAAGTCGTGTACGAACCCTCAGGCATCTCCTCGTGACGCTTCTCGATGAAATCCTGCAATTCCGACAGGAACAGCAGCGGATTGTCATTACCCTCATTCACCTCTCCCCAGCAAGTATCAGTACCCTTGTGGCAAGTAGGTCCGTCAGGTATCGCCTTCACCAAAATAGCGTCATTATCGCAGTCT
This sequence comes from uncultured Prevotellaceae bacterium, assembly GCA_945932615.1. Lineage (GTDB taxonomy): Bacteria > Bacteroidota > Bacteroidia > Bacteroidales > Bacteroidaceae > Physcousia. The sequence continues at coordinate 48,207 of CAMEQD010000005.1, read as the reverse complement.
GCCAAAAGCTCCACCAGGTTTAGATAATTACCGCTCGTCGCACCCTTAGTCCAAAGCTCTTGACGCGAACGGCTCCAGAACGTCACCTTGCCAGACTCCTGAGTGACACGCAAAGCCTCCTCGTTCATATATCCAAGCATCAGTACCGTCTTAGTACGTGCGTCCTGTACAATAGCAGGAACCAATCCGCCCATCTTTTCGAAATCTATTTTCATTTTTTGTTGTTTAGTTTTTTGTCTTGTTGTTTAGTTATTTAGTTGGTTGTTTGTTGTTTGGTTGTTTGTCTTGCTGTTTGGTTGGCTCTTTAGTTGAATTTCATTCGACCTTTCCTACGCTCGGCAGAGCAAGCGAGCTTTCTCTGCTCTCGCTTATCGGAAACGTTATAAAAAATAACCTTAAAACCTCACAACCTCACAACCTCATAACCTTACAGAATCACATCCTCACCGTAATCTTCTCCTCATGCAAGTAACGTTTCAGTTCGGGCACAGGAATTTCCCCGAAGTGAAACACACTCGCCGCCAGAGCGGCATCAGCGTGCCCCAGAGTAAAGACATCACGAAAATGTTCCTTACAACCTGCGCCACCACTCGCGATAATAGGGATAGATAGCGTATCAGCCAACCGAGCCAGAGCCTCTATAGCAAATCCTCGCTTAACACCATCATGATCCATACTCGTGAAGAGTATTTCCCCTGCGCCACGCTCCTGCACCTCATGAGCCCACTCAAACAAACCGAGTTCCTGACGCACCCTGCCGCCCTTCGTATAGCAATGCCAGCCATCAGCATCATTACGCGCATCTATGGCACAGACTATCACCTGCGACCCGAAGCGCCTTGCTACCTCATCGATAAGCATAGGATTGTGAATGGCTGCCGAGTTGACACTCACCTTGTCTGCGCCAGCCTCAAGCATACGCTCCACATCAGCCAGCTCGTTTATACCGCCACCCACAGTAAACGGGATATTAATCTCGCGCGCCACGCGCGTTACCATATCCGTAAACGTTTTACGCCCCTCGTAGCTTGCCGTAATGTCGAGAAAGCACAACTCGTCAGCACCACACAACGAATACCTGCGCCCCAATTCTACAGGGTCTCCAGCACTACGTAGATTTACGAAATTAGTGCCTTTGACAGTCTCACCGTTCTTGACATCCAAGCAAGGTATAATTCTTTTTGCCAACATCAGAAATACAAAGTCTAATAAACAGGTTTCAACGTAATCTTGCCCTCATAGAAAGCTTTGCCAAACACCACAGCAGGAATCCCAGCCCTGTCCAGCTCCAATATGTCATCGTCAGACCCCACGCCTCCACTCGCTATCAAGTGTAGAGTAGGGTAGGAGGCCATAATACTCCGATACAATTCCACGGCAGGCCCCTGAAGCGTGCCATCGCGGCTAATCTCCGTACACAACACATTGCACACACCAGCCTCGATATAACGATTCAGAAACGGCATCAACTCCTCAGCCGAGTCCTCCTTCCAGCCATTGATGCTTATTTTTCCATCTCTCACATCAGCACCAAGCACGATACGCTCCGCCCCATACTTCTCAATCCACCCAAACACCACGTCAGGCTCCGTAACAGCTATGCTGCCAGCCGTAGCCATCTCAGCACCAGCCTCAAACACAGCCTCCAAATCATCACCCGACTTGATACCCCCGCCGAAATCCACTATCAGCCCCGTACGTCTTTTGATCTCTCTCAGAGCCTCAATATTCACCACATGACGGCTCTTTGCCCCGTCCAAGTCCACAACATGAAGCCTCCTGAAGCCAAGGTCCTCAAACCTCATAGCCATATCCAACGGATTGCCATACACCCTCTTCGAGTCATAATCACCCTTAGTCAGGCGTACACACTTACCCTCAATAATATCAATAGCAGGAATCAGTTCAATCATAAGCTACGAATTGCAAATCTCAAGAAAGTTTTTCAAAATACGTTCGCCCACCGAGCCACTCTTCTCCGGGTGAAACTGCGTAGAGAAGAAGTTGTCCCTACGCAAAGCCGCCGAGTAAGGCAAGATATAATCGCAAGTGCCAATAGTGAAGTCACACACAGGAACATAGAAACTATGTACATTGTAAATAAAGTCACCCTCTCTCACCCCCTCAAACAGCGGCGACGAAAGGTCGTGAATACTATTCCACCCCATCTGAGGCACCTTGTCCTCATGACGCTCAGGCACAAAGCGCATCACGTCCACAGGAAACACCCCCAGACACTCCGTATCCCCCTCCTCAGAATGACGGCACAACAGCTGCTGCCCTATACAGATGCCCAGCACAGGCTGCTTCAGCCCCTTAATCACCGAATCCAGACCATGCTCACGCAGATAAGACATAGCCCCCGAAGCCTCCCCCTGACCAGGGAAGATAACCCCCTCGGCACCATTCAGCTTCGCAGCATCGTCCGTCAGCACAGCCTCCACCCCAAGACGCCACAAAGCATTCATCACCGAGAAAATATTCCCAGCATTATATTTCACAACAGCAATCATCTCTCAACCTTCAATTTCAACGAATGAGTCATACCCTCAGGCAGCTCCTCCACATAGTGAGTAACCATAACCAAAGTCTTGTGTCTACGCTCGCAGAACGTCTGTATGATACGTCGCACCATCTCACGCCTCCTCAAGTCCAAACCATGCAAAGGCTCATCGAGCACAAGCAGTTCAGGGTCCTTGACAAAAGCCCTCGCCAGCAGACACAGACGCTGCTCACCACTCGACAGACGCAAGAAAGTACGATCAGCCAGATCCGCTATGCCAAACACACGCATCCACCCCATACACACCTCCCTCTGTCCGGGCTTAGGCCTCGCATAAAGTCCCACACTATCACTCAGACCGCTCGCCACAATATCAATCGCAGGCAAATCCTTCAAATAAGCACGATGCATCTCAGGCGACACATATCCAATATGCCGCTTGATGTCCCAAATACTCTCACCCGACCCACGCCTATGCCCAAACAAATCAATATGACAAGCATACGACTGAGGATTATCCGCACACACCAAGCTAAGCAACGTACTCTTGCCCGCACCATTCTCCCCACACACAGCCCAACGCTCCCCCTCGCGCACCACCCAATTCAGCCCATTCAGTATCCTACGGCTGCCATAACGGACAGACACATCGTGAAAATTCATAATCTCCCCCCCATGCTGAGGATAAAAAGGGAAGAGCGAAAGATCCTTATCAGGCAGATTCCTAATCCAAGACAACCTCTCCTGCAAGTCCTCGTCCACGCGCAAGTCTTTAGCCTTAGCCAAAAACTCAGCCCTCGTCATCTTAGGCCCCACCACCAAGTCCTTCACCTCATACACATGAGTGACAAACTCGGGCACCTCATCACTCCTGCTCAAAATCAAAATCACAAGCAACTCCGTCTCGCGAGCAAGCTTAGCAAGCAACTCACGAAGCATATCCCTCATACCAGCGTCCAAGCCGATAAAAGGATTATCCATGATAAGCACACGAGGATTTCCCAACAACGTACGCACAAGCTGGAACTTGCGAAGCTCTCCGCTCGACAACGAGATGATATACTTATCAAGCAAGGCCTCCATGCCAAACAACGCATAAAGCTCCTCACGCAAACCCTCACGCTGCGACACCACAGCCCCAAGCAAATCACCCACCGTCGGCGTGTCAGGCGCGATATCATGCTGATTCCAACGCTGCTGATAGTAATACTGACCGTCCTGCTCACCATACGAGTCGCGAAACGTGATATACCTCACCATCTCGCTCACCAGACGCTTCACCCCCGTCACCTCATCGACCCTCCTTATCTTAGTCTCGAAGTTAAAGCGTACGCCCTCCGCACCCAGCAACGGATAATGCTCAGTCAGAATCTCCACCAGACGGCTCTTGCCCTGCGCATTATCACCACAGATGGCAATCTGCTCACCCTCGCAAATCTCCAGATTTACAGGCTCAGCCATACGCCATGCCGGGTGGCGAGTCACACCATTGCTAACACTAATCACAGCACTCATATCAAATTCCTCTTTTTAGCGAAGTCCTTCCAACTCGAAAACTTCTTCTCGCTCTGCGGACGTGACATCTGCAAGTAATGACAGAAAGCCGCAGCAAGAGCGTCCGTCGAGTCAAGGAAACGCCCCATCTCCTCCTTCTCCAGTCTGAGCATACGCCTGAGCATATCCGCCACCTGCTCCTTGCTCGCCGTACCAACCCCCGTGATAGCCATCTTGATTTTCATCGGCGCATACTCCGTGATAGGCACCTGCCTCTCGATAGCCGCAGCCATCGCCACCCCCTGAGCACGTCCCAATTTCAGCATAGACTGCACATTCTTGCCAAAAAACGGAGCCTCGATAGCCATCTCGTCAGGGTGATACGCATCGATAATACCCGTGATACGCTCAAAGATATGCCCCAGTTTGAGGTAATGGTCGCCAAACTTCCTAAGGTCAATCACCCCCAGCGCCACCATCTCCACACAGCGTCCTTCCACACGAAGCACACCATATCCCATCACATTCGTACCAGGGTCAACCCCCAAGATAATCCTCTCGGCAGACATCATTCCGTCATCGTACCCTCGATGATGAGTCTCACGATCTCGTTTTTCGCATTAGTACGGATAGTGATAGTCTTCGAAAACTTGCCAGGAAACTTGCCCGTCCCATCATACGTCACATCAATCTTGCCCCTTTGTCCAGGCTTGATGGGGTCTTTCGTGAAACTCGGCACCGTGCAGCCACAGCTCGCAAACGCCTGATGAATAATCAGCGGAGCCGTCCCCACATTAGTGAAAGCATACGAACACTTCCTTACAGGGTCGCTGGCAGGAAACTTGCCCAAATCCACACGCAGAGTGTCAAATTTGATTTCAGCATAGTTCTCAGCCTTGCTGCCCCCCACGGGGGTCACCTCGCTCCTCACAGACTTATGCTGCTGTACCTGAGCCATACTAACAGAGCCAAAACCAAGACAAAGTGTCATCGTCAAGGCAAATATTTCAACAGATTTCTTCATAATTTCACAATACATATTACACTTTGCGCGTACAAAGTTACGAATAAGCGAGCGGAAAAGCAAATAAAGCTCGCTTTAATTTGCTTTTCCCGAGCGAAAGGACCACAAAACTTGTTTTGCTTGGCTTGTCCAAGAACTTGGAGCGAAGCTCAGAGTTACGAATAAGCGAGCGGAAAAGCAAATTTGTTGTTTAGTTATTTTGTTGGTTGTTTAGTCTATCTGTAACCTGAACGTCATCAGTTCCAACCAAACAACTAAACAACCAAACAACGAATAAACAAAACATGATGCGCGAATTAATCAATCAGGGCTCGTGAATTGATAAAACGCGACTTTCGTTTGTTTTCACGATGCAAAGATACAACATCGCAAAGAGTCATGGAGGGCCACGGGGGGTTTCGGTGGGACGTCTTTTCACAAATCACAAATCACAAAACTCACAGAGTGGCCCCCTGGGGAGGTTATAAGGCTTTAAGGTTATAAGGTTATAAGGTTGATATGACCTTAACCTTAAATACTCATTAAACAACTCTTAAATGGACATTTAAAACTTAAAACCTCATAGAAAACCTAAAAACCTAAAACCTAAAAACCTCACAAGCGAAGCGACCTTATAACCTCATACATTATATATAAATAAAAATTAATAAGGTATTATTCTAACCTTTATACGCGCGTGAGAGAAAGGGGGAGGGGGGAGGTGGCTTTGAGTTTTGTGATTTGTGATTTGTGAAAAGACGAGATATAGCAAGAGGACAATCTGGTCTCACACGTAAAAGTTGAAACTGTGAACAGGGTTGCTTGCTATGAATGGAAAAGTCTTGATGTGTGAGGCTGATGGTTGTCTTTTCACAAATCACAAACCACAAGACTATCACTTTTTCAAGTGGATCACGCAGCATCTTCAGGTCAAGAGATTCTCTGCCTCCAATTTCGCAATCATAGCTTGGCGTTTTGCCAGTTCTGCGTTTTTTTTATTTTTTTTTGGCCAAAATACAAAAAAAGTTTATCATGTACCGTGATTTGAGACAGATGGCGATTAACTTTGTGGCTGATTTGGCGACAAGTAGAGTTTTCTGTTGATAGAATTGGTTACAAATTCTGCTCATATATCATAGAATGAATGGTTAAGCAAGACAGACGTAGTATTAACAGTCAAACATGGGAAAAATTATGGCTACATTTATCAACAGACTTTACAGATAGGAGAGAGGTGATGGCATGATTAACATAAAAAACGAATGATTTATGAAGTTGTTTGAAAAGATTGGTCTGAATAGTGGCAGTAAGGCTACAGATTCTGCGGCTCATGAGCTATATATGTCTCTTTGTGAAGATAAGTATCAGAGGTATCCTTACGAGAAGAACAGTCTCGGAGAGGGTATGTTTGTCATAAACCAAGTGATTGGCGAATACTGGAAGCCTCGTTATCTGATTGACGGGAAGAAAGAGACTGCAGTGGAGTTTATGGACAGCAATACGACTCTGAAGACGGTATGCTATGATGATATTGACTGGAGTACTTTGGAGGGGTTGCCGCGGGAGGTCGTAGAAAGGGCAAGCAGACTGAACGCTGTATTCCCAACATTTGTGAGGGGCTACCATAATGGGGTCGCAGAGATGTCATGGCAAATCAATCCTGACGGACGCTACTATATGGACGATGATGGCTACGGCATGACTGATGATATTGAGATTACGCTTTACGCCTATGTAGACAGGAGTGGAATACCTTTGGTCAAGTTTCGTAACATCAAGGACTATGACGAGCTTGAGATCATGGAAAGGGAGGCGAGACGGAGAGGGAGTCGCTGGAGTATGAAGTGTCTGTTGGCTGTGGGACTCTGATCTTTCGGGTACAATTTTTGATGTGGTTTTGAGATGAAAGCGCGGCAAAGGGAATAGAATTGTTGCTACGATGACAGCGTGAACTGATGGCTAATCAAGGGAAAAGATGCTGAAAGGCATCAAATAGTGGTGTTTTAGAAAGAAAATTGCCTACTTTGTGTAAATTTTACGCAAAAGGTTTTGTCATATAAAATCAAATGCTTAACTTTGAAGCGTAATTTTTACACAAAAGTAATTATGGACAAAACAAACAAGTCATGCGAAGAGCTAAAATACTGCTACAAGTACCCTCATCCGAGTGTGACGACCGACTGTGTCATCTTTGGATTTGATGGTACAAAATTGAGAGTGCTTTTAGTGCAGCGAGGCATTGAGCCTTACAAAGGGCGATGGGCTTTCCCCGGTGGATTTATGAAGATGGACGAGAGTGCAGAAGAGGGTGCGCTGCGTGAGTTGCAGGAAGAGACTGGCTTGGAGGGTGCATACATTCGTCAGTTCCATACCTTCACGGCACCAGAGCGTGATCCTCGTGAGCGTGTCATCACCATCGCCTACTACGCTTTGGTGAGAATGCAGGAAGTGAAGGGTGGCGATGATGCTGCTGATGCACGGTGGTTTGCTTTGGACGAAGTGCCGCAGTTGGCTTTCGATCACGACCAGATTCTCCGCAGGGCGGAACAGGCATTGCGCCAGCAGATACATTTCGAGCCCATTGGGTTTGAACTGCTGCCCGAAGCGTTCACCATTAAGGAACTGCAGAACCTCTACGAGGCCATACTGGACGTGCGTTTCGACCGCCGCAACTTCTACAACAAGATGAAGCGGCTGGAAATGCTTGAACAGATGGAAGAGACAGTCAATCCATCGCAGAAGAAAGAAGCCTTCCTCTTCCGCTTCAACAAGGCGAAATATGAGGAGCTGAAACAAAAGGGATTCAGATTGGAGTTCTAAAGACACACCGGAAAAGCGTCAGTGGTATGAGCGTTATTGTGAAATGAAGCCAGTTGGGTTGAACAGGAAATTTATGTACGACAAAGCATAATTGAAAGCTTACAAAAGTTGTGGAAGATTTTGCGCTTTGCGTTCAGCCAGGGCTGAACGGTCGGAGAAGATATATTAAAAGGGGAGGCAAGTCAACTTACTTGACCGTTCAGCCTTGGCTGAATGGAAAATCAAGTTTCTTTCCCCAACAAGTCTAATCATTTGTACTACAAGATATGGCAATAAACATAGAATGGCAGGTAAAACCTCCAGGCAAGCATGAGGATAGACCTCAGATGTTTCCTCGTATCATTGACAGCGAAATTGTCTGTGAACAACAGTTGGCAGAGTTGATGGCAACCCACGGTTCGCTGTCCAGGGGGAATGCCAAGACCGCTCTGAACGACTTGGCTGAAGTGATGGCCGCTCTGCTAAGAGAGGGTAAGACTATCGACCTTCCTCTGATTGGTTCGTTCAAGCTCTCCATCGGTACTGATGCGGAGATACTTCCTGACAGCGACAGGCGTATGCGGAGCATCGTGGTGAGAGGCGTGAATTTCCAGCCTGCACAAGCGTTTATGGACGCCATCGGCAAACCGTCATTCCAATGGAGGCCTACTACAGGTGTGGCCATAGCACCCTCTGCCGCCCAGCTCTTCCCTCGTCTAATGGAATATTTCCAGACTCACGACAGCATTACCCGCGCAGAATTCGAACACACATTCGGACTGAAGCGCACCACTGCCTATAGTCGTCTGAAGGAACTGGAGGATATGGGAGTGATACAGGCTGTAGGGAATGGCAAGGAGACCATATATATCAGCAGAAAGAAATTAAGGTGATAGTATTGTGGTTACTTTTGCCTCTATACTATCATAAACGTAAAAATCAGACAGAAATGAAGACTTTGGATATTGAAAGAATCATGGCGACCGACATCCCCGACATCCATCCTGCATACGGGGGAGTGAGAGGCAAGACCATGTCGTCCCGCGGCCAGGGGGATGCCTGGCCTGTCATCAAGGAGGCTGGGGTTGATACTATCATTGATTTGAGGAATGATGGTGCCAATCCTCGCATGATGGCTCTTTGCGAGGAGTATGGCATGGAGTATTTCTATTACCCGGTAGATAACCATGCCGATATGATTAGAAGCATGGTTGACTTGTTCCCGGAATTGTGCAGACGCATAGACCGTGGCTGCTTCTATATAGCCTGCGCCATGGGGCTGCATCGCACGGACATCGCCCTGTCTGCCTATTGGGTGTTCTATGGGGCAGACCGGGGAATAGAGCCGCCTGCCCTGCGTGGCTATCTGAAGGAAAGCGGTCATGACACATCAAAAATTCTGCGGGTGCTCAATGCATTCTACGACGAACTTGCTGACAGGAACGGGCACGAACCGATGCCGATGCAGGAGTTCAAGCGCAGGAAGCAGGTTGTCAATGAGCAGTCAAAAAGAAGCACAGAGAAAACTGTCAAGATGAAGAAGAGAGTTTATGTGGATATGGATGGTGTGCTTGTGGATTTCCAGTCAGGGCTCGACCTTCAGCCGGAGAACATCAAGAAGGAGTATGAAGGACGCTTTGACGAGATTCCCGGACTCTTTGCTGAGATGAAGCCTATGCCGGGAGCCATCGAAGCCATGCATACGCTACAGGAGCATTTTGACCTGTATATCCTCTCCACGGCACCTTGGAAGAATCCATCGGCATGGTCCGACAAGGTGAAGTGGGTGACTCGCTATCTGGACGATGTGTTCCACAAGCGCATGGTCATCACCCATTGCAAGAACCTCTGCAAGGGCGACTATCTCATTGACGACCGTGGCAAGAACGGCACGAGCGAGTTTGAAGGCGAATGGATACCCTTTGGCAATGACCAATTCCCTGACTGGGAGAGTGTGGTACAATATTTATTGAAACAGAATAACTATTCTGACAAGAGAGAAACGAAAGAAGATTATATGGCTACCTAGTGATACATCCCAAAGACAAAACCACGGCGATGCTTTCAGTCCTCTATGATGGGCTGGAAGCGCAAGTCGTTGCCGACTGCCATTCAACAAAAGAGATGGGGCATCTGTTGCATCATCTACTATATGTAAGAGATAACGAGAAGAAAGACCTTATGTTTGTCGACAAACCTTTTTTTCGGAAGAAAGAGCCTGGTAGATGATAGAAAACGGTTACAAAAGAGTATCTATTATCATAAAAGGTAAAACAAAATAAAGTGGAGGAAAAAACGATGCAAACGTCAGAAGCCGAGAAAGAGTGGTTGCGCCGCATCTGCGGAGGACAGCCAGTGACAGAACATAAGACAGCCCCTGCAAAGGAGGAAGAGCGCAAGTCCGAAGCAGAGAAGAAAGCTAAGGGGCGTGGATTTGGAGACATAGCAGGCATGAATGAGCTGAAAGAGTTCGTGACCGAGGGATTTATCAACGTGCTAAAGAACCGCAAGTGTGCCGAAATATATGGTATTAAGCCTCCCTCAATGCTCTTCTACGGTCCAGCAGGCTGCGGCAAGACATACTTCGCAGAAAAGATGGCCGAAGAGATAGGCATCAACTTCATGAAGATAGTCCCCGATGACCTTGCATGCACCTGGGTACATGGGACCCAGCAGAAGATAGGCGAGGTATTTAGGGACGCAGAGAAGAAAGCACCTACGCTGCTATTCTTCGACGAGTTTGATGCCATGGTGCCCAGACGCAAAGGTGACGAAATAAATCAGCATTATGACAGCGAGGTCAACGAGTTCCTCTGTTGTTTGGGCAATGCCTCCGAGCGCGGAGTCTACGTCCTTGCCGCCACCAACCACCCCGAGCGCATCGACAAAGCCGTGCTCCGTACAGGACGCATCGACGAGATGGTATATATTGACATGCCCGACATGGAAGCACGCAAGAGCCTCTTCTCGCTGGCACTCTCCAAGCTCCCTACGGACGAGGGAATCGACATCAGTCGGCTGGCAGAGCTGACCGAAGGCTATAACTGTAGTGACATCAGTTACATAGTGAGCTCAGCAGCAAGAACGATGTTCAATGCTACCATCAGGAGTCACACAGACGAGTATCAGCCAGTCAGCCAGACCCTGCTCGAAGAAGTCATTTCAAAGAGGCGTCCGTCAGTCAGTGTCAGAGATCTGCGAGAATACGAGCGAGTGAGGAACGAGTTTTCACCAAAGGAAGAAGACCGTCGTCATGCAGCCATAGGATTCGTCGTTTAGTTATTTAGTTATTTGGTTGTTCCTAACGACTATCTGCAACCAGATGACAGAACAACCAACCAAACCACCAAACCAACCAAACAACAAAGAACCAACCAAACAACAAAACAATGAAAGAGAAGATTTTGAAAGCATTCAGGAGCTTGGGGTTCAAGCTCGAAGAAGAGGAGGGAATGAGCTACAGTTTCAACTACGAAGGGCATAACTTCCTGTATGTATATAATGAAGACGACGAGGAATTTCTCAATATTGCTCTTCCTGGCATCATTGAAGTAGATGAAAACAAGATGTTACACGCGTGTGCCCTGATGGAGAAGGTCAACTCTACGTTGAAGTATATCAAGGCCTATATATTTGGAGACAGCATTTGGTTGTTCTATGAGCATCATCTCTTTGGTGATGAGGATCTTGAGAAAGTCATCTCACACATGATTCTCCATCTGGACGGAGGCTTCGTCTTTGCACGCAAGGCGATGACCGAGATAGAAGAGACGATGTCAGACGATACATCAGAAGAGAGTTAGACGTTTTAAGGTTTTGAGGTCGCTTCGCTGGTAAGGTCGCTTCGCTGGTAAGGTTTTAAGGTTATAAGGTTGTTTACTTAAAACCTTGACCTTAGAACCGAGCAGAAAGTCAGAAACGTCACGAACAACCTCAAAACCTAATAACCTCACAACCTCAAAAAATAACCTCACCTTATGACAAGCAAAGAAATGATAATGGAGGCTATCGAGAGCCTCGGATACAAGCCTCAGGTAGATGATGACGGCGACATCTGTGTGCTCTACCAGATGAAGAACATCTACTTTCTGGTTGGAGACGATAACGACGAGCATTACGTATCGGTTATTTTGCCCAAAATCTCAGAAGTCAGGGAAGGGGAAGAGACCCTCACCATGGCCGTCTGCAACAAAGTGACCCGCGAGGTTAAGCTCGCCAAAGTATACATAGACCAGACGCTGACAAACGTGGCAGCCAGTTGCGAGTTTTTCTACACCGACATGGAGAGCCTGAAGAACAACGTGTCCCATGTACTGAACATACTCGGTATGATACGTTCGGTATACAACAATATCAATGCAGAGTTTGCAGCGAGTAGGGAGTAGTGTCGGTTCTACTGGAACTGCTTTCGTTAAGCAAGAGCAGAGGAAGCTTGCTTACTCTGCCGAGCGCAGAGCCGACGGACGAGCGAATGGAGAGCCGAGTTTACTCGAGCTTTTCTGAGCGAGGAGGAGGAAGACAAAGTCAAAAGGTCGGATGAAATCTAACTAAAGAAACAACTAAACAAGCAAAAAAAATGAAAAAGACTCAAGTATTCAATGTGATTATCCTCGACCGTAGTGGCTCGATGGAAAGTATTCGTCAGGCAGCCGTAGACGGGTTCAATGAGACCCTGGCAGGAATCAAGAAAGCACAAGAGAAGTTTGCTGAGACACAAGAGCATTACGTATCGTTGGTGACGTTCTGCAGCTGCGAGAAGAAGTACGTGTTTGACAAGACCCCCGTATCAAAAGCCCAACCGCTGAAGATAGAGGATTTTCAGCCTTGCTGCATGACACCGTTGTACGACGCTATGGGCATGACTCTCACGGCCATGCGCAAGCATGTCAAGTCGATAGAAGACAGCGTGGTGGTGGTGACCATCATAACCGACGGCATGGAGAATGCCTCGCACGAATACAATGGCAAGAGCATAAAAGAGCTCGTAGAGCGTCTGCGTGGCGAGGGATGGACATTCACCTACATGGGTGCCAATCAGGATTCCGTAGAAGTAGCCATGAAACTTTCTATCCGCAACTCGCGCAACTTTGCCTATAGCCATGAAGGCACACGTGCCTCGATGTGTAAGGACATGAATACACGCATGAACTTCTACTCACGCCTTGCGTCATTCAAGAAATCAGCCGAAGACAGTGATATGGATATGTCAGCCGAAGAGCGACACAACCTATATACCTGTATGGCAGACGAAGCGTTTGATGAGGAGGAAGTAAAATGAGCAAGACAATACCATCAACTGAAGGAGAGGCGAGACGAGAGTCCAAGACCAACTTGTACTCTCGCGAGTCACGACGGACGAAAACAAAGTCCATGAAGAGAGCCTTCTGTCTCTTCTGGCATGGGTTGACAGCCCTTTTGGTAGGCATGGTCGAGTTGCTTTACGTGATATTAGGCATGCGCGACGACTCCAAGTATGGTAAAGTCCTGCGCCGAGTGGTGGGCACATGCTTCACGCTAATGGTGCTGTTCGTAACAGTGGCTATGGTAATAGCATTCTATCAAGAAGTAATCAGTAAGTATACCTGTAGACGCTACTACGAAGACTCGTATTGTACCACCCAGTACCTCTCGCCCTCAGTCACCTATCACACATTCTATGGTGAAAACGGCTATGTCAAGACCTCCGACGGAGATAAGACCATTAAAGGCATCGCATGGATAGCCCTGCCGCTGGACAATGATTCGCTGGTATGCTATAGCGATGGCAAGAAACGAGGCTATTTCAATAAGTACACAGGTGAGATAGCCATCAGACCCAAGTACAGACACGCATGGATATTCTCCGACGGATTGGCATCGGTCGACGACGAGGGCTGGATAAAGTTCATAGACGCATCGGGTAGGGTGGTGATAGACCCGAAGATACCCTATATGCCAGAGGAGGATGAGTACATGTTTCACGACGGCCGCTGCATCATTCCTGACAGCAGTCGAGAGCATTTCGGCCTGATAGACAAACAAGGCAAATGGCTATTGGAACCCAAATACACATCGGTCTTACCAGACGGAGAGTACCTAATCATCGAGAACTCTCAAGGGCAAAGCGTACTTGACAAATCGCTCAATACACTAATCCCATGGACAGACGGAGAATTTTCGGTCGAAGACGAATATATCAGCGTCACACTCAGCAACCATGTATTGCAGCGTTACAATTTCAGCGGAGAACTGGTTGAGGATTTCTATATCAGCGATATAAGTCTTCTTACCTATGAGTCTGATGAGTTGCGCTACACAACTACTAAAAACTATAGTGAAGAAGGTGTGCTTACGTCAGAAACTGAAGAACCAGAGCCGTCACCTGTGCTAAAGGTCGCAAAGTGTCGGAGTTATGAAGCAGAAAATGGGTGGTATGGACTGATGACTCCTGACGGTAGGATAGTCACTCCTCCTTCGTACGAGAGTATAAAGGCAATAGGTTATGATCTGTATCTTTGTAAAGATAATTATGATGATGGCGTGGTGCTTAACGGTAGGGGAGAGCAATTGATACAATAATGATTGAGTCCACTTTTCGGAGTGGACTCAATCAAAACGAGCGCGCAATATCTGGTCAGTCTTGGGCATCACGAGGAAGGACAATCAACCCTTGTGATGAGCACAGCCTGATGGCTTTGTCAGTTCACCTGCGACAATAGTTCCTGCATGTTTCTCGCTGAACTCCCTGTTTATATCGGCAAGTTCCTTTAGTCCATAAATATAATCATCATACATATCTGAGAGATCAACCCCCTCGCAGTCGCTATCTGTTCCTAATGACTCACGAACGATTTGTGCTCTCTCTGAAACTGTAGTGTCTTTGATCAATAGTGATTTCATGTTTCTTCTTTTTTTGAGTGCAACCTTCTTTCTCTAGTTTTCCTTTACAGAGCCTCCTACGCCACACTTCTGTTTTAACAGTTTGCAGGGGGGATGAATGTCTGCTTCAGAACCAACATGGGCAATTGGGGTAATTACGCACATAGATGTCAGTATAACCAACCAACCAAATAACAAAAGGCCCAAATAACAATCAATTATATAAACAGATTGACATTGGCCTTCTCAGCGCGTTCCATATAGCTTGCCACGCCACCTGTGGTGACATTGTCGAGGAGTTCGTCTCGATTTACTCCCATCACGTCCATTGACATCTGACAGGCTATGAATTCGACGCCATTGTCGATGGCTTGCTGGCGTAGGGATTCGAGTGAGTCTACACCCTTCTTGGCCATGAGGAAGCGCATCATCTTGGCTCCTATACCCATCATGTTCATCTTGGAGAGTGACAATTTGGTGGAGTCGGAGGGTAGCATCCATGAGAACATTCGTCCCCAGATATCTTTTGCTACACTCGGCTTGTGGGTCTTCTTGATGGCATTCAATCCCCAGAAGGTGAAGAAGATGCTGACTTTTTTGCCGGTGGCTGCAGCTCCGTTGGCGAGCACGAAGGTGGCAAGGGCTTTGTCGAGGTCGTCGCTGAAAAGTATGAATGTCTTGCCTTGGGCATTTGCTACGGGCTGTGTGGCCTCTGCTGCAAGGGCTACGCTTTTTTCGATCTCTACGATGTGTATGCCTGATTCAGAATGCTTGCTTATAAACCTATTGCCTGTCGTGCGACACCATGCCTCTGCATCGCGTGGGAAACCGGCATCGGTGGCCTTTACGATTAGTCTCTGTCCTGCTTCAAGTTTGTCAATGGCTTGCTTCATCTTCATGATAGGACCTGGACATTGTATGCCGCAGGCGTCGACCTTTATCGAGGTCTTGTCTTGACATGGCGATGGGCAGCAACGCTCTGCTGCTTGATTGTGACACTCGTCGTCAAAGCCTTTTGGAGTTGCTATCTTTGCTGTGGCGGCGTTGTAGGTCTTGAGTCCGCCGATGAGATTGCGCACTTCGCTATAGCCGTTGGCCTTGAGGATATTTGATGCGAGATAGCCTCGTAGACCTACGCCGCAGAATAGCCATACGGGGCGATTCGTGGGTATTTCTGCAAGGCGTTGCCTCATCTCGTCTAAGGGGATGTTGATTGCTCCTGTGATGCTGCCCAAGGCAAATTCGTCGGGCGTACGTACATCGACGAGGGTGATATCGGTGGTGTCGGCTTGCTGCATTTCGCGCCAATATAGTGGCTGCATCTTGCCGCTCAGTATATTGCTTGCTACGTAGCCTGAGATTGCTACGGGGTCTTTGGCGGAAGAGAATGGTGGCGCGTAGGCGTGTTCGAGGCGGGTGAGTTGCTCCACCGTGGCTCCTTGCTTGATGGCGAGTGCGTACTGGTCGATGCGTGTGTCTACACCGTCGTAACCTACGATTTGCGCTCCGTAGAGCTTTCCGTCTGTTGGCGAGAATGTAATCTTGATGTCCATCTGCATACTGCCTGGATAGTAGCCTGCGTGTGATCCATTGTGTATGGTGGCTGAGAGATAGGGTATTTCCATCTGTTTGAGTCGCTTGGCTGGCAGTCCTGTGGAGGCTACGGTGAGATCAAAGACTTTTGCGATGGCTGTGCCTATCGAGCCTTCGTAGCTGACTCTATTGCCGAGCACCATGTTGTCGGCTACGATGCGTGCCTGACGGTTGGCTGGACCTGCGAGAAAGTTGAGCCATGGCTTGCCTGTGAGGGGGTGTGGATACTCGATGGCGTCGCCTACGGCATAGATGTTTTCGTCGGAGGTCTGCAAATACTCATTTACCCATATTCCTCGCATCTCGCCCAGTCGCAACTGTGCTTCTTGTGCTAATCTGGTCTCGGCTCTTACACCTATGCTGAGTAATACCATGTCGGCTTTGAGTTCTATGCCTGACTTGAAATGTACGGTCAGTTCTTCGCATTGGCGTGAGAATCTCTCTACGGCTTCTCCGAGATAGAGTTTGATGCCTTTCTCTTGTAGGTGTTCGTGTACCAGGGCTGCCATCGAGTAGTCAATGGATCCCATCACTTGTGGTGCCATTTCTACGACTGCTACTTGGGCTCCTGCGTGTCTGAGGTTTTCTGCCATCTCAAGGCCTATGAAGCCTCCGCCGACGATGACGGCACGTCTGACCTTATGGCTGTCTAAATAGGTCTTTATCTTGTCTGTATCATTGACGTTTCTCAGCGTAAATATGCCTTCGCTCTGTATGCCGGGTAGGGGAGGGACTACGGGTGATGCTCCGGGCGAGAGTAGTAGTTTGTCGTAGCTTTGGGTGTATGTCTTTCCGTCTGCTGTCTTGACGCTTACTTCTTTTGATGCTGTATCGATGGCGGTCACTTCGCTTTGTGTGCGTACATCGATATTAAAACGCTTGCCGAAAGCTTCGGGCGTTTGTACAAAGAGTTTGTCGCGCTCTTCTATCACTCCGCCTATATAATAGGGTAGGCCGCAGTTGGCGTACGATATGTATTCTCCTTTTTCAAACAGGATTATCTCGGCATCTTCTGTAAGTCGCCTGATGCGGGCTGCTGCTGTGGCACCGCCTGCTACTCCGCCTACGATAACGTATTTTCTTTTATTCCTTGTTGTTTCCATAGTATTTTATTATTGGTTAAGTGTCTATTTGCTATTTATTGGTTAGGTGTCTCTTTGCTATTTGGCGGGCTTATGACGTCCTGTGTACTACGCTGCCATTGGCTTGATGTGTGGCGAGGATCAGGATTTCGGCTATCTGTACGTGTTTGGGGGCGCTGGCTGCATAGTATGCTACGTCGGCTATGTCGGCTCCTGTGAGTGGGGTTATGCCTTTATATACGTTTTCGGCTCGCTCGGTGTCTCCATGGAATCTTACATTGCTGAAGTTGGTCTCTACAAGGCCTGGCTTGAGGTTGGTGACGCGTACGGCTGATTGGGCTAAGTCTATGCGCAGTCCGTCGGTTATGGTCTTGACAGCGGCTTTGGTGGCACAATAGACGTTGCCGTTGGCGTAGGCTGCATCGCCTGCTACGCTTCCCATGTTGATGACGTGACCTTCGTTGCGTGCTACCATGCCTGGGACTATAAGGCGTGTCATGGTCAGCAGTCCTTTGATGTTGGTGTCGATCATCGTGTTCCAATCTTCGGGGTCGCCTTCATACTCTTTGTCGAGCCCTAGGGCGAGTCCTGCATTGTTGATGAGTACGTCTATCTTCTGCCATTCTGGCTCGAGTGTGGCAAGGGCTTGCTCTGCTGCTTCGGCATCGCGTACGTCGAATACTAATGTCTTGACTTTTGCTCCTATGGCTTCGAGTTCTTCACGTATCGCTTGAAGTTTGTCTGCTCGGCGTGCCGTAAGGATTAGGTCGTACCCGCCTATGGCAAATCTTCTGGCACAGGCTTCTCCTATGCCGCTTGTCGCACCTGTGATAAGAGCTATTTTTTTCATAGTCTTGTCTTGTTCCTTTTATATGGAGCCTAAACTCCCGTTTAGCAAATTTCTTCGTAAAATTAAAGAATAATCAGCAGACTGCCAAATATTACATGCTATTTTATCTTTTTTTAGGTAAAATAAATGGTGGCTGGTTTCTTATTGATCAAACTTGTTATTGGTATAAAATAGGCGCACCCGACAAACCCTGTAGAGGGGCGTATGGATGCTAACCCAAAACTGTTGATAAACGATACATGAAGAAAGGGATGTCTCTGACTCCTTTCACTTGTGCTCGAAAGCATTTGATCGGCGCAGTCGATTTCTTACTTGAATTTTAGATGAATGTTATAACAAACACAAAGCATAAGATAGAAAAGTTATATTTCCAATTTTCACTATTTTTCAAGTAGTGCCTTAGATTGCATTTTATAGTCCGGAAAAATCGCGGAATTGAGGCGTTTGGATGAATTTTGGGCCAAAATTAGTAAGAATAACTGATACTAACAAATACTAACTGTCAAGTGTTAAAATGAAGAAAGCCACCCAAACGGATGGCTTTCAAATAGTTAGTAGTAGATTGTATAATATACTAATAATCAATTATTTGCCGATGCAAAAGTGCTTGAATATGTTGCTCAAGACTTCGTCTGAGGTGATTTCTCCTCCTGTGATTTCTGCAAGGTGGTGCAGGCACAGGCGGAGGTCTTCGGCTATGAGGTCTGATGGGGTGGAGTGGGAGAGGCCTTGCTCTACGCGCTCGATGTCATTTAGGGCTTGGGTGAGGGCTTCGTAATGGCGTAGATTGCTGACTACGATGTCGCCTTGGGTGATGTGGGGTAGGTGGGCGTTGTAGATGAGGGCGTCTGTAAGTTGTTGCATACCTGCGCCTGTGAGGGAGGAAATGTGGAGTGTACCGCCGTTTTGCCAACGGTGGAATTTAAAGCTGGTGGGGGGAAGGTATTTATCGCATTTGTTGATTACGCGGATAATGGTGGCCGGGGTGTGGCTTGTGTCGTGAGTCGTGAGTTTGTCTATGTCGGGGAATGGCTGGCCTGACTCTGTGAGGAGTATTATGATTTGTGCACGGCGTGCTGCCTGTATGGAGCGTTCTATACCCATCTGTTCTATGCGATCGGTGGTCTTGCGTATGCCTGCTGTGTCGATAAAGCGGAATGTGATGCCTTGTATCTGTATGGTGTCTTCGATGAGGTCGCGGGTGGTACCCTGAATGTCTGACACAATGGCTTTGTCTTCGTTGAGCAGGGCGTTGAGCAGGGTGCTTTTTCCTACGTTGGGGGCTCCGATGATGGCTACGGGAATACCCTGCTTGAGGGCGTTGCCTGATTGGAAACTGTTGGCGAGGGTGCTGAGTCTGTCGTGTATGGTGTTGGTGAGGGTGGTGAGCTGGCTGCGATCGGCAAACTCGACGTCTTCGTGATCGGAGAAGTCGAGCTCGAGCTCGAGGAGTGAGGTGAGGTGGAGGAGTTGGGCGCGGAGTTCCTCAAGGGCTTTGGAGAATCCGCCTCGCATTTGTGTGAGTGCCATGCGATGTGTGGCTTCGGAGTGTGAGGCGATTAGGTCGGCTACGGCTTCGGCTTGGGTCAAATCCATCTTGCCGTTGAGGAAGGCTCGGCGGGTAAATTCTCCGGGCTTTGCCATGTGGCATCCTTGGTGAATGAGGGCTTGGAGTATGCGTTGGGTGATGTAGCGCGAACCGTGGCATGAGATCTCGATGCTGTCTTCGCCTGTGTATGAGTGTGGGGCTCGGTATACGGAGATGATGACGTCGTCGAGGGGCTCGGTGGAGTCTTGTGGGGTGATGGTGCCATAGTGTAGGGTATAGCCTGCGGCTTGTGTGAGGTCGCGGCTGAAGATGTTGCTGACAGACTTGATGGCTTGGGGGCCTGAGATACGTATTACGCTGATGGCTCCTCCGGTAGATGTGGCTGGGGCACAGATGGTAGTAGTCATGTGGCTATGGTGTGATTATCTGGTAGTAGTGAGTAGTATGGGGGCGAGGACGGCTGCGAGTCCGAGTATGATGCTGATGCTGATGTAGATGATGAAGAGGGTGGTGTGACCGGTGCGTAGAAGTGTGATGCTTTCGTAGGAGAAGGTTGAGAAGGTGGTTAGTCCTCCACATAGCCCTGTGGTGAGCATGATGGTGGTCTCGGGCTTGAGGTGCCATGTGGCTGAATGTGTGTAGAATAGTCCTATGAGCAGACAGCCGGCGATATTGACTATGAGGGTCGGCCAGGGGAAGATGATGTCTGAGTAGGTGGGGTGTAGGCGTAGATGTTGCCAAAGTAGGCTTGCCACGTAGCGTAGGGTGCTGCCTATGCCTCCGCCTACGAATATGTAGAGAAGCTCTTTCATCGTGAGGTCGTATAGTCTGGAGTGTCTGTCAGATGCGGTTGAGTACGATTTGTATGAGGTCGTCGATGCTGTTCTTGTAGGTGGTGTTCATCTCCTGGGCGTAGCGGTTGGCTATGACCATGCAGCATGTCATGGCGCGGTGTCCGAGTATGCTGGCGAGGCCTGCGAGGGCTGATGATTCCATCTCGAAGTTGCATATCTTGAGGTCGTGGTAGCGGAAGCTTTCTATCTTGTGGTTTTGGTCGGGGTCTTGTATCTCCATGCGAAGTCGTCGGCCTTGGGGACCGTAGAATCCTCCACAGGCTATGGTGATGCCTCGTAGCATATCGGTACCTGCTATTTGCTCGATGAGGTCTGGTGTGGCTGTGGCTACGTAGGGGGCTCCTTTGAGTGGCGACCAGTCCATGTGGGTGCGGAAGGCTTGCTCGATGTCGAGGTCGCAGACGCGATTGCGGTCGGCATAGTAGTTGAGCAGTCCGTCGAAGCCTATGCTCTTGACGCTTGCTACGTAGGTGCCGAGGGGGGTGTCGGGTTGGAGTCCTCCACATGTGCCTATGCGTACGAGGGTGAGCTGGCGGAAGGTGGGACGGTCTTGGCGTGTCTGGAAGTCGATGTTGGCAAGAGCGTCGAGCTCGTTGACTACGATGTCGATGTTGTCACAGCCTATGCCTGTGGAGAGGACTGTGATGCGTTTGCCGTGGTATGTGCCGGTGATGGTGTGGAATTCGCGTGAACAGACTTCGTCCTCCTTGCTTTCAAAGTGGGAGGCTACGGTATTGACGCGTCCTGGATCGCCTACGAGTATGACGCGGTCTGAGAGATGCTGCGGTTGCAGGTGGAGGTGAAAGGCTGAACCGTCGGGGTTGATGATTAGTTCGGATGGTGCGTATTTCATGTTATTCAGATGGTGTGGGTTGGTGTTTATTGGAGTTCGAGCCGTCGGATTTCCTTGACTTGATGTTGTATGCTGTCACGTAGGTCGGATTGGCTTTGCTCAAGTTGGAGAATCTGGGTGCTGAGCTGCTCTGTTTTGCTTTGGTGATATTTGTCGCGTAGGGTGGAGAGCTGTGTGGTAATGTGGTCGAGGGTATTGGTGTTGCGATACCATTGCCTGGCAATCTCGGCTGCCTGATGGTTGCGGAAGTCTGCAAAGGTATGGTATGTACGGCTGTCGTTGATGACGAGGGTGAAGAGTCTGGTGGTGTCGGTCTTGTCTGGTTTGATGATGCTCTTGAGACGTTGCAAGGCTGATTCTACGGCCTGGCGGTCTGTCCATGTGTCGGAGATGCTGTTGATGTTGGCGAGCGATACGGTGCGTTCGTGTCCGAGCTGTTCGTAGTTGTAGATGGTTCGCGTGGTGTTGGGTATGAATGTGTAGACGCAGACTTTGCCTTGGGGCTGGTTGCGGTCTGTGGCCAACCAACCGAGGTTGTGGTATTCGTCTATTATATAAAGGTAGTCGTTGGATTTCGAATTGAACGGGAGACCAATGTTTTCGGGGGCAAGGTAACGCTTGGTATCTGTGTCGTAGCGTGCCATATAGATGTCCCATTGGCCAAGTCCTGTGGTGTCTTGGGCGGCGTAGTAGAGTGTGACTCCGTCGTTGAGCATGAAGGGGTAGTTCTGTGGGAAGTCGTCAAGGCCTTGCAACTGTTCGGGGGTGCTCCATTTTTGTCCTATCTTCTCGCTTTCGAACAGGCGCAGTCCTTTGTCTGTCGGTTTGGAGAATATTATCTTGTTGCGCATCTGTGATATGTATACGGTTGCGCCGGTCGTGTCTGGCTGGTTGAAGTATTTGGCACAGGTGGTGATGCTGCCACTCTCGTCGCTCGCTGTCTTGTAGTTGAAGAGGTCCTGCAAGGATATGACGATTGAGTCTACAAACGTGACTTGCTCGCATGAATGCAGGCGTGCGTTGAAGCGTTCGTTGAGTGCTTCGGCTGCCAATTCCTCGGGGGTGGGCTGTGATGGTTTCTGACGTTTGCGTTGTGCGCTTGCGGTGAGACACATGAGGGTGGCCAGCGACAGGAGTATGTATTTGTATGACGACATGTGGCTTATTATTGTGTGTGAGTGTGTGTTGGGGATTGTCTTGCTTACATCTCCCGAGACCGCGCCTGTTTTGCTTTTGTGGAGGTGCGGTCTGGGAAATGTATGCTTTTTGCTTAGATGCAAGTAGGGCGTTACTTGCTGAGGTATTCGTGCATTGAGGCTGCTGCGCGGCGTCCGTCGCCCATGGCCAGAATGACTGTGGCACCTCCTCGTACTATGTCTCCTCCTGCAAATATGGTAGGCAGGTTCGTCTGCATTCCTTCGTTGACTACGATGGTGTTCTTGCGTCCGAGTTCGAGTCCTTTGATTGAGGTGGGGACGATGGGGTTGGGAGATACTCCTACGGCTACGATGGCTTCGTCAATATCGAGTGTGACGGTCTTGCCTTCTACGGGTATTGGGGAGCGACGTCCGCTTGCATCGGGCTCGCCGAGTTCCATCACCTGGAGTACTACGGCGCATACTCTGCCGTTTTCGTCGGCTTTGTACTCGATGGGGTTGTGGAGTGTCATGAATTCGATTCCTTCCTCCTTGGCGTGCTTGACCTCTTCGAGTCGGGCTGGCATCTCGGCTTCGCTACGACGGTAGACGATGTAGACTTTCTCTGCTCCGAGTCGCTTGGCTGTACGGCATGAGTCCATGGCGGTATTGCCACCACCTACTACCATCACGCGCTTGGCTGGATTGATGGGGGTGTCGGTATCGGGGTTGGAGGCGTCCATGAGATTGACGCGTGTCAGGTACTCGTTGGACGACATGATATTGATGTAGTTCTCGCCTGGTATGTTCATGAAGTTGGGCAGACCTGCTCCTGAGCCCACGAATATGCCTGCAAAACCTTGGTTCTCGAGCTCTTCGACGCTGATGGTCTTGCCTACGATGCAGTCTTTGACGAACTTTACGCCCATCTTGATAAGATTGTCGATTTCGACGTCGACTATCTTGTTGGGCAGGCGGAACTCGGGTATGCCGTATTTGAGTACACCTCCTATCTCGTGAAGGGCTTCGAATACTGTGACTTCGTAGCCGAGTTTTGCCATGTCTCCCGCGAAGCTGAGTCCTGCGGGGCCAGAGCCTATGACGGCTATCTTCTTGCCGTTGGGGGCTGCTACCGTGGGGGTCGAGATGTGTCCGCTCTCGCGTTCAAAATCGGCTGCGAAGCGCTCGAGATTGCCTATGGCTACGGGCTTGAAGCCCATCTTGAGGTGCATACATTGGCTTTCACATTGTTTCTCTTGTGGGCAGACGCGACCGCATACTGCCGGGAGAGCTGATGTAGACTTGAGTACTCGGGCTGCGTTGAGTATCTCGCCGCGTTCGATGTTTTTGATGAACGATGGTATGTTGATATTTACTGGACAACCTTGCATACACGTCGGGTTGGCGCAGTCGAGGCATCGCTTGGCTTCGGTGAGAGCCTGATCGAGGGTGAGACCTTTGTTAACTTCCTCCAATCGTGTTGTGGCTCGATATACGGGGTCGAGCTCTGGCATCTGGCATCGTTCTATCTGAGTGCGGTCTTTTGCCTTCATGCTCTTGCGTAGGGTCTCACGCCATGGGGCTTTGCGGTCGAGTAGCTCTTCGAGTGGAGTAGTGGTATCCATCTCGCTCGCTTGCTTGACGAGAGAGGCTTCGGTATGGAGCGTGCCGGTGGCATGACAATGTTGCCAATCAGCGGCGAGGTGGCTCATCTCTTCTTGCTCGACGCCTCGGAATGAACCTGCGCGCTTGAGCATCTCGTCGAAGTCTACCTGATGTCCGTCAAATTCGGGACCGTCTACGCATACGAAACGTGTCTTGCCACCCACGGTGATTCGGCATGCTCCACACATACCTGTACCGTCGACCATGATGGTGTTGAGTGAGACATCGGTAGGGATGTTGTATTTCTTGGTCAGAAGGCAGCAGAACTTCATCATGATGGCCGGACCGATGGCGAAACACTTGTCGACCTTCTCGCGCTGGATGACTTTCTCCATACCTACGGTGACTACGCCTTGCTCGCCGTATGAGCCGTCGTCGGTCATGATGATGACCTCGTCAGACGAGGCTCTTACTTCGTCTTCGAGTATGATGAGATCCTTGCTGCGTCCTGCTATCACGCTCACTACGCGGTTGCCGGCAGCTTTGAGTGCCTGTATGATGGGGAGCATGGGGGCTGTGCCTACTCCTCCGCCTGCACAGAGAACTGTACCGTAGTTCTCGATGTGTGTGGCTTTGCCAAGAGGACCGACTACGTCTGTAATCTCCTGTCCTACTTCCATGTCGCAGAGCCGGGTAGAGGAAAGTCCAACTTTCTGTACTACGAGGGTGATGGTACCCTTGTCGGTATCGGCTCCAGCTATGGTGAGTGGCATACGCTCGCCTTTCTCTCCGCAACGTACGATGACGAAATGTCCTGCCTTGCGGCTCTTGGCGATAAGGGGTGCTTTTACTTCGAGTTTGAATACTTTCTCAGAAAACTGAGTCTTGCTTACTATTTCAAACATTTCTTCTATATTGTGATTTGAAACTTGTGATTCAATTGATGATATCTGTCCCCATGTATGGTACGAGAGCTGCTGGGATTCTGATGCCGTCTTCTGTCTGGTTGTTCTCAAGTAGGGCTGCCACTATGCGTGGGAGTGCAAGAGCGGAGCCGTTGAGGGTGTGGCAGAGTTCGGTTTTTCTGGTCGTGGCATTACGGTATCTGCACTTGAGGCGGTTGGCCTGATAGGTGTCGAAATTAGATACCGAGGATACTTCGAGCCAGCGTTGCTGTGCCTCGGAATAGACCTCGAAATCGTAGCAGATGGCAGATGTGAACGATGCGTCTCCTCCGCAGAGTCTCAGTATGCGGTATGGGAGTTCGAGCTTTTGGAGCAGGCCCTCGACGTGTGCCAGCATTTCCTTGTGGCTTTCGGCTGAGTGCTCGGGCGTGTCGATGCGTACGATTTCTATCTTGCTGAACTCGTGCAGACGGTTCAGGCCGCGTACGTCCTTGCCGTACGAGCCAGCCTCACGACGGAAACATTGTGTGTAAGCGCAGTTTTTGATAGGCAGATCCTTTTCGTCGAGGATAACGTCGCGGTAGATATTTGTGACTGGTACCTCGGCTGTAGGTATGAGATAGAGGTCGTCGAGGTCACAATGGTACATCTGCCCTTCTTTGTCGGGGAGTTGCCCCGTGCCGTAGCCCGATGCTGCGTTTACGACTGTAGGTGGCATAATCTCTTCGTAGCCGCTCTTGCGTGCTTCGTCGAGGAAGAAGTTGACAAGAGCTCGTTGCAGACGGGCTCCCATGCCGCGGTATACGGGAAATCCTGCCCCTGTAATCTTGACTCCGAGGTCAAAATCTATGAGATTGTACTTGCGAGCCAGTTCCCAATGTGGCAGTCGGGCTGTCTCAATGATGGGGTTTGCATCCCAGTTGCCTACCGTATCACGCCCCTCTACACACTCTTTGAGGTTGGACTTGACCACCCAATTGTCTTCGGCACAGCTGCCTTCTGGAACTTCGTCATAGGGAATGTTGGGAATTTGGCAGAGGAGGCGTGTCAGCTCCTGTTCGGACTGTGCCTTTTTCTCTTCGAGATTTTTCCCCATCTCCTTGAGTGTTGCTACCTGAGCCTTGACCGCATCAGCATCGTCTTTCAAGCCTTGCTTCATGAGCTTACCAATCTCGCCTGCCAGTTTCTTGGCCTCTGCAAGGTTCTGGTCGAGTTGCGTCTGTGCCTCGCGGCGCTCGCGGTCTACGGCTATGACCTGCTCGATTGCCTGGCGCGCTCCAGCAAAGTGCTTCTTCTCAAGACCAGCAATGACGTGTTCGGTCTGTTCTGTAATGAGTTTTAATGTCAACATATTTGTTGTATGTTATATGTGTTGTTTTAATTTTTCACTTCGAGCATGAAACGTACCCCTTTGTGGAAGCTTTCGTCAATCGTAAGCTCCCCTCCCATCTTGTATGCCATTATGGCACAAGTGGGATATAGCATACCGTCGTTTTGAGCCTCTCCGCCAGACTGTGAGAATGCGGTAAACATCGTGCTACGCTCCTGCTCGCTGAGTTCCATGCCTGCGGCACTTATCAGGAACTGGGCCGTATGAGGGTTACGTTTTCTGAAACTTAGGGTGATACGTTGTGTACCTGTATGGGCAGATGCGTCGTTGATGATAGAACTGAGCACTTCGCTAACGGACTCCGAATTGATTGGGAAAGAAATCTTGGGAGCATCCGTGTGTACCTCTACGCTGGGGTGCTGATGGTCCGCGACAATCTGTTCGCACAACTTGCCTATATTGGTTTCCGAAGTTTCGTAGCGTTCATCTCTCGTCTGCTCGAGATTCATGTATCGCTCTATGTGATGCAACATGGTAGAGAGAGCCTTGACTTCGGCTTGAGCGTCGTTACCTTGTGCAATTTTGTCCAACGAGGGTTGTAGCATTTGGCTGATGTTGCTCATGAAGTGTGACTTCTGAGTGTTTGACTCGTTGCTAATCTTTAGACTTTGTCGCAACTTGTAGTTAAGACGTAGGTTTTTAATCAAAACGAGCGTGAGGAGAGCAAGGGCTGCTGCCAACGCTATGGCGAGTATTGAGAGAAAGCCTATCCACCATTTCTGACCTGAGATGTTGTCCTGCTTGAGACTGATGTCCTGACGCGCTTCTGCGAGGCTGTCTTTGAGCAGGCGTATCTCAGCCGTGGCTCGTATGGCTGCAATCGAGTCGAGCCATGAGGCATAGATATTGCCAATGACCTGCTCCATCGGACGGTCATGAAGCTTGCGTGCCTGTTGCAACATCTGTTTGAAACATAGCTCTTTGCCGTTATCATCCTTACCGTTTGAGCGAGTATTGAGTATCTCAGTATAGCTCTTCCGCGCAACGTCGGTCATACCCTGACGCCAAGCCCATTGGGCTTTGGTTATGAGCATATCTTCGATTATGTCGGTTTGCGAAGTAGCTCGTGCCAGAGCCTCCATGCGTGCTATTCTCTCTGCCATCTGGGCTTTTTTGCCGAGTCGGCTATACATAGAGTAACGCTGTTTCTCGACGAGATACTTGAGGTCGTTGCGTCCTTCGGCATAGGTGTCGGCCTCGCGTAGTTTGGCAAAAGCCTCTTGCCAGAGATGTGAGGCTACGAGTTGCTCAGTCCTTTCGATTCCATTCTCCACTTTATCTTGCAAAGCATCAGCCTTGATGCTGAGGAGGGAGGCTCCAAACAAAACAGTTGTGACGATTATTCTAATGTGTTTCATGCTTGTATATTTCAGTCGTTTAGTGTCGGTAGTGAATCTCATATCCCATCTTGACCATGGGGGAATACGTGCGCGTGCCCTTTGATACCTTCTCCGCCCGCTGGAGGGTCTTGCGCTCCATGCGTTTGACCTTCTCGCGAGATTCGAGCAACTGATGTCCCTTCTCAATAGCCTTGTTTAGGTCAAACTGTACGGGATTGTCGACTTTGCGCCAAGGCATATAGATACCTCCGCCGATATCCTTGCATTCGCGGTACGAACGGAAGATGCGTGTCGTATATTCGGCACGGCGTATGCCCCAAGTGCCGTCGACGATATGGAGGGTCTGACGTTCGCGCAGCTCGCCGTGATAGCGACGAGCCTTGAGAATATAGATGGTCTTGCCTCCCTCTTCGAAAGTCCCTTCCATCTTGATTTCAAATTTTTTCCTGTATTTGGGGTCGCATAGAGTGTTCTCGCCATAGAGCTCGTCAAAAAGGTCGAACTCGCATAAGTCGAAGAGCTGACGCTGGATCTTCTCCTTCATGTCAGAGGGGCCTTGGAGTATCTTGCCTTTGCCATATTGCATTTTGCCGTTGTGGGCAGTATGTGTAGTCTGCAGATACACCTCGGTAGTCGGGCGCGACATGGCATAGTTGAACAAGCCCCATAGCCCCTTGGTGCGCAGATACATCTGAGCGGCAAACATGAGGGTCTTTGGGGCAATCTCTGGAATGATGTCTACATCGCGTACCATGACGCTGATGTCGGCATTGGCAGTATAGTTGAGCCGCTTGCGGTTTTCTTTGGCTTTGCGGTAGACGTTGTCGAGGATATAGGTGACGGGGTCACTCCCGTCGGGGGTGACGAGCAGTTCTCTCATGATGAAGAGAGGCTCGTTGATAGTGTCGTGGTACAACCACGACTTGTCCTTGTCGTTTTGGGCTGACGCCGGCATTATGGCTGCCAGCGTCAACGTCAGTATAAACAATATTCTTTTCATCGGTTGATGAAAGCAAGTATCTGCTCTGCGTGAATCTTGGTCTTGATTTCTTTGGGAGTAAAAATCTTTTCGATGATGCCCTCCTCGTTGACGAGGTAAGTCGTGCGGAGAGTGCCTATGGTGCGACGGCCACATGCCACCTTCTCACCCCAGCAGCCGAGTTGCTGCAATAGAGTCGTCTCCGTATCGGCTATGAGAGGAAAGTCAAGCCCCTGAGCATCGGCAAACTTCTTTTGAAGAGCCTGCTTGTCCTTGCTGACCCCGATGATGTCATAGCCCGCTGCTGCAAGTTCTGCCTTGTGAGCCTGAAGAGAGCAAGCCTCAGCCGTGCAACCACTCGTATTAGCTTTGGGGTAGCTGTAGAGTATGAGCTTGCGTCCGCGATAGTCGCTTGACTTGATTTCGCGCCCGTCCTGATCTATGCCAAGGACGTCTGGAATTTTATCGCCTACTGTCATTATAGTATAAAAATGTGTTTTTTGAATTAAATGCTATCTGTCATTTCTGTAACTGTCATTTCTGTAACGGTATGGCTGCAATACGCTCTTCGTGTCTGCCACCCTCGAAAGGAGTGTTGAGAAACTCGTCCATTATCTGACGTGCAGTCTCGTTGTCGATGAAACGTCCGGGCATGACCAAAACGTTGGCATCGTTGTGCTGACGTGTGAGGTGAGCAATCTCAGGAGTCCAGCAAAGTCCAGCACGTATGCCCTGATGCTTGTTGAGAGTCATGGATATACCCTCGCCAGAACCACACATGGCTATACCTGGATATACCTCGCCGTTTTCTATACCCTGAGCCAAAGCATGGCCATAAGTAGCATAATTGCAACTCTCAGGCGTGAGAGTGCCATAGTCTTTGTATGGGATGCCCTTCTCATCAAGATACTGCTTGACAAACTGCTTGAGCGGAAAGGCCGCGTGGTCTGATGCTATGCCTATCATTTTTGTTGTTTGGTTTTTTAGTTATTTTGTCGTTTGGTTGGGTGTTTTGTTGATTGGGTGTTTTGTTGTTTAGTCGTTTGGTTGGGTGTCCTATCACTTGTTGAAAGTCGTTAGAACCAACAAAACAACCAAACAACCAAATCACCAAACAACCTCCCTACAATATCGTCTTTACCTGCTTGTAGACGTTTTCTGCTGTATAACCGAGCTTTTCGTCGAGGACCTTATATGGAGCAGAGAAGCCGAACGAGTCCAGACCGTAGATGAAGCTGTCGGGGTGAGCACCTATGAGGAAGCCCTGCAGATTGACGGGCAGTCCAGCTGACAGACCGAAGACCTTGCTACCAATCGGGAAGAGTTCACGCTGGTATTCGATAGGCTGCTGGCGGAATACGCCCTCGCTTGGCGCGCTCACCACACGCACCTTGTAGCCATCCTTGCGCAGCAGACGAGCACCAGCTATGAGAGTACTTACCTCAGAACCGTTGCCTACAAGAATCACATCAGGATTAGGATCGCTCTCTGCGCTGATGTATGCACCCTTGCGAGCGAGCTCATACGGAGTACCAGCTGGGAGCGGTTCGATATTCTGACGTGAGAGAATGAGAGCCGTAGGCGTATCCATATTCTCCATAGCCATAGCCCAGCATACTGTCGTAGCATTACAATCAGCAGGACGGAGTACGAGCATAGAGTTCTTGCCAGCATGGTTTTTCATCTTCTCCATGAGACGAATCTGCGCTTCCTGCTCTACGGGCTCATGAGTAGGACCATCTTCGCCCACACGGAAAGCATCATGACTCCAGATAAACTTGACAGGAAGCTGCATGAGAGCCGCCATACGAATAGCAGGCTTCATATAGTCAGAGAAAACGAAGAAAGTACCACAGGCAGCAAGCATACCACCATGGAGGGTGATACCTATGCAGACGCACGCCATAGTAAGCTCAGCCACACCAGCCTGAAGGAAACCACCAGCAAAATTGTCGCGAGTGATGACGGTAGCCCCGCCTTTGATAAAGCCGTCCGTCTTGTCAGAATTGCAGAGGTCGGCGCTGCTGACTATCATATTGGGGACAGTCTTGGCAAGGAGCGAGAGGCAAGCACTCGAAGCATTACGCGTCGGATCGCCCTGCTTCTGTACGATGCTGTCCCAAGGAATCTGAGGCAGGCGTCCAGCAAACCAGTCGTCCTGCATCTGAGCCTTGTCAGGGTGTTGCGAAGCCCACTCAGACTCCTCAGCATGACGTGCAGCGACTATCTGCAACAACTCCTGACGACGTCGTGCATAGAGCTGCTCAGATTCCTGCCAGATAACGAAAGCATCATCAGGATCACCACCAAGATTCTTTACCGTATTGCGGTAAGCATCGCCTCCGAGCGGAGCTCCGTGAGTAGAACAGCTACGCTCGTAGCTGGTACCATCAGCCTTGAGAGCACCCTTGCCCATGACACAATGTCCGATGATGAGCGTAGGCTTGCCCGTGACGGTCTGTGCCATGCTGAGAGCCTTACGAATCTCAGCCACATCGTTGCCGTCGATTTCGATTACTTCCCAGCCAAATGCACGATACTTCATGGCAGTATCTTCAGTATCTACCAGAGCGGTCTCGGTAGAGAGCTGGATATCGTTGGCATCATAAAACATGACAAGGTTGTCCAGACCGAGCGTGCCTGCCATACGGGCAGAACCCTGTGAGATTTCCTCCTGTATGCCACCGTCCGAGATATAAGCATAGATGGTCTCCTGACGGAAGGTCGGGTTGCCCGTGCGAGCATAGAGAGCCTTAGCCGCTATAGCCGCTCCGACGGCATAAGTATGCCCCTGACCGAGCGGACCCGATGAATTCTCGATGCCGCGTGCATAGTTGAGCTCAGGGTGTCCCGGAGTGGGAGACTGCCATTGGCGCAACTGCTTGAGCTCATCGAGAGAGTAATGCCCCGTGAGAGTAAGCTGAGCATAAAGCATAGGCGACATGTGACCAGGATCGAGGAAGAAACGGTCGCGTCCAACCCAGAGAGGGTTCTCAGGGTCGTACTTCAGGTATTCGCCGTAGAGTACATTGATAAAATCTGCGCCGCCCATCGCTCCTCCAGGGTGGCCGCTCTTGGCTTTTTCGACCATCGCTACCGACAGGATACGTATGTTGTCGGCAACTTTGTTCATTGTCTCAATAGATGTCATATTTTGATGTTTAATGATTTATCCAATTTGCGTTGTCGGGTGGGGTAGGAGAGAAGTCGTCAGATGTGGAAATTACCGATATTCCTGTACATCTTCTTGTCGAAAGTATATAGACACGCGCCCCGTTTGCTGCTCGACTTGTCGATCCTGTCAGTCTTGACGAAGTACGGCATCTCGCCGATGCGCTTGCGGAAGTTACGCTTGTCGAGCTCCCTGCCCAGAATAGACTCATAGAGCTTCTGAAGATTGGTGAGGGTAAAGTATCTTGGCAGCAGGTTGAGCGCGATAGGAGAGTGGCTGATAGCATCGCGCAGATAAGCCAACGCCTTCTCTACCATCTCGCTATGGTCAAAATAAAGCTCCGGAAGCCGGTCTATGTCATACCATTGGCATTGGTACCGGTTCATCAGGCTCACGCTATGCTTGAGCTTGTCGATAAGAGCGCAGTACACCACGCTGATGACACGTGCCCCCGGGTCGCGGTCTATCGCTCCGAAAGTCTCCACCTGGCTGAGGTAAATATTCTTGATGCCAGTACGCTCGTTGAGGATACGATAAGCTGCATCGTCTACCGACTCATCGTCCTTGACAAAACCGCCGAGCGGAGTAGGGCAGCCCAAGTTCGGCTCGATGGTACGCCTCTGAAACAGGACCTTGAGCTTGTCGACCTCAAAACCGAAAATGACACAGTCCGTTGCGACAAGAAATTTCTTCTCGTCCGAGTAGTAGTGCAGATTGTCGCTTGCAGTATAGTTCATAATCGCCCACAAATATAGCTAAAAAATTTATTATAAGAGGTGTCTGACAAACACTTTTTTACCTTATGTCAGAAAATACGCACCGACAAGCAGCAAAAACCCCCTCAACGTAATCACGAATGAGGGGGAAAATCAGATATCAAATCAGAAACAGAAACTTAGCAAAGCTTGCGGCTGCCATCGCCGATCACCACGTCTATGACGATAGGTTCCTTACCATATTTTGCAGCATATTTCTCCTTGACCACCTTGACGAAATTGTCATACAACTCGTCAGCAACGAGGTTGATGGTACAGCCGCCGAAGCCGCCACCCATGATACGTGAGCCCGTCACGCCCTCGTCCTTGGCAATATCGTTGAGGAAGTCGAGCTCCTCGCAGCTTACCTCATACTCCTTAGAGAGGCCGAAGTGAGTCTCATACATCTTCTGTCCGACAGTCTCGTAGTCGCCACGTTCGAGAGCGTCGCAGACAGCCAGCACGCGGTCTACCTCGCCGATGACATAGCGTGCGCGCTTGTAGTCCTCCTCGCTGACCTCAGCCTTGACCTCGTCGAGCAAAGCCATGTTAGCATCACGCAGAGTCTCCACCTCAGGGTGATAAGAGTGGATAACAGCAGCCACGCGCTCGCAAGAGAGACGGCGTTCGTTGTATGGAGAGCCAGCCAGTTCGTGCTTCACGCAAGAGTTGACCAGCACGAGCTTGTAGCCCTTCGGATTCCATGGGAAATAAGCAAATTCGCCGCTGCGGCAGTCCAAACGCATCAAGCTGCCAGCCTTGCCAAATACAGAAGCGAACTGATCCATTATTCCGCAGTTGCAGCCGATATACTTGTGCTCCGTACGCTGACCTACGCGAGCCAGTTCCATCTTCTCAATCTTGTTCTCGCCCCAGAGGTCATTGAGAGCAAAAGCAAAGCAACTCTCAAGAGCAGCACTCGAACTCATACCAGCACCGAGAGGCACATCGCCGGCGAAAGCCGTATTGAAGCCCTCCACAGGAACGCCGAGAGCCATCATCTCGCGACATACGCCGAAGATGTATCGAGCCCATGTAGCCTTAGGGCCATCAGGGTCATCGAGAGAGAAAGTCACCTTATCCTTGAGGTCGATAGAATAAGCGTTGACGCTACGAGTGCCGTTAGGTTTGATTTCAGCAATCATACCCTGCTGTACAGCACCTGGGAATACGAAACCGTTGTTATAGTCCGTGTGCTCACCGATGAGGTTTATACGACCCGGTGAAGCATATACACTACCAGTTGTGCCATCGAAATGCTTGATAAAGCGGCTTCTGACATCGTCGATTGTAAGTCTCATAATATTATAGGAATTAAAAGGTTAGAATTAGGTTACTTTTTAGAAATACGGCTGCCGATCTGAGCGTAGAAGAGCAAGTAGGCAGCGCAGAACATTACTACCCAGAAGCTTGGTATGTAGCCAAACATATCTGCCACACGTGCCTGAATGCCCATCATTACCGCACAGCCGAATACCATGGTCATGAAGATACCAGAAGCGATGGCAGTAAGCTTGCCAAGCCCCTCAACAGCCATGTTGAAGATTGCACCCCACATGACAGAAGTACACAAGCCAACCAGCAGCATAGCAAAGATGCCAACAGGCACATCCTGAGTGATGAACTCCAACGTAGCCCAGTTCACACCCGGGAACGGAACGAGAGTATCAGTCGGAGCATACATGCCGAAGCCCACGAGTATGAGCGTAGCGATACTTACGGTAGTAATCATAGCGCGCGCGCTGACCTTTGAGCCAATGCTCGCACCAACGAAACGTCCAATCATCATGCTTGCCCAGTATACCGCAACGAGCAGACCGGCCGTAGCAGCAGGGATACCCGTGTCGATGAGATACAAGTTGACGAAGTTAGGCACGCCCACCTCAATACCCATATACAAGAAAATAGCAAGTGCGCCGAGAGCAAAGTGACGATGTGAAAGAGCTTTAGGAATCATGTCGAGCTGAACGGGGTTCTGCTCAGGCTCCTGAATCTTGGTGAAGCAGATTACCACGAAAGCAATCACGAATACGACGAGAGCAATCATCAAGGCAGGAGTAGCGTCAGACATCTTGGCCTTGGCAGCCTCGCCAATGAGCGCACCCATAAGGATATAGCAACCCACGGCAGCAGCAGAGTTGAACACACCACCTATCTGAATTAACTGGTTGCCACCATTGCCACCACCACCGAGGATATTGAGCATAGGGTTGACCACACAGTTGAGAATACACATGCAAAGACCAGCGAGGAATGCACCCAACAGATATACAGCAAAGATAGTACCAACACCATCAGTCTGAGGGTCAAACAGACCGCTTGCCCATTGGATAAGTATACCCACGATACCTACACAAAGACCGATGAGAGCCGTCTTCTTGTAGCCATACTTTGCGATGAGCATACCAGAGGGTATACCCATGACGAGGTATGCGACAAAATTACCATAGTTACCAATCTGAGCCAGCAAGTTGGAAATCTCACCTTGATTCTTGATGATGGTCGCCATAGGTGAGCACAAATTCGTCACGAAAGCAATCATCGCGAAGAGCGCAATCATCACGATAATCGCACCCCATTGTTTTGCTTGTTTAGCCATAAATAAAAGAATATTTGTTTAGATTATTTGTTTAGGAAATACGTCTTAATATACTATTTTACAGAGAATTTATATACAGTCTTCTGAGTATACACCTCACCAGGCTTCAGCACACAGCTCGGGAAGTAAGGGTGATTAGGCGTGTCGGGGAAATGCTGCGCCTCAAAACACATGCCAGAATGTTTTCCAAACGTAGCCCCATGCTGTCCCTTGTAGCCGTCAGCCCAGTTGTCAGAATAGAACTGCACTCCCGGCTCCGTAGTCCACGTCTCCATGACACGTCCGCTGACCGGCTCGTAGAGCGTAGCAGCAAGAGACAATTCTCCAGGCTCCCTCTTGTTGAGCACGTAGCAATGGTCATATCCCGCACCATTCTTGATCTGCTCGTCCACAGCATCAATATCCTTGCCAATAGGCTTAGGCAAGCGGAAATCAAACGGAGTGCCCTCGACCTTAAGAATCTCACCAGTCGGAATGCTATTCTCGTCGATAGGTATGAAATAGTCGGCATTGATAGTCAGAATACAATCGAGCTGCGAAGGAGTAGGAGTACCGATACCCGTGAGCGAGAAGAAACCATGGCTCGTCATATTGACGACAGTCTTCTTGTTCGTCGTGCCACGATAGTCGATAACCAGCTCATCATCGTCCGTGAGCGAATACTTGACCGTCATGCTCAGCTCGCCCGGGAAGCCCTCCTCATAGTATGCAGAAACGTAGCGCAAGACGAGCTCCTGCTCGTTGATTTGCTCCGCGTCCCACACACGAGCGTGGAACCCTGTAGGACCACCATGCAAGTGGTTAGGGCCATTATTGATTTTGAGGCTGTACTCCTTGCCGTTGAGCGTAAACCTGCCACGGCAGATACGGTTGCCATAACGGCCAACGAGAGTGCTCAGAAACGGCTCCGGACTCTCGATACAGTCCTTGATGTTGTCATGCCCCTGGATAACATTGGCCATCATGCCCTCTTTGTCGGGAACCATGATGGCCACAAGTGAACCGCCATAGTTGGTGATGGAAACCTCCATCCCATTGGCGTTAGTCAAAGTGTACAAGTCAGTCTTCCTGCCCTGCACCTCGGTCTGAAAGTCTTCGCGCTTCAGACCAGAAATCAATGCCTTTTCCATTGAGTATACGGTTAGATTAGATTGTTCGTGTTGCAAATATACAAAAAATAAACATCTCTTCCAACTTTTAACAAAGGAAAAATGCAAGGATTTAAGCCTACTTTCGCCCCAAATCAGGTTTTTTGCGTCAAGTACGAGAGCAAATCCGCCACGACAAACGTGCTGCCACCCACAAAGACCACCCCATCAGTCCCTGCACAACGACAAGCATCGTCATACGCATCAGCCACCCTCTCGTGACACACGCCATGCAAGCCCTGCGCCTCAGCAAGACGCGCAAAATCCTCCACCGGCATAGCCCTCCTGACGCTCGCCTGTGTGAAATAATACCTCGCCTTGCGCGGCAAGAGCGAAAGCACATGACTCACGTCCTTGTCCGACACCATGCCGATGACCACATGAAGATTCTCGTATGCCGACAGCTGCTCCGCAAGATATGACCACCCCCCGACGTTGTGCCCCGTATCGCAAATGACCAAAGGCTCACGACCGACCACCTGCCAACGCCCCATCAGCCCCGTCAAGTCGCAGACATGAGCAAAGCCCTCGCGCACAGCATCGTCAGAAATATCGAGACAGCCCCTCAGACACTCCACCGCCGTCAGCACCGTCTGCGTGTTCCTCTCCTGACACAAGCCCCTCAGCTGGCTCTCCACAGGCTCGTGATAAACCTCGTCGGCAAACACAATCCTACACCCCAACTCTTTGGCTTTCTTAGCAAAAACCTCCCTAACCTCAAGTACACCTCCAGTCTCACCGATCACCACCGGAACCCCAGGTTTGATAATCCCAGCCTTCTCCGCAGCAATCTTAGGCAAGGTGTCGCCAAGCAGCTGGACATGGTCGAAGCTGATGTTCGTGATGACAGACAAAACAGGCGAGATGATATTCGTACAGTCCAGCCTTCCGCCGAGTCCGACCTCAATTACAGCAACATCCACCCCCTCCTCCTCAAAATACTTGAAAGCAAGCGCCGTCGTCAGCTCAAAAAACGAAGGGTGCAGAGGCTCAAAGAAATCACGCTCATGCTCGACAAAGTCCACCACACGCTCGCGTGGAATCATCGCCCCATTCAC
Source organism: uncultured Prevotellaceae bacterium (assembly GCA_945932615.1). Classification (GTDB taxonomy): domain Bacteria; phylum Bacteroidota; class Bacteroidia; order Bacteroidales; family Bacteroidaceae; genus Physcousia. Next base: position 10,682 of record CAMEQD010000005.1, on the reverse strand, counting down.
CCGTATACGCTCGCGGAAGTCCACGAGATGCGGACTCGTATAGAGCCCCACACGATAGCCCGCCCTCTGTAGAATGGCAGCCAGCGTATGAGACGTGCTCCCCTTGCCATTAGTACCAGCCACATGAATCGTACGATACGAGCGATGCGGGTGAGCGAAATGCACATCGAGCGCAAGAGTATTAGACAACCCCTCCTTATAAGCACCAGCCCCGATGTTCTGAAACAACGGGGCTGAGTTGTACAAATATTCAATAGCCTGCGAATACGTCATCATCAATATATATATGTGTGAGTACTACACTTAGTTGAAAAGATTCTTAAACTTCTGGAAGAAAGTCTGCTTGGTCTGCACGCTCGGCTTAAAGCTCTCACTATCCCTCATCTTTTCAAGCGTCTCCCTCTCGTCCTTCGTGAGATGCTCAGGGATATAAACCGAGATATTCACGATAAGGTCACCATAACCATTGCCATAGCCACGCAAAGCAGGCAGACCCTTGCCACGAAGTCTCACAATCTTGCCAGGCTGCGTACCAGGCTCAATCCTAATCTTCACCCTACCGTCGATCGTAGGAATCTCAGCAGAACCACCGAGCATAGCCGTAGGCAAGTCGAGCAGCAAGTTGTAGTACAAGTCGTCCCCGTTGCGTTGCAGCTCGGCATGAGACTCAATCTCGATATACACCTGAATGTCGCCGCTGATACCATTGTTGCGACCAGCATGACCCTTGCCCTGTACGGTCAGAACCATACCGTCCTGCACACCAGCCGGAATCTGCACCTCGACCACCTCCTCGCCCATGACAACACCCGTGCCCTGACAATGCGAACACTTGTGCTTGATGACCCTGCCCGTACCACCACAATTGCTGCAGACACTCTGCTGCTGCATGGCGCCAAACATAGTCTTCATCGTGCGCACCACATAGCCCGAGCCATGACACGTACCGCACGTATCCGTCTTGCCGTCCTCGCTACCCGAGCCATGACAATGTTGGCAAGTGACATTCTTCTTGACCTTAAACTTCTTCGTACAGCCCTTGCTGACCTCCTCAAGCGTCAGACGCACCTTCAGGCGCAAGTCTCCGCCCTGATGCTGCTGCGGACCACGGCTACGACCGCCACCACCGAAAAAGTCCTCAAAGCCACCGCCGCCGCTGAAGCCACCGAAATTGAAGCCCGAGCCAAACACGCTGTTGAGAATATCGTTGATGTCAAATCCGGCACCACCGCCGAAACCGCCGGCACCCCCCATGCCAGCAAAGCCATACTGGTCGTAGCGAGCCCTCTTGTCGGGGTCGCGCAGAATGTCGTAAGCCTCGGCAGCCTCCTTAAACTTCTCCTCCGCCTCCTTCTTCTCCGCCTCCGACTTGCCCGTCTGGCGGTCAGGATGATATTTGATGGCAGCCTTCTTGTAGGCCGACTTTATCTCAGCATCGCTCGCAGTCTTGGCGACCCCGAGCACCTCGTATGGATCTCTCTGTGCCATATTGTATACAGATAATATAATTTACTTACATTACATCGCCACCACGACCTGCGAATGTCTCAACACCTTGTCGTTGAGCATATAGCCCTTGAGCGTACAGTCCATGATCTTGTTCTTCATCTCAGGCGAAGGAGCAGGCAGCTGGGCGATAGCCTCATGCAAGTCGACATCAAAGTCCAGGCCCTCAGTCTCAATAGGCTTGACCCCCTGCTTTTCGAGAATAGAAAGGAACTTCTTGCGAATGAGCTCAACCCCCTCGATGACCGAAGCCATATCCTCAGCCTTCTTCATCTGGTCGAGAGCACGCTCCATATCGTCCATCACAGGCAATATAGCACCCAGCACCTTCGCGCCACCGTTGAGAATCAAGTCAGCCTTCTCCGACATCGTACGCTTGCGGTAGTTGTCAAACTCAGCAATCTTGTAGAGCAACTGCTTCTTCAGGTCGGCAATCTCCGCCTGAGCCACCTCGAGAGGATCCTCCTGAGGCGCAGACTCCTCAGCAGCAGCCTCCTGAGGCGCAGCAACATTCTCCTGCCCCTCAGCAGCATTCTCCTGATTCTTGACCTCCTCCGTATTCAACTCCATATCCTTCTCAGTATTCTTTTCGTCTGTCATGATAAGATTATTATTATTACTACAAATATGACACAAAGAGCGTGCCACACGTCAAAGTGACACACTCCTTATGACAAAATGACTGATAAAATGCCAAATCAAGAGTAAAGCCTCTCCTTAGCCTCCTTGATTTTCTCGTCCGAGATATACTCATCGTACTCCATCAGCTTGTCAATCGTACCATTCGGAGTAAGCTCGATGATACGGTTAGCCACCGTCTGGATAAACTCATGGTCATGACTTGAGAACAAGATATTACCCTTAAACAACTTCAAATTATTGTTGAAAGCCTGAATCGACTCAAGGTCAAGATGGTTCGTCGGCGTGTCCAAGATCAGGCAATTAGCATTCTTGAGCTGCATACGCGCTATCATACAACGCATCTTCTCACCGCCCGACAACACATTCACCTTCTTAAGCACCTCCTCGCCCGAGAAGAGCATACGCCCGAGGAAACCCTTGAAGTAAACCTCGTTGCCCTCACCATACTGGCTCAGCCAGTCCACCAGATTCTTCTCACTCTGGAAAAACTCCGTATTGTCCACCGGCAGATAGGCCGTAGTAATCGTCACACCCCAACTGAACGAGCCCCCCTGAGCCTCGCGGTTGCCGTTGATAATCTCAAACAAAGCCGTCATCGCACGCGGGTCATGCGAGAGGAACACCACCTTCTCGCCCTTCTCTATGTTAAAGCTGACATGATCGAACAACACCGTCCCGTCGTCCATCGTAGCCTTGAGATCCTTCACCTCAAGAATCTGGTTGCCAGGCTCACGCTCCATCTGGAAGATGATCCCCGGGTACTTACGCGTAGAGGGCTGAATGTCATCGACGTTGAGCTTTTCGAGCATCTTCTTGCGCGAAGTCGTCTGCTTGCTCTTAGCCACATTCGCGCTAAAACGACGTATAAACTCCTCCAGCTCCCTCTTCTTCTCCTCAGCCTTAGCCTTCTGATTCTGCGCCTGACGCAAAGCCAGCTGCGAAGACTCATACCAGAACGAATAGTTGCCAGCAAACATCGTCACCTTGCCAAAATCAATATCCACCGTATGCGTACAAACACTATCGAGGAAGTGACGGTCATGGCTCACCACCAACACCGTATGCTCAAACTCGCTCAGATATCCCTCAAGCCATTGAACCGTGTCGAGGTCGAGATCATTCGTAGGCTCATCGAGCAGCAAGTTGTCAGGATTGCCAAAAAGAGCCTTTGCCAGCATCACACGCACCTTCTCCTTGCCCGAGAGCTCGCCCATGAGCTGATAATGCTTATCCTCCTTTATACCCAGACCGCTCAGCAAAGCCGCAGCATCGCTCTCCGCCGTGTATCCGCCCATCTCGGCAAACTTGTCCTCAAGCTCAGCCACACGAATACCGTCCTCGTCCGTAAAGTCAGACTTCGAATACAGAGCCTCACGCTCCTTCATAACCTCCCACATCGTCGTATGCCCCATGAGAACCGTGTTGAGCACCGTCTCCTGATCATACTGGAAGTGATCCTGACTAAGCACACTCAGACGCTCGCCAGCCCCAAGCTCCACACTACCCTTAGTAGGCTCCAACTCACCACTAATAGCCTTCAGCAGCGTAGACTTGCCCGCCCCGTTGGCACCAATAACACCATAGATGTTACCATTCGTGAACTTCATGTTCACATCCTTGTACAGCACTCTCTTGCCGAACTGTACACAAATATTCGAAAGTGTAATCATAAACTAAGACTATCTGAATAAAAGCTGAAAGGCACGATGCTTTCGATGCTCTCCACGACGTGAACCCCCTTTGTCCCATAGAGCAAGAGACGTATAGGCGACCCCTGCTTGTGCTCCACCTCAATCAACGCCTGACGACACATGCCGCAAGGCCCCGTCACATCGCCCGTAAACTCGCCCCCCGTACGAGCCGCAATAGCAAGAGCCTCGATGACCTCGTCGCGACGGTTAGCACCGCACCAAAACAAAGCCGTACGTTCAGCACAGCACCCCACAGGGTACGAAGCATTCTCCTGATTGCTACCCATGACAATCTCGCCGCTCTCCAGCCTGATAGCCGCCCCAACCTCAAAATGGCTGTACGGACTATAGCTGGTCTCCGTGGCTCGCATAGCAGCATCTATGAGCTCAGCATCGCGGGCATCAAGCTCCGCCACGCTGCACACTCTCACCTTAAAAGCAATCTCATATTCTCTCATTCCTCTGCAAAGTTACGAATAAGCGAGCGGAAAAGCAAATTTTTTTGTTTTTTTGTTTTTTTGTTGTTTAGTTGTTTAGTTGGTTGATTGTTGTTTGGTTGTTTTGTCATCTGGCTGTGGTTAGTCGATTTGTCATCTGCCTGAGGATAGTCGTTAGAACCAACTAAACAACCAAACAACTAAACAACCAAACAACAAAATAACAAAACACGAGACCTGAATTTATAAAACGCGACGCGAGAAAAGTAAAAACGCAGTTTTCTGACGCTTTTGTTCTGAAAGAGCGACTCTACCCACACTATTTACCCTAAAAGTGCCGTTTTGCCCAGTTTTGTACTTTGAAGACAGAACTCCTTTGAGGCGCAGAAACAAGTATTTGGGCTTCTGAGGCAGTTCCAGACCATGTCAGACGAGGCCTCATAGAGTGAAAATACCCCCTTTTCGCCCCCTCATGCAAGGCTAAAGGACTTGTGTGTAACAGACAAAGCGAACACTATCTTGCTATTAATTAACCTATTAGAGAGAAGTAGAGAGGGCGTTTTGTGACAATTACAGAAATTACAAAACTTTTTTCCGGGTGTGACATTCTTCTATACTATATATATATATTTATATATTAATTAATTATATACTATATAAAGGGAATTGTAATGCTGATTTTAATAATTGTAACACCGTCACAACTGTCACTACCCTCTGTCAACGACCCATCTTTTCTATAGAGGTAAATATAATCCAATCCCTCTTTTAGACCCTACACAGGTACCAAATCTCCGTAGCAAAGAGCCAAAAGAGACTTGTACATGAAGAATAAGGGAAAATAAATACAGCCAAAGCCCATGAAATGATTATTTTTTAGTAAATTTGTTCTCACGCAAAGTGCTTCAAACCAAAAAACGCTCCCATTTATAAAGAAATCGTATGAATAATACTCTCATAGACAACTCGACAGAACAACTTTCGATGCTCCATACATTGAAAGAATGTCTTTCGCTACAAGACATAAAAACCGTCAAGATAGCAACGGGCTATTGGGATATACCGGGACTTGCGCTGTTGACAGATGACATCAAGACCTTTCTCGAAAAAGAAGGAACCAGGCTGTTTCTTCTCATAGGCAAGGACCCCTACGTATATGCTTCGCAGGTCAAGAATCCCAAATATAAGGACAAGAACTATCCTGCCGACTTCATACGTACAGATCTGTGCGAATTAGAGCCGAAGGAAGAGTATGAGAATGCGGTACGTCTGCTTTTGGACTTCTGTACAGAACGAGAGGATTCCAAGATACAAATACGCATCTTCCGAAAGAACGAAGAAGACGAGACACAGTTCCTCCACTCGAAATGCTACATCTTTGACGGTCTGAATGTAGGCAAAGGCTACGGTCTGATAGGCAGTTCCAACTTCACACAGAAAGGTCTGCAAGGCAACGCAGAACTCAATTATCTCGAAACTGACGTGACAAAGGTGCTGTCAACGACGCCCATACCGAACCATAAGACCCACCTACAATGGTTTGACGAGAAGTGGAATATCTCAGAGCCCTGGAACAAAGAGTTTCTCGAACAGGTCCTGAAGCAAGCTCCCATCGCCAAGAAGGTAGAAGAAGATAAAGAGAATGCAGCAAAAGAAGAGCCGTTCAGCCCATACGAGCAATACATAAAACTCCTGCAAATCAAGTTTGGCGACATAGTCGACATGTCGCTCGGGCAGCAGATTGAGGCCTATCTGCCAGCCAACGTCCACAGGCTGGAGTACCAGATCGAAGCCGTCAAGCGATGTGTCAGCATCATGCACGAACACGGCGGTTTTATGCTTGCAGATGTTGTAGGGCTTGGCAAGACGATTATAGGCACGCTTATCATCAAGCATTTCCTCTCAGTACCCGAAGACGACGGACGAGAGCGAAAGGTTCTGGTCGTCACCCCTCCAGCCATTCAATCGGGTTGGAAGAAGACCATAGCCATGTTTGACAAGGATTCAGGCGAAAAGATTGCGTCATACATAGATTTCATCACGACAGGACGCATCGGAAATGTGGCAGAAGATGACGCTTGGGAGAATGACGATGATGACAGTAGCGACTCAGGCGATTTCGGAGCAACGCTACAAGAAAAAAACTATGGCCTCATCATCGTTGACGAAAGTCATAAATTCCGCAACAATACCACAATGATGTATCAGTCACTTGACGAACTGATACAGAAGATAGGCTCTGACACAGGAGTATATCCATACGTAGGACTTCTCTCAGCCACACCGCAGAACAACTGCCCAAACGATCTGAAAAACCAGATATATCTCTTCGAGCGCAATCACAACGACAGCACCCTGAAGAAAGCCGAGAGAGGCAATCTCGAAAGATTCTTTACAGACGTAAACCGAGAATACGAACAGCTCATAGACCGTCGCAACAAGATTCCGGCAGAAGAACGCCGTCAACGTCTTGACGCAGTCTCCATGCGCCTGCGTGACTGCGTGCTGAGTGATATCCTCGAACGCCGCACAAGGACAGATGTAGAAAAATACTACAAGGAAGACATGGAGTCGCAAAGACTTGTGTTCCCCAAAATCGTAGGTCCGAACAACCTCGAATACGTCATGGACGACGAGCTGGCACAACTCTTCTCAGACACCATGACAATAATAGCTCCGACAGAAGACGAAAAGCTGCAGACAAACGAATGGCTCAAGTATTTCCGTTATCGTGCCATTGAATATTTCGCAGACCCGGCCAACGAAAAGAAACACACAGGTCGAGGCAACCGTGGAGTCGACGACGTGGCAAAACAGCTTGCCACAATCATGCAGATACTCCTCGTAAAGCGACTCGAAAGCTCGTTTACCGCCTTTACCCAATCCCTGCTAAACCTGCGCCGCTATACCGAGAACATGATTAGGATGTGGGAGAACGACACCATATTCGTCTGTCCGCAAATTGACGTAAACAAGGAGCTTGACTGCGAAGCCAAAACCCGGAAGTGCGGCAAGCGCATCACGTTCGACGAATGTGTGCAAGACATCAGAGCCAAGATCAAAAAGCTGACAGAACAAGGACGCAACGAAAAAGGGCAGAATGCCGAATATCATCGCAAAGATTTCAAAGAGGAATACTTCGACCAGCTGAAAGAAGACTATCGCCTTATATCCAATCTTTACGACCGTTGGGCGAGAAACTCACAAGACCCGAAGTTTGACACATTCAAGGAAAGTATCAAGCCAGAACTGTTTAATCCCCAAAAGAACACTTCCGGGAAATTAGTCATCTTCTCAGAGGCCGTAGATACAGTTCAGACTCTTGCGAGAGCCGTCAAGGCCAAAGGCTATAAAGTCCTTGTCATCACGGCCGCCAATCGCGACGAGATGGAACATACGATAGAGGAAAACTTTGATGCCAACTACGCAGGAGAATGGAAGGACGACTACGACGTCATCATTACGACAGAAGTACTCGCCGAAGGCGTAAACCTTCATCGTGCCAATGTCATTCTGAACTACGACACTCCGTGGAACTCTACCCGCCTGATGCAACGCATCGGACGCGTAAACCGCATCGGCAGCAAGGAGCCCTACGTCTACGTCTATAACTTCATGCCAAGTGCCGAAGGAGATGCACAGATACAGTTAGTACGCAAGGCACACACCAAATTGCAATCCTTCCACGTCCTCTTTGGCGAAGACAGCAGAATCTTCTCGCAAGACGAAAGCATCGTGCACTACGATATAGCAAAGGCCGTCGACGGAGAAGAATCCCCCCTGCAGAAATACGTGTATGAGTTGAAGCAATACAAAGATGCTCACCCGGAACGCTATCAGCAGATACAGCAAGCCGACGAAGACTGGCAGATAGCACAGGCAGCAAGCGGTACGGCATACTTCATCGTCAAGGCACCACGCTCCGCAAGACTTGCCATCAGGATAGACGCCGAGAATAATGCACAGATTATCTCCCTGCTCGAACTGCTTGAAGATATGCGCGTAGACGAAAATGCCGGGCGTGTCCCATTGCCCGACAATTGGCAGCAGCTGACGGCAGACGCCATCAAGGCCTACAACCAATACTTTGTACGCATCAACAACTCAAGAGCCGGCGACAAGGCCACAGCAGCCAAAGACGTGTTGTTGAAGATCTACAATACGCCAGGCCTGTCAACCCAATCCAAGAATTTGCTGAAAAATGCACGAAAATTAGTAGACCGGGGAAGTCTTGACATCATCAGAAAAATCTTAGCCATAGGTCAGGAACTTGACGAACGCGATTCACGCCTTTTTGCCATAGAGCAACAAGACATAGACGCACTCCTCGAGAGCGAAATCGGCCGGCTCGTATCACACGTTGAAAGCAAGCAAGGCAAAGCCTCCATCGAATTAGGAACCATCAAGTAAACACACACACACCAATGAACAAGGAGTCACTAAAAGAGTATTTAGGCGGCCGCTATCAAGGCTGGAGCTCATTCCTCGACAATATCATATTCCCCATTTTCGGTCAGGAAGACTTTGAGGAAGGTTACGAGGCAGAACTTTTAGACAGTCTTCCAGAACGAAGACAACTGGCAAAAGCCACGGGAATATGCAGCATCAAGCAGGTAGGCAAGATATACGTCGGCGTAGAGCCCTTAGAGATATTCGACGTGACCGTCAGCGACCGCGTGATGATGGAGCGTAACCGCGTGAACATTCAGCGACTCATCAGAGCTGTCATGGATCAGTACTCCTGTGCCTTCATGCTGTTTCATTACGATGACGACACACGTTGGGATTGGCGTTTCACCTATTGCCGAAAGAGTGGCAACAAGGCAGAGAGCACCGACAGCAAACGGTACACATTCCTTCTGGGTCCCGGTCAGTCATGCCGCACGGCAACCGACAACTTCATGACCCTTTATGACAAAAGAGACTCCCTCGAAATAAAAGACATCGAAGATGCATTCAGCGTCGAAGCCCTTACCAAAGAGTTCTTTGGGAAATATAAGGCGCAATACGAGGCTTTTGTCAATTATATGGCAGATCCTATCAATGGTATGCGCCAAGACTTCATTGACACAGACTTTGACCATACAGGCATGACCGATGAAAAGATTCGTGACCGTGAGGAAAAGCCCATTCGTGACTATGTGAAAAAACTTCTTGGACGCATTGTATTCCTGCACTTCCTCCAGAAGAAAGGTTGGCTTGGTGTCCCGTCTGGTAAGGAATGGGGCGAAGGAGACCGTGACTTCATGCTGAAGCTTTTCAAGAATGCCACAGAACGCCAGAAGGAGAATTTCCTTGATGACATATTGGAAGACCTGTTTGCAGAAGGCTTAGACCGCAACCGTTCAGGCAGGGGCAACCTTTACGACACAGAAGTTGAAGGCTTCCGCAACTGCCGTATTCCATATCTGAATGGTGGTCTGTTTGAGCGTGACAATCTTGACAAGAAACCAAGTCATTTTCCTGCAAGCTATTTCGATGGCTTGCTGACAATGCTCTCACAATATAACTTTACTATCGACGAAAACGACCCTAACGATGCAGAAGTGGGCGTTGACCCCGAAATGCTCGGGCGTATCTTTGAAAACTTGCTGGAGGACAACAAGGACAAAGGTGCATTCTATACACCGAAGGAGATTGTGCAGTACATGTGCCGTGAAAGCCTGATAGCATATCTGCAAACAGACCAAAGGGAAGAAGATAAAGAATGCATTCGTCAGTTTGTGACTACTCACGATGCCGCCCTGCTGGGCGATTTGAAGGAGGACATCGACCAGAAACTATGTGATGTGAAGATATGCGATCCTGCCATTGGTTCAGGTGCTTTCCCCATGGGATTGCTTCGTGAACTATTCTTCTGCCGTTCCGCTATCGAGCCTAATATTGTGGAGAATGCCGCCAACATCAAACGTCACATCATCCAGAACAATATCTATGGTGTTGACATAGAACGTGGTGCCGTTGACATTGCCAGGCTGCGTTTCTGGCTTTCGTTGATTGCTGATGAGAAATCGCCAGAAGCTCTGCCTAACCTTGACTTCAAAATTATGCAGGGCAATTCCCTTTTGGAGCAATATAAAGGCGCAGATCTCTCTACTATGACTGAAAAAAAAGTTTGTGATGGGCAATTCGCAACTTTCTTCGATAGTATGTTAGATGTTTATCGCAAGAATCTACGCGATAAACTTTCCGAATACTACGCTTGCCCTGAGCATGAAAAGAAGGTTCAGTTAAGAAAGGACATTGCTGACATCGTAAAGCAGGAACTTGACGAGCAAGGCATTCGCATTGACTTTGAGGATATGGACTTGTCAGCCAACAGCCAGTTCTTCCTCTGGCACACCTGGTTCCATGATGTTTTCTCACGACCCTCAAAAGAGGGCTTCGATATAGTCATTGGCAACCC
>CAMEQD010000004.1:0-96085 GCA_945932615.1 uncultured Prevotellaceae bacterium | reverse complement strand
CTCATTGATTTTCATTCTCCGCTATGTGTTGGCGCAAAAAAGTGATGAAGTCAGGCGCTGTCTACTCCGCCGCTGATGAGTACGGCTATATTTTTGTCTTTTAATGCTTCGTAGTTCATATCGTTGGCAAAATTACACTTTTTTTCTCAAAAACATTCTGTTTTGTCGGTGGAATTGTGTAATTTCGCGTCTGTGTTTACAGGTGTGTAATTATTTTAATTCGATATGTTATGAAATCTTTTTTGAATGTCAATGACTTAGGTCGTCTCGATGTGGCTTTGGCCGAGGCGATGGAGATTAAGCGTGAGCGTTTCAAGTATGTGGATTTGGGACGCAACAGGACGGCTCTCTTGGTTTTCTTCAATAATAGTCTGCGTACTCGCCTGAGCACTCAGAAGGCGGCTCTCAACCTGGGCATGAATGTGATAGTCCTGGACGTGAATGCCGGGGCTTGGAAGTTGGAGACTGAGCGTGGTGTAATCATGGACGGCGACAAGAGTGAGCATCTTCTTGAGGCTATACCTGTGATGGCGAGCTATTGTGATGTGATTGGTATTCGTTCGTTTGCCGGTTTGAAGGATCGTGAGTATGATTATGCCGAGACGGTGTATAATCAGTTTGTGAAATATAGCGGCAAACCTGTCTTTGCTATGGAAACGGCTACGGTGCATCCTTTGCAGGCTTTTGCTGACCTTATTACTATTGAGGAGCACAAGACGAAGGTGCGTCCCAAGGTCGTGCTGACTTGGGCTCCTCATCCCAAGGCCCTGCCTCAGGCTGTGCCTAATTCGTTTGCCGAGTGGATGAATGCGGCTGATGTGGATTTTGTGATTACTCACCCCAAGGGGTATGAGCTGGACGCTGTTTTTGCTGGCGATGCTCGCATCGAGTATGATCAGATGAAGGCCTTCGAGGGTGCTGATTTTGTCTATGCCAAGAACTGGTCTTGCCCTGGTGTCACTCTGCCTGAGAGGTATGGCGAAATCTTGGAGGATTATCACAAGATGGCGGACTGGACTGTATCTGAGCGTCAGATGAGGGTGACGGACAATGGCAAGTTTATGCATTGCCTCCCCGTCCGCCGCAATATGATTGTGACGGACGAGGTGATTGAGGGTGCCAATTCATTGGTTATCCCTGAGGCTGCCAACCGTGAGATTTCGGCTACGGTGGTACTCAAGCGTATCTTGGAGTCATTGTAGGCAATTCTATTTGTCGCGCTCGCGTATCTCTACTCGTCGTATCTTGCCTGAGATGGTCTTGGGCAGCTCATCGACGAACTCGATGATACGCGGGTATTTGTATGGTGCGGTCTCGTGCTTGACGTGGTCTTGCAGTTCGTGAATGAGGTCGGGGCCTGCTTTGCCTACATAGTCGTCGGCGAGGACAACGGTGGCCTTGACTACCATGCCGCGCACTTCGTCGGGGACTCCTGTTATGGCACATTCTACTACGGCAGGGTGGGTCATGAGGGCACTCTCTACTTCGAAGGGGCCTATGCGGTATCCGCTGGATTTGATAACGTCGTCGGCACGGCTTACGTACCAGTAGTAGCCTTCTGCGTCGCGATATACGACGTCTTTTGTGTTGTACCAGCCGCCTTGTATGGACTGGGAGGTGAGGTTGGGATTGCGGTAGTACTCTTTGAATAGTCCGAGTGGGCGGCCGAGGGTTTCATTGCCTTCGACCTTTATCAGAAGTTGCCCTTGTTCGCCTACTGCACACGATTCTCCCTTGGTGTTTACTACGTCTATCTGGTATTGTGGATTGGGTAGCCCCATGCTGCCTGGTCGTGGCTGTACGAATGGATAGGTGCCTAGTACCAAGGTGGTCTCGGTCTGGCCGTATGACTCGTAAATCATGATGCCGGTCTTTTCTTTCCATTCGAGAAAGACGTTTGGATTGAGGGCTTCGCCTGCCGTGGTACAGTATTCGAGGTGGCTGAGGTCGTATCGCGAGAGGTCCTCGCGTATCATGAATCTGTATACGGTGGGTGGTGCGCAGAAGCTGCTGACTTGAAATCGAGATATTACTTCGAGCATCTTGTCTGGCTCGAAACGCCCTTCGAAATCGTAGACGAAGATGGTGGCTCCTGCTATCATCTGTCCGTAGAACTTGCCCCACACTGCCTTGCCCCACCCTGTGTCGGCTACGGTGAGATGCAGACTGCCTGGGTGTATGTTGTGCCAATATCTGGCGGTGAGTATGTGTGCGAGTGGGTATGAATGGTCGTGCATGACCATCTTTGGCTCTCCGCTGGTCCCTGACGTGAAGTACATGAGGAAGTTGTCGGTGACGTGGTTTTTGCCTTTTTGGCTCTTGAAGCGTGGGGCGAGCATACAGCCTTGATAGAAGTTTTCCCAGTTTTGTGGCACTACGGGACCTATGCTGATACAGTGTCGCAGGGACTGGCAGTATGGCCGTGCGCGTATGATATTGCGCAGCACTGTCATGTCGCCTACTGCGACGATGGCTCGTATGTCCGCTTCGTGACAGCGGTATATGATGTCTTTGTCGGTAAGCAGGTGTGTGGCTGGTACGGCGACTGCTCCTATCTTGTGGAGGGCTACCATTGTGACCCACCACTCTAATCTGCGCTTGATTATGAGCATGACGCAGTCTCCGCGGCCGATGCCTATGCTGTGGAAGTAGCTGGCTGCGGAGTCGGAATAGCGTTTGAGCTCTGCGTAGTTGAGGTGGCGTACGTCTCCGCGGTCGTTGGTCCATAGTACTGCTTCGCGTTCGGGATCGCGCTCGGCAAGGGCGTCTACGATGTCGTAGGCGAAGTTGAAGTCTTCGGGAACATTGACACTGAAATTCTGCATGAAGTCGTCGTAATTGACGAACTCCATCTGTTTGAGATACTTGCTTATCATGTGTTTTTTTTGTGTTATGTATTTCCCAACCTATGGATTGTGGCTATTTGCGCTCCTGACCGTCGCCTCTGATTATCCATTTGTATGTGGTTATCTCTTGAAGTGCCATGGGACCGCGGGCATGGAGTTTCTGGGTGGAGATTCCTATCTCAGCTCCGAGTCCGAACTGCGCTCCGTCGGTAAATGATGTGGGGGCGTTGTGGTAGACGCAGGCGGCATCGACTTCGTTGAGGAATCGCGCGGCGGCGGCGGCGTCTTCGGTGACGATGCTTTCGCTGTGTCCGCTGCCGTATTGGTGTATGTGCTCTATTGCTTCGTCGAGTGTGTCGACGATCTTGATGCTCATGTCGTACGAGAGCCACTCTCGCCCGTAGTCGCTGTGGTGTATGGTGACTTTGCCTTGCATCGGTGCAAGGATTTGTGGCAGTTGGGGCTCTATGTCTTTGTGTACGAGGAGACAGTCTAAGGCGTTGCATACGCTGACACGACGACACTTGGCGTTGTGTACTATGCGTGTGGCCTTGGCTATGTCTGCGCTTTTGTCGATGTAGCAGTGTACTACGCCTGCTCCGGTCTCGATGATGGGGACTTTGGCGTTTTCGCGTACGTAGTTGATGAGGTTGGCGCTGCCTCGGGGGATGAGCACATCTACGAGGCCGCGAGCTGCAAGGAGCTGCGAGGTGGCTTCGCGTGTTGCGGAAAGGAGGGTCACGGTGAAGGGGTGAAGGCCGTGGTTCTCTGTCGTGCGTCGTATGATGTCGTAGATGGCTTGGTTCGTTTCTTTGGCATCGCTGCCTCCTTTGAGGAGACAGGCACTGCCAGCTTTCAGACATAGGGCGGCGACGTCGAGGGTGACGTTGGGACGCGATTCGTATATGACTCCTATTACTCCAAAGGGTACGCTGATGCGAGTAAGGTCGAGCCCGTTGGGCAGGACTGTGTGGGCGAGTATCTTGCCAAGGGGGCTGGGCAGGCTTGCGACGTTGCGGCAGTCTTGGGCTATGCCTGATATTCGCTCTGGGGTGAGTCTGAGACGATCGTAGCGAGGGTCTGTGGGATCCATGCGTTCAAGGTCTCGTTGGTTTGCCTGAAGTATGTCTGAGGCTGAGGTTTCTATGGCTTCGGCTATGGCGGTGAGGGTGGTGTCTATCTCGGCTGCTGTCTTTTGTGCGAGCTGCCTTGATGCTGTCTTTATTTGCTGTCTGTCTATCATTTTTAGATCTGGAGGAATGGGACTCAGTGACGTTGGGGTGTGAATTCTGTATGTGGTATGGTATCGGGGGTGGTGAGTACCTGAGGGAGGATATTGTCACGACGTCCGTTTGCTATTATTACTCGTATGCCTGCTTGGCTGACTGTGCGTGCGGTGTGGTACTTCGATTCCATTCCTCCGCGGCCTGCTGAGGATTTTTCGGTTTGAATGTACTTGTCGAGGTTGTCTTGTGGAGCGACTTGGACTATAAGGCGGCTGTCGGGGTGTGACGGATTGCCAGTGTATATGCCGTCTACATTGCTGAGAAGGACGAGAGTCTTTGCTCCCATCATTTGGGATATGAGGCCTGAGAGTTCGTCGTTGTCGGTAAACATGAGCTCGGTGATGGATACGGTGTCGTTTTCGTTGACGATGGGTATTACGCCGTTGTCGAGCATCACTTCCATGCAGGCTCGCTGATTGTCGTATTGCTCTCCTTGCTGGAAGTTTTCTCGCATGGTGAGGACTTGCCCTATGTGTATGCCGTATTCGCGAAACAGATCGTAGTAGTGGTTGATGAGCTTGACTTGCCCTATGGCTGAATATAGCTGACGCTGCTCTACTGAGTCGAGGGCATACTCTACTTTGAGTTCGCTGCGGCCGCAGGCTACGGCGCCGCTCGACACGAGTATGACTTCGTAGCGGTGCTCTTTGAGCCATGCTATCTGGTCGACGATGGCTGACAAGCGTGTGATGTCGAGCTTGCCTGTTGTGGTGGTGAGGACGTTGCTGCCTATCTTGATTACGATTCTCTCCATTGTTTACTTGTTTGTGGCAAAGGGGGCTTGGGCGGCTTGGGTGAAACCGGCTTTCTCCATTGCGTTCAGGCCTTTGATGGTGAAGCCTCCGGGGGTGGTGACGCAGTCTATGGCGGCTTCGGGATGGAGTCCGCTTTGTCGTAGATAGCTTACTGCTCCGAGCATGGTCTGCTCGACTATCTGCTGGGCGTCTTTGGGATAGAAGCCCATCTCGACTCCGCTCTCCATGAGTGCTCTGACGTAGCGCATGACGAAGGCTATGCCGCATCCTGAGAGTAGCATGCCTGAGGTCATCTGCTGCTGGCTGACGACTTTGACTTGACCTACTTTGCTGAAAAGCTGCTCAACTTGCTGTAGGCGAGATTGTTCTTTGGCTGGTGCCTCTACGAATGTCATGCTCTGATTGTATTGGGCTGCGATGTTTGGCATGACATAGAGGTCTATCCGAGGGTGTCTGACTCCTGCTGCGACTGAGACAAGTGTCTTGCCTTCAAGGCTTGGGGCAATTTCTTCGATAACTTGTGCTATCAGCCATGGCTTGACTGCGAGTATTACGATGTCTGCGCTTTGGGCTGCACGGGTGTTGTCGAGGGTTGCCGTAACCTCTGGATACTGTGCGGTGATGGTGTCAAGTGTGCGTTGGGTACGGGCTGTAATGATGAGGTCTGATGCCATGCCTGCTTTGCTCCAGCCTTTGACTAAGGCTCCTCCCATGTTGCCCGTGCCTATGACTGCTGTTTTCATGCGAGTACTCTTTTAAGTGCTTGGATAAAGGTGTCTGCGTCTTGACGTGTGATACAGAGTGGTGGCAACAATCGGATTACATTGGTGCCCGAACAGCCTGTGAATATGTGTTCGTCGGTGATGAGGCGTGTACGTGGCTCCTTGTATGGTATGTCGAGCTCTATGCCTATCATGAGACCTCGTCCGCGTATGTCGCTTACATGGGGCAGATTGCCTTTGGCTTTCTCTTCGCTTAGGGTGTCAATGATGTATTCGCCTACAATTCGTGCGTTTTCGACAAGTTTCTCTTGCTCTATGACATCGAGCACGGCGAGTGCTCCTGCACAACCGAGGTGATTGCCTCCAAAGGTCGTTCCCAATTGCCCGTAAACGGGGGTAAACTTGGGGGAGATTAGTACGCCACCCATAGGGTATCCGTTGCAGATTCCTTTGGCTACGGTGATGATGTCTGGCTTGACTCCGAGCCACTGGTGGGCGAAGAACTTTCCGGAACGGCCGTAGCCACATTGTATCTCATCGCAAATGAGTATGGTGTCGTTGGCTGCACATATCTGGCTTAGCTGCTGGAGGAAGTCTGCTTGCACCATACGTATGCCTCCCACGCCTTGTATGCACTCGATGATGCAGGCGCAGACGTCGCCTTTCTCTATCTCTTGCTTCCATGCTGCTATGTCATTGATAGGGAGATAGGTGACGTGGCCGTTTGCATTGATTGGGGCTATTATCTTGGGATTGGCTGTAGCTTCTACTGCGAGCGAGGTGCGACCGTGGAAAGCTTTCTCCAACGACAGTATGCGTGTGCGACCGTTATAGAAACTGGCGAGTTTCATGGCGTTCTCGTTGGCCTCGGCTCCTGAATTTATCAGGAATAACTGGTAGTCTTCGTAGCCTGAGACCTTGCCCAGACGCTGTGCGAACTCTTTTTGCAAAGGGTTTTGTACGGAATTGCTGTAAAAGCCTAAGCGTGATACTTGGTCTGATATGGCTCTTACGTAATGTGGGTGAGCATGACCTATGCTGATGACGGCATGGCCTCCGTATAGGTCGAGATACTCTTGTCCTCTGCTGTCCCAGACTCTGCTCCCTTGTCCGCGTACTATCTCTATATCGAATAGCGGATATACATCAAATAGGTTCATCTTGCTTGTTTTTTTGTTCTTAAAAGTGCGATTTCTCGCCAAGCCAAAGCGAGCAAGCTCTCTTTGGTCTTATGGCTTGACGAAATCGTTGAATTTCATTCGACCTTTCCTACGCTCGGCAGAGTAAGCAAGCTTTCTCTGCTCTCGCTTATCGTAAACGTTCAAAATGCGCTTGCCTTGAGGTTGAGTCCTGCCTTTTCTTCCAGACCGAACATGATATTCATGTTTTGGACTGCCTGACCGACTGCGCCTTTGAGGAGGTTATCTATGCATGATATCATCAGCAACTGGTCTTCGTATTTTTCCACATAGACTACGGCTTTGTTGGTGTTGACGACTTGCTTCATGTCCGGACTTTTAGACACGAAGTGGGTGAAGCACGCTTCACGGTAATAGTCTGAGTATATCTGCCGAGCCGTCTCAACGGAGACGTCGGTCTTGGCGTAGGCTGTGACGAAGATGCCTCGTGTGAAACAGCCTCGCTGAGGTATGAAAAGCATTCTGCCTCCGTAGCCTGGACTGAGTTCTTGTATCGTCTGGTTTATCTCCAGAAGATGCTGATGGGTAAATGTCTTGTATACGGAGATATTGTCATTTCTCCATGAGAAGTGTGTTGTAGCTCCTGGCTTTTGACCTGCGCCTGTGCTGCCTGTGATGCCGTTGACGTGAATGTCTCCTCTGATGATTCCTGACTTTATGGCTGGCAGAAGGGCGAGCTGGATACACGTGGCGAAGCAGCCAGGGTTGGCTACGTGACTGGCACCTCGGGTTATCTCGCGATGTGTCTCGGGCAGTCCGTAGACATAGTCGTGGTTGCCTTTGATACGGAAGTCTTGGGCGAGGTCTATTATCTTGACTCGCTCGGGGATTTCGTGTTCACTCAGAAACTGCTGGCTCTTACCATGGCCGAAGCAGAAAAATACCACATCGACTTCGTCCCAGGGCATTGCGGCTGTAAATTCCATTTCTGTCTCGCCGACAAGGCCTTCGTGGACTTCGGCAACTTTGTTACCTGAATTGCTCTCGGAGTTTGCAAAGACAATCTCTGCATTTGGGTGGTTGAGCAGGAGGCGTATCAACTCGCCTCCTGTATATCCCGCTGCTCCCAAGATGCCTACGCGAATTTTCTTCATATGGATACTGCTATCGTCTTTCATCGGGATGGGCGAGGTAATACGCACGCAGTGCTGTTGATGTCACTTTGATAAAGCCTTTGGCATCATCACTTGACCACGCCTTTGCTGTCTCTCCATATTCTCCGAGTTTGTTTTTGACAAGGTCGTTGGGTGAGTCTACGCCTACGGTCTGGAATGTCAGCGGACGCAGCTCCAATTCTACGACGCCTGTGACATTGCGCTGACTCGACGTGAGCATGGCCTCTATGTCTGGCATAACGGGCTCAAGGTACTGGCTTTCGTGCAGGAACATGCCATACCAGTTGCTGACTTGGTCTTTCCAGTACTGCTGCCACTTGCTTAGGGTGTATTTTTCCAAAAAGCGATGCGCTCCTATGATGAGCATCGGGGCTGCTGCCTCAAATCCTACACGGCCTTTAATACCAATAATGGTATCTCCGACGTGACAATCCCTGCCTATGCCGTATGCTGCCCCAATCTCTTCGACTGCCTGTATGGCTGCAATCTTGTCGTCATAGTGCTTTCCGTTTACGCTCACGAGCTCACCCTTGTCAAATCCCAATTTCAAGACCTCGGGTCCTTGCTTGGTGGGGTGTTTGAGATATGCACTCTCGGGCAGACCCTGTGTTGAATCAAGTATTTCTCCTCCGCAGATGCTGGTGCCCCAGATACCTACGTTATATGAATACTTGAGCTTGGTAAAATCGGCTGAAAATCCGTTTGTATTGAGATAATCAACTTCTTCCTGGCGTGTGAGGTTGCCATCGCGAGTCAGTGTGATAATCTCCACTCCCGGACACATGACAAGGAATGTCATGTCAAAACGTATTTGGTCGTTGCCGGCTCCCGTCGACCCGTGGGCTATCGCACTGGCTCCTATCTCGTTGGCATAACGGGCTATTGCAAGAGCCTGGAAAATACGCTCACTGCTCACTGAAATAGGATAGCAGTTGTTGCGCAAGACGTTGCCGTATATCATGTATTTGAGGGACTTCTCATAATACTCTTGAGTCACATCGAGAGTCACATACTTTGTCGCACCAAGCTTATATGCGTTCTCCTCATTTGTCTTAAGTTGCTCAGGGCTGAAGCCTCCTGTGTTTGCACATGCGGCGTATACCTCATAACCTTTTTCCTTAGCCAGATACATCACTGTATAGCTGGTGTCCAATCCGCCACTGAATGCGACTACGACTTTTTTCTTTTCTGACATTGCTATATTATGTTTTACTGTTTAACTGATTTTAAATGGGTATTTAACGGGTGTTTACATGATGTTAAATCCTTGTCACTCTACCCCACGCAATACGAGTGTACGCATCACGTCTTTTATTACTTCAAGGCTGGTGGGCTCTCCATGGTGTTTTTCGGGATCCCAAAGCATGCCCGTGCATACGCAGAACTTGCGTTGCTTCAGCTCTAATATGTCGTGGTTTACGCAGCCCTTGCATCCGTGCCAAAACGCCTCATCGTCCGTCAATTGATTGAAGCTGACCGGGACATATCCCAACGCCGTATTCATCTTCATCACTGCATCTCCACTGGTCAGCGAGAAAATCTTAGCATGCGGCCACCGTACCCGTGCCAAGGTGAACGTATAGTCCTTGATGCGTTTTGCCACACCCAGGCCCTGATAGTCGGGATGTACTATGAGACCGCTCGTCGTAACATAATGTTTGTTACCCCATGTCTCTATGTAGCTGAATCCTACAAACTTGTCTCCATCAAGAGCCAATACAGCCTTGGATTCCTTCATCTTTGTGGCTACATACTCGTGCGTGCGTTCAGCTATGCCTGTGCCACGCTTGCGAGCAGCCTCACGTATAGTTTGAAGTATCTCATCAACATACTTCTCGTGACTGCCATCAGCCACTATAATCCTGATTGCTTTATCCTGTGTCATCATTTAGGCTTTTCTACTCTTGTCCAACAAAGGGAACATTTCATACAAAGTATTTCTCACAGCCTCTATGTCAGCACCCTCTGCCATAATTGCAATGACCGTATCCTCGCCAGCTATCGTACCCAAAATATTAGGTATCTTCCGGTCATCAATCTCATAGGCGGATATTGATGCATGACCTGGCGGAGTATGAATCACTATGGTATTGCCACTGACTTGCAGAGACCATCTTGTAGCATTCAGTTCCTCCTTAATCTTTACAGGGTCATACTGCACCGCACCTGGCAATGCATAAACGGACTTACCCGAACGCGTACGAATTTTCGAGATGCGAAGTTGTTTAAGATCCCTACTCAACATCGTCTGTGTCGTAGAGAACCCCGCCTTGTCCAACTCTATGGCCAAGTCCTCTTGACTCTCTATAGGGAAATTTCCGACTATCATCTGTATCACACGCAGGCGCGCCTCTTTATCTTGTCTTTCCATTAAAAAACCTTCAAACGGCAATTTATATGTGGATATTTATGCTTATCAGTTGCAAAGTTACATAAAAAAATGATATTAATAAATACATTCCGGTATCAAAATGTAATATTTATGCAAAAAAAAGATGCATAAACCTTACCAAAGTAAAAGTCTATGCATCTACCACCACTCGTGGTGCCACCAGGAATCGAACCGGGGACACAAGGATTTTCAGTCCTTTGCTCTACCAACTGAGCTATGGCACCAAGCGTTGTCCTTTTTCCGAGTGCAAAGGTATAACATTTTTTTATTCCTACCAAACTTTTTCCCAATTATTTTTGAAATAATATACCATTTTCAGTCCACTAACGATATTTTAGTGCTTTTTGGCACGTTTTTCCATAATTAATTTACAAAAACCTTCGATTATATTTTTTTATTTTGTAACTTTGCACCGCACAATCGGATAGTAGCGCAGTTGGTAGCGCACTACGTTCGGGACGTAGGGGTCGGGCGTTCGAGTCGCCTCTATCCGACATGGGTACAGAATACCGCAGGCCAATAATTCGCATCGCTTTGCTCATAGGAGCATGGTGCTGCGGATTTTTGTTTTATATTCTGGCAGGACAAAGCATTAGCGACCTCGTATTTGACGAATGGTTGCAATGCAGATTAGGACACTGGGGAGATAGTACATCATCATTCCTTTTGGAGAGACTCAACAACACAGACCTCTCACACCAAGCAAAGGCTCAAGTCGCCGCAATGACACTCGGACATAAGGAGATGCTTACCCCCGAAATAAAGAATATGTACCGCAGTGCCGGCGCAAGCCACATTTTAGCTCTATCAGGAATGCACCTCGGTATATTGTATGGACTCTTCTCCGTCGTAATACGCAATTCCATAAATTCTATCTACAAATGGATTACTATACCTATCGTATTAACCTCTGTCTGGAGTTATGCCCTACTCACAGGCACACCATACAGCCTGTTACGTGCAGCGCTCATGGTCAGCATCGCCCTACTGATTGAAGCAGGAGGCAGAAGATGCCAAGGAATGGACATTCTCACCACAAGCATGAGTGCCGTATTCTTATTAAATCCTGCGACAGCATTTGACTGCGGATTCCAACTATCATGTGCAGCCATGACAGGGATACTGGTACTTGGAGTTCCATTTATAAAAAATATGAAGGTAGGCTACAGACTCCCGAGGAACATCATTGGATCATTATCCGTATCATTTGCAGCCCAACTATGTACCACACCGCTTACACTCTGGTATTTCGGCAGCATTGCCACATTCAGCTGGCTCACCAGCCTCATCTCCATACCTCTGACATTAGCGACCATATATCTCAGCATCGGCATGTATTGTGGACTTTGGGGATGCACAACCCTAATAGAACACCTCATCTGGACACAAAATACCATTATGACATATATTGGAAGACTCCCCTTCGCCTATATAGAGATATAGTTTACGTATAAAAGAATGGAATCATTTTTTTATTTCCCTGATTTTTTATATATTTGCCAAACACTATGACCATATATAACATGAGAACACAACCGTTTATACTATTTTTTGCAGTATGGCTCTCCTTCCTACCCATCATATCACAGGAGCTACAAAAGGGCAAAGCATCATACTATGCCAATAGGTTGCATGGTCGAACTATGAGCAACGGAGAAAAATATCATAAGGACAGCATGACATGTGCCCACCTCAAATACCCCTTAGGCACAATGCTTAGAGTAAGAAATCCCCTAAACGGAAAAGAAGTAATAGTCAAAGTGACAGACCGCGGTCCACACGTCAAGAAATACATCATAGACCTCTCACGTGCTGCAGCCAAGGAATTAGACATGCTGCGAGCTGGTTTTATGCAAGTGGAGATCAGCGTATACAAGCCAGGGGAACCTCCTTTCAGGCTTGAGGACAACGAAGAAATAATCCCAGAATTAGATCTCGACTATCAACTGGCAGCCACCTACCCCACCCCACTATGGCAACCAGCGGACACTATTCCCACCCAACCGACAAACAAAAAGAATTCAGGCAAACAGTAAGTAATTGAGTCAACATTATAAGAGTAATACACGAGTACTAAACACAAGTTGTCTTACTTTTTAAAGGGGATTCAAACAACATTAAATTACTGATAGTTACGCAAATATCTTTTCAACTATCTGATAAATTCACGTGTAAGCAATCAACAAAAAGCAAACATTCGGAGTTCAACGAATGCTCATACGGCAAATACAAATACAAAAGACGCCCCACGACTCTCAGTCAGGGGCGCCATTGTATCATATTGCAAAATAGAATTATTCAGCAGTATCCTCTGCAGGAGCTTCAACTGCAGGGGTCTCAGTAGCCTGAGAAGCTTCAGTCTTCTTGCCAGAACGACGTGTACGCTTAGCCTTCTTAGCAGTCTTTGCCATGTTTTCATCGAAGTCTACCAACTCAATAAAACACATTGGCGCATTATCACTTGCACGGTTGCCAGTCTTTATGATGCGAGTGTATCCACCCGGACGATCAGCCACCTTGACACTGATTGTACCAAAGAGTTCAGAGATAGCTTGCTTATCCTGCAAGTAACTGAACACCACACGACGCGCGTTTGTGGTATCCTCCTTTGAGCGAGTTACGAGTGGCTCTACATATTTCTTAAGAGCCTTGGCCTTAGCCACAGTCGTAGTGATTCTTTTGTGCATGATCAGAGATACAGCCATGTTGCTCAGCATAGCAGCTCTGTGGGATGCAGTACGACCTAAATGATTGAATTTCTTATTATGTCTCATAAATTACTTTAATCTTTATCTAATTTGTATCTTGAGATATCGGTTCCAAACGACAGATTCAGACTCTCCAGCAAATCATCAAGCTCGGTGAGCGATTTCTTACCAAAGTTGCGGAACTTCAACAAGTCAGTCTTATTGAACTGTACCAATTGTCCGAGAGTATCGACATTAGCAGCCTTCAGACAGTTCAAAGCGCGGACACTGAGATCCATATCCGTCAACTTAGTCTTTAACAGTTGTCGCATCTTCAATACCTCCTCATCAAACTCCTCATTGCTCTCATTATCGCAATTATCAAGAGTAATCTTCTCGTCAGAGAAGAGCATGAAATGGTAAATCAGGATCTTTGCAGCCTCTTTAAGCGCATCCTTTGGGTGAATGGAACCATCAGTAGTGATTTCGAGTATCAACTTCTCATAGTCAGTCTTCTGCTCTACACGGAAGTTTTCAACAGAATACCTCACATTTCTGATTGGAGTATAGATTGAATCAATGGGGATAACGTTAACATCAGTGCAATACTCGCGGTTTTCCTCTGAAGGAACGTAACCACGACCCTTGTTGATGCTGATCTCCATCTGCATCATTGCCTTTGAATCAAGATGACAAATAACTAATTCTGGGTTTAACACTTCAAATCCAGTCAGGAACTTGTTAAAGTCTCCGGCTCTGAGTTCAGTCTTGCCCTCAACTTTAATACTAAACTTCTCTGTCTCGAATTCATCTACTAACTTCTTGAAGCGTACCTGCTTCAAGTTTAGTATAATGTTGGTTACATCTTCTTTGACACCAGGCACTGTAGCAAACTCGTGCTCTACGCCACGGATTGAAACAGTATTGATAGCATAGCCATCAAGAGAAGAAAGAAGTATGCGGCGCAAAGCATTACCTATAGTAGTACCGAAGCCACCTTCCAGAGGACGAAACTCAAACTTACCATACTTATCGTCCGCCTCCAACATTATTACCTTATCGGGTTTTTGAAATGCTAATATCGCCATCCTTAATTATTATTTAGAGTACAACTCAACAATCAACTGCTCCTTGATATTCTCAGGAATGTCTGCACGCTCTGGCTTATGCAAGAGTTTGCCAGACTTTGTAGCTTCATCCCACTCAAGCCATGGGTATTTGCTGTGGTTGAAGCCAGCAAGAGAGTCAGCGATTACCTCAAGATTCTTAGCACGTTCGCGAACGCCAATAATCTGACCAGGCTTTACCGCATAACTTGCGATACCTACTACCTTACCGTCAACACTGATATGCTTGTGGTTCACAAGCTGACGAGCAGCACGGCGAGTAGGAGCTATACCCAAGCGATAAACGATATTATCAAGACGGCACTCAAGACTCTGCAATAGAATCTCACCAGTAATGCCACTCTGACGAGCAGCCTTCTCAAACAAATTGCGGAATTGTTTCTCAAGAACGCCGTATGTGTACTTAGCCTTCTGCTTTTCAGCCAACATCAAGCCATACTCTGAAGTCTTGCGGCGACGATTGTTACCATGCTGGCCAGGAGGGAAGTTTCTGCGAGCACGAACTTTCTCTGAGCCCAGAATGGTCTCACCAAAACGACGGTCAATTCTTGACTTAGGACCTGTATATCTTGCCATAATTATTACTTACTTTAGTTGATCAGGGGGTGAATTAAACTCTTCTTCTCTTTGGAGGACGGCAACCATTATGCGGCAGAGGAGTCACATCGATAATCTCGATGACCTCAATACCAGCACCATGTACAGTACGGATAGCAGACTCGCGACCATTGCCAGGACCCTTCACATAAGCCTTCACCTTGCGTAGACCCAGATCGAAAGCAGTCTTTGCACAATCCTGTGCTGCCATCTGAGCTGCGTATGGAGTATTTTTCTTGCTACCACGGAAGCCCATCTTGCCGGCAGAAGACCAAGAAATCACCTGACCCTCTCCATTAGCCAAAGACACGATAATATTGTTGAATGAACTGTGAACATGCAGCTGACCAAGCGCGTCAACCTTCACATTTCTTTTCTTAGTTGCAACTGTTTTCTTTGCCATATTAATTATTATTTAGTAGCCTTTTTCTTGTTAGCAACGGTCTTCTTCTTACCCTTACGTGTACGAGCATTGTTCTTAGTGCTCTGGCCACGAACAGGAAGACCGTTACGATGACGTACACCGCGATAGCAGCCGATATCCATCAGACGCTTGATGTTCAAGGAAATCTCACTACGTAGGTCACCCTCGACCTTGTAATCTGCTGCGATTACCTCGCGAATCTTTGCTGCGTCATCGTCCGTCCAATCACAGACCTTCTTGTCCTTATCGACACCAGCCTTCTCCAAAATCTTTGCTGAGCTACTGCGACCTATACCATAAACATAGGTCAAAGCGATTTCACCTCGCTTGTTCTGAGGTAAATCTACACCAACAATTCTAATTGCCATATACTATAAATTCTTATTTGCAATAATGATTAACCCTGACGCGTCTTAAACTTAGGGTTCTTCTTGTTAATAACATACAGACGCCCCTTACGACGAACTATCTTGCAGTCGGGAGTACGTTTCTTTAATGAAGCTCTTGTTTTCATATTTATGTCTTTTATTTGTATCTAAACACAATGCGTCCTTTAGTCAGGTCATAAGGACTCATTTCGACCTTAACCTTGTCACCAGGCAGAATCTTTATATAGTGCATTCTCATCTTACCACTGATGGTACAAATGATTTGAGCCCCTATTTTGTCCAGCTCAACACGGAACATTGCGTTGGACAAAGATTCCACGATAATGCCATCTTGTTCGATAACTGCTTGTTTTGCCATACTCAGATGTCTATTGCTTATTGACTAAGTCATTAATATTGGTTCTCTATCTTCTCAATCTCCTCGAACGAGGAAAGAATATCAGGCTTGTTGTGATGGATTGCAATCGTATGTTCGTAATGCGCAGCCATACCACCATCGCGAGTTTTGACTGTCCACTTGTCGCTCATCATCCAAACCTCACGACACCGCTCCGTAATCATAGGCTCAATAGCGATACACATACCATTCTTCAACAGTTTGCCACTACCCGCCTTGCCGTAATTCGGGACCTGAGGTTCCTCATGCATATCACGTCCTATACCATGACCAACAAACTCACGTACGACACCATAGCCTCTGGCTGTACAATGGCTCTCCACAGCATTGCCAATGTCTCCTATCCGCCTACCAGCGAAAGCAGCATCAATACCCTTATACAATGATTCTTTAGTCGCCAGGAGCAATCTGTTTGTCTCCTTAGAAACCTCACCCACACGGAATGTGTAGCAAGAATCACCATTAAAGCCATTCAGCAGAGCACCGCAATCCACAGAGACAATATCACCATCTCTCAAAGGAACATCATTAGGGACACCATGCACAACAACATCGTTAACCGATGCGCAAATACTTGCAGGGAACGGGTCACCATAAGGATTTGGATAACCCAAGAACGTAGGAATGCCCCCGTGGTCACGAATATACTCTTCAGCCACCTTATCCAGCATTTTGGTAGTCACACCTGGTTTCACCAATTTCCCGACCTCTGTCAGAGTTTGTGAAACCAGCTGGTTTGCAGCCCTCATCAGTTCAATCTCTTCCTCAGTTTTCAGAAAGATCATAACAGACGAACCAGCATTTTACTAAGCCATATTACGGCCGTGTATACGACCGCTACTCAACAGGCCATCATAATGTCTCATCAGCAAATGACTCTCAATCTGCTGCAGCGTATCCAAAACTACACCGACCAAGATCAGCAAACTCGTACCTCCAAAGAACTGAGCAAACTCAGGAGTCACATTGAGCAAGCCAGCAAAAGCAGGCATACACGCAATGGCAGCGAGGAACAAAGAACCAGGGAGAGTGATACGAGACATGATCTGGTCAAGATACTCAGCAGTATCATGACCTGGACGGACACCAGGAATAAAGCCATTATTGCGACGCATATCCTCAGCCATCTGTACCGGATTCATAGTAATCGCAGTATAGAAGTACGTGAAAGCGATAATCAATACCGCAAACAATACATTATAAGCGACACTCGTATGGTCACTCAGAGCAATCAGAGTAGAAGATACATTTTCTCCACCACTGACCATCTGCACCAAAGTGATCGGAATGAACATTATAGCCTGAGCAAAGATGATAGGCATCACATTAGCAGCAAACACCTTCAAAGGAATATACTGACGTGTACCACCTATTTGCTGACCAGCATACATACGCTTGGCATACTGTACAGGCACCTTACGAGTCCCCTGTACCAGCAGTATAGCCGCACAAATCACAGCCATCAGCAAAACCAGCTCGATAATGAACATAATCAGACCGCCGCCACTCGCATTCGAGAAACGTGACACAGCCTCCTGCCCGAAAGCCTGAGGGAGTCTCGCGATAATACCCAGCATAATGATGAGAGAAACACCATTGCCGATACCCTTATCAGTGATACGCTCACCAATCCAAAGGATAAACATACTACCCGCAGCGAGAATAACAGTGCTTGCAGCCATAAAGAAAGACCAATTAAGCTCAGGATTCAACGCACCGGCAGCCTGCATACGCAAGTTGATAAGGTAAGACGGAGCCTGAAACAGCAAGATGATGATTGTAAGCCAGCGAGTATACTGGTTCATCTTTCTGCGTCCGCTCTCACCCTCACGCTGCATCTTCTGGAAATAAGGGACAACGAAAGCAAACAACTGGATTACAATTGAAGCCGAGATGTATGGCATAATTCCCAAAGCAAAAATAGAAGCATTGGAAAAAGCGCCACCAGAGAACATATTCAGCAAAGACATCAAGCCAGTATTTGTCTGCTCATGCAACTTAGCGAGTGCATCAGGATTAATACCAGGAAGCACTACGAAAGAACCAAGACGATATATAGCAGCAAAAGCAAGAGTCCAGAGGATTCGAGTTCTCAAATCCTCCAAACTGAATATATTCTTTATAGTCTCAATAAACTTCTTCATATCACAGATGATTACAGAGTTGTAGCAGTGCCACCAGCAGCAGTAATAGCAGCCTCGGCAGACTTAGAGAATGCGTTGGCAGTAACCTCAACCTTAGCAGTGAGAGTACCCTTGCCAAGCACCTTTACACGTTGGCCTTCCTTGGCAAGACCAGCTGCTACAATCTCAGCCCTTCCTATAGTCGTAATACCCTTGTCAGCCAATGCCTGTATAGAGCAAAGGTTGATAGGCTGATACTCAACATGGTTCACGTTCTTGAAGCCGAACTTAGGCAGACGGCGCTGCAAAGGCATCTGACCACCCTCAAATCCGACCTTCTTCTTGTAACCAGAACGAGCCTTAGCACCCTTGTGACCGCGAGTAGAAGTGCCACCCAGACCACTGCCAGGACCACGACCTATACGACGCTCACTATGAGTTGAGCCAGTAGCAGGTTTCAAATTATTTAACTTCATAATGATTTTCAGATTTAGAATTGAAAACTTATCATTAACCAATCACCTTCACCAGATGATGAACAGTCTGAATCAAACCACGGTTGCTTGCTGTATCCTCCAGCTCGACAATCTGATTCAACTTCTTCAAACCCATAGTATCCAGGGTTGCCTTCTGGCGCTGAGGAGCGTGGATACGGCTCTTTACTTGCTGTACTTTGATAGTTGCCATAAAACTTGATCTCCTTTCTGTATATTAACCACGGAATACCTTATCAACACTGATACCACGACACTCAGCAACCTGGCGTGCATCACGCATACTTGCAAGAGCCTGGATTGTAGCCTTCACGAGATTGTGAGGATTTGAAGAACCCTTAGACTTAGCCAGACAGTCCGTCACACCGACACTTTCCAGGACAGCACGCATAGCACCGCCAGCAACAACTCCAGTACCTGTAGAAGCAGGCATAATGAGGACATTAGCACCTCCAAACTTGGCAGTAGCCTCATGAGGTACAGTACCCTTGAGTACAGGAACCTTAACGAGGTTCTTCTTGGCAGCCTCTACACCCTTAGCAATCGCAGCAGTAACCTCGCCGGCCTTACCCAAGCCCCAGCCGATTACACCATTCTCGTTACCCACAACGACTATTGCGCTGAAAGTAAAGGTACGACCACCCTTGGTGACCTTGGTAACACGATTGATAGCAACCAAACGGTCCTTCAATTCTTCGCTATTGATATTAATGTTCTTAATTGCCATAATACATTAGAATTTAAGTCCACCGTTACGTGCAGCATCTGCTACCTCCTTAATACGACCGTGATAGAGATAACCATTGCGATCAAACACCACAGTAGTGATGCCAGCCTCAAGAGCCTTCTTTGCAGCCAGCTCGCCAACCTTGGCAGCCTGTTCCTTCTTAGGGCATGCCTCCATGCCAAGAGAATTGGCACTCACCAAAGTAGTACCATTTTGGTCATTGATTATCTGCACATAAATCTGCTTGTTACTGCGGAACACACTCATACGAGGACGCGCAGCAGTACCAGAGATCTTGTTACGAACTCTATATTTAATTTTGATTCGTCTCTCCAATTTTGTTGTCATAATCCTAACGTTTTAATAGATTTACTTTGCACCAGCAGACTTACCAGACTTTCTGCGTATCTGCTCTCCAACAAACAGGATACCCTTACCCTTGTATGGCTCAGGCTTACGGAAAGAACGAATTTTTGCACATACTTGACCGAGCAGCTGCTTGTCACAAGACTCAAGAATAATCAAAGGGTTCTGGTTTCTCTCAGACTTTGTCTCCACCTTGATTTCCTGAGGCAACTGGAAGAAGATGCTATGAGTATAGCCCAAAGAGAACTCTACCAAATTCCCCTGGTTGCTAACACGATAACCTACGCCAACAAGCTCCATCTGCTTTTTGTAGCCCTCGCTTACGCCAACAACCATATTGTTCACAAGCGCGCGGTAAAGACCATGGAAAGCCTGCTTCTGCTTAGTATCAACATCAGCAGCCTCATCAATCTCGAACACTACCTCCGAATCAGAAAGCTTAACGATAATAGAAGGATCAATAGCCTGGCTCATTTCGCCCTTGGCACCCTTAACAGTCACAACACCATCCTTGAAAGATACTGTAACACCAGCAGGGATTTTAATTGGCAATTTACCTATTCTTGACATTATTCGTTCCTCCTATCAATATACGTAACAAAGAACCTCGCCACCGATTTTCAAGTCAGCAGCCTCCTTGTTAGTCATTACACCCTTGGAAGTAGATATTATTGCAATACCCAATCCATTAATTACACGAGGCATATCCTTATATCCCGTATACTTACGCATACCAGGAGTAGATATACGAATCAACTTCTTGATGGCATTCTCACGAGTAGCATCATTCCACTTGAGAGCCACCTTGATAGTACCTTGAGGGCCATCCTCCACAAACTTGTAGTTCAAGATGTAGCCCTTCTCGAAGAGAATCTTGGTGATTTCCTTCTTAAGATTTGACGCAGGGCACTCCACCACGCGATGTCTTGCCTGGATTGCATTGCGCAAGCGCGTCAAATAGTCAGCAATTGGATCTGTCATTTAAATAATAGTTTAATTAATCGGGACTCTCCCGACAATATTAAAGATATTTAGTTTGAGGCACTAAAGCCACGCCGAACACTTCTCGGCTTGTATTCTGTCAATATTACCAGCTAGCCTTCTTGACACCTGGTATCAGACCAGCAGAAGCCATCTCGCGGAACTGTATACGGCTGATGCCGAACATACGCATATACCCCTTTGGACGACCAGTAATTTTGCAGCGGTTGTGCAGACGGATAGGATTAGCGTTGCGAGGGATAGCCTGAAGTTTCTGAGCAGCCTCAAAAGCAGCAACCGGATCCGAAGTAGGATCATTCACGATAGCCTTCAGAGCAGCACGCTTGGCAGCATACTTTGCAACGAGCTTCGCACGCTTTACCTCGCGAGCCTTCATTGATTCTTTTGCCATAACTTACATTAGTTTTTAGCGTTCTTGAAAGGAAGACCAAACTCCTTGAGCAGAGCATAGCCCTCCTCATCAGTCTTAGCAGTAGTCACGAATGTGATATTCATACCAAGGATACGATCGATAGCATCGATATTGATTTCAGGGAAGATAATCTGCTCCTGTATACCCAGAGTATAATTGCCACGACCATCGAACTTGCTCTCGATACCCTTGAAGTCACGGATACGAGGCAGAGCAACACGAACGAGTTTCTCAAGGAACTCATACATACGCTCACGACGCAGAGTCACCATGACGCCAATAGGCATTTTCTTACGAAGTTTGAACTGAGCCACATCCTTTTTAGAGATTGTAGCTACAGCCTTCTGGCCTGTAATCGCCGTAATCTCGTTGATAGCTACCTCGATAATCTTCTTGTCAGCAGTTGCCATGCCAAGACCCTGATTGATAACAATCTTCTTCAGCACAGGAATCTGCATTGCAGAGCTATAATTGAACTGCTTCTTCAGTGCAGGCGCGATACGCTCCGCATATTCTTTCTTAAGACTTGCAGTATTTGCCATTACTTGATCTCCTCACCTGTTGTTTTAGCGAAACGAACGAGTTTTCCGTTCTCGCCAAGTTTTCTACCGATACGAGTAGCCTTGCCATTGCCGTCTACAGGGTTAAGGTTAGAGATATGCAACGGAGCCTCCATCTCGACAATGCCACCCTGAGGGTTCTTGGCATTTGGCTTTTGGCTCTTCTTAACCTTGTTTACACCCTCGACGATAGCACGCTGCTCCTTAACGAACACCTTCAATACCTTACCGCTCTGACCCTTGCACTCGCCAGAGTTAACGATAACAGTATCGCCTTTCTTAATGTGTAACTTACTCATTGTACTCTTTAGTCTTTAAAATTAAAGAACCTCAGGTGCCAGTGAAACCACCTTCATATTTGCAGCACGAAGCTCACGGGCTACAGGACCGAAAATACGGCTACCACGCAACTCACCCGCATTATTCAGCAGCACACATGCGTTGTCGTCAAAGCGGATGTACGAGCCATCAGCACGACGGACCTCCTTCTTGGTACGTACAATCAAGGCCTTGGATACAGCACCTTTCTTTACATCACTGGTTGGAATTGCACTCTGAACAGCAACCACAATCACATCACCTACAGAAGCATAACGGCGGCGAGTACCACCCAGCACACGAATGCACTTAGCCTCTTTGGCACCGCTGTTGTCTGCGACAACCAATCTAGATTCAGTTTGTATCATGTTTACTTAGCTCTTTCTACGATTTCTACTACTCTCCATCTCTTAGTCTTGCTCAAAGGACGTGTCTCCATGATCAGAACAGTATCACCCTTGTGGCAATCGTTCTTCTCGTCGTGAGCATGGTACTTTTTCGTCTTAGCGACAAACTTACCATAAATAGGGTGCTTCTCCTTAAATTTGGCAGCAACCACGATAGTCTTATCCATCTTGTCGCTCACCACAACACCCGTACGAGTTTTTCTTAAATTTCTTGCTTCCATTTCTTTGAAGTAGTCTTTACTGATTATGCCTGCATTTCGCGGAGCACAGTCTTCATACGAGCGATATTACGACGTGCAGCCTTAATCTGAGAGTTATTTTCCAAAGGAGCCACAGCATGGTTCAATACCATAGTCTCATAAGCAGCCACCTCCGTTTCGATGCGCTCTGCCAGAGTAGCAGCGTCCATCTTTCTAATTTCAGCAGTCTTCATAATTATGCGTTTTTGTCGTAATCACGTCTTACAATAAACTTGGTAGTTACAGGGAGTTTCTGAGCAGCCAAACGGAGAGCCTCCTTAGCAATCTCGTAACTAACACCTTCTATCTCAAAAATAATACGTCCTGGAGTGATAGGGAACACATATCCCACGGGATCACCCTTACCCTTACCCATACGTACGTCAGCAGGCTTCTTAGTGATAGGCTTGTCAGGGAAGATACGAATCCAGCTCTGACCCTCACGCTGCATATAGCGAGTCATAGCTACACGAGCTGCCTCAATCTGACGAGCAGTAATCCAGTGAGTCTCCAGCGACTTGATACCGAAACTGCCGAATGCCAGCTGGTTGCCACGCTGAGCATTGCCCTTGCGGGCATTCTTTTGTGGCCTTCTATATTTGGTTCTTTTTGGTTGTAACATTTTAAATCAGAATTTTAACGGTTGTTGTTCTTCTTGCGACGGAAGTTCTTGCGATCTCCGTTACCACCGAAGCCACGACCCTGCTCCTTGGTCTGAGCAAAGTTAGGAGCCAGATCCTTCTTGCCATAGACCTCGCCACGGCAGATCCACACCTTGATACCGAGCAGACCGACCTTAGTCAGAGCCTCAGTAGCGCAGTAGTCGATATCAGCACGCAGAGTATGCAGAGGAGTACGACCCTCTTTGAACATCTCAGAGCGAGCGATTTCAGCACCATTCAGACGGCCACTGATGAGGACCTTGATACCCTCAGCGCCAGCACGCATAGTATTAGCGATAGCCATCTTGATAGCACGGCGATAAGCAATCTTGCCCTCGACCTGACGAGCGATATTATTACCAACGATATTCGCATCAAGCTCTGGTTTCTTAACCTCAAAGATGTTGATTTGAACATCCTTGTCAGTAACCTTCTTCAATTCTTCCTTCAGCTTGTCAACAGTCTCTCCACCCTTACCGATAATCAGACCCGGACGGGCTGTACAAACGGTGATAGTAACCATCTTCAGAGTACGCTCGATGACAATGCGGGAAATGCTAGCGTCTCCCAAGCGAGCATTCAGATACTTACGGATCTTGCTATCCTCAAGGATAGTCTCCCCATAGTTCTTGCCGCCGAACCAATTTGAATCCCAACCGCGGACGATGCCCAAACGGTTGCTTATAGGATTAACTTTCTGTCCCATGTTTCTTTTTTAGTTATTCTTAGTGTCAACGAACAAAGTGATGTGGTTAGAACGTTTGCGTATTCTGTAACCACGCCCCTGAGGAGCAGGTCTCATTCTCTTGAGCGTTGCGCCCTCATTAACATAAGCAGTTGTTATGAAGAGCTCACCATTCTCAGCCTTGCGCTCGTTTTTCTGTTCCCAGTTAGCTATTGCAGAGCGGAGAACCCTCTCGACATCTGCACTTGCAGCCTTTGCACAGAACCTCAAAGTAGCGAGAGCCCTATTCACCTCCATACCGCGAACCAGATCAACAACATATCTCATCTTGCGGGGAGAAGACGGCACATTCTGCGCTTTGGCAAAACTCAGGGCCTTGCGTGCTTCCTTTCTTGCTTCAGCAGCAATTCTTTTTCTTTTTCCCATTATATTATTACTTTTTTATACCAGTTGTTGGTTCCAGTTTACTTCTTCTTCTTGTCACCATGGCCACCGAACTTACGTGTAGGAGCGAACTCCCCAAGCTTGTGTCCGACCATGTTCTCAGTTACATAAACTGGAATAAACTTGTTGCCATTGTGAACGGCTACTGTGTGTCCCACGAAATCAGGAGAAATCATTGAAGCACGTGCCCAAGTCTTGACAACGTTCTTCTTGCCACTCTCATTCATGGCGAGGATCTTCTTCTCGAGATTAACTTCGATATAAGGACCTTTCTTTAATGAACGACTCATAATATATTTACGCTGTTAACTTGAGTTTGTTACTTCTTGTTAGCTCTCTCGATAATGTACTTGTTGCTCTGCTTCTTAGGAGCACGAGTCTTGAGACCCTTAGCATACAAGCCCTTGCGAGAACGAGGATGACCACCAGACTGACGGCCCTCGCCACCACCCATCGGGTGATCATGCGGGTTCATGACAACGCCACGGTTGTGAGGACGACGTCCCAACCAACGGCTACGTCCAGCCTTACCCGAGCTCTCAAGAGCATGATCGCTGTTGCCCACGCTACCAACAGTAGCCTTGCAAGCGCTCAATATCTGACGAGTCTCACCAGAAGGAAGCTTAATCACACAGTAACGTCCCTCACGAGAAGTCAACTGAGCAAAGTTACCAGCCGAGCGTACCAACAATGCACCCTGGCCAGGACGAAGCTCGATATTGTGGATAACCGTACCCACAGGAATGTTCTGCAAAGGAAGAGAGTTGCCGATCTCAGGAGCAGCATCAGCACCGCTCAGCAAAGTAGCGCCAACCTTCAGACCGTTTGGAGCAATAATATAACGTTTCTCACCATCAGCATAGTAAAGCAAAGCGATACGAGCAGAGCGGTTAGGATCATACTCTATACTCTTTACGACTGCTGGAACACCATCCTTCTCACGTTTGAAATCGATGAAACGATACTTCTGCTTGTGGCCACCGCCGATATAGCGGACAGTCATCTTACCAGTCGCATTACGACCACCAGAAGAACGCTTACCGTAAACGAGAGACTTCTCAGGTACCGATGCAGTAATCTCCTCGAAGGTACCTATAATCTTGTGTCTTTGGCCCGGTGTAGTGGGCTTGAATTTACGTACTGCCATCTCTTATTTAAATGTTGCTATAGAAATCAATTACTTCGCCCTCTTTCAGAGTAACGATAGCCTTTTTGAAAGAGTTGGTACTGCCCTTGATAAGTCCAGCCTTAGTATAGCGGCTCTTGTTCTTGCCAGCATAGATACAGGTATTAATATCAGTGACAGTCACATTGTAGCGAGCCTCAATCTCCTTCTTCAACTCAATCTTGTTAGCCTGTGGGCGGACAATGAAGCCATACTTGTTCTGCTTCTCAGTGATACCAGTCATCTTCTCAGTGACCAGTGGCTTAATGATATTTGACATGTTACAGCTCCTTAATTTACTTTGTGAGGTTAGCATCGATCACAGCCAGCGCACTCTCCTCCACGACCATAACATCAGCATCGAGAACAGCATAAGTGTTCAGAGCAGAAGCCGTGATTGTATTGACACGCTGCAGATTACGAGCAGACAAATATACAGCTTTATCCGCACTTGGAGTAACGAACAGAGCCTTCTTGTCCGAAATATTAAGATTGTTTAACACCTCCAACATAGACTTTGTCTTAGGAGACTCAAAAGTGAAATCCTCCACCACAACAATAGCATTCTCCTTAGCCTTGTAAGAAAGCGCACTCTTACGAGCCAAGCGGCGCACCTTGAGGTTCAGTTTGAAACCATAATCACGAGGAGTAGGACCAAACACGCGAGCACCACCCACGAGAACCGGAGAGTTGATATCACCACGGCGAGCACCGCCACCACCTTTCTGGCGACCGAGCTTGCGGGTAGAACCACTCATTTCACTTCTTTCCTTAGACTTAGCTGTACCCTGACGCTTGTTAGCCATGATAAGCTTCACGTCGAGATAAATAGCGTGATCATTTGGCTCAATAGCATAGACAGCATCGTTGAGCACCACTGTGCGGCCAGTCTCCTGACCCTTGATATTCAAAACTTTTGCTTCCATCTTACTTAACTATGCTAACAATTGAACCTTTATAACCTGGAACAGAACCCTTAATAAGAAGCAGGTTATGTTCAGGAATGATCTTTAACACCTGGAGGTTGTGAGTAGTCACACGCTCATTGCCCATCTGACCGCCCATACGCATACCCTTGAACACCTTTGCAGGATATGAGCAAGCGCCGATAGAACCCGGCTTACGTAGACGATCGTCCTGGCCATGAGTAGACTGACCAACACCACCAAAACCATGACGCTTCACAACGCCCTGGAAACCCTTACCCTTTGATGTGCCAACCACATCAACAAAGCCGACACCCTCAAAGATGTCAACCGTGATAGAATCACCGAGGTTCAACTCACCCTCGAAATCTGTGAACTCAGCCAAGTGGCGCTTTGGAGTGGTACCAGCCTTCTTAAAGTGACCAGCCATCGGAGCAGTAGTATTCTTCTCCTTAGCCTCTTCAAAACCAAGCTGAACAGCATTATAGCCATCCTTCTCGACAGTTTTGATCTGAGTAACCACGCAAGGACCAACTTCGATAACAGTGCACGGTACATTCTTACCGTCGGCACTGAAAACGGATGTCATTCCGATTTTCTTTCCTAATAATCCTGGCATTTCAGTTGATAATTAATAATTATTATAATTCAGTTTAATATACACACAAACAAAGAACCGCCACATAATCATCATTTTTGGGCGTTCTGTTCAAGCATCTTGATAGCCGAAGCCAGCGCAATTCCTGCTTTTTCGACCACAAAGGTACAACAATTATTCTTATCTACAAGCATTTATACAATATTTTTTCAGCAAACACACACGAAAAGCATACGAAATTGACATATATCAAGTCACGAGCACACTTGAAACGAAAAAAATCCCGTATCCAGATAAAGGACACGGGACAATATTGCGATATACACCACAAAAACGAGAACGGCATTACACCTTAATCTCAACCTCCACACCAGAGGGAAGCTCGAGCTTCATCAGAGCGTCGACAGTCTTCTCATTGCTTGAGTAGATATCAATCAAGCGCTTGTAGGAAGACAGCTGGAACTGTTCACGAGACTTCTTGTTGACAAACGTAGAACGATTGACCGTAAAGATACGCTTGTGAGTAGGCAGAGGAATCGGACCGCTCACGATAGCACCAGTAACCTTGACAGTCTTGACAATCTTCTCAGCAGACTTGTCGACCAGCATATGGTCATAACTCTTCAGTTTAATACGAATTTTTTGACTCGCCATTTTCTTGTAATTTAAATTATAGTAATGTAAAGCGGGAAGTCCCTAAAGAGTCATTTACTTAGAGACTCCCCCAATTATATTATATATCAGTTATACTCCGCAATATCAGAGCAAGTCTACACGACCCTTCATCTCCTCCAATACAGCCTTAGCCACACCGGTGCTTACAGGAGCATGATGATCATAAGTCATAGAACTCGTAGCACGACCAGAGGTGATAGTACGCAGCGCAGTAACATAGCCGAACATCTCAGCCAGCGGCACCATAGCCTTCACCAAGCGCGCACCAGTACGAGTAGTATCCATACCCTCGACCTGACCACGACGCTTGTTAAGGTCACCGATGACATCACCCATGTTCTCCTCAGGAGTAACCACCTCAAGCTTCATGATAGGCTCCATCAACACAGGCTTAGCCTTAGCACAGCAAGCCTTGTATGCCAACTGAGCAGCAATCTCAAACGACAGCTGATCAGAGTCAACCGGGTGGAACGAACCGTCCACAAGCTCAACCTTCAAGCTATCCATTGGGAAACCACCGAGCACGCCATTCTTCAATGCAGCCTCGAAACCCTTCTGTACAGCAGGAATGAACTCCTTAGGAATATTACCACCAGTCACACTATTGATAAACTGCAGACCACCCTCCTTGAAATCCTCATCAACAGGACCAACCTTAACGATGATGTCAGCAAACTTACCACGGCCACCAGACTGCTTCTTGTAAACCTCACGATGATCGACAGTAGCAGTGATAGCCTCCTTATAGTTAACCTGAGGCTTACCCTGGTTACACTCCACCTTAAACTCACGCTTCAGACGATCAATGATGATATCCAGATGAAGCTCACCCATACCAGAGATAACAGTCTGACCACTCTGCTCGTCAGTTCTCACAGTGAAAGTAGGATCCTCCTCAGCAAGCTTAGCAAGACCAACGCTCAACTTATCAAGATCCTTCTGAGTCTTAGGCTCGACAGCGATACCGATGACAGGATCAGGGAAGTCCATAGACTCAAGAGTGATAGGAGCATCCTCGTCAGCCAAAGTATCACCAGTATGAATATCCTTAAAGCCAACACCAGCACCGATGTCACCAGCACCCACCACATCAACAGGATTCTGATGATTAGAGTGCATCTGGAACAGACGGCTCACACGCTCCTTCTTGCCAGAACGAACATTATAGATATAAGAGCCAGCCTCTACCTTACCAGAGTATACACGGAAGAAAGTCAGACGACCCACATACGGATCCGTTGCAATCTTGAACGCCAAAGCAGCCGTCTTCTCATTTTCCGAAGGCTTACGAGACTCAGTCTCACCAGTCTCAGGATTCACACCCTCAATAGCAGGAGTATCCAATGGGCTTGGCAAGAACATACAAACGTAGTCAAGCAGAGTCTGCACACCCTTGTTCTTGAAAGAAGATCCACAAGTCATAGGAACCAAATCCAAAGACAAAGTACCCTTACGGATAGCAGCCACAAGCTCCTCCTGAGTGATACTCTCAGGATCCTCAAAGAACTTCTCCATGAGAGCCTCATCCTGCTCGGCAGCCTGCTCAAGCAGCTTCATGCGCCACTCGTTGCATTCGTCCACCATATCAGCGGGAATATCAGCCACATCATAGTCAGCACCCATAGTCTCGTCGTGCCACAGGATAGCCTTCATCTTGATCAAGTCAACGATACCCTTGAAAGTCTCCTCCGCACCGATAGGTACAGCCAAAACAGCAGGATTAGCACCAAGCACATCCTTCATCTGGCGCACCACCTCAAAGAAGTCAGCACCAGAGCGGTCCATCTTGTTGACATAGCCCATACGAGGCACATTATACTTGTCAGCCTGACGCCAAACCGTCTCAGACTGAGGCTCGACACCGCCCACAGCGCAATACGCTGCCACAGCACCGTCGAGCACACGCAGAGAGCGCTCCACCTCAGCCGTGAAGTCAACGTGTCCCGGAGTATCAATCAAGTTAAACTTATACTTATTGCCACCATAGTTCCAGTAAGCAGTCGTAGCAGCCGAAGTGATAGTGATACCACGCTCCTGCTCCTGCTCCATCCAGTCCATCGTAGCAGCACCCTCATGCACCTCACCAATCTTGTGAGTCTTACCAGTATAGAAGAGGATACGCTCGGAAGTAGTAGTCTTACCGGCATCGATGTGAGCCATGATACCGAAGTTACGAGTCAAATGCAGATCTTGCTTTGCCATAATCGTAGATAGTTATAAGTGATGGATTTAGATTAGAAACGGAAGTGAGCGAACGCACGGTTAGCCTCAGCCATACGATGCATATCCTCCTTACGCTTGAATGCACCACCCTGCTCATTATAGGCATCCTGAATCTCAGCAGCCAGCTTGTCAGCCATAGTCTTGCCACCACGCTTGCGTGCAAACAAGATCATGTTCTTCATAGACACAGACTCCTTACGGTCAGGACGAATCTCAGTAGGAACCTGGAAAGTAGCGCCACCGATACGACGGCTCTTAACCTCCACCTGAGGAGTAATCTTATCTAAAGCCTCCTTCCAAATCTGCAGAGCAGGCTTCTCCTCAGACGCCATCTTCTTAGCAACGATATCCAAAGCATTATAGAAGATGTCATACGAGATACTCTTCTTACCATCATACATCAGATGGTTAACAAACTTAGAAACCTTAACATCACCAAACTTTGGATCTGGAAGGATAATTCTCTTTTTTGGTTTAGCTTTACGCATTTTCTTACTGTAGTTTTGTGTTCCAGTCTCAATCTTGTACTTGTGCTTCAACGCCCGCCGCTGCAGGGTTTACTCAGGACTCGACAATCAACCAAAACGATGTTAAATAAATAAAAGTAAAGTTAGTGTAGAGTAATAGAGATTACTTCTTAGCAGCCTTTGGACGCTTAGCTCCATACTTAGAACGACGCTGAGTACGATTTGCCACACCAGCAGTATCCAATGTACCACGGACGATGTGATAACGCACACCAGGAAGATCCTTCACACGACCACCGCGAACCAGCACGATAGAGTGCTCCTGAAGGTTGTGACCCTCACCAGGGATGTAGCTGTTCACTTCCTTAGAGTTAGTCAGACGCACACGAGCTACCTTACGCATAGCTGAGTTAGGCTTCTTAGGAGTTGTAGTGTAGACACGCACACAGACACCACGACGCTGAGGACAGCAGTCCAAAGCAGGGCTCTTGCTCTTGTCTACCAACGCTGTACGGCCTTTTCTTACCAATTGTTGAATTGTAGGCATTTTGATTTGTTTTTAGTTATTATATTAATTTGAGTATTAGCTATACATACACAACCAAAAGGGGCATACTATGCCCAATCGGTTTGCAAAGTTACGAATAAAATATCAAAAAACGACCCGTCTTGCACCATTTTCTTCATTTTTTCATCAAAAAAAGTGCAAACAAGCCGTTTCAGCACCGACAAAGCAGGCAAATCACAACTGCTGCATATCGTTCAGCTTCTTGTAATACCCATCCATAGCCAAGAGGCTCTCATGAGTGCCACGCTCCACAATTTCTCCATCATAGAGCACACAAATCTCATCAGCATTCTTGATTGTCGACAGCCTGTGAGCGATCGCAATCGTCGTACGCGACTTCATCAGACGTTCCAGAGCCTCCTGCACCAAACGCTCGCTCTCAGTATCCAAAGCCGAAGTAGCCTCGTCCAGAATAAGGATAGGAGGATTCTTGAGAATCGCCCTCGCAATGCTCACCCTCTGGCGCTGCCCGCCCGAGAGACGGCCGCCACGATCGCCAATCATAGTATCATAACCATGCTCACTCTCCATGATAAAGTCATGCGCATTAGCAATCTTAGCAGCCTCCACCACCTGCTCCATCGTAGCATTCTCCACCCCGAAAGTAATATTGTTATAAAACGTATCGTTAAACAAGATAGCCTCCTGATTCACATTACCAATCAACTGCCGCAAATCCGCAATACGCACATTCTTGATATTCTTACCATCAATCAGCACCTCCCCCCTATCCACATCATGATAGCGCGGCACCAAGTCCACCAGCGTACTCTTGCCCGACCCCGACTGTCCCACCAAAGCAACAGTCTTACCCTTAGGCACACGGATATTCACATGCTTCAGCACATCACGCCCCTCGACATAAGAGAAACTCACATCACGAAACTCAATCTCCTCCTCAAACGCATCAAGTCTCTCAGGCTCAGCAATCTCACGGATAGGATTCTCAGCCTTCAAGATAAAATCAATACGATCCATCGAAGCCAATCCCAACGGAATCATATAAGTCGCACGGCTCAACTCCTTGATAGGATTAATCACACTATACAGAATCACCATATAGAAGATAAACGTACTCGCATCAATCAGATTAGACCCATTCAGGATCAGCCAGCCCCCGAACCACAACACCACAACAATAATAATCGTGCCCAGGAACTCGCTCATAGGGTGCGCCATAGACTGGCGAATCACCATATCATTCATACCACGGCGAAACTCATTGTTGACAAACGTAAACCTATCCAACATCTTGCGCTCAGCGATAAACGCCTTGATGATACGCAAGCCCCCCAACGTCTCATCAAGCTGAGCGATGATATCACCCCATTGCCCCTGCACCGCAGCACTCTCACTCTTCAGCTTCTTGCCCACCTTACCCATAACCCACGCAGCCAAAGGAGCCACAATCACCACATACAGAGTCAGTTGCCAACTCACAGCAATCAACGTAGAGAAACACACCACAATCGCAATCGGCTGACGTATCAGCATATCCAACGAACTCGTGATCGAACTCTCCACACACTGCACATCAGCACTCATACGAGCGATGATATCACCCTTCTTCTCCTCCGAGAAAAAACCGAGAGGCAGCCCCAGCACCTTCTTGTACACCTCTATACGAATATCCCTCACCACCCCCGTACGCAGAGGCACCATCACAGCCGACGAAGCAAAATAGCCAGCCGTCTTCAATCCCGTCATCACAATCAGAGCCACCCC
Source organism: uncultured Prevotellaceae bacterium (assembly GCA_945932615.1). Lineage (GTDB taxonomy): Bacteria > Bacteroidota > Bacteroidia > Bacteroidales > Bacteroidaceae > Physcousia. Next base: position 63,363 of record CAMEQD010000004.1, on the reverse strand, counting down.
CAAGACAATCAGAGTCAACAAAGCCCCACGCGCATCAATCATCTCCTGAAAAAACGCATAAGCATTGTTGATAATCACATCCTTGTCCAGCTCCCAAGGCTTATATTCATACACCGCAGTATCAATCTTAAACAAAATGTTCAAGATAGGAATCAGCACCACAAACGAAAACACATTCAGCCACTGCGACACGAAATTGAGCACCACCGACCCCACAATAAACCTCTTGTACGGGTAGAGGTAGCGCTTCATTACAGACAAAAACTGTTTCAGCATCTACTCAAAAAGATTTACTAACAGACACGGCATCGGCCAAGACAGCACGACTCACGCCAGCAACTCCTTGACCTTAGCACTAATCTCGCGCCCCTCAGCACGTCCAGCAAGCCTCTTGCTCGCCACCCCCATCACCTTGCCCATATCCTTGGCACACGAAGCACCCACCTCAGCTATTATACCCCTCAGCTCCGTCTCCAGCTCCTCAGCCGACAAAGCCTTAGGCAGATAAGCCTCAATCGCAGCCACCTGAGCCAATTCCTCATCAGCCAAATCCTGACGTCCCTGCTCCACATACAGAGCAGCAGTATCCTTACCCTGCTTCACAAGCTTAGCAATAATCTTCAGAGCCTGATCGTCCGGCAACACATCGCCTGCGCCAGGAGCAGTCTTAGCCTCGATAAAATACTTCTTCACATTACGCAAAGCCATCAGTCTCGCCTTGTCCTTAGCCTTCATGGCCACAACAATATCCTTGCTAATCTGGTCAAACAACATAATCATTCAAATTAAAAAATCAAACATCGACCGCAAAGATACGAATAAGACGCCTGAAAACCAAAAAACTCAAGCACTTTCTCACACAAAAACACAAAATCAGGAGCACATATTTCAGCTAATAAACCTAAAGACATCGTTCGGGATTCCTTCGGGAACCGTTCGGGATTCGTTAGAACATCGTTCGCGAAGGCAGAGAAAACCTGTATCTTGCAATCATCCGCAAACATGCCGGACCGCAGTCCGCCATGTCGAATTGGGGATAGAAGGGAAACAAGGGTCTAATATTCATCTTCGGCTAAAATACGTGAAAAGCAGTTATCGCCTTGTGTCTTTTATTCTGATTTCTTCTTGTCGGCTTTCTTATTGAACTTCCATATCAAGTGCAGCATGATGTTTCGCGTAAAGGTATTGCTTATGGTCTCCACACGTCCCTGGGCGTTGAGAGTCCTGCGTACTGCACTGAGCTGGCCGAGCAAATCATGTATGGACAGTTTCACAAGCCACGTTTTGCGTTTGTCGATATTGCGAGTTATGTTGGCATTCCATACCCATTCGTTGGTGTTCATGGCTCTTTCGCTATAACCACGGCGCATGAACAGATTCAGATCGGTATTCAAGTCAATGCCGAGCGGCAGCGGAGCGGTCAGGCTGAGGGTGTAGAGGAAATCTACCTGACTGAGGGTCTCAAATCCTTCCTGTGCGGAGGTGAGACGCTCCCAATCGGCTGAGGCCTTGAATGCTGCGTGCCATTTGGTATAACGGTAGTCGACGCCGACATTTGGTGAGACGTGTAGATTGTGTACTACGCTTTTCTGGAAATCGTCGCCCGTCCCTGCGTTGGCGAAATCAACGCTGCGGTTCAGACTGACATTGGTACCGATGTTGATGAACCAATGATTATCCTTGTCTACGGACTGACTCATGCTTCCTTTTGCCTTCAGACCCCGGTTACCGTCTATATTCCATGGGGTATAGGTATAGCCTCCTGTCTGCGGATTGAACTGGCGTAGCTGGCCTATGGCGTTGTCTATCGTATGTAGATAGAGCCCCAAATGCCACTGACGCATCTGTTTCTGCCTAAATCCGCTCCACTGTACGGAGCAATAGTATTCGTAGGAGGATTTCAGTGATGGGTTGCCGAGATAGACAGACAACGGATTACTGTCATCACGCACGTCGAGCATCAGTGTTTGCGGCGGTGACTTGTGTTGCATGTTGAAGTTCAGTTCCAAACCCTTCATATTGAAGGTGATTTGCGGCCATGTGTATACCTCTTTTCTTAGATGTGTCCGCTCTGCTTCGGGACGCCATTCATTCAGGCGTTCGTCTGTGATGTCAAGAGGGAGGCGTGCCTGTATCTGTATCTTTCCTGTCTGATAATACCAGCGCATTTCCACCGTATTGCGTCGGTAAAGGTTTGAACGGCGATAGCTGTTAACAGAATCTGTGCATGTGGCGTAAAGATCTGCTGCGGAGGGTAGCAGTCCTATTGGAGCTTCATCTGGCATCCACTCATTGCCTAACCTGTCCAACCTATATAACATGCGTTCTGAAGAACTGTATTTTTGTGCATATCTATAGGCAAAATACAGTTTGTTTATCTTGCGTGCTCTTGTTATGTCTATGATGGGATAATCAACCCAGATGTTGTATTCATAGCCGTGTGCTGGTCGGTTGTTGTAATGATTTCGCTTGTCTGCTGCGTCTGTTGCTGTAAGCAGGATATAGTGCTGCATGTCGTTTCCCCACTCTTGATTGTATTCGTAGATAACTCTCAAATTAAGAGGATTCATTCGCAATGCTTTGAGACTGACTGTCGCAGAGAGGTCTCCGCTGGTTCCCCATTTGTGTGTCCTTCCTAAGTCTTGTGTGGCAAGGAGGTTGATGAGCTCTCCGCTACGGTCTCCTGTGGTGATGACTGAATCGAGTCCTTCACGACCGAACAACTTGCTTCCTTCTGCGGAATGGTACTCTCCCTGATTTCGGTCGTAAGAATAATGGAACTGTGGAGAAAAACGTATATATGATTTGGGCAGGACAAAGGTGAATCCGTTGTTCCAGTTGACGAAGATGTTTCGGTTCTGATGTTTCTCCAGGGATGTGGTGTAGGACGACTGGGCTTCGGGGAGGAAGGTGGTTGCGGTCGTGAATCGCTCCAGATTTTCTTCGCTCAGTCTTGTCTTGAGTGTGGTCTGATAGCGTATTTTATGGTTGCTACTTTCTGTATAGTAGAATGCTCCTGCTTCGGCTGTTCTGCTCTCTCCTTCTTTCCGCATCGTTTCTTCCCAGTTGCCGGAGTCGGTCTGTGGACTACCTGTCATGCTTATGTTGTTGCATGTGGCGTAGAGTGATATTCGCGATTTGTCGGAAAAGCGCAGTCCGAACAGGCGTGCCAGCATTGGTTTTGCCTGATATACCGAGTGTGCCAGCTCTGCATTGGCTATATAGCTCTGTGCATATTGCGGTTTTAGGGCTACGTCCAAGACCCAGGGGTCGTCTATGCGGGGACCTTTTTCGTCTGGTGAACGTGTCAGGTAGGCGTTGTCTGGTGTCTTTTGGTATGCCTTTATCTTGTTTACCATGTAGGCTGGAAGATTCTGCAGGGCCACTTTTGGGTCTCCGCTGAAGAAATCCTTTCCGTTGACAAGGAGACTGCTGACAAAGTGTCCATTTACGGTGATGCGACCTCCGGGTTCGAGACGGACTCCTGGCAGTTGCTTGATGAGTTCGTCGAGCATAGAGCCTTCTGCCAGTTGGAATACATTCGCGTCGTACACGAGTGTGTCTCCTTTCATCACCATCATGATTCTTGAGGCATTTACTGACACTTCATTGAGATTCATGCTCAATTCTCTCAGCATGGGCAGGGCTCCTATGTTGCGCACTACTTCGTGATGCTTTTCTTCTGAGGGGAGTACTTCCAGATTGTAATAAGACGATTCGTATCCCTCGCTTTCTGCTCGGACGATACACCTAAACGGTAGGGTCGTGTGACTGTTCTCATACACATATTTGTATCGTTCGATCACATCTCCTATAATCCTAATTCGCCTAAACGTATCTACTACGGCACTGTCGGTTGGGGAAAGGAGTGACACTCGGGCTTGGGTGAGGGTCGACTCTGTAACTGCATCTATCGGATCCACCGTCACTGACAGGTATGTATCTTGCCCGACTGCAATGACGGAAATGCAGAGCATAATGAGAAAGGCGACTTGACGTATATGGTGCGACATTCCCTTGTGTGCTTTAGCTGGACAATATGATGCTGACGGAAAAGCGGTGTTGTTTGCGTTCATAGTTTAACCTATCATAATCGCAGTATGTATTTGGTTGTGTGGCGGTTTTGTTATTTGGTTGTTTGGTTGGCTCTAACAAAAACCTTAAAACCTCATAACCTCAACAATCAATCTCCCAACCTTCAATCGTATGCCGCTCCATATCGAAGTTCATGCCTACCTTGATGATGGGCAGTCCGCTCAGAGCGAAGCGTGAGGGGTAGTCTTTGAGATTAATCTGCTGCATGGCTGCCTCGGCAGATTTGTTGAGCTTGAGCTCGAAGAGGTAGAGTGACTTGCCTGAGTTCATGACCATGTCTACGCGACCGTTTGAGGTGCGCACTTCGACGTCGACGTATCTGCCGAGGAGCGAGAAGATGACGTAGAGTAGCTGCTGGTAGTGGCCTTCATAATTTGTATTGTCACACTGGGGTATGGTGAGCAGATAGGTCTGGAGCAGACGGAGCATTCCTTCGAGGTCGTCGTTGTAGAGGGCTCGATACATTAGGGCTATGGTGGTGATGCCATTTTCCCAACTGGTATCTACGTAGTTGGGCAGGAGGCTTTCCATGAGGCCGATGCGTATCTCTTGGTTAGGTATGTCGAGATGGTATAGCCCGATGAGAGGATCGTAGGCTTTGATTGTGACGTAGCCGCTCTGATAGAGCAGAGGGGTGATGGACTTCATGCTCTCTGTGGGGACGTCAAATGCTGATGCCATGACTTCTTTACGGGTGATGTCGGAGGGCAGGGTGTGGAACTCCCTCAGTTTCTCGATGAGGAAGGTTGGTGTGCCGCTTTCGAACCAATAGCTCTTGAGCATTCTGTCTTGCAGGGAGTTGAGCAGGCTGAAGGGGTTGTAGATGTCGGACGACGGCCATGCGAAGTGGTAGCCGTCGTATTGACGTTTGAGGTCGGCGATGGCTTCGTCGCGTGTCTGCTCGTTGTCTTGTGCGAATTTGTCGATATAGTCTGACATCTGGGTGAGCATCTCCTCCTCGGTGATTCCGCAGACGGCTGCGAACTCGGGGGTCATAGAGATGTTCTTGAGGTTGTTGAGCTCGCTGAAGATGCTCAGCTGTGAGAACTTGGTGATGCCGGTGATGAAGACGAACTTGAGGTGTGGGTCGCAGTACTTCAGGGGTGAGTAGAAGTTGCGCATGATGTGGCGAAGCTGCTCGAGCTCGTCTTTCTTGTGGGCTACGTCGAGCAAGGGAGCATCGTATTCGTCGATGAGTATGACGACTTTCTTGCCGGTCTGGGCGTGGGCTCGCTCTATCAGGCCTTGCAGGCGTTGGTTGAGATTGGTCTCGTCGGGGAGTCCTTTGCCATAAATACGTTCGTACGACGAGAGTTTCCCGCTGAGTTCCTGCTTGAGTTCTTCCTGCCCTTGGTGCTTTGCTGTGCTCATGTCAAACCTCAGCACGGGGTATTCTGTCCACTCCTGCTCTACGCTGTCGATATAGAGCCCTTTGAACAGGTCGCGTCTGCCTTCGAAGTATGACTGGAGAGTAGAGACGAGCAGGGACTTGCCGAAGCGTCGCGGACGGCTCAGAAAAATGTAGTTGCTGAGCTTGAGCATCTTCAGAATATACTCTGTCTTGTCGACATAAAGACGATCCTGCTCTACTATTTTCTCAAACGTTTGAATGCCTACTGGTAGGTTTTTGAGGGTCTTGTCAATCATTTCCTTACAGTTTTGCTCACAAAGATACGATTAAGCGAGCGGAAAAACAAATAAAGCTTGCTTTAATTTGATTTTCCCGAGCGTGAGTATCTTAGACCGTAGGTCAGAGATACGATTAAGCGAGCGAAATAGCAAACTTTTTGACCCTTTATGTCCACTCAAATCTACTTATGTCGACTAATGTCTACAATCGCCCCCACAAGATGTTATATCTTTACACCGTGTTCGAAAAGGCGCCTCCGTATACACATCGTTAGATCATCGTTAGATCGTGTTCGGGAAGCCTTTGGGAAGCGAGCCAATAGAGACGGAGCTTTAGACATTGAAAAATAACCTTGAAACCTCAAAACCTCAAACTAAAGTTCAGACAGCGCACAAAGTGGGCCAACATCATACACGACTACCAGATTCGCTATGTGTCGTGATTCCGTTGGGGAGGCGTTTGATTTACTTCTGGGGCTGGATACCAAACAGCAGCCTGTCCATCTCGGGTGAGCCCATCATCAGTTCGCCATGCTCTACGCAGACGGACTCGACCTTGGCACGCAGGCATAGTTTGCGGTCGGAAGCGCGATAGATATTCTGCATGAAGACATATCTCACGTCTTCCTTCTTGACACTGAGGCTGCACACGAACTCGTCGCCGCTGCGTAGAGGTACCTTGAAGTCCATACGTATGCGTGCCACGACTGCATCGATGCCACGACTGTGTAGCTCTGCGAAGCTTATGCCCTTGGAGAGTAGGTATTCGTGACGCGCGTGTTCGAGATAATGCTGGTAGTTGGCGTTGTTGACAATGCCTTGCAGGTCGCACTCATAGTCGCGTACTTTCATACGGAGTTCAAAATCTGACATGATAATAAATGTTTAATTCTTGCAATTCTGGTTAATACTGTGCAAAATTACGCAATTATCTGTAAACTGAGACTACGTTTGGCACAAAATTTGTATCTTTGCATTTAGTTAATAACGACTTAAAACGAAATAACTATGTATTGGATATTGTTTGGTGCTATTGCACTCATGAGTTTTCTGGTTCAGTGGAATCTGAAGCACAAGTTTGAAAAGTATGGTCGCATCTCCATGCCTGGTCACATGACGGGGCGTGACGTGGCCGAGCAGATGCTTAGAGACAATGGCATATATGACGTACGTGTCATATCGACCTCTGGCCGTCTCACTGATCACTACAACCCTACGGACAAGACTGTCAACCTCAGCGAGGATGTATATAACGATTGCAGTGTGGCTGCTGCTGCCGTTGCTGCTCATGAGTGTGGGCACGCCGTTCAGCACGCTAAGGCATACGCTCCGCTGAAGATGCGTTCGAGTCTCGTCCCCGTAGTGTCGTTTGCATCAAGCTGGATGCAGTGGGTGTTGCTCTTGGGCATCTTCACGATACAGACGTTTCCCGGGATTATGCTTGGAGGCATTGTCCTCTTTGCCATGACTACCTTGTTTAGCTTCATTACCTTGCCCGTAGAAATCAACGCCAGTATGCGAGCTGCCAAATGGCTGCAGAACGCTGGTATCACCACCTATGAGACTCACCCTATGGTCTGCGATGCTCTGCGTGCGGCTGCATACACTTACGTTGCTGCGGCTCTCGGCTCGCTGGCTACGCTCGTGTACTACGTACTGATATTCCTGGGAAGAAGCCGTGATTAAGTTGGAGAGAATACTGGCTTGCGTGTTGGTGTCACTATCTCTCACGACAGTGGCAACGGCTCAGTGCGACTTGCTGCCGCGCAGCCTGATGCTCGATTCGCTCAGCAAGGCGCATTCGTGTAGCGTAGAGATTCCGGCAGAACTTGAGCCTGATGCCACGATGAATTTCTATCTCGGAGTAAAGGGTGAGAAGCCCGAAGGGGGGTATCCTGTCATCATCTATCTGCATGGCTCAGGACCGCGTCAGGCAGAATGGGCTGCAGGTCTAAGGCTTGCGCTGAGCTTCGACGATGCTCCCTCGATGTATGTCATACCGCAGATACCGAATGAGGGCGGTTGGTATCGCTGGTGGCAGAGGGGCAAGCAGTGGGTGTGGAGCAGGTTGCTCAACCAGCTCTTGTCGATGGACGAGGTAGACCCCAGACGCATATACATCATCGGCATCAGTGAGGGCGGATATGGCAGCCAGCGTCTGGCTTCGTTTCTCGCTGACTATCTGGCTGGCGCCGGCCCTATGGCTGGCGGTGAGCCTCTGAAGAATGCACCGGTAGAAAATCTTGGGCATACGGCGTTCTCATTTCAGACTGGCGAGCTGGACAATATGTTTGGTCGCAATATGCTGACGCGGGAGACTTCTGCCCGTCTCGACAGTATGCAGCGTATCTATCCCGACGAATACCCCCATCGTGTGGTGATACAGCCTGGACGCGGTCATGGCATCGACTACTCTCCTACAACTCCGTGGCTCATGACTCACACACGCGAAGCACAGCCTCACCACTTTGTCTGGGAGAACATGGAGATGGATGGTATCAAGCGCAACGCTTTCTACAATATTGAGGTCATTGAGGAGTCGTCGGGTGAGGACCGTACCCTCTATGAGTTTAGCATCGGGCGCAAGAATAGGATTGATCTCAACGTCAACACTGTGCGCTACACTACTGCATGGCGCGACCCTCGCTGGGGTATAGAGATGCTCTTCGACAAGAGCCTATCTCCTGCCGAGCATGGTCAGCTACGCATATACCTGTCTGACCAGCTTATAGACACTGAGGCTCCTGTCACCCTGCGCATCAATGGCAAGAGGGTGTTTCACAGTAGGGTCAAGGCGTGTGAGGATTGTGCCAATCGGGCATGGAGTTTGTGGCACGACCCTCTGCGACGCTTTGACAGGAGCATCGAAGTCAGTTGGTAATCATGCTCATGTCTACTAAAAAATTGGGGGGCTGACTACGATATTTCACAAAAAAATCGTATCTTTGCACACCGTAATTTATAGTTTTCTTTAAGGTAAAGGCAAGATAGTATGAAGTACGGTTTCGACAACGACAAATACATTCGCATACAGAGCGAACATATCAAGGAGCGTATAGCTCAATTTCAGGGCAAACTTTATCTCGAACTCGGTGGCAAACTCTTCGATGACCACCACGCCAGCCGTGTGTTGCCTGGCTTCCAGCCTGACTCGAAGTTGCATATGTTGCAGCAACTCTCGTCGCAGGCTGAGATTGTGATAGTAATCAGTGCTGTAGACATAGAGCGCAACAAGATACGTCAGGATCTCGGTATCACGTATGACGAAGATGTGCTACGCCTGCGCAGCGAGTTTATGAACCGCGGCTTTATGGTAGGCAGTGTGGTCATCACACACTATAACGGTCAGAGCAGTGCCGATGCATACCGCAAGCGTCTGGAGTCGCTCGGCATCAAGGCGTACTACCACTATACCATCGAGGGATATCCCAACAATGTCGACCTCATCGACAGCGATGAGGGTTTTGGCAAGGACGATTACGTACAGACGGAGCGTCCGCTGGTCATCGTGACTGCACCTGGTCCGGGGTCAGGCAAGATGGCGGTCTGCCTCTCACAGCTGTACAACGAGCACAAGCATGGTGTCAAGGCCGGTTATGCCAAGTTTGAGACCTTCCCTGTATGGAATCTTCCGCTCAAGCATCCTGTCAACATCGCTTACGAGGCTGCTACGGCAGACCTCAACGATGTCAACGAGATTGATCCTTTCCACATGGAGGCGTACAACAAGGTTGCCATCAACTATAACCGCGATGTGGAGATTTTCCCTGTGCTCACAGCCATATTCGATGGTATCTACGGCAAATGCCCCTACAAGAGCCCTACGGATATGGGAGTCAATATGGTGGGGTTCTGCATCTCGGACGATGCTGTCTGTGACGAGGCTGGCAAGCAGGAGATCATACGTCGCTACTACACTGCTCTCAACAAAATGGCAAAGGGTGCGATGAACGACGCTGAGGTCAACAAGATTCGTCTGCTGCTGAAACAGGCTCATATCACTACTGACTATCGCGCCACAACGATTGCTGCCAAGACTCGTCAGGCTGAGCAAGGTTGTGAGTGCTCGGCCATAGAACTTGGCGACGGTACTATGATTACTGCTGGCTCAAGCCCTCTGTTGGGCACCTGTGCCAGCTTGCTCCTCAACGTCATGAAGCACCTCGCTGGCATCAACCACGACATCAAGCTGATACCGCAGGACTTCATCGAGCCAATACAGAACACCAAGGTCAGCTATCTCGGCGGCAAGAATCCACGTCTGCACACTGACGAGGTGCTCGTGGCTCTCTCTGTGCTTTCGCAGAGCGACCCTAAATGCCGCCGTGCACTGGCCATGCTGCCTGAGCTCAAGGGGCTTCAGGCTCACTCTACAGTGATGCTCAGCGAGGTGGACCAAAAGATATTCAAAAAACTCGGCATAAGCCTGACTTGCGACCCTGTAACCAAGAAATGATGGACGAACTGCCAAAAGACCCGTTCATGCTTATGAGTTTCGTCAACATGAAGCTACGTGACTACTACTCAGATCTTGATGAGCTATGTGCCGACCTCGGTGTGGACAAGGAGATAATCACTACCATACTCGGCAGCATAGGCATGGAGTACAACCCTGAGACTAACAAGTTTTGGTAAAAGACTGTTCTGATGCTATTTACTATCAAAACATATGAAAACCACTAAAGTTCTGCTTATTACCGGATATTTGGGCAGCGGCAAGACTACCCTGCTCAACCGCATACTCAACAACAACCGCGGCATCAGATTTGCCGTAATCGTCAACGACATCGGCGAGGTCAACATCGACGCTGACCTCATACAGAAGGGTGGAATCGTCGACCAACAGGACGATTCGCTCATAGCACTCCAAAATGGTTGTATCTGCTGCTCGCTCAAGATGGATCTCATACAGCAGATGCGCGACATCATAGAGAGTGAGCGTTTCGACTATATAGTCATCGAGGCCAGCGGCATCTGCGAGCCTGCACCCATAGCGCAGACTATCTGTGCCTACGAGCAGAGCATAGCTTACAGCGAGGCTGACCCTGTAGAGATTGATCATATACCGACGCTCGACTGTATCTGCTCGGTAGTAGATGCGCTGCGTCTGAAGGACGAGTTCAACTCTGGTCTCGACCTGACGGGCAACACCCTCGCCGAGGAGGACATCGCCAACCTTGTCATTCAGCAGATTGAGTTTTGCAACATAATCCTGCTCAATAAGGCAAGCGAAGTGAGTCCCGACGAGCTCATGCGTATACGACAGATTCTCCACAATATCCAGCCTAAGGCGGAGATTATAGACTGCGACTATGGAGAGATCGAGTTTGAGCGCATTCTCGACACGAACATGTTTGACTTCGACACTGTGGCTACGAGTGCTCGATGGATAGAGGAAATCGAGAATCCCGAACACAACCACGAGCACGAACACAACCACGAGCACGAACACGAGCATCATCATGAGCACGAGCACGAGCATCATCATGAGCATCATCATGAAGACCATAGTCACTGCGACCACGAGCATGGTATCTGTCATTGTGGTCATGACCATGAGCACGGTCATTCTCACGGCGACGAGTATGGCATCAGCACCTGGGTGTTCTTCTCGCGACGTCCTATGAACCTCGGTTTGTTTGATCACTTTGTAGCACGCCAGTGGCCCAAGAGCATCATACGAGCCAAGGGCATGTGCTACTTCAAGGACGAACAGGATATGTGTTACCTCTTCGAGCAGGCAGGAAGACAGGTGTCGCTCAAGCAGGCAGGACAATGGTATGCCACTATGCCTGAAGATGAACTCAAGCCTATTCTCGCACGCGACAAACAGCTTCAGGCCGATTGGGACGAGACCTATGGCGACCGTATGCAGAAGATTGTCTTCATAGGCCAGCACATGGACAAAGAGGATCTTCGCAGCAAGCTCGAAGCGTGTCTGATGGATTAAACTTCCCCTACAACACTGATAATATTGCCATGAAAGAATTACTGAGCGAATATCTCTGGTGGGTATGTTGGGGTGGATTTGCCCTCTTTACCTACATTCTGGGCTATCTCGACTACGTGTATTATCACGACAATATCGCCGAGAAGATGAAGCGAATCTACGACGCCCTTACTGAAGAAGATTAAAAAAGTGATAATCAAGAATAAAACGAGTGTAAAATTTGCACTTACGAATATTTTTGCTTATCTTTGTACGCGTTTTACAAAAAGAGGAAAAGACTTTTAGCAAAATATAATCTAAATACATAAAAATTCATATTATGACAAAACAGGAACTTGTACGTACTATCTCACAAGAGACAGGTGTAGATCAGGCTATGGTGCTCACGACTATTGAGGCGTTCATGGATGTCACCAAGCGCACAATGGCTGGAGGAGAGAATATTTATCTCCGTGGATTTGGCAGTATCATACTCAAGAAGCGTGCTCAGAAGACTGCACGCAACATCACCAAGGGCGAGACTTTGGTTGTGCCCGAGCACTACATTCCTTCATTCAAGGCTTGTCCTGAATTTATGGATATGGTAGCCAATGCTCCTGTCAAGGAGAAGGTAAGAGCTCCAAAAGATTAAGATTAATGCTGGCTCAGACACGACGAAGGCTTGCCACAATGGCAAGCCTTCGCTGTTTTTATCCTTTACGCTATCAGCAGCCCTTTTCACTCAAGTGTGTGGAAACTGCTGCCGTCGAAACAATGCGTGCAGATACACTCTTTTGGCAGTCCCACAGCATTGACGATTGTCTCTATCTTGGCGAACTTGAGCGAATCGAGGTGCAGACGTCTGGCTATCTCCGCCACCATGCGATTGTATTCGGGAGAGCCTGTCTTGGCGTATGCCTCGACATTCTTGTCCATGTCTCCCTCAAAGTCGCGTATCACCTGACGCGTAATCAATTCCAACTCGCTCTTGCTTGCCGTGAAGTTGAGGAACTGACAGGCATAGAGCAACGGCGGACATGCTATGCGCATGTGTACCTCTTTTGCTCCGAGTCCGTGAAGCTCTGAGGTGGTGTCGCGCAGTTGGGTGCCGCGCACTATAGAGTCATCGCAGAAGACCACCTTCTTGCCCTGGAGCATCTCCTTGTTGGCAATGAGCTTCATCTTGGCAACGAGGCTGCGCATCTCTTGGTTGGACGGAGTGAAACTGCGAGGCCACGTCGGGGTGTACTTGGCTATAGCTCTGCGGTAAGGTATCTCATGCCCCTCGGCATAACCTACAGCAAAACCTACGCCACTGTCGGGTATACCACTGGCGAAATCGGCATCCGTATCCTTGTCTTCGCTACCCATAGCCCTACCACAGGCATTGCGCATAGCTTCGGTGTTGACACCTTCGAAATTGCTGGTAGGGAAGCCGTAATATACCCATAGGAAAGAGCATATCTGCATCTTCTCGTTTCGCTGGCGCAAGACCTGCATACCATCACTCTGTATCTTGACAATCTCACCCGGGCCAATGTAGTGCAGTATGTCAAAGCCCAGATTGTAGAATGCTGTACTCTCGCTTGCCAATGCCATGGCTCCTTCTTTCCTGCCTACGACGATGGGAGTGCGTCCCCAAGCATCGCGCGCTGCTATTATGCCGTCTTCGGTAAGAATCAGCATCGAACACGAGCCCTTGACCATACGGTAGACATTTTCGATACCCTCTACATAATCCTTACCCTTGATGATAAGCAGTGCCACGAGCTCTGTAGGATTGATCTTGCCAGATGAGAACTCGCTCAGGTGCATTCCCTCTGCAAGCATCTGGTGTGCCAACTCATCGAGGTTGTTAATCTTTGCCACTGTCACCAAGGCAAAACGCCCGAGGTGCGAATTCATCAGCAATGGCTGCGCATCGGTATCGGAAATCACTCCTATACCGCTATTGCCGCAAAAGTCAGCAAGCTCGTCTTCAAACTTCGTACGGAAATAGGTGCTCTCGAGATTGTGGATACTACGTTTGAAGCCTTTCTCCTTATCGAAAGTGGCCATTCCGCCTCTACGGGTACCAAGATGCGACTGATAGTCAGTCCCGTAAAACAGGTCAGCCACGCATGGCTTTTCAGAAACTGTACCAAAAAAACCGCCCATATCTTTTTACTTTTCTTTTTAATACCACCGCAAAGGTACGAAGAAAAAACAAGAAAATGCGTCTCTGCCAAGACAAACTTTCTGCTACACACGCAAAAAAGCACATTGTCACCGACATCGCTACTCCATGCCGGGCTCGTCAACGCGTCGCAGACCGAGTTTTTCTGCCTCTGTGAGCATATAGGCAAACGCCGTGTCGTGGTCTCCGGATATGCGCGACTCCCAGATAGCATCCTTGACTGCCTGCTTGAGCAGTCCTACCTCGCGGCAAGGGCGGAGTCCGAACGTAGCCATTATCTCCTCGCCTGAGATGGGATTGGTCCATGTGCGGTAATTGTCGCGCTCCTGAAGGTCTATGATTTTCTCGCGGACGAGGCGGAAATTGTCGAGGAAACGCTGTTTCTTCTGGGCATTCTTAGAGGTAATGTCTGCCTCACACAGAGTCATCAGATCATCTATATCCTCACCTGCTTCAAACAGCATACGACGCACTGCCGAATCCGTCACTTCGTCGTCGGCTATCACCTGTGGGCGCATGTGCATCGACACGAGCTTTTCTACATAGTGCATACGCTCGTCCATGGGCAGCTTCATACGGCGAAACAGGGGCTGTATCATCTTCATGCCGATATAGTTGTGGTTGTGGAAGGTCCAACCAGCAGACGGTTCCCAGCGCTTGGACTTCGGTTTGCCTATGTCGTGGAGCAAGGCTGCCCAGCGGAGATAGAGATTGGAGGTCTCCCTTGAGATATTGTCAAGCACTTCGAGCGTATGATAGAAGTTGTCCTTATGTGCCCTGCCATTACGACTCTCCACACCTCGCAGGGCGGCAATCTCAGGCAGTATGATGTCGAGTAGCCCTGAACGTTCGAGCTCGACGAAGCCAATGCTCGGCACGGGCGAGAGCATAATTTTGTTGAGTTCGTCGATGATACGCTCCTGCGAGATAATCTTGATACGCTCTGCATTGCGGCAGAGAGCATCGGCAGTAGCTTCCTCTATCTGGAAACGCAGTTGAGTAGCAAAACGCACACAGCGCATCATTCTCAGAGGGTCATCGCTGAACGTGATGTCAGGGTCGAGAGGTGTGGCAATGATACGATCCTCCATATCAAGCAGTCCGTCGAAGCGATCTACGAGCTGTCCGAACTTGCCCTCATTCAACTGTATTGCCAAGGCATTTATGGTAAAGTCACGCCTGTCCAGATCGTCTTCGAGCGTACCATCTTCGACTACTGGCTTGCGGCTACCACGATTGTAGCTCTCGCGTCGCGCTCCCACAAACTCTACTTCCTGTCCATGCCACTTGACCTGAGCCGTACCAAAGTTTTTGAAGACCGACACATTGGCACCGCGTCCCAACTCTTTGCCAAGGCGTCTCGCCAAGGCTATACCAGGGGTGACCAAGCCGTCCTCCGTATCAGCATCTCGGACGAGCTGGCTGCGTACTACCACGCAGTCTATGTCCTTGCTCGGACGGTCGAGAAACAAGTCTCTGACATATCCTCCCACCACATAACATTCCACCCCCATCTCATCTGCTATCTGTCCGATGCGATGAAACATGGGAGTATCGAGTATCTGTGCCAGGTCTGCGTCTGTGAGCTGTCTCATTGATTTGGAAGTGAGGAAGTGTACTACTGTTTGCGGGATTGGTGCTTGCGCTTGTCTATGTCGAGCTTACGCTCAAAAAACTCGCGTTTCACATCGAGTTGCTTCCACTGCTCTCCCTCAGCCTCTTTGAGACTGTCAATGGCTGCGAGCAGTTCAATGCTGTCGAGCAGCAATATACCCTGTGCTCTTGCTTCGACAGCAGTAGGACACTGCACGCGCATACTCAGCAGAGTGTCGCGGGCAGCATCATATTTGCCTTGAGCCAATAACTCACGCGACTGCCCGAGCATTCGGGCAGCCTTGAGCTGCGTGTCGTCATCTCTGTTGCCGCAACCACATATCACAGTCGTCGCGAGCAGCAGCATCATATATTTTTTTTTCATACCTGTCATCTTCGCTTGCCAAACAAATCCTTCATACCATCGAGGTCAAAACCGAGCGAGAAGCGCATCGTCTGATCCAAAGGGTTGCCCTGTGCCGTCGCTATACAATAGGCAGCATCTATGGTAAACACGCTCATCTTGAAGCCAGCACCCACCGTAGCATACTGGCGGTTACCCTTCTCTGGGCTCTCGTAATGGTATCCTGCACGTAGCATGAAGCGATCATTGTAGGTGTATTCTGCGCCGAAACTCCAGCGAAACTCCTTCATCTCTTCGGCAAAACCTCCTGGGGCATCACCCCAACTCTTGAAAATACCTGCTATCGAACTGATTGAATAGTAGTCCTCTTCGAGACGCTTCGCATAGGCCTCGTCTGACTCAATCACCGTGCCCTCCTCGTCCATCTGCTGTACTGGCATGGTAGGTACCATAGGCTTGCTCATCTCCACACCGAAAGAGAATCTGTTGTATTCGTTGATAGGTACGGTCATATTGATGCCAAGCATAAACATTGCAGGGAGGAACTCGCTGTGAGTAGAGTTGCCCATGTTGATTTTAGTACCGATATTGGTGAGCGACAGTCCCCACGAGAGGGCACACTCGCGATTGCCTATCATCAGATAGCCCTGATGATACATGGTGACATCTGCTGCAAAGGCCTTGCCTAATGTCGCTTCCTGCGAAGGGTCATAGTTCATGTTGGAGAAAATGCCTCGCAGTGCTACTCCCATAGAAAATGTCTGCGACAGCATACGGCTGTACGCCACGTCTATGGCAAGTTCGTAAGGACGCATGGTATAACCCATATCCTGCGTACTGACCTCACCCATTCCAAAGTATCGCAGCGAGCCGCTCAAAGCCGAATACTCACCTATACGGTAGAATCCCGATATGTTGGCAAGATTTATACCGGAGACTATCTTACGAAGCCATGGAGTATACGACCCGCTGATACCTGCACGCGCTATGTTGAACGGATACTTCGCACAGTTCCAATACTGGCTGTTTGCGTCGGCATCGGTCGCCACACCCATATCGCCCATAGACGCACCACGGGCATCTGGTGCTATTGACAACGAAGTGACACCGAATATTTCCGGTCGAAACGCACCCTTGAGCGTCTGCTGTGCATTGGCAGCAAGTGCCGATACCATAATCAATATATATATAACAACTCTCTTCATGTATAGGAAGATTTGATAATCCTAAAAAACCAATACCCTTATAACCTCACAACCTCACAACCTCATAACCTCACAACCTCATAACCTCACAACCTCATAACCTCACAACCTTATAACTGCATTTCACTCCTTGTTATTGTTGTAGAGAATGAATTTCTTTGCAATGCTGTCGCTGTGTCCGTCATACGAGCATGTGACCTTGCACACATACACTCCGTCACGTAGCAGGGCTCCTGCGCCATTGCGTCCGTCCCACGGCAGGCGTATCACGCCCGAATCGGAGGCTGTGTCCACTTCGCTCCGCCACTGCAGCCCCCCGAAGAGCGAATATATCTCAAGCTTCACCGTACATAGTACCCCTGGGGTGTCGTATGTCACGGCAAAGTCTACGCCACAACCGCCCGAAGGCTGGCTCATCACAAGGCTGAGCAACTCGGGGCGTACCTCTACCCCATCGCCACCGACTACGAAATGCAACGTTGATTCGCTGAAGTTGTTCATGAAGTCCCATGCGCGCAACCTTATGCTATGGCCTCCGTATGCAAGGTCCTTCATCTGATACATGAGTGTTCCCTTGGTGACATCGTCTGCGTCAGCCTCATAATATTCGTTGAGATTGATCGGATTGACCGCATCGCCATCCAAGACAGCCTCGATATTGTGTCCGAGACCGACACCGCTGCTTTGCACACAGCTCTCATCTGAGATGTCGGCTATGAGCAACGGGCTCGGGTGTGTTGTGCCATAGTCCACAAAGTCACGGTCATTGATATATAGTTTTATCTCTGGGCCAACACTGTCGGTCTGCTCGCCCGAGTAGAAACCACCAATCTTGAAATCCTCGTTGTATCCGTTGGCTTCCATGGCCTTGTCTTCGCTCAGCGCATAAAAGACGAACCTGCCCGTAGTGTCGGCATAGCTGATGTCGCGAGGCAATATGATTATGGTACTGAAACGTCCGTCCTTGACCAAAGCCGTGCCGTAATTGATCTGCGCTCCCCAATCCTCGTAGGTATAGACCTTGTTGGAACGTCCTCCGCGTGTACTCTTGGTGCTGCGGCAGTCAAAGAGGTGGTAATTTACCTTGCCGTTGAAGTCGCCAATGAGCGTCCCGTCCGGACGTTGCACATGTCCGTCGATACGCACCCTGCCTCCTCCGTTCAGCTCGATTTCACCGTCAGGGACGATACCATTGATACTATCGAGTATGACTTCGTCGACAGGATTGCCTACGACAATGGCAGGGTCTCCTATGAGAGCGTATTGCAGCTTGTTGGTCGAATAGTCGCTGTAGCCCGCACCCGAGCCCGAGTCGGTGAGGTCTGCCTTGGCAAGCATCAATGCCTCTCCGAGAGTGATGCGTCTGCCCGAGTCGTCAGTAGAGAAGGCATGCTGCACAAAACGGCTGTTGAGCTGATAGTTCTGATTGCTATACACCGTACGGTTCGTGCCTATGAATGCCACTGCACCTCCGTAGTCATTGAGCACCGATGTCACTCCGAGATTTTCCTTGTCGTTGTCTATGGGCGAAGTATTGCACGCTGCCGTAAACCACACTGTGAGATTGTCAGACTTGCTCTCACGCATCGTCTTGAGCTCCAGTATGAACTCATGCGTGAGCAGGCTCTCGCTGCCATGTCCCGTGAAGTTCATCATCAGGGTGCCGTCGGTCATATACTTCTCTATCTTGCGTACGAGTTCGGGATATGTGGTGCGTGTACCGTCGGATTTTGCCTCATAACTGTCCAAGAATTCTTTCTCGACCATGAGTCCAGGCGCAATCTCTCCTATCGCATCACCTATCTTGTTGGCCTGGTCGGTATGCTTGTCTCCGCCTTCCTTAGGAGTGTCGTCATCTCCTATCACCACCACGCGGTTAGACCAATCCCCAGCATACGTACGTGCCAGATGGGCAATCGTCTTGTTGACCACAAGCTGCGCCTCGTCTGCCGTAGTCACAGGCATACGACCGATGGCGAGGTCCGACACATCGCGCCCATAACTGCCACCCTTGCCGTCTGCCATCAAACCGAAGTAATCTTCCCAACAGAACGACTGCGGGTCGTTGTTGCTCACCTCACTCTCTACGCAGAGCAGATAGTCGTCGGGGTTGAGATGTCGGAACTTTGTAGACACCATACGATTGTCAAAGCGACATGCTCCGAACAGGAGCAAATGCGTAGGTCGCCTGCCTCCGTCCGATCCTCTGTCGTAGAGCATCTTGAGGAAACGACGGTATGCCGTGGCATCAGGCGTTCCCGATGAAAACTCATTGTAAATCTCGTCTGCCCTCACTACGAGGCAATTCATGCCTTGATACGTCTGATGGGCATCGGCGAGCTGCTGCGCGTATGTCGTCAACTTACCGTTCGACGGCACGATGATGACCATATCTACATCGCGATGCGAATGGAGGTTTTGATTGGCTACGACATCGCCCAGCGTAGGTACTGGAAAAGCTGCATCGGGACTGAACGCCACATATTCAGTCGAAGCCTCTTCCGCTCTGAATGTCTGCGCGCCGGACTCGCTCCTCGTGCTGATGAGCACGGCTTCCCTCCCTCGGGTAGGAATACGCATCACTTTATGTCCGGCAGGTATGCCCGAATATTCGGTGGCTCCACCATATCGTGCAGGATCTGCACCAGACATGCCCGAATAACCTCCGCCGAAACGCACGAAATCCGTCCCAGTAGTCGAAAGGCTTCGAGTGTAGTTGACTGCGATATAATCCAGTTTGGCAAGTGCTCCACACTGGGTGACATTGATATCTATCTTTGCATTTCCGCTGGCGGATATGCCTGTCGACGACACATCAAGTTCATGTGGGTTTTCCTTGTACCACTCGTGGTCGTTGAGAGCATAGAGCGTCAGTATCCCGCTCGATGCTGCGTCGTTGACAGTATACTGGTACTTGGTGGTCATGTCAGACGTGAATACTACCTTCACACGCTCGTTGCCCAGCGAATGGGGCACTGAGACATTGTACGTACGTGTAGACCCCGTCCTGTATGGCAGCGAATCCACGAGATTTCGCCCTGCCCTCCACCAGGCATAGTCATCGACTTCGTACAGGCTGTGTCCGAGAGCGGTGCTGACACGCGAGGCGACACTGCCCTCGTACTCACCGACAGTCCGTATGGTAGTGGTAGCACCACCGATGTCGGTGAGGAAGTATGTGGCCTGACGTGCGTATGCGTTGAACACTCTCTCCTTGCCATTCCACTTGACCAGTCCGTTGCCCCAAAACAGCAGACTGCCATCTGATGCCTTGTACAGGGGCACTTCCTCAAGGTCATCAAAGTCATTGTCTGCGTCTATCACCTGGCTCTGTTCGTGACCACCATATCCGTAGAGGTGGACATTGTTTATGTCAAAGCCTGCCTGCGAGAGCAGTTCGGGAGTGAGACGATAGATACCGTCCTGTGTGATATGTATCTTGCGCCACTTGCCCGACGATAGGACCGAATTGTCGCGATAGCGTTGCGAGGCAGATCGCGTCTGCGACAACATAGCGTGTCTGGACTGCGAAGCCTCATCGCTGAGTGTTTCGATGTGAATCTCCGCGCTGACGAGCTTGAGGTATCGCCCGTTGCGATGCACGACGGGCACAAAGCTATAGTTGAGCATTCTGCGGTCTCTACACGTGCTCACATAGCTGTCGACCGTTATGTCTCTGCCTATAGCGTTTCTGTGTCTGCGTATGAGAGCCATCTCCGACTTGGTTGGCCTCGCCCACACTGGGTATCTCAGCGACACTCTGTATGAACCCACGTTGTCCTCAGCATCGAGAGGAATAACCTCACTGTACATGGGGAGTACGGTGTCTTGAGCAATGAAATCCCAATCCAGAAACGTGACGTCACCCTGGGCATATCCGCCAAGCGAACATACCGCTAACACCAGAATCGGAATTACATGTCTGACACTCATAACCTAATAACCTAATAACCTCAAAACCTTATAACCTTAAACCTAATACCCCCACACACCAATAACGTCTTTTCTCCTCATTTTATTGCTATAGACTCATTTGACATTAAACTCAAGCACCTTGTCCTCGCCGAGGTATCCCACTATATGGTCATCGATGTCTACCCTACCCACTCCTGCCGGCGTACCTGTATATATGATATCCCCAGTCTTGAGTGTGAAATACCTGCTTAGATAGCTCACGATATAGTCCACATCATAGATCATGTCACGGCTTGTCGCGTGCTGCACAGGCTGTCCGTTCTTTTCCAAGCGGAAGTCTATGCCGGCCTTGAGCAGGTCAGACAGAGTAGAAAGCTGCCCTGGATTGGGATTAGGTATTTGGGCAAACTCACGCCACTCGCCAACCACAGCACTGCCATCAAACCCTTTCGCCAAGTCCCATGGCAGTCCCTGCGCCCTGAGTCTCCTCTGTATGTCGCGAGCGGTAAAATCTACGCCTACAGTGATCGCATCATAATAACGATGAGCAAAACGCTGACTTATCGAACGCCCCATACGCGAGATGCGCACCACCAACTCTGCCTCATGCTCACACTCTTCCGTATAGTCAGGCACGAAGAATGGTTTGCCTCGATTGACCAGCGCACTGTCACACTTGGTAAACACTACCGGCTCCGCCAGACGGTCATCGTTGCCGCCCACGAGTCCGGGAGCCTTGTCCTGCAACTCCGCCACATGAGGGCGGTAGTTCATACCTATGCCGAATATCTTCATAACTGAACAACAAAGTTACGACTTTGCAGCGAATTCTCCAAATTTTGATTGACAAACACTCGCCCGATCATAAAAATTTTGGCATCAAAGCGCATTCTACCAAAATTACTCTCCCCTAACGCTCGAACACCCATTATCGTCGAAAAACACGTTGAAACGGGGCATTTTTATAAAAAAACGGTAATGCCGGCATTTGTTACCAAAATATATATATGCAATTGGATAAAAATATCTACCTTTGCACCGTCGAAAACAATAGTATCTATCCTAAGAATCACATCAAAAACACCAATCTGTATCCATGATTCTAAAAAACATCAGTACGATAATCCCCAAGTGTCTCATTGCCCTCAGTATCGCAGCCCTTGCATCATGCTCGGCAGATATGGACGGACTCGGTGAAGAATCTGGCAGACTCACGCTTGCTATCGGACACGTCTCACAGCAGACTCAGACCAAGGCTGCGCCATCAGTCTTGGGCAAGCCTGTAGCCGAGAAGTTCAACCTGCGCATACAGCGCAGCGGTAGCTCGTCCTGTCAGTACGACGGAGTCTTTGTCGAGAGTATCACACTGAGCACCGGCACATACAGCATCGTAGCGTCATGCGGCGACAACCCCATAATCGGGCGCGACACCCCCTACTATGAGGGCGACACCGAAGTCACTATCCAGGCTAACGAAGATGCCCAAGCCATAATACCATGCCGGGTGGCCAACGCGCTTGTCTCAGCCCGATTTGGCACAGACGACGACGAAAAAGCCCGATTCGACCGCTTCTATAGCGAATACGGCATCAGAGTAAAGATTGGAGACTACGTAATGGACATCATGGGCGACGACGCTGGACGCAGCATATACTTCCGTGCAGGGAGTAGCCCTCGCCTGTTCTTCTTCGGCAAGCTGAAGGAAGACAACGACCGTCCGGTCGAGCTTGAGCTTTCTTCCGAGGCTCTCCCACAGGTCTTTGCAGCTGCCGACCACGCCATAGTGACACTCTCGCTGCCTGACCCAGAGAGCGCAGTCAACGTCAACATCAGCAAGATAGAGATGGAAGAGGCCACTCTCGAAGAGACCATACCGCTGTCATGGCTGCCAATACCCGAAGCAAGGGTCACCCACAGCTACAACAAAGCAGGCGCACTCCAAGGCACAGACATCACATTTACCAACAGTTACCCCGGTCTGACATGGAAAGCAGAGGTGACCGACGATGCCGGCACCCTTTATCGCAGTATCGAAGGTAGCGGAGAGCTGGTCTCAACCTATTCCGACAACGCTGCAGAGTGGGTATACATGCCAGCCGGCAATTATACCGCCACATACTACCTCATACTCAATGGGGAAAGCACCAAGACAGGCTCGCGCTCGTTTTCTGTCCCCACGCCCGAACTGACAGTGACCGCCTCGGGCTATACCTCCTACACGAAATACCTTGAAGGCGATGTAGACGGAGCCAACGCCTGCAATGCCTACACAGTGTACTCGCCCGTAGTCAATGCCAACATAGCCAAATCCCTTTGGGACAACGCAAGATATACCAAGAGTCTCAGTGCCACCCTCGCAGGCCAGGAGATCAGCGATGCCACCGTGACGAGCAGCAACGAGGGCATAACCCTCACCTTTGCAGACCAGGGAGGTCAGACTCCGAGCCTCAGTGCCTGTACGCTCATAGGCACACTTAGTTTCGACAACACTGATTTCATAGGGCAGGAAGCTCTCTACATCACTGGTCTGCCAGCCAGTTGGACACCACCTACCGAAGGAGATTGGTCGGTGAGCGGCACTCACGATTGGAATGGCAATTATGACGGGAAGGCCTGCGTACGTTTGGGCCAAAATAGCACCTCACAACCCCAATACATCGTAAGCTACAAATTTGCCGTTCCTGCAGGAGTAGGCGTCGAGGCCGCATACGACGTGATGTCGCGAGGAGCAACCATCCAGACCACTCTGTCACTATCGTTCGGAGACTACACATACTACTCGCACAGAACATCATACATGAGCAATACCAACGCCAACGACAAAGTCACCTTTACCACCACCGCTCCAGTCACCGAAGCGAAAGCCAACAACAGCTACGGCTCAGGTCAGACATGCTCACGAATATACTCACTCTCATATAGGTACAACTAACGCCCACCGACATGAACAAGATCATATACCTTTCGCTATCTGTCATCACCATGGTTCTTGCCTCATGCACACAGCAGCAGGAGCCGTACGAGCGCACCAATGGCACAGGCACAGTAGTACTCAATCTGAGCACCACTCCACGTCCAAAAGTCTCCACACGAGCCGTAGACAACGATCTCAACGTCGAGTTCATACGCCCCGATGGCAGCATATACCAGCAGTTCAGTGCTGGGCAAGACATACCTCAAAAACTGACACTTGAGGCAGGCATCATTTACACAGTCCGAGCATACACACCGAATCAGGACACATGGCAGGACGCCAACGACGGACTGGGCGAGGGTTGCTACTACGGCGAGACATCAGTGACTGTAGGTCAGGATCAGGTCACCTATCTGAACTATATCGTGCCCATGACAAACTGCGCTGTAACATTCACACTGCCCGACCTCTTCGACATACTGTTCAAGCGCTACAGCTTCACCGTCGAACATGGAGGCAAGACCATCACCATGAGCACACAAGGCGCCAAGGCCTATATCCCAGCATCAGCCGAAGGCTTCAAATACAAACTGCAAGCCACCAACAACGACGAGAAGACCAGCAGCCATGCCACTCTGGAATACCCCGACACGCAGAAAGGCAAACTCTACAACATCAAATACGTATACTCCGGAGATTTCAATTCGGGCAACATAGACATAGACATCACAGACGATGAAGAACACGAAGACTTTGATTTTGGCGTGTAGACACGCCTCAGTCCGAATTGCGGTGGCCATCTGTCTGAGTCTGATGGTTAGCTGCGTAGACCAAGGGCAGGATATGAGTCTGCCCGACGACACACCCGAGCAGACCGAGCCGCAAGGCAGTGGAAACATCGCCGTACAGCTGCAAGGGAGCTCAGCCTCCACGCGAGGGAGCATGACATCGGTCATCACCGAAGAGGAGGCAAGACTGTTTCTCGTCACCGTATTCAAGGGTAGCGACATCGTAAGCCAGCAGATACAGCTCGGCAGCCTCGGAACAGTCTCTTTCCCCGCAGGCTACGGATACAAAGTCTCGGTTGAGAACATCACCGCCGAAGACGCCATCACCCTCAACGACGGCTGGGGAGCCAAGCGATACACAGGCGACTCAAAAAGCTTTGGCATCATAGCCGGCGAGACCACTCGCGTCGCAGTCCCGTGCACTACAGCTAATGCGGCAGTTGCAATCAACATAGACGAGAGTCTGAGCAACTGCAAGGTGACGATCACCTCTGCAGACGGACGCACCCTCACGACTACGGAAAACCGCACGGCCTACTTCAACGTCTCAGCCGAAGGACAGACTACTGTGAGCATCACCATCGAGAAAGACGGACAAATAGTCAGCGAGAGCAACGACATCGAGCTCGGTGCAGCCCAAGTCAAAGACGTCAACATCAAGCCCAAAGACGACAACGAAAGCACCATCGGGTTCGACATCACATACGACGATTCATACGATCAAATCATTATCGGGGTAAACCTGCCATTTGATTGAATATTAATATCTCAAACAATATTTTTAACTGAACAACAAGGATGAAAAAAATGTTATTTTATGTAGCAGCTTTGGCTGTTGCGTTAACTTCGTGTACAAACGACGCAGAAGTTGAGCCAGGTCTGGCTACTATCAACCTCAGCATTACGAGCGACAACGACATGACCGTACATACCCGTGCTCCCCAGAATGCCGACAAGAGCGTCTGGTATGCACAAGTGGGAGACGAAAGTCAGATTATTGTAAACCAACTGGTAGGAAAGATCTATGAGCCAGGATGGAAGACAATCAAGGTCTCAAGCCACACAAATCTCGATGCAGCACTTCAAGCCAAAGAAGGAGCAGGCGAGGCATACTACGAGGCGAGTCAGAATGTCGAACTTAAAGCAGGCGTCAATAACATCAGCTTCAGCTGCGGCACAGCCAAAAACTCAAAGGTAAGCGTAGACTGGAGCGGAACAAACGGTGTATCAGGACTCAGCATGACAAACATAGTAGCCACGCAGAATGGACGTGCGGAATACACCTACGCCAACTCAGGCACAAACGCGTTTTTTAAGGCAGGTGAAAACATAGAATGCACTATCAACTATACCTACAACGGAGCAAACAAGACCATCTCCAAGACCATCACGGCTCCAGCGGCAGCCACAGAGTACAAGCTGATGATTACAGCC
The DNA here is from genome assembly GCA_945932615.1 of uncultured Prevotellaceae bacterium. Taxonomy (GTDB): domain Bacteria; phylum Bacteroidota; class Bacteroidia; order Bacteroidales; family Bacteroidaceae; genus Physcousia. The sequence continues at coordinate 37,321 of CAMEQD010000004.1, read as the reverse complement.
AACGATAACGGCTCTATCACCACTATCACCATCAGCTACGATGACACATTTGAAGAAGGAAGCACTACATCTGTGACCATCGATGCTGCAACAGGTGCTGAAACAAGTGCTGCAACAGGTGCTGAAACAGCGTAAGACTACCCACACCTACATTACTGTAATCACACGATAAAACCGCGGATAATGAAACTATACAAAGCCATTCTTGCAAGCACAATCATTGCGTCTGTCATCTCCTCATGCCAGAATGTGGAGCCAGAGTCTGCAATGCAGCAAGGCCAAGTCATACTGTCGTGCTCCGACATCGCAGCATACATAGACGGAGGCACACGCGCCGCCACGCTGACCGACCTCGATGGATATACCTTTACCCTCGACGGCACAGACAGCGAAGGCAAGAGCGTATCATATCAGATAGCGTTTCAGAAAGATGGCGACACATATAGTTCCATTATCCCAGCCGGACAATACACTATCACGGCAGACAACACTCAGGCAGCCCAATCTGGCTTGGGCTGCCCATACTACAGAGGCACATCAGCAGAGTTTACACTCGCCCCAGGCGGAAGTGTGTCAGTCAGCATCAGCATGGGCAAACCACGCAATTCACAAATCACACTCTCCCAAGACCCCAGCTTCACCGCCCTCTACGATCTCATTGGGGTAGAAATCCACGATGAAACCAGCAGAAACATCACCCTCAATGCCCAAACCACCACAGGCTATGTAATGGTACCAAGCAGTAAGCAAATCACATATACCATCAAGGCACAAGCCAAGCAAGGGAGCCACGTCTCAGACCTCCCCACATCAGGCATAAACAAGACCATCACCATACAATCAGGCCACTCATACACCATATCCCTCACCGCCCAATCCATCTCCGACATGATGATAGAGATAGGCGACGGAGAACATGGTGGCGAGTTTGACGCTCGCCCAATGAATTAGGAAGCAACAAATAATCTGCATGAAACATAATACTATTATATATTATAAAGCACTCGCACTATCACTCCTGATGATTATTGGGAGCGTGAATTATGTGTGGGGATATGGGGGGAAAACGAGCTATGTGCTTAACCAACCAGATGAGATTTCATTAGGTGCATACAGCAACAGTAACGGAGTAACCTACGAATTAACTGGACCTGCACAGACGCTGAGTTTTGAAATCAAAAAATACAGAGGGGCTACCCAGACAACATACGTTTATGGGTATGACGAATATGGAAATGAAACTGAAATTGCGAGTTATTCTAGTGGAAGTCTGAGTACAAGTTATGTTGCAAAATCAATAGACATTTCACAAAGTGGATATGTTAAAATTAAATTTAAGGCAGGAGGCACTCTGAACAAATATATCTCCAAAGTTTTAGTCACTCGTGCCACAAACATCACCGCAAAAACAACAAGCATAAATTTCGGCACACAAGCAGTCAAAGCAAAAAGCACAGAACAAGCCAGCTTTACATACAACAACACAACATACAATCAACAAGTTACTGGCATATGTCCTACAGGCTTTAGTGTTACCCCAACAGACGTAGCAGACACAGGCACATCATCAGTAGACATCAACTACTCGTCCGAAACCCCAGGAATACACAGTGGTACAATAACACTCAAAATGAACGGAGCGAGTACCACTCTGAGCGTAAGCGGCGAAACCACAGCCACATACGATTTCTCTGCTACAGCCACCCCAAACTACTCCACACACGGCTCTGCCACTGCGTCTGTAGGAAAATCAAGTATTACATCCACAAATAGCACCGTATCAACCAGTGTCACATATACCGCCACAGCAAACTCAGGCTACGAATTCGTAGGCTGGGGAACAAGTGCAGACGCCACCACCTACGAATCCACCAATAGCACATACATCACAACCATTTCTGCCACTTTCCCCACCACGAGTGCCAGTAAAACGCTTTACGCTATATTCAGGCCAGTATTTTATTTCAGCGTTGATGCACGGAAGATCTATGACCACGGCACAGTGACAGCCAGCGTGACAGACAAAGTACTTGGCACCCCCACTGAGACAAGCAAGACCGCACAAGCCGTTTTCGTCGCCACACCATCGGCAGATTGTAACTTCGAAGGCTGGTACTACGACCAAGCCCACAAGAACAAAGCCTCTTCAGACCAAACCTATACACCCACCATCACTAACAACACAATAGGCTCTACTGAGAACCTTACCCTCTATGCGTGGTTCAAGAAAAACCAGTCTATCTCATGGGTAGAAGACATCACTGATTTTAACCTCGTAGTAGGCACCAGTGCCAACTGTTCAGCCACGGCGAGCAGCGGACTGACAGTTACATACAAGAGCAGCAATGGGACTACTGCCACAGTCAGCACTGACGGCAAAGTCACGGGCAATGCAGCCTCCAACGATGGTGTGGTCATCACTGCCTCACAACTGGGCAACGACGAATACCATGCCGCCACAGACATTGTCCGCACCTTCTATGTGCTGGAGAAGTATCAGGCTACATTCACGCCAAACGGCTTCACTGGCAACAACCCTACACTCAAAGTCGGAGATGCTCCCACAATTACTGTCACCAACACCGACGGAGACTTTACATTTACATCGAGTGCGCCGGAAGTAGTCGGTATTAGTCGTGAAGGAGATGTCATCACATTGACCGCTCTGAAATCGGGCACAGCTACAGTCACTCTAAATCAGGCCGCCAATGCTACTCACAGCAATTCGAGCGCAGAGTACAATATCACGGTGGAGCGTCATCAGGGTGGACTCGCCATCACTATCCCCGAAACAATGAAGGTAGGCGACACTAAGAGAGACTTTTGGGTCACAAACAACGACGAGGTCATGGTCGATGTCAACATCGACAACACCTCAGTCCTGACATACGCTGAGGGCACTCTCACAGCCGTAGGAGAAGGTACAGCCACAGTGACTGTATCACAAGCCGAGACAGTAAAGTGGGCAGGCGAGAGCCGCAAACAGACTGTTGTGGTGAGCAAAGTACAGAACACTCTCGGTGTAAGCATAACTAATCAAGAGGCAACGGTAGACGGCACTATCGACGTGAGACTATCCAACAAGAACAACACTTCTACCCCAGTCCTTGCTTCAATCACCGAGCAAATTCTGTCGTCTGCCGTCACCAATGGTACAGATGTTATCACATACGCTGACGGCATCATCACAGCCAAGAATGCTGGTACTGCCAAGATTACCTTCACGCAGGCTGCATCAGACAAGTACACCGAATACACCAGCGCAACCTACGAGATAAGCGTAAGCAAGATTTCCAATCACATCTCAATGACGCTCAATGGCCAAAGTACCTCGAACATAAAGCTGACGTACAACGAGAGCGCAACGCTTGCCTATACGTCCGCTCACACGGACTCTCCTCTCATAGTAGAGCGTACAAGCGGAACATGCACCACATACACTAACAATGTCATATCGGCTGGTAGCAATCCTGGTACAGACCTATATACAATCTCACAAGCAGAGACCTACAAATATGAAGCAGGATACACGACCTTCTCCATACGAGTAAACAATACTACGGAAGAAGAGATGTATATCATCAATGACCCGAAGGAGTATTATGATTTCACGCTCACCACCCTTAAATCGTATTCTTTCGAAGGACATCCGGGCGATATAGTGAAATTCGAAGCTAAAAGGGTGTCACTCGGCTCTAATTCAGGATTCTACTTGGACTACTCTACCGACAATGGCGCTACGTGGCAGGAAAATTGGTATTTTATCTCAACAACTGCAGATTACAATACCTATGCTGTCACACTCCCCGAAGATGTCAATGTGACCAACGTACGTTTTGAATTGTATGCTGGTTCGACGCTCAACAAGTATGTACGCAACGTCAGGGTAACACGCAAGACATACGTACGTGCCTCTTCTGACAAGACTGACTTCGGCACTGTCTATACTGGAAATACTGGTAATGCGCATTTCACCGTAGACTATAGCACTACAAATGGTGGCAATATCTTACTGAGCAGCAGCAACACCAACTTTGCATTGAGCACTACAGAATTGAGTACGTCAGAGAACACAGATGGTACACACACATTCGACGTGACCTACACACCCGACCCCAATAAACTCGGTTCGGAGAGTGCTACGATTACTATCTCGGATCTGTTCTACACACAGGAATTCATCCTTACAGCCAAGGCTGAGAAACGGGCCAACTCGCTGTCTGTCATCAGTGCTCAGAATCTCAAGGTAGGTGTCACCGTAAACAACGTGTACAGCGACAAGAATAGCACCGCCCCACTAAATGTGGCACTCTCTAACGAAGGAGTAATCACCTACGATGAGGCCACGAACACAGCCACAGCTATAGGCGAAGGCACCACCACCCTGACCTTCACCCAGAATGCCAATGACCAATACTATGCCACGTCGAAGTCGGTAACCTTCGTTGTCACCAAGAACGCCAACACTCTCAATATCGCGCTCGACAAGACTGATCTGAAGGTAGAAGAGACAGCCAATGTAACTTTCTCCGAAAAAAACAGTGACGGCGAGATCACTGTTGCATATACCGTGGACAACATCGTCACTTACGACAATCGCGTGATTACTGCGCTAAACGCTGGCACAACGCGAATCACTCTGACACAGGCTGCCACCGCCTCACACACTGGTACATCACAGAGCTTTGACATCACCGTGAGCAAGCATGACCAAACCATAAGTTGGGACGATGGGTTGTCTGGCTCTCACTTTAGTCTGAACATCGGCGAAACACTGAACACCAACACCGCCACAGCCTCAAGCCAAATGGCGGTGACCTACACGTCGAGCAACCCGACCATACTCAAAGTAGATGCCAACACTGGCGAACTCACAGCACTGGCAGGAGGTGCAAACATAGACATCACTGCTACTCAGGCAGGCAACTACAAGTACAACGAAGTATCTATCAAACGTTCCTTTACTGTCATCAGCAAGATAGACGCAACGGTTAGCACGACCCTGTCAGATCAGGAGACGAACATACTCACCGTAGGGGAAGGCTCTGTCACCATAGGCTCCAACGCCACACTCTCTGAGTCTAACTTTACCATCGAGGGCAATGATAACGGATACATCACAACATCGTTTGCGAACAATACGCTGACCATCACTCCGATAAAAGCAGGAGGCGCCATCACCATAACGCTGACACGCGATGAGGACAATGGCTACAATGCCGTAAGCAAAAGCTACGAAATCATGGTCGAAGGTCCGATACTGACTCTCGATCCCACCACTGCTCCGGCTGTAGAGTATGCTGGCTCCGAATATAGCGAGGTAACACTCAAGCGCACCCTCAAGGCTGGCTTCAACTCCATCGCCCTACCGTTTGACACCGATGTGGCTACTATCGCTGGCAGCAGCAGATACAATGCAAACACTGATTGGGTGGCACAGCTTAGCACCGTCACCTACAACGCTCACGATGGCTACACCCTATACTTCACGAAGGTAGACGGCGGCGTCATCAAGGCAAACCAACCATACATTCTCCACTTAGGCTCAGAGATAGAGAATCAGTCATTCACCAATGTGGTAGTATATAGCCCACAAGCCACCAGCATCAGTGCTACAAAGGGGTACAATGCCGAACAGTGGCAGATGGTATCAAACTACACCCCAAAAGAGTCTATGCAGGGCAGGTATGGAGTGGTCAATGCTAAGAATTGCCTGAAGATAGGCTCTGCTACATCTACAATAAATGCCTTTGCAGCCTACATCAGCTACACTGGAGGTGCTGCCCCGTCAATGGCAAGAACTGCCTTCGCCGGTGATGAGAGCACCGATATCGATTCGATAGATGCAGAAGGGTCAGAATCTGACGGCACCTCAGCCTACGACCTCTCAGGCCGACGCATCTCACGCTCAGCAGAAGGCATAAAGATAGTAATCTCGCCCGACGGGAAGGCCACGAAAGTGATGAGGTAGACATGCGTTGACGAGTATGTCCACATATATTGCCAAGTATGTGGACATAAATGGCAAAATATGTGGAGATACTTGGCAAGGTATGTTGACAGCGGATAAAACAAAAGAAACCGCCACTGAAAGGGTTGTCCAATCAGTGGCGGTAACTTTATCCTTAGAGATATTATTCTGCGCTCAAAGTGAAGCGGCTCATGGCTACGACAGTGAGCTCGCTGTCTATGCTCTTGAGGTACTGCTCTACGGTCAGGTTCTTGTCCCAGATATACTCCTGAGAGAGCAAGCATGATTCCTTGAGGAACTTGTTGAGACGGCCCTTGGCAATGTTCTGAATCATAGCCTCGTTCATGTTGGCAGACTTCTCGGCTGTGACGTCGGCGATAATCTTCTTGACGGCTGCAACGTCGTCGGCTGTAATCCAACCCTTGGTCTGGTTAGACTCCATGTGATCCTCGCTGTCGAAGTGTGCAGGGTTGTAGCCTGCCTTCTTGATGGCTGCCTCTACGGCTTTCTGTACCAACTCTGCCTTTGTCTTTTCGATGGCTACCTCTACCTCCTTGTCCTTGACTTCCTGAGGTACACCGCTCTCGTCGATGGCTACAGGTGATGCGCTGGCTATCTGCATGGCGATGTTCTTGCCGCACTCTGCGTCGGCTACTGCCTTGTTGAACTGTACCATAGAGCAGAGACCGTTGCGGTTCATGTGGTTGTATGTAGCTACGTTCTCGCCCTCGATGATGCTGTAGCCGTCGAGCTCCATCTTCTCACCGGTGATACCGCTGCGGTTTACTACTGCATCTTGTACTGTGCCGTCACCCAAGGGGAGAGCCTTTACCTCGTCGAGGGTCTTGCACTTGGCTGCAATGGCTGCATCGATAATCTGGTTAGCAAGAGCTACGAAGTCTGCGTTTGTAGCTACGAAATCGGTCTCACACTTCAAGGCGATAATTGCTGAGAAACCGTTGGCACTCTTTACGAGCACACAGCCCTGAGCAGCCTCGCGGTCGCTACGCTTGGCAGCTACAGCTGCGCCTTTCTTGCGGAGGTATGCAACAGCACCATCCATGTCGTCGCTCTCGGCGAGAGCCTTCTTACAGTCAGCAAGACCAGCTCCGGTCATCTCACGGAGTTTCTTGATCTCGGTCATTGTAAATTCCATAGTCGTATAGTTTTTTGTTGTTTTGTTGATTTATTGTTTTTTGATTCGGGTGATTGTGAAAAGGGGTTAGAGATTATTGCACCTCTAACCCCCTCAGTATCTGTCGGACTTGAGGTGTGTGGATTACTCCTCAGCCTTCTTCTCTTCCTTGGCTGGAGCCTCTTCGGCCTTCTCGGCCTTGCGCTCCTCCAAACCTTCGTTGACTGCTGAGCAGATTACGTTGAGGATTGCCTCTACGCTGCTGCTTGCATCATCGTTGGCTGGAATAACGAAATCTATTGGATCAGGGTTAGAGTTGGTATCAACAATACCGAATACAGGGATACCAAGACGGTTTGCCTCTGCTACGGCGATGTGCTCTTTCATCACGTCTACTACGAAGAGTGCGCTTGGCAGACGTGTCAGGTCAGAGATTGAGCCGAGGTTCTTCTCGAGCTTGGCACGCTGACGGCTGATCTGAAGCAACTCGCGCTTTGAAAGGTTGCTGTATGTGCCGTCGGCCATGAGCTTGTCGATGGTAGCCATCTTCTTGACTGCCTTGCGGATGGTCGGGAAGTTGGTGAGCATACCACCGGGCCAGCGCTCTATGACGTATGGCATATTGATAGACTGTGCCTTCTCGGCAACTACGTCCTTGGCCTGCTTTTTTGTTGCAACAAACAATACCTTGCGACCGCTCTTGGCAATCTGCTTCATAGCCTCAGCGGCGATGTCGAGCTTGCCTACAGTCTTGTGAAGGTCGATGATATGGATACCGTTCATCTCCTTGAAGATGTATGGTGCCATTGCGGGGTTCCACTTTCTCTTGAGGTGACCGAAGTGACAGCCTGCCTCTAATAGTGTCTCAAAATTTGTTCTTGACATGTTGGTTGTGTCCTTTTTTATGTGTTTACTTTCTTTTTAATTCTGTTAGAATCAACCTTCGGGTAATCCTGACCATATACATATATATATAATGGGGGAGTCTCGAAAGTTTAGATGCTAAACCACAAATTAACGCTTAGAGAACTGGAAGCGACGACGTGCCTTTGGACGACCTGGCTTCTTACGCTCTACCTCACGGGCATCACGTGTCATGAAGCCTTCTGCACGTAGGGCTTTCTTGTCTTCTTCATTAATCTTGACCAAGGCACGTGCGATAGCGAGACGCAGAGCCTGGCTCTGACCTGTATAACCTCCACCACACAGTGTAACTTTGATATCATACTTCTCGGCTACGTCAAGCAGGTTCAGAGGCTGCTTTACGACATACTGCAGGATTGGGCTTGGGAAGTAGTTTTCCAGATCTCTCTTATTGATAGTAATCTTACCAGTACCTTCGGTAACATATACGCGGGCGACTGCGCTCTTGCGACGACCCAATGCATTTACTATTGCCATATCTTTATCCTATTTACTTGTAGAGGTTAATATCAATTGCTTTTGGAGTCTGTGCCTGCTGCTTGTGCTCGGCACCCTCGTAGATGTACAGGTTGTTGATGATACGATCAGCCAGCTTTGTCTTGGGGAGCATACCCTTTACTGTACGGCGTACGAGCTTCTCATAACCATTCTTCTTGGCGAGAATGCTCTGTGGGGTCTCTACTCGCTGTCCGCCAGGATAGCCTGTGTAGCGCAGATACTCCTTTTCGGTCATCTTGTTGCCGGTAAGGATAATCTTGTCTGCATTGATGATGATGACGTTGTCACCGCAATCTACATGAGGCGTGAAATCTGGCTTATACTTACCTCTCAAAATCTTTGCCACCTTGCTTGCCAAACGACCGAGAACCTGGTCAGTAGCATCTACTACTACCCATTCCTTCTTGACGGTAGTCTTGTTGGCAGAGATGGTCTTGTAACTCAATGTGTTCATTGTCAAATGTTTGTTGCAATTAAATTTTAATTCTTTTCTTATCACTCCGACACGATTCACGGACCACAGCGCGAGGCCAATCACTACTGCTATCCACACATGTCACACGGGCCCAACGAGAGCCCGCTGATAATAATCGGCTTGCAAAGGTACGCATTTTATCTTAATCTACAAGCATTTGTCAGTACTTTTTTCATAAAAAAGCTGTTTTTTCTTGGTCATGCCTCATAAAATATGTACTTTTGCAACGAATAACGACTTACAACACTAAACTTCAAGACGTAAATTAATATGCTTGCCCCTTCACTACTTAGTGCCGACTTTGGCAATCTCGCAAGGGAAATGGAATGGTTCAACCGCTCTGAAGCGCAATGGCTTCACCTCGATGTCATGGACGGAGTCTTCGTCCCTAATATATCATTTGGATTTCCCGTGCTTAAACACGTGGCACGTCTGACCGAAAAGCCGCTCGACATACACCTCATGATAGTCCAGCCGGAAAAGTTTGTGGACGAGGTCAAGGCTCTTGGTGCATACATGATGAATGTTCACTACGAGGCTTGCCCTCATCTGCACCGTGTGATAGGTCAGATTCACGATGCAGGAATGAAAGCTGGAGTGACACTCAACCCTGCAACTCCTGTCTCGGTGCTCGAAGACATCATCTGCGATGTTGACATGGTTCTACTCATGAGTGTCAACCCTGGTTTCGGAGGTCAGAAGTTCATTCCCCACACTTTCGATAAGTTGCGCAGCCTGAAAGACCTAATTGAGCGTACTGGCTCAAATGCCCTCATACAGATAGATGGTGGGGTCGGCCTGGACAACTGGCAGCAACTTAGAGAGGCGGGGGCAGATGTGCTTGTGGCAGGCTCTGCTGTATATGGTGCAGCAGACCCGATGGAGATATGCAGGATAATGAGCAAATGAGTGGTACACGATGAGAAAGATATGTCTCATGCTGGCAATGATATTGTCCTGCACAGCCTTTGCCCAAAACACGCAGGAAAGCCCAGACTCTCTCATACACATACTGACCGAGATCCTCAGACTCGCCCCAGAAAACGAGACATATCGCACTCAAAGGGCGAAGCTCTATATCTTGCAGAATCAGGAGATGAAGGCGCTGAGCGACCTCGATGCTGTCATTCGCGTCAACCCTGACTACCCAGAGGCTCTCTTTTACCGTGCATACATATACCGTAAGCAACGTCTCTACACCAAGGCACGGCAGGACTACGAACGCCTCATCATCATGCAGCCTCGTCATCGCGATGCTCGTATGGGACTTGTGCTCGTCAATGATGCTGACGGACGACCATACGAGGCTATGGAGCAAATGGACGTGCTCGTACGATACTGGCCCGACGACCCTGAGGTGCTGATAATGCGTGGTGGTCTGTATCAAAAACGCAGAGAATATGAGAAAGCTCTGAAGGATATGAATCGCGCCATTGAGTTGCGTGACGATGTCGCTGACTTTTATATCTCAAGAGCTTTGCTATATAAAGATTTCAAGCAGACTTCTCGCGCCCATGCCGATATTCGCAAGGCTGTCGAACTTGGAGCAGATCGTCAGGAGTGCGCCAACTTGATGATCGAAGACAAAGTAAAAAAGAAGAAAAAGAAGGACTAGAACTCGAAGATTCACAGCAGACACAGATTCTCCCACGCCAAGATTGATATATATCAATAAATGTAATTAAAACACGCAAAAATCTTGCCGTAACACTTGCAGATTCCAAAAATGGCAGTACCTTTGCAACGTGTTTTTCATGGTATTAGATTTTAAGGTTAATGGGAGAATGGTTGTCGTGAGACAACCTTCTTTTTTTTCTAAAAAACAGCAACCTTAAAACCTAAAACCCTAAAAACCTCATAACCTTATAACCTTAAAAAAATGAAATTCGTTAGCTGGAATGTAAATGGACTCCGCGCCGTCATGGGCAAGAACTTCATGGAAGTATTCGACAGCATGAATGCAGATTTCTTTTGTCTTCAGGAGACCAAACTGCAAGAAGGTCAAATCAGCCTCGACCTGCCAGGTTATAATCAATATTGGAGTTACGCGCAGAAAAAGGGCTACAGTGGCACGGCCGTTTTCACACGACACGAACCCCTGTCTGTGGCCTATGGGCTCGGTCAGGAGGAGCATGACCGGGAGGGACGCCTCATCACCCTTGAGATGGACGGTTTCTACCTCGTATGCTGCTATACTCCCAACAGCCAGAACGCTGAGCAGAAGGGAGAGTTGCCACGTCGGCTGCCCTACCGTATGGAGTGGGAAGATGCCTTGCGTGCATATCTCATACGACTGGACTCTCTCAAGCCTGTAATCTACTGTGGCGACCTCAATGTCGCTCATCAGGAGATAGACCTCAAGAATCCGAAGACCAACCACCTCAATGCTGGTTTTACCGATCAAGAACGTGAACAAATGACGACCTTGCTCGACAGCGGCTTCATCGACACTTTCCGCCATCTGCACCCTGATGCCAAGGACCAATACAGCTGGTGGAGTTACCGAATGGGGGCACGCGCTAAAAACGTAGGGTGGCGCATAGACTACTTCATCGTCAGCCAGAGACTTATCGACCAGGTGGAGACGGCTGCCATACATCAGGAGATCATGGGTAGCGACCACTGCCCCGTAGAGTTGCAACTTAAACGACAATAATGGACAACAACAATCCTCAACACCTACATATCAGCGATTTCAACTATCCTCTGACTGACGAAAGGATAGCCAAATATCCTCTCGCACAGCGTGATCTTAGCAAATTGCTCATCTACCGCCATGGAGAAATCAGTCAGGACACTTTCGTCAATCTGCCCGATTTTCTCCCGAGCGGAGCCCTTATGGTATTCAACAATACAAAGGTCATACGCGCACGTCTGCACTTCCGCAAATCACCGAGCCACGATGGCACACAGGGTGCTCTGATCGAGATTTTTCTTCTCGAGCCAGCCTTTCCTCAAGAATATCAGGAAAACTTCACGCAACGCGAGAAGTGTACATGGTACTGCCTCGTTGGCAACAGCAAGAAATGGAAATCAGGTTCGCTCTTTCACGACATAGAAATCAACGGACGAACCATACATCTCTCTGCCACGCGAATCGGGATACACGGCACCAGTCAGGAAGTAATGTTTGAATGGGATGGTGAGGTCTCTTTCTCGGAAGTCCTCGAAGCCATGGGCGAATTACCCATTCCGCCCTATCTCAACCGAAAGACGGAAGAGAGCGACCTACGCACCTATCAGACCGTATATTCGAAAATAAAAGGTAGCGTGGCAGCTCCCACGGCAGGACTGCACTTCACGCCTCGTGTACTGCAAGACATTGATGCTCACGGCATAGAGCGTCAGGAAGTGACGCTACACGTAGGGGCTGGCACCTTCAAGCCTGTCAAGGCCGAAGAGATAGGAGGTCACGAGATGCACACCGAACATATCGCCGTCCACCGCTCGACAATAGAGAGTCTGCTACGCCACGATGCCAAGGCAATAGCTGTAGGCACCACGAGTGTGCGCACTCTTGAAAGTCTGTACTACATGGGAGTACTCGCGTCTGGCACAGCATCAAAAGCTGGCACGGGGCATGGTGATGAACTGCACGTGCCCCAATGGTTCGCATACGAGTATGACAGTCTTGCAAGACGTATGAGTGCCAAAGAAGCTCTCGAAGCCTTGCTATGCTATATGGATACCAACGCCCTCGAAGTGTTGCAATCCAGCACACAGATAATCATTGCACCGGGCTACGAATACAAGATTGTCGACATGATGCTCACCAACTTTCATCAGCCGCAAAGCACCTTGTTGCTCCTCGTCAGCGCATTCGTCAAGGGAGATTGGAGAAGCATCTACGACTACGCGCTGAACCACGATTTCAGATTTCTCTCATACGGAGACAGTTCTCTGCTAATACCATAAACAAATCATATATCACACATGAAAAAGAACCTCGAAACAATCTGTATCCATGGAGGATGGAAAGCCGGGAAAGGAGAACCACAACAGCTTCCCATCTACCAAAGTACTACTTTCCGCTATGAGACCAGCGATGAAATGGCACGTCTCTTCGACCTCAAGGACAACGGCTACTTCTATACCCGCCTGGCTAACCCCACTAACGATGCTGTGGCCAAAAAGATAGCTGCCCTCGAAGGGGGTGTGGGCTGCGTGCTCACTTCCTCAGGCCAGGCTGCCAGTTTCTACGCCATCTTTAACCTTTGCGAGGCCGGCGGACACATCATCACATCAAACAACATCTACGGAGGCACTTTCAACCTCTTTGGTGTCACGCTCAAGAAGCTCGGCATCGAATGTACTTTCGTAGACCCCGAATGGGACAACGAACGAATCGAAGCCTGTTTCCGCCCCAACACCAAATGTTTCTTTGGAGAGACTATCTCCAACCCTGGAGGCAAGATATTCGACATCGAACGCTTTGCCAATATGGCACACCGCCACGGAGTGCCCCTCATCGTAGACAACACTTTCGCAACTCCCATAAACTGCCGTCCGTTTGAGTGGGGCGCAGACATAGTCACTCATTCTACTACCAAATACATGGACGGACACGCGACTCAGGTAGGAGGTGCCATCGTAGATAGCGGCAATTTCGACTGGGTCAAGTGTCAGAACACGAAATTCCCCGTCGAGCAGCTACCACGTCTGGCAGGTGCTCCGGATAATACATTCCCTGGTCTGACCACTCCTGACGATTCGTATCACGGGCTGACATACACGGAGTCTTTCGGCAAAATGGCATATACGACCAAACTTGTCGTACAACTCATGCGCGACCTCGGCTCTATCCCTGCGCCACAAAACTCCTTCCTGCTCAATATCGGTCTTGAGACTCTCGCCCTACGCGTAAAACAGCATTGCAGCAACGCTCTGAAGGTGGCTCAGTGGCTCGAAGACAATCCCAAGGTTGGTTGGGTCAATTACGCAGGGCTCAAGAGCAATCCACAATATGCTCTTGCACAGAAATATCTGCCCAATGGAGTGTGCGGAGTGATAGCCTTCGGGCTCAAGGGAAGTCGCGAGCAAGCCATACGCTTCATGGACTCACTGGACTTCATCTCTATAGTCACACACGTAGCAGACGCACGCACGTGTGTGCTTCACCCTGCAAGCCATACGCACCGCCAGCTCAGCGACGAGCAACTACGCGCAGCCGGCATCTCGCCAGACCTCGTACGTCTCTCCGTCGGCATAGAGAATGTCGATGACATTATCGCCGACCTCGCACAGGCAATGGAGAAAATGTAGCCCCCTATTCTGGCAGAAGCTACACACAGATACCCTCGGAAGCAAACAAAAGAAGACTTCTGAGGGTATCTCTTTTACCTACGAGGATTGTGGCCTCAGTTCAGAGCGAATTGCAACAGGCGCAACTCCTCCTCACTATAGACATCGCCCCACTCGGCACGTGCAGTCTTCATCTCGATAGGCTGTCCATCGAAAGACTCCTTGAATTCCTCCATTTCATCGTCCGTCACAATCTCATGGAGGAAGTATCGTATGTCCAGATTCATGCCATGTGCTCTCAATGTAAAAAGGTTGTCAATGACTTCGTCCATCTCCACATTCTGATCCTGTGCAAAGTCGTCGAGTGCCACCTTGTGGTCGACAGCCTGAATCAACCGGACTTGAAGCCTCGTCCTTTCACTCTTGATTTGCATCTCCGCTGGCTCTATATGTTCTATCTGCGACGCACTTCTTACTGCTGCTGCCAGTTCCGAGTCCTCCACCCCATTAAAATCCTGAGCGTCATCATCATCTCCGAAATTCACGGCGAAAGGTTTCTTTAGGAACTTTTTTCCCTGAGGAGTGTAGGAAAGGGTCTTCAACTTCTGGTTTTTCACCTTTATCAGGTCATGCTCTATCGCCGCATCAATGATACCGTTCCAGTCCTCCTCTTCCAAGCCCTCACAAATGCCGAAACTCTGCAACTGGTCAAGCTCCAGCTCACACAATTCGTCAGACTCCTGCCCTAAAAGGATTCCTGTCAACTGCTCACGTGTCAGTCCACATCCCGCCTCCTGAATTGCTGATATTGCCTTGACAATACGATCCTGTATGTTCATCTAAGATAAAGTATTCTTTTTTTGGGGGAGCAAACCACCCCTATATTTGTTTTTACCAGGTGCAAAGGTAATAATAAAAACGAAAAACGCACAACATATCACACATTTTTTTCAGTAGTCAAGCATACTTTTCAAAAACGACTGCGCCCCCTGCCATACCAATATAGGGTAGGTCAGGAGGCGCATACAAATACAATTATGATTTTTCTGTCTTACAATACACTAAAAATCATCAAAATCCAATTGAGCCTTGCGAGTATTCAGAGTGTCCAGATAGTCTTCACGAGTACCCACGACAATCTTGTCAAACTCACGCAGACCAGTACCAGCAGGTATCAGATGGCCACAGATTACATTCTCCTTCATTCCATCCAGAGTATCGCTCTTGCCGTTGATAGCAGCCTCATTGAGCACTTTCGTGGTCTCTTGGAACGAGGCAGCCGACATGAACGAATTAGTAGCCAATGACGCACGTGTGATACCCTGCAGTATCTGGGTCGAAGTAGCAGGCATAGCATCACGCACCTGTACGATGGCCTTGTCCTGACGCTTCAAAAGAGAATTCTCGTCACGCAACTTGCGTGCTGTGATAATCTGGCCTTTCTGGAAGTTCTCACTCTCGCCAGCATCTGTGACAACCTTCTTGCCCCAGATACGATCATTCTCCTCGGCAAATTCCAGCTTGTCGACTACCTGCTGCTCAAGGAAGCGAGTATCACCAGGCTCGTCAATCTGTACCTTGCGCATCATCTGGCGCACGATGACCTCGAAGTGCTTGTCGTTGATCTTCACACCTTGCAGACGATATACGTCCTGAATCTCGTTGACGATATACTCCTGTACGGCAGTAGGACCCTTGATGGCAAGAATATCCTGAGGAGTGATTGCACCATCTGACAGAGGAGTACCTGCACGCACGTTGTCGTTGTCCTGTACGAGAATCTGCTTGGAGATAGGAATCAAGTACTTGCGTACGTCACCCTGCTTAGACGTAATCAGCACCTCACGGTTGCCACGCTTGAGCTTGCCCATAGTCACTACACCATCGATCTCAGCCACGATAGCCGGATTAGACGGATTGCGTGCCTCAAAGAGCTCTGTCACACGAGGCAGACCACCAGTGATATCACCACCACCACCTACGGCACGAGGTATCTTGACGATAATCTCACCGACTTTGGCCATCTTGCCATCCTGTACGGCGATATGTCCACCGATAGGGAAGTTATATGTACGCAAGATTTCTCCATTCTCATCAAGGATATGACATGCAGGCACCTTGTTACGATCCTTTGATTCGATGATGACATACTCAGACTGCTTGGTCGTCTCGTCGGTATCGACACGATAAGTCACGCCCTCGATGACATCCTCAAACTTGATCATACCAGCAGACTCCGTGACGATAACCGCATTAAACGGATCCCACTGGCAGATAAGGTCATTCTTCTGTACGCTGTCACCGTCACCCTTATACAGAATAGAACCATACGGTACATCCTGAGAGAGGAGCACGATACCTGTGCGCGGCTCGACAAAGCGAATTTCAGCCAGACGCGAAACTACAATCTGTGCGGGACCCTGCTCAGTCACCACATCTACAGTACGTAGCTCGTCAAACTCGATGGTAGCGTCATACTTCGAACGTATCTGTGCGTTGGCCACAGCGTTGCCTGCAACACCACCGGCATGGAACGTACGGAGTGTCAGCTGGGTACCCGGCTCACCGATAGACTGTGCAGCGATGACACCCACAGCCTCGCCCTTCTGCACCATACGTTGCGAAGAAAGGTTGCGCCCATAACACTTCATGCAGACACCCTTGCGGCTCTCGCAGGTGAGAACCGAACGAATCTCCACCATCTCGATAGGGCTATCCTCAATCTCCTTGGCACGAGCCTCCGTGATTTCCTCACCAGAAGCCACAATTACCTTGCCCGTGATAGGGTGTATCACATCGTGTACACTCACACGACCGAGTATCCTGTCATAAAGAGACGATATCACCTCATCACCATTCTTCAGAGCCGTACACTCCAGACCGCGCAAGGTGCCACAATCCTCCTCATTGATAATCACATCGTGAGAGACATCGACCAGACGACGTGTCAGATAACCAGCATCAGCAGTCTTCAAAGCCGTATCAGCAAGACCCTTACGAGCACCATGAGTAGAGATAAAGTACTCAAGCACCGACATACCCTCCTTAAAGTTGGAAAGGATAGGGTTCTCAATAGTATCAGGCTCAGCACCAGCCTTCTGAGGCTTGGCCATCAAGCCACGCATACCCGAAAGCTGTGAGATCTGACCAGCACTACCACGGGCACCAGAGTCAAGCATCATGTACACAGCATTAAAGCCCTCGTCAGCCTCCTTCATCGTATTGATAAGAAGCTTTGAGAGATCATTGTTGACCTTAGTCCACGTCTCAATGACCTTCTGGTGACGCTCTTTGTCAGTAATCAGACCCATCTCATAGTCTGCCGTGATATTCTCGATCTCATTCTGACCCTCCTGGACCATCGTAGCCTTCTCCTTAGGGATAATAATATCACCGAGGTTGAAAGACAGACCGCCCTCGTAAGCCAGGCGATAGCCAAGATTCTTGATACCATCAAGAAATTCGCAAGCACGTGCCACACCCACAGCCTTGATGACCGTAGTAATCAGTCCACGCAAAGACTTCTTGGCTATGACATCGTTGAAATAACCGATCTCAGTAGGAATAACCTCGTTGGCAATCAGGCGACCCACCGAAGTCTCTACCTGACGCTTACCAATAGTACCATCCTCCAGAATATCGTCCACGATCACCTTGATAGGAGCATGAATCTCCACCTTCTTCTGGTTGTAGGCAATTATAGCCTCCTCTGGAGCGTAGAACGACATGCCCGAGCCCTTAGCACCCGGACGCAGTTTGGTGATATAATACAGACCAAGCACCATATCCTGTGAAGGCACAGTGATAGGATCGCCATTGGCAGGGTTAAGGATATTGTGAGACTGAAGCATCAGAATCTGAGCCTCCAGTATAGCCTCATTAGACAAAGGCAGATGCACAGCCATTTGGTCACCATCAAAGTCAGCATTGAACGCCGTACATGCCAGAGGGTGCAACTGTATAGCCTTACCCTCAATCATCTTGGGCTGGAAAGCCTGAATACCCAGACGGTGCAGAGTAGGCGCACGGTTCAGCAAGACAGGGTGTCCCTTCATTACATTCTCCAAGATATCCCAAATCATAGGATCCTTGCGGTCTACAATCTTCTTAGCAGACTTCACCGTCTTGACAATACCACGCTCGATGAGCTTGCGGATAATAAACGGTTTGTACAGCTCGGCAGCCATCAACTTAGGCAAGCCACACTCACCCATCTTCAGCTCAGGGCCAACAACGATGACCGAACGCGCAGAATAATCCACACGCTTACCCAGCAAGTTCTGACGGAAACGTCCCTGCTTACCCTTCAACGAGTCAGAGAGCGACTTCAGCGGACGATTGTTCTCAGTCTTCACCGCATTAGAGCGACGAGAGTTGTCAAAGAGCGAATCCACCGCCTCCTGCAGCATACGCTTCTCATTGCGGAGAATAACCTCAGGAGCCTTAATATCAATCAGACGCTTCAGACGATTGTTACGAATGATCACACGGCGATACAAGTCGTTGAGATCCGATGTAGCGAAACGGCCACCGTCAAGCGGTACGAGAGGACGGAGCTCAGGAGGAATGACAGGCAGAATCTTCAGAATCATCCATTCAGGCTTGTTGAGCTCGCGGCTTGCACGGAAGCTCTCGACCACCTGCAGACGCTTCAGCGCCTCATTCTTGCGAGCCTGAGCACCCTCATTGCTTGCCATATCACGCAATTCGTAAGACAGAGCATCGAGGTCCACACGCTCCAGCAGATACAATATAGCCTCAGCACCCATCTTAGCGACGAACTTGTCAGGGTCATTATCATCCAGATAGAAATTCTCGCGTGGCAGACGCTCCTCAAGAGCGAGATACTCCTCCTCACTCAGCAAGTCACCCTGACGCACCACACCATCCTCGATGCCGAGGTCATCCTGTCCCTTCTTAGGAGCGAGAGGACCCGGATTGAGCACCACGTAACGCTCATAATAGATAACGCTGTCGAGCTTCTTGGTAGGCATACCCAAGAGGTAACCAATCTTGTTAGGCAGAGAGCGGAAATACCAGATATGCGCGATAGGCACTACCAGCGAGATATGGCCGCTACGCTCGCGTCGTACCTTCTTCTCAGTCACCTCCACACCACATCTGTCGCAGACGATGCCACGATAGCGAATGCGCTTATACTTACCGCAATGGCACTCATAGTCCTTCGTAGGACCAAAGATGCGCTCGCAAAACAGACCATCACGCTCAGGCTTATACGTACGATAATTGATCGTCTCAGGTTTGAGGACCTCACCGTATGAGTTCTCGAGTATTTCCTCAGGAGAAGCCAGAGAGATGGTTATCTTGGTGAAGTTGTTCTTCACTTTGGTTTCTTTTTTGAAAGCCATATATTGTTGTTTGTTCTTTAAAAATGTAACGTTGGCCCAACAACTAATCAAGAGTTATGCTCAGGCCCAGACCACGCAATTCGTGCAGCAGCACATTGAGAGACTCAGGAATACCCGGTGTAGGCATCTTCTCACCCTTGACGATAGCCTCATAAGCCTTAGAACGACCCGTGACATCATCCGACTTGATGGTAAGAATCTCCTGAAGGACGTGGCTCGCACCGAAAGCCTCGATAGCCCAGACCTCCATCTCACCGAAACGCTGTCCACCGAACTGCGCCTTACCACCGAGAGGCTGCTGAGTGATGAGACTATACGGACCGATAGAGCGAGCATGCATCTTGTCCTCAACCATATGTCCGAGCTTCAGCATATAAGCCACACCCACAGTAGCAAGCTGGTCAAACGGCTCACCCGTAGCACCATCATACAACTGAGTCGAGCAGTACTGAGGCAATCCAGCCTTTTCAGTCCACTCGTTCAAGTCCTCAAGATGCGCACCATCAAAGATAGGCGTAGCAAACTTCACGCCCAACTTACGACCCGCAGCACCAAGCACCGTCTCGAAAATCTGGCCGATATTCATACGCGAAGGCACGCCCAGAGGGTTCAACACGATATCCACAGGAGTACCATCAGCAAGGAAAGGCATATCCTCCTGACGCACCACCTTCGACACGATACCCTTGTTACCATGACGTCCAGCCATCTTATCGCCCACGCCAATCTTGCGCTTCTTAGCGATATAGACCTTAGCCATCTGTATGATACCACTTGGCAACTCGTCACCAATAGTGATAGCAAACTTCGCACGCTTAATCTCAGCGTCCAAGACCTTATATTTCTTGATGAAGTTCATCACCAAAGTCCTGATGAGCCCATTGACATGCTCATCATCAGTCCAGCCCGTCAGCTGGATAGACGTATAGTCGAAACTCTCCAGCACAGGAGCAGTAAACTCCGCCCCCTCAGGGATAACCACAGCATCCATATAATCCTTGACCCCAGCAGACTTCTTGCCCGCAGTCAGCTCAAGAATCTTGTCAACCAGGATAGCCTTCAGATCCTCATACTTAGACTGGAACTCCTCATCAATAGCAGCCAAACGCCTGCGATCCTCCGCCTTGGCAGAGCGAGACTTGATAGCCTTAGAGAACAACTTCTTGTCGATCACCGTACCCTTCAGCGAAGGAGTAGCCTTGAGCGAAGCATCCTTCACATCGCCAGCCTTATCGCCAAAGATAGCACGCAGCAATTTCTCCTCAGGTGAAGGATCACTCTCACCCTTAGGAGTAATCTTGCCAATCATGATATCGCCAGGCACGATATTAGCACCCACACGCACGATACCATTCTCATCAAGATCCTTAGTAGCCTCCTCACTCACATTCGGGATATCCGAAGTCAGTTCCTCCATACCACGCTTAGTCTCACGCACCTCAAGCGAGAACTCCTCAACATGGATACTCGTCAGGATATCCTCACGCACCACGCGCTCATTCAGCACGATAGCGTCCTCATAGTTATATCCCTTCCAAGGCATGTAAGCCACAAGCAAGTTCTTACCCAGAGCCAACTCACCATTCTCAGTAGAATAGCCCTCAGTCAAGATATCACCAGCCTTCACACGCTGACCCTTCTCACAAATCGGGCGCAAGTCAATCGTCATATTCTGGTTCGTCCTGCGGAACTTCGGTATCCGATACTCCTTGACAGCAGGCTCAAACGAAACAAACTCCTCCTCCTCCGTACGATCATACAAGATACGGATAGTCGTAGCATCCACATACTCAATGACACCATCGCCCTCAGCAGTAATCATCGTGCGCGAATCCTCACACACCTGCTTCTCAATACCCGTACCCACGATAGGAGCCTCCGAACGCATCAAAGGCACAGCCTGACGCATCATGTTGCTACCCATCAAAGCACGGTGGGCATCATCATGCTCAAGGAAAGGAATCAAGCCAGCAGCTATAGAAGTAATCTGCTGCGGAGCCACGTCCATCAGATTCACCTGAGCAGGCGGAACCACAGGATAGTCATCGTCCATACGGCACTTCACCACCTTGCGAATAAACGTACCGTCCTCACGCAGCGGAGCATTACCCTGACCGATGACCAGACCCTCCTCCTCCTCAGCACTATAATAGCGTACGCCATTCTCAGAGAGGTCAACCACAGAGTTCTCCACCTTACGATAAGGAGTCTCGATAAAGCCCATATCGTTAATCTTCGCATACATGCAAAGCGAACTAATCAGACCGATGTTCGGACCCTCAGGAGACTCAATCGGACACAGACGCCCATAATGCGTATAATGCACGTCACGCACCTCAAAACCAGCACGTTCACGGCTCAGGCCACCAGGACCGAGCGCAGAAAGACGACGCTTGTGAGTGACCTCAGCCAGAGGATTGGTCTGATCCATGAACTGGCTCAAAGGATTAGTACCGAAGAACTGGTTGATCACACTCGAAACCGTCTTGGCATTAATCAACTCAGTAGGAGTAAACACCTCATTGTCACGCACGTTCATGCGCTCGCGAATAGTACGGCTCATACGAGTCAGACCAATCGCAAACTGATTGGCGAGCTGCTCACCCACAGTACGCACACGACGATTTGAAAGATGGTCAATATCATCAACATTAGCCTGCGAATTGACAAGCTGTATCAGATACTTGATAATCTCTATAATATCCTCCTTGGTCAGCACACGCACATCCATGCTCGTCTCAAGACCAAGCTTCTTGTTGATGCGGTAACGACCCACCTCGCCCAAGTCATAACGCTTGTCCGAGAAGAAGAGGTTCTGAATAACCTCCTTTGCGCTCGCCTCATCAGCAGGATCAGCATTACGCAGCTGACGATAAATATAATTGATAGCCTCCTTCTCCGAGTTGGAAGTATCCTTCTGAAGAGTATTGAAAATGATGCTAAAGTCATTAGCCGTAGACAGATCCTTATGCAGCAGAATTGAAGACTCACCGCTCTCCAGAATCAAGTCAATATTCTCCTGAGTCAGTTCGCTCTCACGATCTAGCAACACCTCGTTGCGCTCGATAGAGACAACCTCACCAGTATCCTCATCGACAAAATCCTCGACCCAACTCTTCAGCACACGCGCAGCCAAACGCTGTCCGAGATGTTTGTTGAGATTAGTCTTGTTGACCTTGACCTCCTCAGCCAAATCAAAAATCTCAAGGATATCACGGTCATTCTCATAGCCGATAGCACGGAGCAGAGTAGTCACAGGCAACTTCTTCTTACGGTCGATGTAAGCATACATCACATTGTTAATGTCCGTAGCAAACTCAATCCAGCTACCCTTGAACGGGATGATACGCGCCGAATACAACTGAGTACCATTAGAGTGTACACTCGAACCAAAGAAGACACCAGGCGAACGATGCAACTGGCTCACCACCACACGCTCCGCACCATTGATGACAAACGTACCATTGTCCGTCATATACGGGATAGGACCGAGGAACACATCCTGAATGACCGTATCAAAATCCTCATGCTCGGGATCCGTACAATACAGTTTGAGTTTAGCCTTCAGAGGCACACTATACGTAAGACCACGCTCCAAACACTCCTCCACCGAGTAGCGAGGCGGGTCGATATAATAATCCAGAAACTCAAGAACGAAGTTGTTGCGAGTGTCAGCAATAGGGAAATTCTCGCTAAACACCTTATACAGGCCATCATTCTTGCGCAGTTCGGGAGGAGTATCCAACTGGAGGAAGTCCTTAAAAGACTTCAGCTGCACCTCAAGGAAATCCGGGAAAGCATAAGGAGCCTTGATAGTAGCGAAATTGACTCTGTTGTTAATGATTTTAGACATCTATGATTAAATATTAACGTGTTTACACACAAAAAGGTAAAGAACCCTCTACCAGAGGATTCCTTACCGTTATACCTTTACGGGAAGGTTTACTAAATAGGAACGAAGTATGATTACTTCAGTTCAACCTTAGCACCAGCGTCCTCGAGCTGCTTCTTCAGAGCCTCAGCGTCAGCCTTAGGCATACCCTCCTTCAATACAGAAGGAACGCCATCGACAGCCTCCTTAGCCTCCTTCAGACCAAGACCGCAAGCCTCCTTGACAGCCTTCACAACCTGAAGCTTAGCAGCACCAGCCTCAACGAGAACGACATCGAAATCAGTCTTCTCCTCAACGGCAGCAGCACCTTCACCACCAGCAGCAACTACAACAGCAGCAGCAGCAGGCTCAATACCATAAGTCTCCTTAAGTTCGTTCTTGAGGTCGATAACCTCCTGTACTGTGAGCGCAACGAGCTCAGCAGCGATAGCCTTAATATCAGCCATTTTCTATAATCTATTTAATTTGTTAATAAATCGAATTAAGTAAATATTACTCGGCAGCGGTCTCCTCAGCAGGAGCATCTGCGTTGTCCTTGTTCTCCAGAGCGCTCAAGACGTTCATAATCGGAGATTCCAGAGCAGCGATAACATCGGCGATGAGCTCGTTCTTGCTCTTCAAAGCGCAAAGCACAGGGAGCTTGTCAGCACCTACATACATCATCTGCTCAGCATAAGCAGCCTTGAGAGCAGGCCTCTCCTGCTTCTTGCTCGTCAACTCCTTGACCAGACGCGCAGGAACATTAGCAGTCTCAGTAAACAGGACAGCAGTAGTACCTACCAAGACACTCTTCAGCTCAGAGAAGTCATTCTCAGCACTCTCCAGCGCCTTTTCCAAGAGGCTGTTCTTGACAACAACCATCTTGACATTCTGCTGGAAGCACTTACGGCGCATAGCGCTCGTCTGCTCAGAGTTCATACCCTCTACGTCCACCAAGTAGAAGTGTGGGTATTGCGCCAGCAACTCACCGAGCTGGCTAATTATAACGGCTTTATCTTCCTTTCTCATGTCGTGTAACTAAATTAGATTTCCTCAGTAGCCTTAGGATCAACCTTGATACCACGGCTCATTGTACTTGAAAGATAAATACTCTTGATATAAGTACCCTTAGCAGCAGCAGGCTTGAGCTTGATAATAGTAGCAATAAACTCCTTGGCATTCTGAGCGATAGCCTCAGCAGAGAAGCTCACCTTACCGATAGAAGTATGAACGATACCATTCTTGTCCACCTTGAAGTCAATCTTACCAGCCTTGACCTCGCGGATAGCCTGAGCCACATTCATCGTTACAGTACCACTCTTAGGGTTAGGCATCAATCCACGAGGACCCAGCACACGACCCAGAGCACCAATCTTACCCATGATGGCAGGCATAGTGATAATCACATCAACATCAGTCCAGCCACCCTTGATCTTCTCGATATACTCATCCAGACCCACATAGTCAGCACCAGCCTCCTTAGCAGCAGTCTCCTGATCAGGAGTACAAAGACAGAGTACACGAGTCACCTTACCGGTACCATTAGGCAATGAAACCACGCCACGTACCATCTGGTTAGCCTTACGGGGATCAACGCCGAGACGGACATCAATATCTACAGAAGCATCGAACTTGGTAGTAGTAATCTCCTTGACCAAGGCAGAAGCCTCCTTGAGAGTGTATGCCTTCCCTGCTTCAATCTTCTCAGCTACCAATTTCTGATTCTTTGTCAGTTTACTCATTGTTAATTTGAAGATTTAAATTATTTACCAGGGAACTCACCCTTAACCGTGATACCCATACTTCTTGCAGTACCAGCCACGAGAGTCATAGCAGCCTCGACCGTGAAACAATTCAAGTCAGGCATCTTACCCTCAGCGATAGTGCGCACCTGATCCCAAGTGATCTCAGCCACCTTCTTACGGTTAGGCTCAGCAGAACCACTCTTGATCTTGGCAAGCTCCATGAGCTGAACAGCCACAGGAGGAGTCTTAACGACAAAATCATAAGACTTGTCGTTGTAGTATGTAATTACTACAGGCAGAACCTTACCAGCCTTGTCCTGGGTGCGGGCATTGAATGCCTTGCAGAAATCCATGATATTGATACCCTTAGAACCCAGAGCAGGACCTACTGGAGGAGAAGGATTAGCTGCGCCGCCTTTAATCTGCAATTTGATAAATCCAGCAACTTCTTTAGCCATTGTTTTTTTAACTCTTAAATTGTGTTTTTATGAGAGAAGCCCCGACACCAGGTCAGAGTTTCTCAACCTGCATAAAACCAAGTTCCATCGGAGTCTTGCGACCGAAGATTTTCACCACGACCTTAAGTTTCTTCTTTTCGGTCGAAATCTCCTCAATCACCGCATCGAAGCCATTGAAAGGACCGTCAGTAACCTTGACGCTCTCGCCGACCTCAAACGGAATCACAATCTCCTCAGGCACGTCCTGCAGCTCATCGACCGTACCCAGCATATGAGCGACCTCAGAAGGCGTCATAGGCATAGGATGAGTATCAGCCTTGGCAGCAGTCAGGAAACCAAGCACGTTCGGGACATTTCGGAGCTGTTGTTGAGTCTCACCAACCAGCGAAGCCTCTACAAAGACATATCCGCTGAAACGGTTCTTCTCCTTCACAACCCTTTTACCATTACGAACCGTGACGACTTTCTCCGTCGGAATAAGTACCTGTCCTACATTCTTAGCAATATCCTCATGCTGAGCGACCATTGCATCGATGTACTCCTTTACTTTGCCTTCCTTGCCACTAATGGCACGCATCACGTACCATTTCTTTTCAATTTCAGCCATATTCCCAAACTCAAAAGTCATTTATCGCAGCAAGCTGTAGATAATTTCCATAGCTTTCTGCCAAACAGAGTCCATACAGAAGATAACCAGCGCGATAACAAGGGAAGCAATTAAAACAACTACCGCACTGTTCATCAGTTCCGTACGCGAAGGCCATGTGGTCTTATGTACCAGTTCTTCGTATGATGCGCTGCAAGCATTTATGCAGCTCGTGAAAAAGTTCTTCATTGATATTCTTACGTTATGCACGGGAAGAGAGGCTCGAACTCCCGACACCTGGTTTTGGAGACCAGTGCTCTACCGACTGAGCTATTCCCGTATTAAAGGTTGAGAGTTGGAGACGGAGCGTCAAGCCCACAAATCTGAAACCCTCAACCGTATTGTCTACGATTCGCGCATAGGCGCAAACCACACTATCGACTATTAGTCAAACACCTCAGTGATCTGACCTGAACCTACTGTGCGACCACCCTCACGGATAGCGAAGCGCAGACCAACGTTCAGAGCCACAGCGTAGATGAGCTCAACAGAAATCTCAACGTTATCACCAGGCATTACCATCTCGATACCCTCTGGCAAGTGAATTTCACCTGTGCAGTCCATAGTACGGAGATAGAACTGAGGACGATACTTGTTGCCGAATGGAGTGTGACGGCCACCCTCTTCCTTCTTCAGGACATAGATAGAAGCCTTGAAGCCCTTGTGAGGAGTGATTACACCCGGGTGAGTGATAACCATACCACGCTTGATCTCCTGCTTGTCGATACCACGGAGCAACAGACCAACGTTATCACCAGCCTCACCCTGATCAAGAATCTTACGGAACATCTCGACACCAGTGATTACAGACTTCTTGTCCTCACCGAGACCAAGGATCTGAACCTCATCACCTACCTTAACAACACCAGTCTCGATACGGCCAGTAGCCACAGTACCACGACCAGTGATTGAGAATACGTCCTCGACAGGCATAAGGAAAGGCTTATCGATAGCACGTACAGGCTCCTGGATCCAGTTGTCGCAAGCGTCCATCAGATCCATAACGCTCTTCTCCCACTGAGGTACACCATTCAGAGCACCGAGAGCAGAACCGCGGATGATAGGAGTATCATCCTCAAACTCATACTGAGCGAGAAGCTCCTGCATCTCCATCTCAACGAGCTCAAGCATCTCCTCATCGTCAACCATATCACACTTGTTCAGGAAAACGACCAGACGAGGAACGTTCACCTGACGAGCCAACAGGATATGCTCACGAGTCTGAGGCATAGGACCATCAGTAGCAGCACAAACGATGATAGCACCGTCCATCTGGGCAGCACCAGTTACCATGTTCTTTACGTAGTCAGCGTGACCCGGGCAGTCCACGTGAGCATAGTGACGCTTAGCAGTCTCATACTCCACGTGAGAAGTGTTGATAGTGATACCACGCTCCTTCTCCTCTGGAGCGT
The DNA here is from genome assembly GCA_945932615.1 of uncultured Prevotellaceae bacterium. Taxonomy (GTDB): domain Bacteria; phylum Bacteroidota; class Bacteroidia; order Bacteroidales; family Bacteroidaceae; genus Physcousia. The sequence continues at coordinate 9,576 of CAMEQD010000004.1, read as the reverse complement.
TATCAATCTGATCGAAAGACTTAACCTCAGAAAGACCAGCCTTAGCCAGCACAGTAGTGATGGCAGCAGTCAGAGTAGTCTTACCATGGTCTACGTGACCGATTGTACCAATATTTACATGGGGTTTGGTACGTACGAAAGTTTCTTTTGCCATAGCAATTAATGTATTATTATATTATGTAAAATCGCTTTACGTAAAATCTCGCTTGAAACCTTGAGCTGCTACCGAGAGTTGAACTCGGGACCTCATCCTTACCAAGGATGCGCTCTACCACTGAGCTATAGCAGCAACATCAACAACTTCCTGAGGAAGTAGAGCGGAAAACGGGACTCAAACCCGCGACCCCCAGCTTGGAAGGCTAGTGCTCTATCGACTGAGCTATTTCCGCATTATATAGTGGGCAGGGACGGATTCGAACCGCCGAAGGCGTAAGCCAACAGATTTACAGTCTGCCCGTTTTAACCACTTACCTACCTACCCGGTATGCCTATTTGCGACTGCAAAATTAGGCATATTTTTTGAATTAGCAAAACTTTTTGCAAGTTTTTTTGCTCAAAGATCACTTATTTTTGCGTTTTTCTATCTGACGCGACAGAATTTCGCACGTTTTCTGTACAGCTTCTTCAAAAGTATCGCAAGTCTCCGATGCAAACAGACTGCCACCTGGCACGAACGCACGAACGTCCACCTGCTTATTAAGCGCAGTCTCAGGCTTGACGACCTTCAATGACACCTCTACCTTTCCTATTTCGCTATCAAAGCGTCCAAGTTTGCCAACCTTCTTCTCGATGAAGTCCTGCAACTTCTCCGTTGCATCAAAGTGAATCGCCTGAATTCTAATATCCATAATTACCTCCTTTTGTTAGTAGCACCATCCTCGCTCGGCAAGTCACCGCCAGCCCTCGGATGCGCCAGGTTATACATTTGTTTGAGCTGACTGAACGTTGTGTGCGTATATATAGCCGTCGTCGACAGCTTCTCATGCCCCAACAGTTCCTTCACGCTCTGCAGATCAGCATTATTATTGAGCATCGAGGTTGCAAAACTATGCCGCAACACATGAGGAGTACGCCTTGACATCATCGTCACCAGCGACAGATACGACCTCACCACGTCGCGCAAAGTACTATAAGACAGACGGCGCTTGCCAGCATCACTCAGCAGCAAAGCATTCTCATGCCCCACCGCAGGCCTCATAGCCCGACGTTCCGCCAGATAATCCGACATCATACCGCTGAGCCTCACGCCAAACGGCACGATGCGTTCCTTATCGCGCTTACCCGTCACCACCAACTGTCCTTCACCGACATCGACATCATCAATATCAAGCCCGAGCAGTTCAGCAGCACGAATGCCCGTCGAGTAGAGAGTCTCCAGAATCAGTCTGTCACGCCTGCCAGCATACGAGTCAGGATACACCACCTTGTCAAGCAAAGTATTCATATCGCCCTCGCTCACAAACACAGGCAACGACCTTTCCTTCTTAGGAGCCTTGACCACATGAGCAGGATCCACCTCGATGACGCCCCGCCTCAGCAGATAGCGATAGAAGCTCTTCACGGCACTCAACTTAGGGCAGACCCCAGCAGCCGTAAGCCCCCTGTCCATCAGGGCCACAATCCAGTCACGAATCAAATCCGTCGGAACAGACTCCCATTCGAGACCACGATCCAGCGATTTCCAATACAACCCGAACGCTTCCAGACTGCTTTTGTAAGGAGATATCGTACGCGGACTATAGTTCCGCTCATACCTCAGATACTCAAGGAAATCCTCTACAAGACCGTCCATTTAAGTTCCTCAAATGCCTTTTCGGAGGATAAAGATATAAAAAAATCAGCAATCCGCAATAGCAAATCCTGGATTTTTATACTTCTTTTAATCTTTTCTCTGTCACGCCGTGACCTTAGTCCTCACAGCGCTGGAGCTTCTGCACATAAATAGCACGCTCCATCTTCAAGCGATTCTTCACCGAAGGCTTGTCAAACTGTTGGCGAGCACGAAGCTCCTTAATCACACCAGTCTTCTCAAACTTGCGCTTGAACTTCTTCAACGCGCGCTCGATGTTCTCACCCTCTTTTACAGGTACTACAATCATTTTTACAGTTAATTAAATTAGTTAAATATTTAAAGATTATGCTTTTTGCGGCGCAAAGGTACGACGATTTTGCCAATTGACCAAGAGAATCTTAGTTTTTTTTAGCAAAACAGCAATAATAAAGAAGTTTTTGAGCCCCTCAAGCCACACACAGGCAAACGTCCCCACCCCTAAATCCCAATCAAGATTCCTTCGGGATCCGTTCGGGATCCGTTCGGGATTGCTCGATGTTCGTTAGGGTTCGTTAGAACATCGTTCGGACATCGTTCACGAAGCCAAAAATAACGATACTCCATACTCCCAAGATAGGCCCAAGACATGAGATGCAGCGAAAAGCCGCTGCATCTCATACCATAAGTCATACGATTGAAGACAAACAGACTACAGATTAGGATTATCCTTCTTCCAATCCTCCACAGCAGGAATGATGCCGAGCGAAACGATCTCATCGCGCATCTTCTGCAGGTGCTCATACGAAGCCTTCAGAGCAGCCATCTCCTCATCAGTACCCTCAGGAGCAGAGAAGTGAACACCATCCTTGTCAATCACAGTAGGCATAGCCATCATCACGTTCTTAAAGCCACACTTGTCGCAGTTCACATAGCAACCAGCAGGCCAAGTGAAAGGCTCGCCGCCCATAGCACCCTCAATCATCTTCACAGCCTGATAAGCAGGGCTCTGGAACGAGCTACGGCCACGAAGCTTGATGATATTAGAGCCACCCTGAGTAGTCATGTGCTTAATCTCAGCCCAACGCTCTTCAGACAGAGGCAGCTCGCTCAAAGGCTTACCATCGATCAAAGCCTTAGACGCAAATACCGCCATCTGCTCGCCATGACCACCATAAGTATAAGCATTCGTCACCTTATCCTGCTGCACCCCAAACTCCTGAGCCAACTGCTGCTGCAGACGCGTAGAGTCCAAAGCAGCCAATGAAGTCAGTTGGTTAGGCTTCAAGCCAGAGTGAATCAGAGCCGTCAAAGCCGTCACATCAGCAGGGTTGAAGATAACCACCACATGCTTCACGTCAGGGCAATACCTCTTGATATTCTCGCCAAAATCAGCCGCAATCTGACAGTTGCCCTTGAGCAGATCCTCACGAGTCATACCCTCCTTACGAGGAGCACCGCCAGAAGAGATGATATACTTTGCGCCCGTGAAAGCCACCTCCGGGTCAACCGTATAAGACAAGTTAGCCCCAGGGAAAGCACAATGACACATCTCATCATATACACCATGCACACCAGGCTCATAAATATCATACAAGCAGATGTTAGGAGTGAGGCCCAGCATCAACACCGACTGAACCATGTTAGAGCCGATCATACCACCAGCACCAACGATGACAAGCTTTTCGTCCGTTAGAAATTTCATCTTAAATAGTTTTTATGAGTTAAATATATACACTTTCACCGACAAAGATAGCAAAAAAAACTATACTACGATGCACGAAGAGCAGTTTTTCCACACAAATTACAACTCCGCAGTAGCTTTTGCCAACCAGACTTTATGATTTTCACTCTCCAAGCGAGGCATAATCACCTCAGCCACCCTCCTATGATAATCATTCACCCACCCAATTTCCTCCTCCGTCAGCATACCCTTGTCAATCAGGCTACGGTCATACGGGCAAAGCGTCAGAGGCTCAAACCTCAGAAAATCTCCAAACCCCGTCCGTCTGTCCGCCACACACAGCAAGCAGTTCTCGATACGCACCCCAAAGCGACCCTCCACATATATACCCGGTTCGTCCGTAATCACATGCCCCTCCACGACAGGCAACACCGTATCCCTACGACAATTCTTACGAATCTGCACAGGTCCCTCATGCACCCCCAGAATATGCCCCACCCCATGACCCGTGCCATGGCCGAAATCATACCCCTCCCTCCACATCGCAGACCTCGCCAGAGTATCAAGCTGCAAGCCCGTAGTACCACGAGGGAACACAGCATTCTGCAACTGCAGATGCCCCTTCAGCACCAACGTATACACACGTCTCTCCTCCTCCGTCACACCCCCCATAGACACCGTACGCGTGATATCCGTCGTACCACAATCATAGTGAGCCCCACTATCGAGCAGCAGCAAGCCACACTCCCCAAGCGCCACATCCGACTCCTCCGAAGCCTCATAATGCACAATCGCCCCATGCGCCCCATACCCGGCAATCGTCTCAAAGCTCAAGTCCAGGAACCCCCTCTGAGCCCTGCGACACCCCGTCAGACACCTATCCACCCCCAGCTCGCTCATCCCAGGCCTCAAGTCAGCCAGAAACTGCACCATCGCCACCCCATCACGCACATGAGCCTCACGAAACCCCTCCCTCTCCACTACATTCTTACACGCCTTCCACTCCCCAATCGGACTCTCCCCATCACACAACTTTACCAAGCCCTCATCATACACCCCCAGCGACACCCCCAGCGACTCCAGATACCCCATGATGTCAGCCACCTGAGAGTTCTCCACATAAAGCACACGCTCCCCAGAGACCGACATCGAGAAAAACGAAATCACAAACGGATTAAAAGCAATATCATTGCCACGAATATTCAGCAGCCACGCAATCTCAGCCAAATCATTGATCACGATACTCTCCCTCCCCACCTCACGAAGCCAGTCCTCCAGACGCGCCAACTTATCAGCAGCACACACACCAGCCACATCATCACCCACAACCCAAGCCTTCGTACAAGGCAAAGCAGGTCTATCCCTCCATATCACATCAAACGGCTCATTATAGCTCTCCATCACCCTCGTGCAGCCCCTCTCCCTCAGCCACACATCAATACCCACATCAACCCCCTCCCTCATCAAGCCAAATCCAGTCCCAGCCAGCTGCTCCCCAGCCTGCAGCCAATAACGCGAATCCGTCCACAGCAAAGCCTCCGAAGCAGTCACCACAGCCGTCCCGGCACTCCCCGTAAAACCCGTCAGCCACCTACGGCATTGCCAATGCTCAGCCAGATACTCACTCCCATGCGGATCATTCGTAGGCACCACAAGCGCCTCCACCCCCCTCTCCATCATCCACGCCCTCACCTCACGCAGTCTATCCTCTACACTCATAATCCTCACTCCAAGTTACAATTTGCGTATTACACCCCCCAGCGTCCGACCTACGATACCACTCGGCATACTCCACATAATGCCTCGCATACGTCCTGTTCAACATCTGCGCCTGCTCAGCATCCACCCTCTTGATAAACTTCGCCGGCACGCCCCCCCACAACTCACCGTCACCAATCACCGTATTCGACAACACCAGAGCCCCAGCAGCCACAATCGCCCCACGCCCCACCACAGCATGATCAAGCACCGTAGCCCCCATACCCACCAGAGCCCCGTCCTTCACCTCACACCCATGCAACGTCACACTATGCCCAATCGTCACATCGTCCCCCAAGATACAAGGAGCCTTACCATTCAGCGTATGAATACACGAATTATCCTGAATATTCGTCCGGTTGCCCACCCTGATAAAATGCACATCACCCCTCAGCACCGTATTAAACCACACCGTGCAATCATCACCCATCTCCACATCACCCACAATCACAGCCCCCTCGCTAAAGTAGCAATGCCTACCAAAGCGAGGAGCCCTGATACCCTCCAAAGACTTCACGATAGCCATTATCCCAAAGTATTAATAGCAAACCACATACGAGCAAGCGTCTCCTCCTTGCCAAGAAACGCCGCCAGCTCATACATATCAGGGCCCTGCCCCATACCTACCAGAGCCACGCGCCAAGCATTCCAAGGCTTGATACCCGTAGTTTCCACCCACGGGTCACACACAGCCCTCATACCCTCAACCGACCAGTCCTCCACCGACTCCAGCACCCCAGCAAACAAGCGCATCTCATCAGCCGTCCCCTCCCTCCAGTTCTTCTTCACAAACTTATCCTCAGCATCAAAGCCCACAGGAGCCACAAAGAAGAACCTCGTCAACGGCCACAGATCCGACACAAACGAAATATTACGCTTTCTCCTATTCCCCTGCCCGTCCACATACTCAATCACCTTAAGCCTCATCATACGCACCACCTCAGCCTCACGCTCAGGCGTAGACACGATACCATTCTCCCTCAGCACAGCATCAAAAGCAGGCGTCCACTCCATCTCAGGCAGCCTCATCAGATACTGATGATTAAACCACGCCGCCTTCACATAATCAAACTTCGCCCCATTCTTAGAGCACTTCGACAAGTCAAACAGCTCCACCATCTCCTCCATCGACATCAACTCCTTGTCATTCCCCGGATTCCAACCCAGCAAAGCCAAGAAATTATTCACCGCCTCAGGCAGATACCCCCTCTCTCGATACCCCGACGACACCTCCCCACTCTTAGGGTCATGCCACTCCAGCGGGAACACCGGGAAGCCCAACTTATCCCCATCACGCTTCGACAGTTTGCCATTCCCCACAGGCTTCAGCAGCAAAGGCAGATGCGCAAACCTCGGCATCGAATCCTCCCAACCAAACGCCCTATAGAGCAACACATGCAACGGAGCCGAAGGCAACCACTCCTCACCCCTAATCACATGGCTCACCTCCATCAGATGATCATCCACGATATTCGCCAGATGATACGTAGGCAGGTCATCAGCACTCTTATACAACACCTTATCGTCCAAAATGCTCGAATTGATCGTCACCCTCCCACGAATCATATCGTCCACCACCACATCCTCACCAGGCTCAATCAAGAACCTCACCACATACGGCGTCCCCTCAGCAATCAGCCTCTCCACCTCCTCCTTAGGCAACGTCAGCGAGTTGCGCATCTCCATACGAGTACGCGCATCATACTGAAAATTCTCCACCCTCGCCCTCACAGCATCAAGCTCCTCAGGCGTATCAAAAGCCACATACGCCCTGCCCCTCTCCAGCAGCACCCCCACATACTTCCTGTAAATATCCCTCCTTTCACTCTGCCTGTAAGGCCCATAGTCACCCCCAAAGCTCACCCCCTCATCAAACTCAATACCAAGCCACCTGAACGACTCGATAATATAATCCTCAGCCCCAGGCACGAAACGCCCCGAATCAGTATCCTCGATTCTGAAAATCAGATCCCCACCATGCTGTCTCGCAAACAGATAATTATACAACGCCGTACGCACGCCACCGATATGCAGCGGTCCCGTAGGACTTGGTGCAAAACGCACACGAACTCTTCTTTCACTCATATACTATATATATTATTACGATAATTCGCCACAAAAATACAACATTTTTTGATTAAAACCGCATTTTTTCGTAAATTCGCAGCCAAACAACCCATAATATCATGAGCAGATACAACCACAAACGCAAGTGGACAAGCAAAGAATACAGCATCCGCTTCGCAGCCATCACCCTCATCGCCATCATCATGGTCGCCCTCATGCCCCGTCAGAGCATACGCATCTTCCAATACGAAAAAGGAGCCCCCTGGGAATACAACACCCTCATAGCCCAAGACAGTTTCCCCATCTTCAAGAGCGAAGAACGCCAAGCCCGCGAGCGCGACAGCATCATGCTCTACTACGAGCCCTACTACCAAAGCCTCGCCAACGTCCGCGACAGCATGATCTTCCTCTGGCACACAGCATGCCAGAACGAATTTGGCGGACAAGTCCCCCACGACATCGAGAAATACATCACCATGCGCCTCCTCGAGATCTACGACCGCGGCATCATACCCTCATCAGACCTCGCCGACATCAGCAAGTCCGACATCAACTACATACGCGTCATCAGCGGCAGGACCTCCACCATACAGCCCGTCAGCGACCTCTACAACCCCAAGACAGCCTACGAATACATCCTCAACAGCGCCGAGAGCTCCGACATACCCCACGACCAGCTCATCACCTACGGTCTCAACCGCTACATCGAAAGCAACCTCCGCCAGGACGACTTCAAGAACCAGCTCCAGCGCGAAGAGCTCCTCAGCAGCCTCACCCCCTACCTCGGCCACGTCGTCGTAGGCCAGAAGATAGTCGACCGCGGACAGATTGTCGACGAAGCCACCCTCAGCGTCCTCCAAAGCATGGAGCTACACCAACGCCAGCAAGCCAAGTCCACCACCGACATACTCATCACCCTCGCCGGCCAGTTCGCCTTCACCATACTCATACTCAGCCTGCTCGCCATCTACTTCGAGCAATTCCGCAGCGACTACCTCGACAACCACCGCACCATGCTCCTCGTCCTCACCCTCTTCACCCTCTTCCCCCTCCTCACCTACGCCCTCTCCCGCTACACCTTCCCCAACGCCTACATACTCCCCTTCTGCATGACCCCCGTCTTCATACGCGTCTTCATGGACAGCCGCACAGCCTTCATCGTCCACCTCCTCTCCATACTCATGTGCTCCCTCGCCGTCAAGCAGCCCGACCAGTTCATCGTCGTCCAGAGCATAGCCGGGCTCACCTCCATACTCTGTCTCCGCGAGCTCACCCAGCGCTCCGACCTCTTCCGCACCGTCCTCATCACCCTCGGCGTCACCCTCCTCACCTACGCCAGCACCGAAGTCTACGCCGGTCACCTCCTCCTACTCAGCGAATTCCGACACACCGACATCATCTGCCTGCTCCTCAGCAGCCTCCTCATGATGGTCTCCTACCTTCTCCTCATACCCATCGAGCGCGGCTTCGGCTTCACCAGCACCGTCACCCTCCTCGAACTCTCCAACACCAACACCCCCCTCCTCCGCAAGATGAGCGAAGAAGCCCCCGGCACCTTCCAGCACAGCATGCAAGTCGCCAACCTCTGCGCCGCCGTCGCCGAGAAGATAGGCGCCAAGACCCAAGTCGTCCGCACCGGAGCCCTCTACCACGACATCGGCAAGATACGCCACGCCGTCTTCTTCACCGAGAACCAAAACGGCATCAACCCCCACGACCGCTTCACCTACGAGCAGTCCGCCCAAGTCATCATACGCCACGTCAGCGAAGGCCTCACCCTCGCCGACCGCATGAAACTCCCCGACATCATCAAAGGCTTCATCGCCACCCACCACGGCACCAGCATGACAAAATACTTCTACGTCCAAGCCCAAAACAAGAGCCCCGAGCAAAAGCTCGATCCCAGCCTCTTCACCTATCCCGGCCCCGACCCCAGCACCCGCGAGCAAGCCATACTCACCATGTGCGACGCCGTCGAAGCCGCCAGCCACAGCCTAAAAGAAATCACCGAAGAAAACATCACCCGTCTCGTCGACACCATCATCGACGAACAACTCTCCACAGGACGCTTCCGCAACGCCCCCATCACCTTTGCCGAAATCGAGACCGCCAAAGAAGTCCTCAAAGCCAAGCTCATGAGCATCTACCACACCCGCGTACAATACCCCGAGCTCAAGACTCAATCCACATCATAAAACACAATAGCCGACCTATACTCCGCCCTCCCCAACAAGAAAGCCCTAATCCTGACTTCGTCAATGCGCCACCCAAATTAAGATTTGTTGTCCGATAGGTCGAA
>CAMEQD010000003.1:0-103524 GCA_945932615.1 uncultured Prevotellaceae bacterium | reverse complement strand
CCTAACTCTTGATAGGCCGTGCCGTCCTTGAGCATGTGGTAAACCACTTTGAGCAGTCCGGCGCGAAGTAGCTTGCATATCCATGCCGAGTCTTTCTTGTCGGTCTTGTGTCCTGGGACATATTTGATGTGACGGGCGTTCACCACCATTATGGAGAAGCCTCCAGGTTCGAGTATATTCATTACCGGCTTCCAGTATACTCCGGTACTTTCCATGGCCACATGGGTTACACCCAAAGCCAATAGCCATTCTTTCAGTTCTGTCAAAGATCTCGTTGTCGACTGGAACGTGCGAGTCTCCGACTCTATGCCCGTTCCGCTGACGGTTGCCACTATCTCCTTCTTGTGGACATCGAGCCCGCATCCGCGCTCAACGACTTCCTCGAAGGCAATCTCCTGTGTCTGTTTCTGTCTCGTCATAAGGGTATGTATTAGTTACTGTGGCAAAGGTAACTAATTCCTGCCGGAATTGCAACATTTTCATTCCCTTTGGCGAAAGCCGTTCATGTACGTTTCGTAACTTTGGACTACACTCCGCTACGTCCTAAGTTCTTGGATAAACCAAGCGAAAACAAGTTTTCGTGGTCCTTTCGTTCGGGAAAAGCAAATAAAAGCGGCTTTCATTTGCTTTTCCTCTCACTTATTCGTAACTTTGTCGCGGAAAATGTAAAATATTATAGACTATGGCAAAGAAAGCTCTTTTGATGATCCTCGATGGTTGGGGATGCGGTAACAAAGGTAAGGGTGATGTAATCTTCAATACCCCTACCCCATATATTGACAGTTTGTGGCAGAACTACCCTTGTAGTCAACTCGAAGCAAGCGGTGAGAATGTTGGTCTGCCTGACGGACAGATGGGCAACTCTGAGGTGGGTCACCTCAATATCGGTGCAGGACGTATAGTGTATCAAGACCTGGTCAAGATAAACCGTGCTTGTGCCGATGGTTCTATACTGAAAAACAAGGAAATAGTCTCTGCCTATGAGTATGCTGTCAAGAACAACAAGAATGTGCATCTTATGGGTCTGACCTCCAATGGCGGCGTACATTCAAGCCTCGACCATTTGTTTAAGCTCGTGGAGATAGGCCGCGAGTACAAGGTGGGCAACACCTTCGTACATTGCTTTATGGACGGGCGTGACACTGACCCTCAGAGCGGTAAAGGATTTATTGAGCAGCTCACAGCTAAGTGCGCTGAGGCTGGCAATGCTGCCATTGCAGACATCGTAGGACGCTTCTACGCTATGGACCGCGACAAACGCTGGGAGCGTGTCAAGGTAGCTTACGACCTGATAGTTTCTGGCATAGGCAAGGAGTCTGACGACATGGTGTCTGCGATGCAGGAGTCATACGACGAGGGTGTGACCGACGAGTTTGTCAAGCCTATCAAGAATACGACCGTAGACGGCCGTATCAAGGAGGGCGATGTGGTTATCTTCTTCAACTATCGCAACGACCGTGCCAAGGAGCTTACCATCGTCCTGAGCCAGCAGGATATGGAGGCCGAAGGCATGATGACTATCCCTGGCATACAGTACTACTGCATGACCCCCTACGATGCAAGCTTCAAGAACGTGCATATCCTCTTCCCCAAGGAAAATGTCGAGAACACCCTTGGCGAATATCTTGCCAGCAAGGGTCTGAAGCAGCTCCATACAGCTGAGACAGAGAAGTATGCTCACGTGACCTTCTTCTTCAACGGCGGACGCGAGACTCCATACGAGGGTGAAGACCGTATTCTGGTAGCAAGTCCCAAGGTACAGACCTACGACCTGAAGCCCGAAATGAGTGCCTTTGAAGTCAAGGACAAGCTCGTAGATGCTATCTGTCAGGACAAGTATGACTTTATCGTAGTGAACTTTGCCAACGGCGACATGGTGGGTCATACTGGTGTATATGAGGCAATCGAGAAAGCTGTCAAGGCTGTAGACCTCTGCGTAAGCGAGGTGGTAGAGGCTGCCAAGAAGCATGACTATGAGGTCATCATCATTGCTGACCACGGCAATGCCGACAATGCTCTCAACCCTGACGGCAGCGTCAATACCGCACACTCGCTCAATCCTGTGCCCTTCATCTATGTCACAGACAACAAGGCTGCCAAGGTGGAGAACGGCGTACTGGCCGATGTGGCTCCGTCCATACTGCATATCATGGGTCTGGAGCAGCCTGCCGAGATGACGGGCAAGTGTCTGATCAAGTGATGGATGTAAATATCGAACCTTCGTGGAAGGCATTGCTTTCCGACGAGTTTGACAAGCCGTATTTCACCAGTCTGGTACAGTTCGTTCGCAACGAGTACCAGGCTGGCGTATGTTATCCGCCCGGACATCTCATATTCAATGCCTTCTGGCAGACACCGTTGTCTGAGGTCAAAGTGGTCATACTCGGGCAGGACCCTTATCATGGTCCGGGACAGGCTCACGGGCTTTGCTTCTCGGTGTCGGAAGGGGTGGCTTTTCCACCCTCACTGCGCAATATATTTCAGGAGATACAGACCGAGACAGGAGCCCCAATACCAGCGAGCGGCGACCTCACACGATGGGCGCGACAGGGGGTGTTCTTGCTCAACACCTGCCTAAGTGTGCGTCAGCATCAGGCTTTTAGCCATTCAGGCATGGGTTGGGAGACATTTACCGATGCCGTCATCAAGGCCATAAGCGATACGCTCTCGGGCGTTGTATTCCTGCTTTGGGGAGCTCCGGCAGGGCGCAAGGCAAAGCTTATTGATGCGACAAAACACTATATCCTCACGTCTGCACACCCCAGTCCGCTGTCGGCCTACCGAGGCTTCTTCGGGTGCAACCATTTCAACCTGTGCAACGCATATCTCACACAGTCAGGAAAGGAGCCTATACAATGGTAGACCGTCATTTGCCACCCATGCTCATGATAGGTGATGTCATCGTCCACACCGATATCATCACGGAGCGTTTCTGCTGCGACATCGAGGCCTGTAGTGGGCGATGCTGTGAGGAGGGCGATGCTGGTGCCCCCGTCACTCTCGACGAAATTGCTGACATCGAGGCTGAGCTCGACCGCTTGTGGCCGTCACTTTCTGCCGGCGCTCAGGCCATGATTGACAAGCAGGGCGTGGCATACCCCGACCCCGAGGGTGAGATGGTCACCACGATTGTAGCCGGACGCGACTGTGCCTTCCGTGGCTGCAAGGGCTGCCTGCTGGGCAACAAGCCCATCAGTTGCCATCTCTATCCCATACGCGAGAAGCATTTTGGCTCTGGCTTGGTCGGTCTCGACTATCACCGCTGGGATATATGTAAGGCTGCCGTGTCCAAGGGGCGCGAGCTCGACATGCCCCTTTATGTTTTTCTCAAAGAGCCTCTCATACGGCGTTTCGGTCAGGAGTGGTATGATGAATTGTGTATCGCAGCCGATATGATAGCGAGAAATGAATGACGTTTTGACCATAACAGGCTCTGACAACGCGGGGTGGTCGGGTCTGCAACTCGATTTGCAGACCATACACTCTATGGGAGGACACGCACTGACTACGGCTACGTGTATTGTCATGCAGAATGCCAATGGCATACAGGATATCTTTGATCTTCACGCCGATTTGGTGGCCAAACAGATAGCCTGCTGTATGGCAGACTCTCACCCCAGGGTAGTCAAGGTAGGTCTGGTCAGAGGTGAGGAGATGGTGAAGGCTGTTTGCCGCCAGATTGTAGGCATACGCACCAAGGTGCTTGCTCCTGGCATCATCTCGTCGCGCGGAGAGCATCTCGTCGACGATGATACTGTCGAGGCCATACGTCGCTATCTGATAGCCGATGCCGACTTGCTCGTGGTGCGTTGCAACGAGGCTGAACTGCTGCTTGGCTACGATATTGCCTCCAACGAAGATATGCTGCGTGCGGCGCACGACTTTTCCACCCTTGGGGCGAAACATATCCTCATTCGTGGCGGCAGGATACACGAAGGCATGGTTACGGCACTACTGTGGCCTGACAATAAGTTTTTCTCTTCGTACAATATTGAGGGCTGGCAGCAACATGGCGTGGGAGGTGCGCTGTCGGCTGCTATCGCCATGCGTCTATCCGATGGCGATGACGTACCTACGGCCATCAGCAATGCACACCAGTTTATCCATTCGCGGGTAGTCTATGCCGTACAGAGTCATGGACAAAATCTCCGCTCTACTGACATTTTCAACCAATTCATGAATCTCTTGGCTGAGAATTACTCTTCAGCTCACGATGTCGCCTTCTACGCAGGACGTATGTCTATCACGACACGCTATCTCTCGCAAGTCACCGAGAGGGTCATTGCCAAGTCACCCAAACGTCTCATAGCTGAATATCTGATGAATCAGGCCCGGCAGATGCTGCTGGGCTCCCGTCTCACGATACAGGAGATTTCTATCCGTCTCGGCTTTGCTTCGCAAGCGTCATTCAACACTTTTTTTCGCAAACATCAGCAATGCACTCCTTCGGAGTTCAGGGCCTTCTGAGTATGTTGTCTTAGCCTAAGTCTGAGTCGATGAAGGCGATGAGGCGGTCTACGGCTTCTGACTCGGGTATGTTTTTCTCGATACATTGTTTGTTTTTGTAGAGCGAGATTTTGCCTCGGGCGGCTCCTACGTAGCCGTAGTCGGCATCTGCCATTTCGCCGGGGCCGTTGACTATGCAGCCCATGATGCCTATCTTGAGGGTCTTGTAGCGGGGGTCGGTGAGGGCACGCTGGTTGACGGCGGCTTTGATGCGGCGTATGGTGTCTTGGAGGTCGTAGAGGGTGCGGCCGCAGCCTGGGCATGAGATGTATTCCGTCTTGCACATCTGGACTCGGGCTGCCTGGAGTATGCTTTGGGCTACGGGTATTTCTGCTTCGGGCTCTTCGCTGAGGCTGACGCGTATGGTGTCGCCGATGCCGTCGAGCAGTAGGGCTCCTATGCCTACGGCACTCTTGAGGCGTCCGTCTTCGCCTTCGCCTGCTTCGGTGACTCCGAGGTGGAGGGGGTAGTCCATGCCTTCTTGCTCCATGGTGGCGCAGAGGAGGCGTACGCTGTCGACCATGACTTTGGTGTTGCTGGCTTTGATGCTGACGACGACGTCGGGGAAGTGTTCACGCTCGCAGATGCGCAGGAATTCCATGCAGCTTTCTACGATGCCTGCCGGGGTGTCACCATAGTGCGACATGATGCGGTCTGAGAGGGAGCCGTGGTTGACGCCGATGCGTATGGCTGTGTGGTGGCGGCGGCAGATGTCGAGAAAGCGGCAGAACCGCTCGTCGAGACGGCTTAGCTCTGCCTGGTACTCTTCGGGGGTGTATGCGAGCTGCTTGAAGGTGCGGGCTGGGTCGACGTAGTTGCCGGGATTGATGCGTACTTTCTCGACTATGGTGGCGGCGACGTCGGCTACGTTGGGGTTGAAATGTACGTCGGCACAGAGGGGTATGTGGGCGTAGCCGCGCTGGGCAAGCCCTGCCTTGATGTTGCGGAGGTTTTCGGCTTCGCGTGTGCCTTGGGTGGTGAGGCGTACGAGCTGACCGCCTGCTTCGATGATGCGTATGGCTTGCTCGATGCAGCCTGTGGTGTCCATGGTGGAGCAGGTGGTCATGGACTGTACGGCTACGGGGGCTGTGCCTCCGATGGTGAGCTGGCCGATGTGTACGGGGTGGGTTGTTCGTCTTGTCATGATGGGTATGGGGTCAGTTCTGCTTGTACTTGTATTTGACTTGCGAGAGGTCTTCGTTGGCTTTGACTATCTTCTGTTTGAGTCCTGACTTGTAGGCGGCGAGACGCTGTGCGAGGGCTGGGTCGCTGAGAGATAGCATCTGTGCTGCGAGTATGGCTGCGTTGAGGGCTGCGTTGACTCCGACGGTGGCTACGGGTATGCCTGGGGGCATCTGTATGATGGAGAGCATGGCGTCAAGACCGTCGAGCATGCCTTTGATGGGGACGCCGATGACGGGGACGCTGGTGCTGGCTGCGATGACTCCGGGTAGGGCTGCTGCCATGCCTGCGCCGGCTATGATGACTTGAATGCCGCGCTCTGAGGCGTTGCGTGCAAACTCTTCGACCTCGCTGGGGGTGCGGTGGGCTGAGAGGGCGTTCATCTCGAAGGGTATCTCCATCTGGTCGAGAAACTGGGCTGCTTTTTCCATGACGGGCAGATCGCTGGTGCTGCCCATGATAATGCTGATCATATCGTTGTAAGTTTTTGAATTGGTATTGTATTGGTGTTTAACGCTTGTTTAACGGGTGTTTAATACTTGAATGACGACCCGCCTGCAAATTCGCGCAGGAGCGAGGTCGGGGGGACTTGGTCGGTGGGGACGGAGCGGAAATAGCGGAGGAACTTGCGCATTCGCGAGGCTTCGGCGTATTCTTCTTCGCGCTCGGAGACTTGCTCAAGGAGGGGGGTGACTTGGTCTTTGATGACGGCGAGTTCGTAGAGGAGGGCTGAGTTGAAGGTGGCGTCGGCGAGCTCTTGGAAGGGGAATATCCATTTGCCTTCGCCTCGGGTGACGCTGGGGTAGCGGTGTATGGTCTCGTGTGCGCTGTAGCCGCGGTATTTGTAGTCGCGGAGGAGACGGCGCAGGAGGCGTATGTCGTGGGTGGGAATGTTGTTGTGGTCGTCGAGGGCTATGGTGGTGAGGGTGCTGACGAAGATGCGGAACTTCTGCTCGTCGGGGACTTGACGGGTGAGTATGGGATTGAGGGCGTGGTTGCCTTCGATGATGATGATGTCGTCGGGGCCTATGCTGAGGCGGTGGTCTTCGTAGACGCGCTCTCCGAGCTTGAAGTCGTAGCGGGGGAGGAGGACTTCCTCACCGTGGAGGAGCTGGGTGAGGTGGCGATTGAAGAGGTCGGTGTCGACGGCTTGTATGCATTCGAAGTCGTAGTTGCCGCTGGCATCTTTGGGGGTGTCGGTGCGGTTGACGAAGTAGTCGTCGGTGGAGATGGTGTGGGGGCGCAGACCGCTGGCTATCATGAGTATGGCGAGGCGTTTGGCTGTGGTGGTCTTGCCGCTCGATGAGGGGCCTGCAATGAGGACGAGGCGGCTGCCCCGCTCTTGTATGGTGTCGACAATCTGGTTGAGCTTCTTCTCTTGCAGGGCTTCGCTGATGTTGATGAGTTCGGGGGCGTAACCGCTTTGTACGGCTTCGTTGAAGTCGCCTGCGGTGCGGCAACCGAGTATGTCCTGCCATCGCTGGTGCTCGCGTATGACGTTGTGCATCTTGGTCTGGGGTATGAGGGTCTCAAGCTGCGAGGGGTCTTGGGCGGAGGGTATGCGTAGGAGCAGACCGTCGTAGAATGGTATGACTTGAAAGAGGTGTATGGCTCCGGTATGGGTGAGGAGGCAGGAGTAGAAGTAGTCTATGGTGTCGGCGAGTTGGTAGTAGTCGGTATAGAGTGAGGTCTGACTCTGGAGGAGTTTGACCTTGCTGTCCATGCCTTTAGACTGGAAGAGGGAGATGGCTTCCTCAATGGGGCATTGTATGTGGTGTATGGGGAGGTCGGCGGCGATAATCTGCTCCATGCGCTGGTTGATGGACTGGGCATCGTCTTGGGTCACTTGACGGCCTATGCGCAGCTCGCAGTAATAGCCTCCTGAGATGGCGGCTCCGATGATCAGACGCCCTTGGGGATAGAGGTCTTCAACTGCCTTGGCAAGGACGAGAAAGAGGGTGCGTGTGTAGGCGCGCATTCCGCTGGCAGAGCGTATGTCGAGAAACTCTACGTCTTTGGAATTGTAGAAACGGTAGCCTAAACCTTGATTCTTGTTGTTGACACGGGCACACATGGGACCGTATTCGATGCGGAGTCCTGACTGCTGGTAGAGTTCTGCCAATGTGATGCCGTTGGGTATGCTCAAGGTCTGACCTGTGTTGCGCAGGCGTATCTTTACTGTCTGTGGCATGGCGGATAGCTTGTGAAATGTTTCGTCTTTTTCGCAAAGTTACTAATATATGGGATTAAAAGCAAGTTTTTTCTTTGACAATTCTCCCTCATTGTTATGATTTCCCCTTCTTGATTGATTAAATTAGTTTGGTTGTTTGGTTGGTTAGTTGGCTTCGCCTTCGTTTCCTACGCTCGGCAGAGTAAGCAAGCTTTCTCTGCTCTCGCTTATCGGAAACGTTGTTTGGTTGTTTTGTTGGATCTACTTGGAAAACGACAAGCCTTCGGGATGAGTTCGGGATTGTACGCATTTTCCGTGAATCACGATGCAAAGATACAACATCGCAAAGGGGTCGCGTTGGGCTTCCTTTGGTTTCGTTGGGGGAATTTGGGAATAATTTGTTTTGGTTGGGTTTCGGTGGGTTTTGTTGGGTTTCGGTGGGTTTCCGCGTTTATAATATATAATATATATTATATTTGTGTGCAGATTGAGCGTTGTTTTTGACTTTCTCTAAATCTTCAATATTCAAAATTAACATAGTGCCCCCCCTGGGGGAGGGAGATATACATTATATATATATATAAATAAGGTATTTTTTTAGTCTTTATATATACGCGCGAGAAAGAGGAGGGAGGGGGGTGTGGCTTCGAATTTTGCATATTGTAGATTTAGAGAAAGACGAATTTTTGATGGTGGTGTAGAATTTTTAGGATTGCATGATAAAATATAATTTCTTACTCAACTTTAGCTTTTGTCTTTTATGCTGCTTCTGAGTCAATATGGGGGCTAAAAACGTAAATTATACAGAACAAAATATAAAAATACGACAGTTTTGTCTTTTATAAAAGATAAAATCGTTATCTTTACAGCAAATTTCATCTATAGAAGATATGAAGGCGATTGTATGTCATCTCTATGACTCCATTGGTGACAAAGTCTGATGACAATGGCATAACCCATCTTCACCTCAGGAGGTTCTTAACGGAAGGGTTGGAGAGGTAATATGTCACAAAGAGTTGGGATGGGGATTCTTGTGTTTAGCGGAGAGTAATATTTAGTTTTAGACTACAACGTACAACTTGTCTTTGGGGCGTACCTTACAGGGTACTTTGATGCTTATGTGCTGGCCTTTGGTGGCGGTGGTGACGGGCTGTAGGTCGAAGCGTATCTCGCCGACTTCGGTGTAGACGGCTCCTGTGGTTGTGCCTGTGATGAGTATGCGGTCGCCGACCTTGAGGTCACAGGCTTCGATCTTGAACTCGGCGACGCCGAGCTTGCTGTAGTAACGTATGCCTTTGGCACAATAGACTTTTTTCTCGGTGGCGGCTGAGCCTGCTACGGTATTCCACTCTCCGAGGGTCTGCCCTTGGTAGTAGCCGTCCCAAAATCCGCGGTTGAAGACGGTGGCAAGACGTTCGTCGAGCTCGTCCTTGAGCTCTTCGGTAAAGGTGCCGGCGAGGACGGCATTGATGGCGCGGTCGTAGGCTGAGACTACTGTGCTGACGTATTCGGGACCTCGGGCACGACCTTCTATCTTGAACACTCGGACTCCTGAGTTCATCATGCGGTCGACGAAACGGAGCGTCTTGAGGTCTTTGGGCGACATGATGTATTTGTTGTCAATCTGTAGCTCACAGCCGGTCTCAAGGTCTGAGACGAGGTAGCGGCGACGGCATATCTGCATGCACTCTCCGCGGTTGGCACTCTTGCCTGCATTGTGGAGCGAGAGGTAGCACTTGCCGCTTACTGCCATACAGAGGGCTCCGTGGCAGAACATCTCGATGCGTATGCGCTCTCCGCCTGGGCCGCAGATGTTTTGGGCTTCTATCTGGCGGTATATGTCGGCGACCTGATCCATGTTGAGCTCGCGGGCGAGGACAACGACATCGGCAAACCGGGCGTAAAACTTTAGGGCTTCGATGTTGGAGATGTTGAGTTGGGTGCTAAGGTGGACTTCCTGACCTATCTGGTTGCAGTATGACATGACGGCTATGTCGCTGGCTATGACTGCGGTGATATGTGCCTGCTTGGCGGCATCGAGTATTTGGCGCATGAGGGGGAGATCTTCACCATAGATGATGGTATTGACGGTGAGGTAGCTCTTTACTCCACACAGGCGGCACTTCTCGGCTATGTCCTTGAGTTCATCGATGGTGAAGGTCTTGGCTGAGTGGGCTCGCATATTGAGGTTTTCGATGCCGAAGTATATGCTGTCTGCACCTGCTCGCAGGGCGGCGGCGAGGCTCTCTTGCGAGCCTACGGGAGCCATGATTTCGAAGTCTGATCTTTTCATGGTAGGGGGCTGGATTCTATGGGTAATGTCTTGAGTAGGGTGCGTGTCTCCTCGATGATGGCAAAGAGTTCGTCTTTGCTCTCTGCGCGGAGCATACGTATGCGTGTGTCGCGGAAGTTGGGTATGCCTCTGAATATGGGGGTGGCTGCGAGGTGACGGCGCACGTGTAGTATGCCGCGGTATTCGTCGATGCGCTCTATCGAGGTGAGGGTCTGCTGCTTGAGTAGGTCTATCTTCTCGTCGAGGGTGAGGGTGTGTCCGTGCATCTCGCTGAATATCCATGGTCTGCCAAAGGTGGCACGTCCTATCATGACGGCATCTACTCCATAATGGTCAAAACACTCGCGTGCTCGCTCGGGGGTGGCTACGTCTCCGTTGCCGATGATGGGGATATGTATGCGTGGGTCGGACTTGACTTGACCTATGAGTGTCCAGTCGGCTTGTCCTTGATACATTTGGGCGCGTGTGCGGCCGTGTATGGTGAGAGCTTCTATGCCTACGTCCTGGAGTCGTAGGGCAAGGTCGAGTATGAAGGGGGTGCCGTCGGGGAGGTATGTGGTGGCTGTGTCCCAGCCGAGACGGGTCTTGACGGTGACGGGGGTTTGGGGCACGGCTTGTACCACGGCACGTGTGATGTCGAGCAGGAGGGGTACATTTTGCAGCATTCCGCTGCCCGCTCCCTTGCCTGCGACTTTGCGTACGGGGCAGCCGAAATTGAGGTCGAGAACGTCGGGACGCGCTTCCTCGACTACTATCTGTGCCGCCTCCCTCATGGACTCGGTATCTTTGCCGTAAATCTGTATGGCTACGGGGCGTTCGTCGTCGCTGACTTGAAGTTTGGACAGCGAGCGGTTGACC
The DNA here is from genome assembly GCA_945932615.1 of uncultured Prevotellaceae bacterium. Taxonomy (GTDB): domain Bacteria; phylum Bacteroidota; class Bacteroidia; order Bacteroidales; family Bacteroidaceae; genus Physcousia. The sequence continues at coordinate 92,515 of CAMEQD010000003.1, read as the reverse complement.
CTGCGTATGAGAGCATCGCTGCTGACAAACTCGGAGTATACCATGGCGGCTCCCATCTGCTTGCACAGCAGGCGGAAGCCTATGTCGGTTACGTCCTCCATGGGGGCTAGGAGGATGGGGCGGAACCCTAAGTCAATGTCGCGTATCTTCATTGCTTGGCTTGGAAGGCGAGGGCATAGAGTCTCATCTGCTTGAGCATGGCGAGGAGACCGTTGCTTCGTGTGGGCGAGAGGTGCTCTCTGAGTCCTATCTCCTGAATGAAATAGGGCTCTGAGGCGAGTATGTCGGCAGGGGTCTGGTTGTCGTAGACGCGCACAAGGAGTGCTACTATGCCCTTGACGATGAGGGCGTCGCTCTCTGCCTGAAAATGTATCTTGCCATCGATGAGGTCTGCCTGCAGCCATACGCGGCTCTGGCAGCCGTCGATGAGGTTGCTCTGTGTCTTGTACTTCTCGTCGAGGGGTGGCTGCTCGCTGCCTATGTCTATGAGCAACTGGTAGCGATCCATCCAGTCATCAAATTCCTGGAACTCTTCGATTATCTCGTCCTGTATCTGGTTGAGGGTCATGTTTTTTGTTGTTTGGTTGGTTGTTTGTTGTTTGGTTGGTTGTTTTGTTAGTTGGTTTGAGGGGAGGTGTTACTTTGTTGTTTAGTCCTTTGTTGTTTGCTGGTTGTCTGATAGTCGTTAGAAACAACCAAACAACGTTTCCGATAAGCGAGAGCAGAGAAAGCTCGCTTACTCTGCCGAGCGTAGGAAACGAAGGCGAAGCCAACTAAACAACTAAACCACTCTCATTATACATGAGTTGTATCAGCGTGTGACCTACGGCGTTGAGCGTGGCTGTGTCGATATTGTCGGGTGTGTCTGCTATGGTATGCCATGTAGGACCGAAACTGCTCGGGCCGTGCTGATAGTGGGGGACGATGTCGATACACGGTATGGCTGCTATGGCATTGACGTTGACATGGTCGTCCATGAGCGCTCCACCCTCGCGGCTGACGAAGTATGAGGAGTAGCCCAACTGTGAGGCGAGAGCCCATACTATGTTAAGCACGGGGGCTGCGTATTGCTGGCTGACTTGTTCGCGTGCGAAGGTGGCTCCACGACCGCCTACCATGTCGAGCAGGATGCCGTAGCGGGCTTCGTAGCCGCTCATGCGTGCTCGTTGTGCCCAGGCTTCGCTGCCAAGACACCATGTCGAGCCTGAGGTGTCGTCGCTGTCTGTCTGCTCCGCCCACTCGGGGGTACCCATGTCTTCGGCATCAAAACAGACGAAGTCTATGCCGAAAGTGTCTGCGATGGGGCTCGACTGAATGATGCGCGCCATTTCGAGCATGACGGCTACTCCGCTGGCTCCGTCGTTGGCTGCTGGTACTGGGGTGTGATGGTTGTTGGGGTCTGGGTCGTTGTCTGCCCATGGACGGCTGTCCCAGTGTGTGCAGATGAGGATACGGTCGTGGGCTTGGGGGTTGATGCGCGCTATGATATTGCGGCATGGGGTGTGCGTGCCGTCCCACGTCTTGACTGTCTCGTCTTGAAACTCGGTGGTGCAGCCGTATTGGTCAAACTTGTTTTTGATCCATTGTGCACACTGGAGTGATGCTGTGCTGCCTGTCACTCGCGGGCCAAAGGCGCATTGCGCGACAATGTGGCTCATGGCGCTGTCTGCCTCAAACTGCGGACAGGAGCGCAAGACTATGGTGTCTGCATCGGTGTAGCCTGACTTGGTCTTGTTGCCACAGCTACCGAGGACTGCTGTCATGACAATAAGCAGCAGGAAGATTTTGCTTCTCATCGTGTCTGTATGCTTTATGTGTTTTGTACTTCTCTCATTACTCTCAAAAAATTCTCTCCCCATAGCAGGCGTATGTCCTCCCACGTATATCGCTGGCGGAGCATGCTTCGGGTGAAGTTGATGAGCTCACCGGCATGGGCTATGCCTCTGACTCCTCCGTCGCCATCGAAGTCGGTTCCTATGCCCACATGCTCTATGCCCATAACGCTGACGGCGTGATTGAGGTGCTCTATGGCATCGAGGATACTGGCTTGGCTGGGGGTGGAGTTGAGAAAGCCTTCGTAGAGGGTGACTTGCATGACTCCGCCACGGTGTGCTAGTGCCTTCATCTGCTGGTCGTCGAGGTTGCGTGGGTGCGGACACAGACTCTTGCAGCTGGAGTGGCTGCATACGATGGGGGTGGTGGAGATGTTGAGGGCATCGTAGAAGCTGTTGGCCGATGCGTGGCTCAGGTCGACAATCATGCCGAGACGGTTCATCTCTTGTATGACTTCTGCGCCGAAGGGGCTGACGCCGTGGTGCTCGTCGTGAGAATTGCGCGCTGAGTCGCAGATGTCGTTGTCGCCGTTGTGGCAGAGGGTCATGTAGACCACGCCACGACTGCGGAAGTGCTCTACGAGGCTGAGGTCATGACCTATGGCATAGCCGTTTTCGATGCCAAGCATGACGGCTCGTCTGCCTTGCTGCTTGAGGCGATAGAGGTCTTCGGGGGTATAGGCTATGCCGACTTGATCGGAGTCCTGCTCTACGTGCTGCTCTATCTGACTGAGTATGTTGTCGGCTTTGGCTGTGGCGGCTCGGTGTGCCTCGGGACTGCGGTCGCCCTGTGGTATGTAGGCTACCATGATGCTCGCGTCGAGGTGACCGTCGCGCATACGCGGCCATGTGACGAGACGTTCCTCGTCGGTAGCGAACTTCATGGGCGTGTCGCAATGCGAATCGAGGCTGAGTATGTGGCTGTGTAGCCGCTTGGCTTCAGCATAGTTGGCTGCCTGGCTGATGAGCCATTCGAAGATAGGCATCATGCTGCGGTCGTCGGCCATGATGAAGCATTCGGGATGCCACTGTATGCCGAGGAGGCTCTTGTACTCGCAGCTCTCATAGGCCTCGATGACTTGGTCGGGACTTTGGGCTGCGATGCGGAAATGTGGTCCAGTGTTCTTGACGGCCTGATGATGGAATGAATTGACTGCCAGAGTCGTGGACTGCGACATTATCTCGGACAGGAGTGTGTCACGATGTATGGCGACGGTATGCGATGCTCGCTCACGGGCGAGGTCTTGAGAGTGCTTGATGAGTGTGTCTGGATTGGGGTACTGAGCTGCAAGGTCTTGATAAATGTCGCCACCTAAGACCTGCGCCATGAGCTGCATGCCCCGACAGATGCCAAGCATGGGTATCTGACGCTCGTAGGCGCGGCGTATGAGGGCTATCTCTGCCTGATCACGCTCGGCGTTGATGCCGTGGAGTTGTGGTATGGGCTCCTGACCGAAGAGTATGGGATTGACATCGGCTCCGCCACTTAGGATTATACCATCAATGGTGTCCAACATTGACTCAAGGGCTGCGGTGTCAATGTAAGGGGGTATGATGATGGGGCTGCCTCCTGCTGTCAACACGCTCTGATAGTAGCCCTTTGCCAACTCGCTGCCTTTGTCGCCAAAGTTGCTTGTTATTGCTATTATCGGTTTGGTCATTAATCTTTGATTTCTCGCCAGTCTTCCTGCATCTCTGGCTTGGCTTCTTGCACTTGTCCGCCGATGGGGAGCTCTTTCTTGATACTTTGATTTAAGGAAATGAGGGTCTCGGTACTTACTACGCCGTTGATCTGCTGCAGGCGGTCGTTGAGGAGCTCCATGAGGTGAGAATTGTCACGCGCATATAGCTTGATAAGCATGGTGTATGGACCTGTCGTGTAGTGACACTCCACTATCTCTGGTATTTGGGCAAACTGCTCTACGACGCTGCGGTAGAGGCTACCCTTTTCGAGGCTGATGCCTACGTACGTACAGGTGTTGTAGCCGAGACTGGCAGGGTTGACGTGATAACCACTACCGACGATGACGTTCATGTCGATGAGTCGCTGTACGCGCTGGTGTATGGCAGCACGACTGACTCCGCACTCCGAGGCTACGTCTTTGAAGGGAATACGTGCGTTGTTTGAGATGATTTCGAGAATCTTTTTGTCTAAAGAATCGATTTTTTCCATTTCTTTCTTCTTTTTGTTACACAAAAGTAGTCATTTTTCGTGAATATGCGCTTTTTTTATACATATTTTTACTTAGTTTTGACAAAATGATAATGTTTTGAGGTTATCTGTGAGGTTATCTGTGAGGTTTTAAGGTCGCTTCGCTTGTGAGGTTTTAAGGTTTTGAGGTTATTTACTTTAAACCTTTGAACAAGCATTAATCACCCATTAAAAGACCATTAAAAGACCATTAAACGACAAACTAAAGCCCCAAACGACAAAAGACCCAACCAAACAACTAAACAACAAAATAACCAAACAAACAGTTCTTGGACAAGCCAAGCGAAACAAGTTTCGTGGTCTTTTCGCTCGGGAAAATCAAATTAAAGCAAGCTTTATTTGCTTTTCCGCTCGCTTATTCATAACTCTGAGCTTCGCTCTATATTACTTTCGCTCGGGAAAAGAAAATTAAAGCGAGCTTTATTTGCTTTTCCGCTCGCTTATTCGTAACTCTGAGCTTTGCTCCAAGTTACTTTCGCTCGGGAAAATCAAATTAAAGCAAGCTTTATTTGCTTTTCCGCTCGCTTATTCGTAACTTTGCGCCCGAAGTTGTATATTATATACGCATGAAGTGTACGTATGAATGACATTATCCTTTCGAGCCTAATTAATCTGTTTGCGGCCTGCTGTATCAAGGGGGAGGTGGACTTTGCAGAGTCCCGCATCGTACTCGACTCGTATCTACACCGGCATTTTGGTATCAGAGATACGGGTATGTGGCTCGAGATGTTTGACAACTTGACGGAGCTCTACACCATGAGCGAGGACTTGGACATTGACCCTGTCGTGGATAATATCTGCATGGGGCTGCATGGCAAGATTTCTTCGAAGGAGGAGACGCTGATGGTCTTGCGTCTCATGGAGTTCTGCGGCGTAGACGGTCTCAACAATACCGAAAAGGATATGATGAGAGGCATCGCAGCTAAGCTGCATGTCGACGATGCCACATTGGACGACTTTTATGCGTTTGTCTCCGAAGACAAGGAGAGCGACAGGTGTGGCTGCGGAGGCAACGTGCGTTTTCGTGATTTGGGTGATGGTGTACTCAAGACGATGTTTATACGCAGGCTGAATATCCTGGTATTTACGTTTACGGGACACGACGAGCTGCTGCTCAACGATGTGCCAGTATTGCGTGGGGCATTCCAGATAATGCAGAAGAGCGGAGTGCTGAAGGCTAAAAACGCCTTGCCTCTCTACTACTCTACCCTGTCGGAGGAGTTCGTGCACGATTCGACCTCAGGCAAGGGACAGTGTATCAGCTTTGCTGCCCGCAATATCGACTTCCACTTCCCCCACACGGATAATGGCATACACAACTTCTCGTTCACTCTGAAAAGCGGCACGCTGCTGGCGATAATGGGCGGGAGCGGCTCGGGCAAGACCACCCTGCTGAACCTGCTAAACGGCAACATCGTGCCTCAGTCTGGGAGCATCACTATCAATGGGCATTCTATCCGTGAGGAGGAAACGCAGAGACTCATAGGCTTCGTGCCACAAGACGACCTGCTCATCGAGGAGCTTACTGTGAAGGAAAATCTTTGGTATACGGCGAGACTGTGTTTCGACGGCATGACAGAGCAGGAGCTCAATGAGCGTGTGGACAAGACCCTGCACGACCTTGGGCTTGAGGCTACGGCCGACCTCAAGGTGGGCTCACCTCTCAACAAAACCATATCGGGCGGACAGCGCAAACGTCTGAACATAGCCTTAGAGCTCATTCGCGAGCCTGCGGTGCTTTTCCTTGACGAGCCCACGAGCGGACTGTCGAGTGCCGACACGGAGATGGTGATCAACCTTCTCAAAGAGCAGACATATAGAGGGAGGCTGATTGTCGTCAATATCCACCAGCCCAGCAGCGACGTATACAAGCTGTTTGACCGCCTGTGGCTGCTCGACAAGGGGGGCTACCCTGTGTATGACGGCAACCCCATTGACGCCATCACGTATTTCAAGCAGGCTGCTGGATATGCCGATGCTGATACGAGCATGTGTCCGACGTGTGGCAATCTCAACCCCGAGGTGGTATTGAATATCATCGACGAGAAGGCTTTGGACAGTTCGGGTATGCAAAGCTCGGAGCGCAAGGTCTCTCCGCAGCAGTGGAACGAGATATACATGAACGACAAGGCTGGGAGCACCCACGACAACGAGGAGCCCAAGGTATCTGACATACCCGAGACGAGACAGTGCAAGCCCGGTGCAGTAAAGCAGCTGATGATATTCTTGGAGCGCAACGTACGCACCAAGATGACCAACGTGCAATATCTGATGGTGACCTCGCTGGTAGCACCGGTTCTGGCTGTCATCTGCGCCTTGCTTACCCGATATGCTCCAGAGAGCGGATATACGCTGATGGACAACAAGAATTTCGTGTCGTACATGTTTATGGCTGTCATCGTGGCTGCTTTCATCGGCATGAGTTCGTCGGCCGAGGAGATTATCCATGAGCGTACCCTACTCAAACGCGAGAAGTTCCTACACCTGAACTACTACAGTTATATCCTGAGCAAGATTATCTACTCCGCCGGTGTGTCGCTGATACAGACTCTTATATTCGTCTTGATTGGCAACTCGATTATGGGGCTGCACGGTATGACTATGACATGGTGGGGAGTATTGTTTGCCATTTCGCTGCTTAGCAACCTGACAGGCTTGTTACTGAGCCAGTGTATGAGCAGCATCGTGGCCATATATATCACGATTCCGATTCTGCTTATACCACAGATACTTCTATGCGGTGTAGTCGTCGATTTTAAGGACCTCGCCCCACAGAGCCGTACGGGCAATGTGCCTGCCATCGGCAACTTGATTCCATCGAGATGGGCTTACGAGGCTCTGGCTGTAGAAACTTTCGCCCACAACGGCTTTGAAGACACCTACTTCGAGCAGAACCGTGAGAAGTATGAGGCCATGTACTACCAGAATGCCTTCCTCTACGAGCTGGAGTCGCAAACGGAGACCATGCGCAGCGAAAGAGACAAGAACGGCACTCCTAATCCTGCCCACATGGACGTGGTGAAGAAAAATCTCGGCGTAATAACCAAAGTGACCGGACTCGAGCCCTTCAGTGGAAAATACGATTACGATGACCTGCAGACGTATTTCAAAAAGGCAAAGGAAGTGCTTGCCAAGCGTGGCAACTCGGCCACTATCAAGGCTGACCGCATACTCTCGCAGCAAATCAGACTGACAGGACGCGACGAGCAGTCCCGACTGAAACGCGAATACACCAATAGCCAGCTCAAGGATATGGTGATGAATGCCCACTCGACATCGCCCATAAAGCTCTGTGGCGGACATATCGTACCCCTCGTAGCTCCCATATACCTGACCCCACTGAGCAGAAATGGCGGTGCACCTTTCTACAGCAGTGTCAAGGTGGTAGGCGATACAAGAATTGACACCCTGACCTTCAACCTCGCCGTACTCTATCTGATGAGTCTCGTAGTGAGCATAATGCTACTCACAGACTTTCCTGGCAAGAAACTGAGGAAGAAGTGAGGTTGGTGGTTTGGTGGTTTGGTTGATACTAATGACTATCCGCGACCAAATGACAGAACAACCAACCAAACAACGTTTCCGATAAGCGAGAGCAGAGAAAGCTTGCTTACTCTGCCGAGCGTAGGAAACGAAGGCGAAGCCAACAAAACAAACAAACAACTAACAACCAACAAAAAAACTAAATAACAAAAAACTAACAAAAAAAAATTATGAAGAACATCAAGTTCATTTTGGTGGCAGCTGCCATCGCAGCATTCGCCGCTTGTGGCGGTCAGACCAAGAGCCAGACAGAGGGCAAAGACTCTGTAAAGTGTTTCGAGCAGGAGCAGATCGAAGCTTCAATCCGAGTTCAGCTTGACAGTATCGCAAGTGTCATCCGCAACCTCAAGTCGCTCCCCATGCTTGAGCAGACCAAAAATGGTAAGATTGTGCTGACCGACGAAGAGAAACAGGTGAAGCCCGACTATCTGCTCGACCCTGCAGTGGCTGACGAAGCCCTCACTCTGAGCGAGAAGTACCGCACTCTCGTAGCTCTGAGCATCGACCAGGCCGTAGCCGAGCTCTATGACATGGACGTGACTGGCTACAACGAATCTACTGCCAAGTTGATTGCCGACATCAACGACCCAGCCTTCCGCATCTTCTCTGAGAAGGGTGAGGACGTACTTGAATCACAGGAGATTTACGATGCTGAAGCTGCTGCTGGTCGTCTCAACCTCTTCTGGCAGGCTGTCGCTACCTCATTGGTAGAGCAGATGTATATTCTGACACAGAATACCGACAAGTTCCTCCCATGCTTTGACGACGAGGCTGTTGCAAACCTTACCTATCGCATTGCCCTGCTTCAGGGTGCTATTGACCGCCTTGTAGCATACGACCCCGACCTCGTTGAGGTAAGCGAGGCTCTCTCTCCACTCTACAACCTCAACTCACTGACCGTAGACGAACTGAAGAAGGACCTTGAGTCAATGTCAGGCGAGATTGCTGCTGCACGCAACAATCTGGTGAAGTAAGCGTCTCACCCTGACGGGCAAACCCCAATACGACAAGAGCGTGGGAGGAACTGACCTACCCACGCTCTTGTCGTATTATATCTAAACGCCGAAGTCAAACTCCAGCTGCAGGCTCTCACCCAAGAGGTTGAACGTCTTGCGATGATACGGCGTAGCCCCGAATTGCCGTATGGATTCACGATGCGCCTTTGAGGGGTAGCCCTTGTTGCTATCCCAATGATATTGGGGGTACTGGCGGTGAATGTCGAGCATATAGTCATCGCGGTAGGTCTTGGCAAGAATGCTTGCCGCCGCTATGCTCATATACTTGCCATCGCCCTTTACTATGGTAGTAGAAGGTACGGCTGATTCTGGGTCACAAGGGTCGTGGTAGGGGTAGAAGCGATTGCCGTCGACGATGATATGCGCAGGGCGCACACTGAGCCCATCGAGGGCGCGATGCATGGCTGTGATACTCGCACATAGTATATTGAGCCTGTCTATCTCATGATTGTCGAGAGCAGCTACCGCATATGCCACAGCTTTACGCTCTATGAGCGTACGCAGGGCATAACGCTTCTTTTCGCTGAGTTGCTTCGAGTCATTGAGACCTTGTGCGAGCTCGGGGCACCGCTGCTCTATGTCGAGTGGCAGTATGACCGCTGCAGCATATACAGGACCTGCGAGGCAACCGCGCCCCGCCTCGTCACAACCAGCCTCGACGAGACCTTTGCTGTTGAATATGGTTTGCAACATGATGTAATGGGGGGGATTAGTCGAAGACTTTAAACTCATAGCCCTGACTTATGAGCCATTCGAGAGCCTCGGGCAGCATGACCTTGAGTTTGTCAATACTCTTCCTCGAATCATGGAAAGTGATGATGCTGCCATTGCGAGTCAGCATCTTCACGTTGCGTAGCACGTCGTCGGGAGTGAGACGGCACGAATAGTCGCGCGTGACCACGTCCCACATCACTACGCGCCAGCCGGTGTGGCGCAGCACCCTGTACTGCATAGTCTTCATCCAACCATGAGGGGGGCGGAAGAGCTTGCCCGTCTGAAGAATCTGCTCAGCCTTGTTGACATTGGCAAGGTATTTCCAGCTGAACCACTTGAAGCCTCCGATGTGGTTGAAAGTGTGGTTGCCAATACGATGTCCGCGCTTGCGCACCTCGGCGAGTAGATGTGGGTATTTGCAGGCATTGTCGCCGACCATGAAGAACGTAGCCTTGATGCCATATTCGTCCAGGACATCTAATATATAAGGTGTAGCCTCGGGGATAGGCCCGTCGTCAAAGGTCAGGTAGACCGACCTTTGCGACGGATCCATTCTCCAAAGCGAGTGAGGATAGAACCACCTCAGGAATCGTGCAGGCTGCTCAATAATCATCAGTTGTAGATGAACTGCTGGAAACGGTTAGTATACGTCTCGAGCTTCTTGTCCATTTCGGCAGCCTTGCCAGACTCAGCATCCTGTAGGATTTCTACCGTGGAGTTGAGCATATAGCAGCTGTACACGATATCGCGCGCACTCATCTGGAGCATACGGCTGTTCATGTGGCTATACCATTCGAGATATTCACAGGCATTGCGGGCTATACTGAGTGCTATCTTCTCTGCCTGCTTGTTGTGACCGAGCACAAGCCATACGCGCGCCAGGTCTATGCTGCCTCCCATATAGGAGTGTGGCACCGTAGTGGGAGGTATAGCCTCTTCGGCTCGCTTGACCACCTTGAGAGCCCTGTCCTTGTCGCCCTCACGCATGAGTGCCATGGCAAGCGTGGCAAACATACGGCGGTGTGTCAGACACATGCGCGTCACTGTCTCGTCAAGATAGATATCGGGGTTGTCTATGCCTCCATACCTGTACTTGTTCATGACATTGTCATACATACGCTTCGTGTCGATAGTCCTGCCGCTCTCGACGGTGTTGAACGGAGTGATGCGCTCTGCAAGACCTTCGCTCACCAGATTGTCGCCCAGCGAGCCATAGTTGTCCGAACCCACGGTGCATGCTATATAGAGAGGACGCTCCCAGTTGGTACGACAGAGCATCTCGTATATCATGAGCTCGCTCTTGTAGACAGCACGCTTGCCCTTGAGGCTGATGTGCATGACATCAGGTATAGAGTCTTCGGCTATCATCATGCCGCTGCGGCGTACTGCCTCCTTGTCGATGGTCATGACGATAGAGTCCGTCGGAATCATCTGCATCTCCTCGTCATCGTTGAGAATCCATTTCTCGATGATGTTCTTCAGCTCGTACGGATTCTCGCCGAGAGCCTCACGCATGGCTTCAGGGTCGTCCTTGTAGTAGCCAATGACCTGCTCCAGCACTCCAGGACGTACAGCCACACCCTCGCGAGTGCCCGACACATACTGCAGACGACTCCATGAGATAGGCACCGCAGGCGAATCGTAGGCCGGACGCTTCATCTGGTCGATATACCAGTCTGTCTGCAGATACGAAAGGTTGCAGACACGTGCATCTGTACGTATACCCTCAGTCTCCTGGCAATACCATAGAGGGAAGGTGTCGTTGTCGCCGTTTGTGAAGATGATAGGGTTGCCCTGCTGAGGTAGGCTCTGCAGGTAGTTCTGACCGAAGTCCCGGCAAGTATAGCGTCCGCTGCGGTCATGGTCGTCCCACGTCTGCGAAGCCATCTGTAGAGGCACAAGTACACAGAGCGAGCTGACTATGGCACTGGCCGTGACGCGATTCTTGAGCACATACTGTTTGAGCAAATCAGCAACGGCTGCCACACCCAGACCTATCCATATGGCAAAGGCATAGAACGAGCCTGCATAAGCATAGTCGCGCTCACGCGGCTGCATAGGAGTCTGGTTGAGGTAAACGACGATGGCAAGTCCCGTCATGAAGAAGAGGAAGAAGACCACCCAGAACTGCTTCACACCCTCGTCAGCATAGCCTCCGTTTGCTGTCTTGACACGCTTTTGTACCTGCCAGAAGAATCCTATAAGACCCAGTATGAGCGGCAGGCAGTAGAAGACGTTGCGCCCCTTGTTGTTCCGCAGTTCGGAGGGGAGCAGGCTCTGATCTCCGAGCCTCATGTTGTCTATGAAAGGTATGCCCGTTATCCAGTTGCCATGCTCGAGCTCGCCATTACCCTGAAGATCGTTCTGACGTCCGGCAAAGTTCCACATGAAGTAGCGCCAATACATGAAGTTGCACTGATACGAGAGGAAGAAGTATATATTCTCGAAAAATGTCGGGACCTTGATACTCGTCGACTCGCCAGCACGCTCTATACGCACGTTCTTGCCCTTGATGCCTCCCATCCAGTCTTCGTAGGCCTTGGCATGACGGTCAGAGTACATGCGAGGGAAGAGCATATTGTAGGTATAGACATAGTTCGTCTTGTGACCAATGACGCGATAGCGGTCGGGCTCGTCTGCGCTGTGCTTCTCCACACGCTGATATTCGGGAGCCCCCTGTGTGCTCACAGGCACGTAATACTGACCTTCTACCTTCATAGCTACAGGAGCGGAATACGGCTGACCATAGAGCAAGGGTCTATCACCATACTGCTCGCGGCTCAGATAGTTGCCGAGCGTGAAGATATCCTCAGGCGAGTTCTGATCCATCGGAGTATTGGCAGAAGAGCGTATTACAATCACAGCGTATGAACTGTAGCCCACCATAATCATGAGCATACAGAGCAATGTGGTATTCATCAGACGGCACGAGATGAGGTGCTTGCCACCATCTGACGATTTGCCTACACGCCAGTTGAGCAACAGAAAGAGCACAGCCAGCACACACACACCGATGAAAACACTGCTCCAGCCATAGCCGTAGAAAGGAATGCCGAGCAAAGCTACAGCGAGCGTAAACGAGATATTGCCAAGCAAACGGCTTCGCTCGTGAACAGTCTCCCACACAGCCCAAAGCACCACGGCGATAAGCACGAAGATGTACACAATCATACCCGTATTGAATCCGAATCCGAGCATGTTGACAAACAGCAGCTCAAACCATCCTCCGACCTTGACAATGCCCGGCACAATACCATAGAGTACGGCAGCAATCAGGGCAAAACTGCCGCAGAGAGCAATGAGACTACCCTTAAGATTGGGATTGCTATACTTCTTGTAGTACCAGACGAGTACCAACGCTGGCAGGCAGAGCAAGTTGAGCAAATGCACACCGATAGAGAGCCCCGTGAGGTAAGCGATGAGTATAATCCAGCGATCAGAGTGAGGCTCGTCGGCATGCTCCTCCCATTTGAGCATAAGCCAGAATACCAAGGCGGTAAACAGGCTTGAGTATGCATAGACCTCGCCCTCGACAGCCGAGAACCAGAACGTGTCGGAGAACGTGTATGCCAAAGCTCCAGTCAGAGCCGAAGCCTCGATGGTGATGCACTGCGCCATTGTCCTGACCTGACCATTCTCACCCACGAGTTTGCGTACCAGATGACTGATGCTCCAGAAAAGGAACAGTATACACAGAGCCGAGAAGAGGGCACTCATCGTGTTGACCATGCGAGCTACCTGCGTTGGATCGTCCGTCAGCTGCGAGAAGAGGTTGCCCGTCAGCATGAAGAAAGGTGCGCCAGGTGGGTGTCCCACCTCAAGCTTGAAAGCCGTGGTGATAAATTCCGGGCAATCCCAAAAGCTTGCCGTAGGCTCAATCGTGCTGCAATACACGAAGGCTGCAATGGCAAACGTGATCCACCCCATAAGGGTGTCAATCAATTTGAAATGCTTCATTTTTTTTATTTTGTTGTTTGGTTGTTTTGTTGGTTGTTTGTTGTTTTGTTGGTTGTTTGTTGTTTAGTTGGTTGTTTTGTTGTTTGGTTGTTTGGTTGGATGTTCGGTTGTTCTTCAGAAAAGTTCTCTGTTTCTAGTATTTAAGGACTAAAGGCATATAACCTTAAAACCTCAAAACCTCAAAACCTCATAACCTTATAACCTTATAACCTTATAACCTCATAACCTTATAACCTCATAACCTTATAACCTTATAACCTTACGAATAACCTTAAAACCTCAACTATACAACCCTCATTACCCCAAATGTCGCAACTATGAGAATTGCATATCTGACAGCTTTGCCTATGGTGATGGCGACAAACGTGATGTAAGGGTTGGCACGCATGAATCCCAGGGTGACGCTCAGCACACTGCCTATTATGGGCAGGAAACACAACGTGCCTATCCACGCACCACGGTTGGCGAGCCATGCCTGAGTCTTGAACACTTTGTCGCGCTTGATGTGTAAGTATTTCTCTATCCACTCCAAACGTCCGAGAGTACCTACCCAGTAGTTAAACATCGAGCCAGCCACATTGCCCACCGTAGCACTCAGAAACAGCAGCCACGGCTGCAGTCCTGCAATCTGCAGTCCTACCATTACCGTCTCGCTGCTGAACGGGAAGACGCTCCCCGCCAGAAAGGCAGCCACCATCATGCCCCAATAGCCATAACTTTGTAGAAGTTCAATAAGGTATTCCATAGTTGACAAGAGCTATAATCAAAACTGCCACGAGACACAAGCAGAAGTATATATTCGTGACCACCCTGTCAGTCAATGCGAAATGATGCCCCATAAGAGGACTGACACACACGATGAGTGCAGGAATAAAGTCTTCGTACACCAAAGGATTGAGCATGGCAATCACCCACACACCGATACTCTGCATCATATAAATGTAGAGCAGCATACGGGTGCGTATCTTGTCGTCATAACGCACCTGCATGAAATGGACAATGGCCGCCATGCCCGTCAGGGTAAGGAACGCAAACATCAGCACGTCCGAATTGCGCCACGATAGGAGGTATTGCCAATCCTGAACTTCTGGTCTGAATGCAGTCATGAGTACCCCCAAACGATCCAGAGCAAACTGCCAGCTCTCCGTCAGTATGCAATATCCGCCCAACAGCCACACAGGGACAATCATTCCCACTATACCAGCCCAAAACACCCTCCATGTGATGCAACGCATATACACTATCAGATACCAATAATACAGAGGGGTCAGCACCACCAGCTGCGGCAAGGCTATGCAAGCAATGCCAAAGAGCGAGAAGGCGTGAAAGACCTCCCCGACAGGTTGGAACTTCTGATACGAGAGAAACAACAAGTAGTGACTCGCCGCAAGCCCCAAGGCAGCACACATGCCTGCAGAGAAATGGTGAACCGAAGGCATGATGCCAATGAGTAAAGCCCAGATAGCACTCACTATGCGAGTGCGTATGCGTACGAGAGCATTCTGGTTGTTAGTCTCCAGTATGATATAGGCCGTAATTACATACGCAGCCATGGCAGCCAGCGAGTAGGGACCAAATTCGAAAGTGAGAGACCCGATGCCATCAGAACCAGGAATCAGAAACCATAGCAAAGCACCGACAACAATGCCTATGGGCAGAGTTGCGGCGCTTTCGCATATCTTGTTCTGAAACCGGTTGTGCCTCATGAGCGTCCTCTACAAGTCCTGACCTATATCCCTGCGGAAGTACTTGCCCTCGAAGCATATCTTCTCAGCCTCAGTCATGCTCTTGCACAAGGCCTCAGCCTTTGACTCGCCATACGAGCTTACTGCTATGACACGTCCGCCCGAGGTGACGACCTTGCTATCCTTCATGGCAGTACCTGCGTGGAACACTATGCTGCCCTCTACATCGTCGATGCCCGAGATGGCAAAGCCCTTGGCATAGCTGCCAGGATAGCCACCGCTGACGAGCATGACGCATACAGCTGCACGAGGGTCAAACTCAATCCTGCGCTGAGCCAGAGTCCCCGTAGCCACACCCTCGAGCAGATCCACGAGGTCGCTCTTGATGCGCAGCATGACAGTCTCCGTCTCGGGGTCGCCCATGCGCACATTATACTCGATGACCTTGGGGTCTCCGTCAATATTGATAAGACCAAAGAATACGAAGCCTTTGTAGGTGATGTTCTCCTGACGCAGACCCTCGATGGTGGGGCGTATGATACGATCCTCAACCTTGCGCATCCACTCCTTGTCAGCAAACGGCACGGGGCTGACGCTGCCCATACCTCCAGTGTTAAGACCTGTGTCGCCCTCGCCTATGCGCTTGTAGTCTTTGGCTTCGGGCAGTATCACATAGTCCTTGCCGTCGGTCAGGGCAAATACCGAACACTCGATACCGCTCAAATACTCCTCGATGACCACACGGCTCGATGCACCGCCAAACATACCACCGAGCATCTCCTCGAGTTCGCGCTGTGCCTCCTGGAGAGTGTCAAGGATAAGCACACCCTTGCCGGCACACAGACCGTCAGCCTTCAAGACGTATGGCGGACGCAGCGTGGCGAGGAATCTCTTACCCTCCTCAAGCGTCTCGCCGGTAAAGGTCTCATAAGCAGCCGTAGGTATGCCGTGGCGCATCATAAAGCCCTTGGCAAAGTCCTTACTGCCCTCAAGCACAGCACCCTCCTTGGAAGGACCGATGACAGGCACGTCCGAGAGCTCGGCGTCAGCCTTGAAATAGTCATAGATACCCTTGACCAGAGGATCCTCTGGACCTACTACCACCATATTGACCTTATGCTCGATTACAAACGCCTTGATGGCATCAAAATCGTCAGCCTTGACAGGTACATTCTCGCCCACCTTTGAGGTGCCGGCATTGCCCGGAGCGATATACAGCTTCTCGACCTTGGGGCTCTGCGCAATCTTCCACGCCAAGGCATGCTCACGACCGCCCGAGCCCAATAGCAAAATTCTTTTCATTTATCTTGTTGTTGTATTGTTATTTCAGATAGTCTTCAAAATATCTCGTTATCCTCTCGTGCAGATGTACCGCATCCTTGCCATACATATTGTGCCCACCACCAGGGTAGAGGAAGAAATCTGGCTGAGTGCCAGCATCCTCGGCAGCACGGATAAAGCTCAAAGTGTGCTGCGGCACACAAGTGGGATCATTGTATCCTATGATAAACTGCAGCCTGCCCTTGAGCTCGCCGGCACGATTGCGCAAGTTGCACTTTTCGTAGCCCTCGGGGTTCTGCTGCGGAGTGTCCATATATCGCTCGCCGTACATCACCTCGTAGTACTTCCAGTCAATCACTGGGCCTCC
Source organism: uncultured Prevotellaceae bacterium (assembly GCA_945932615.1). GTDB lineage: Bacteria > Bacteroidota > Bacteroidia > Bacteroidales > Bacteroidaceae > Physcousia. The sequence continues at coordinate 75,908 of CAMEQD010000003.1, read as the reverse complement.
AGCCACACCCACCTTAAACGTCTCGGGATAGGTCAGCATCATGTTGGTAGTCATGAATCCGCCGAAACTCCAGCCATGCACACCGATACGCTCGGCATCGACGTAAGGCAGAGACTTGAGATACTCCACACCCTTGTACTGATCTTCACGCTCCACGCAGCCCAACTGACGGAACGTAGCCTGCTCAAACTCAAGCCCGCGCCACTCGCTGCCACGGCTGTCGAGGACGAAGATGATATAGCCCTTCTGAGCCATATACGTCTCCCACCCGCGGCTACACCAATGCCAGCTTGCATCGACAAGATGCGCATGAGGACCGCCGTATACATACACCACGGTAGGATACTTCTTGCTCTCATCAAAATCTGGAGGAAGCACCATGCGATAGTAAAGCTCCGTGACTCCGTCGGCAGCCTTGACAGAGCCAGTCTTGAACGTCGGTACAGCATATCCGCCCTCCACCCAGGGGTCCTTGGCAGTAAGCAGATTGGTACCCTTGCCCGTAGTGGTACTCAGCAGGTTGATGCTGCGAGGCACCTCAGGAGCAGTATAGGCCGTGATGACCTTAGTGCCCGACTCATTCAGCTTTGACTGGTAAAGCACACCCTCGGTCACACCGATAGGAGTACGCTTGCCACCCTTGGCCTTCACGCTATAGAGGCATGATGTGCGGGCATCTGCCTCGTTGCTGCGGAAGATGATGCTGCGAGCCACCGTGTTGAAGCCCACAAAGTCCTGCACCACCCACTTGCCGCTCGTCAGCTGTCTGACATCTCCCGTATTCACGTCGAGCAGATACAGATGGTTGTAGCCGTCGCGCTGGCTCAGCATCACAGCCTTGGAGGCATCCCAAGGCAGAAAGTAAAGCGGATTTTGGGGCTCGACATACTTCTCGTGCCTCTCCTCCAGAAGCGTGCGCCCCATCTTGCCCGTCGCAGCATCGTACGACACGAGTCGCATGTGGTTCTGATCTCGATTAAGCTCAAAGACATAGACAGTCTTGGAGTCGGGCGACCACGAAATGTTAGTATGATAGTCGTCCTTCTCGCCGAGCAGCTCAAGCCAGGTGGTCTGACGTGAGTCTACGTCGTAGACACCGATGGTGACATGATGGCTCTTCTCGCCCGCCATAGGATAATGGCAAGTAGTCGTTGTGGCTATGCGCGAGCCGTTGGGGCCGACATAGTCCTTCTCGGGGTGAATATCCACCTGAGGATAGCTTGGCACCATGCTCTGGTCCATACGATAGAAAGCGAGGTGCTTGCCGTCAGGAGCCCAGAAAGTGCCCTTGTGGATGCCGAACTCATCGCGGTGCACACTCTGGCCATATACGATGTCCTCGCTGCCATCAGTGCTACCATCAGAGCTGACCTTGAGCTCCTCGCCCCTGTCGGAAAGCACATACAGGTTACCCTCGAGAGTGTAGGCTATCTGCTTGCTCTTGCTGTTGAAATCTATGTGTGCAGCCCCCTGAGGCAAGGTCACGTCAAGCAGTCTTTGCCCAGAGGTAAAATCTACCAGCAGATGACGCGCGCCCTTGGTAAAATATACCACAGTCTCACCGGCATAGGGGAATGAGAAGGAATGACCGCTAAAAGCCAACTCCTCGCCCATCAGCCTGTTAAGTTGCTGTACGGTCACGATGGTCTTGCCGGTATTCAAGTCTATGACCTCATCTGGAGTAGTCTTGACAGGTATCTCACCCCACCACCCGGTCATCATATACTCAGGCACCAACTGCCAATAACGTTCACCACCACCAATAAGTTGGTCAAGCTCAAACTGCTTTTGAGCCTCAGCGGCAAGAGTAATCATTGCACAAAATAAAAGAGAAAAGAAATAACGTAGATGCATTATTATGTTGTTTTTATAATTTCAGAATTTCTCAGTAGAACAAGCATTTATTATTTCCTGCGACGGTCAAAGCCGCGACCCTCACGTCGGTCAAAGCCGCGACCCTCGCCATCAAAATCCTTGCGGTTCTTGCGCTCGGGACGTCCATCATACTTGCGCTCAGAGCGACCGTCGAACATTCTTCCGGGACGGCTGTCAAACTTGCGAGCTGAGCGTCCGTAGTTACGGTCACCGCTGAGTTCGCGCTCCTCAGGCTCCTCGCCGAGGCGTGTCTTAAAGTCGCGATGCTTCTTGAAGCGCTTGTGGTCAGCCATCAGCCTGCGCTCCACGGCAGTTTTGATGTCACCTCCACCCTTGCGCAAATCCTTGTACGAACCGTCAAAAATCTGATACTTGCGCAGCTCGCATTCGAGCGAGCCGTTGTAGAGCGGAGTGCGCAGCGATGGCTTCAGCCCGATGGCCTCAAAACACTCCTCTCGGTAGCTCAGTACCCAGGCATCGTTGCCTACAAACTCATGCTTGAACTTCTCGCCAATCATCTTGTACAGACCCAAGAGGTCAGGAGCCGAGATACGCTCGCCATACGGAGGATTGGTGATGATGACGGCCTTCTCGCGAGGCTGGGTGAAATCCTTGAAATCCTGCAAGACAACATCGATGTCCTTGCTCAGACCGGCAGCCTTCACATTGTTGGTGGCAATCTGCACGGCCTGACGGTTGTTGTCGTAGCCGTAGATGTGGTGCTCGAACTCACGCTCGCGACTGTCGTCATCGTATATGCGGCTGAAGAGCTCCGCATCAAAATCAGGCCACTTCTCGAAAGCATACTCCTTGCGGAACACACCTGGCGCAATACCACGGGCGATGAGTGCAGCCTCGATAGCGATAGTACCGCTACCACACATAGGGTCAATCAAGTCACACTCTCCCTTCCAACCCGTCTGCATGATAATGCCAGCAGCCAGAATCTCGTTGAGCGGAGCCTCGACAGCCTCCTGACGGTAGCCACGGCGATGCAGGCTCTCGCCCGAAGAGTCCAAAGCCAGAGTGCAGTCATATTCTGCCACATGGATATGGAGCTGTATGTCAGGATTGGTGATACGTACGTTGGGACGCTGCCCCGTCTTCTCGCGAAACTGGTCGACTATAGCATCCTTCACCTTGTACGCCACAAACTTAGAGTGACGAAACTCGTTGGAAAACACTACGCTGTCTACGGCAAACGTCGTGTCGTTGGAAAGATATTCCGTCCAGTCAATAGCCTTGACAGCTTCGTATACCTCATCAGCACTCACAGCCTTGAAATGCTTGATAGGCTTGAGTATACGTATAGCCGTGCGCAATTGGAAATTAGCGCGATACATCATCTCCTTGTCGCCAGTAAACGACACCATGCGACGCCCTATCTGAATGTTGTTGGCACCAAGATCAATAAGTTCAGTAGCCAGCACAGTCTCCAGACCCTGAAAAGTTTTGGCGATAAGTTCAAATTCCATCTTGTTATTTGGTTGTTGTTGTAGTTTTTGTAGTTTATATGTCGAAGTATGCGTTGTAGCGCTTTAGTCAAGCTCAACACCTACCTCCTCTCGATATTCTGTCTGTGAGCTTGCACAAGTATTTCTCCCGGTTGAGTACTCTCCGTCACCCATAGGTTACCCCCTACGATAGTGCCTCGCCCGATAGTGATGCGACCAAGGATAGTGGCATTGGAGTAAATCACCACATTGTCCTCGATTATCGGGTGGCGCGGTATGCCCTTGATTGGGTTGCCATTTTCATCGAGAGGGAAGCTCTTGGCTCCCAACGTCACACCCTGATACAGTTTCACATTGTTGCCTATGATACACGTCGCACCGATTACCACACCCGTGCCGTGGTCTATCGTGAAATGATGACCGATAGAGGCCGCAGGGTGAATGTCAATGCCAGTCTCAGAGTGAGCCATCTCGGTGATGACACGCGGTATGAGCTTCACGCCCATAGTCAGCAGCTTGTGTGCCACACGGTAATTGATCAGAGCCTTGATACAGGGATAACAACATATAATCTCATCGTACGACTCCGCAGCAGGATCTCCATTATATGCAGCCTCCACGTCCATGTCGAGCATACGCTTGAGTTCAGGCAGAAAATCAATCATCTCCATGGCCTTCTCCCGACCTATCTGCCCGCACAACTGCGCATAGAGCATCTCCTCAGAGATGCCGAAGTCATAAAACTCGGGATACAATACCGACCTAAACGAGTCGATAATATCAGAAATCTTATTTATCATCAATCATACAAATTGCACACGCAGACCTACCCTCAAGAGCACACGCGCGCGTAGCGTTTTATAAATAAAGCCCACCGGTTTTGACACCGACAGGCTTTCTCTTAAAGGACCTTGCGCTTCAGGATGGGCTTGAACCAACGACCCCATGATTAACAGTCATGTGCTCTAACCAACTGAGCTACTGAAGCAATCCACAACTGAGTAAAATCTCTTGCGCTTCAGGATGGGCTTGAACCAACGACCCCATGATTAACAGTCATGTGCTCTAACCAACTGAGCTACTGAAGCAAGTTTTTTCGAGTTATTTTCTCAAATGCGTTGCAAAGGTATATCCTTTTTCCGAAAAAAACAATACCTTTGCAAAAAAAAATACGATTTTTGATGAAAATAGTTGGAATAGGCAACGCATTGGTCGACAAACTGCACCTTTTGGCGGACGACACCCTCCTTAGCGAGCTCCATCTCGACAAAGGCTCAATGACCCTAATCGACCAGGCCACACAGCACCACATAGACCACCTCCTTTCGTCCCACTCGCCACGCATCACCCCCGGAGGCAGCGCAGCAAACACCCTACTTGCCCTCGCCCACATGGGAGCCCAATGTACATACATAGGTAGGACAGGCAACGACCCTATGGGCGCACTCTACGCATCGAGTATGCAAGAAGCAGGCCTGCAGCCACACATCATACGCTCAGCGCAACACACAGGCATTGCAAACACACTCATCAGCCCCGACGGCCAACGCACCTTTGCCACCTACCTTGGCGCAGCAGCCCACCTCAGCCCTCAGGACATCACCACAGCCATGCTCGACGATGCCAGCCTCCTACACCTCGAAGGATATCTCGTACAAAATCATGACCTAATCGAGCATATCTGCCACATAGCCAAGACCAAAGGGCTGAGCATCTCGCTCGACCTCGGCAGCTACAATATCGTAAGCTCAGACCACGACTTCTTCCACCACCTCGTCCGCACATACGTAGACATAGTCTTTGCCAACCAGGAAGAAGCTCAGGCCTACACTCATCACGATGACCCAACACAAGCAATATCAGCCATTTTGCACGACAGCCACACAGCCGTAGTCAAGCTCGGGGCAGAGGGAGCCATCTCGCAGACTGCAGATATGCCCCACCCCATCAGAGTCCCTGCCATACACATAGACAATCTCATCGACACCACCGCAGCAGGCGACTACTTCGCAGCAGGCTATCTATGGGCATACACACAATACAAAGACATTCAGACATCTTTACAAACAGGCACCATTCTCGCTTCGCATATCATACAAGAGGTTGGAGCACAACTAAGTCCCCAGACATGGGATAGGATCTTAAAGGTTATTTTTTAGGTTATAAGGTTTTGAGGTTATAAGGTTTTAAGGTATTTGACTTTGACATCACACAGGCTTTAAACGAGCATTAAAAAATTATTAAACGTGCATTAAACAACTATATAACCCTAACTGCTCACAAAAAAACAAAACAACAAAAAAATGAAACAACTCCTCATCATAGCTGCCATTCTGATACACGCACCTCTCATGGCTCAGGAGCGCGAAAACCACCCCTCTCAAGTCATACGCAACCTTGAAATATTCAGCGAGATATACAAGAATCTTGACCTCTACTACGTCGATACTCTCGCAGCAGACACCGCCATCGAGTGGGCCATCAACGGTATGCTCAGCAGAGTAGACCCCTATACCACCTACTATCCGGCAGACGACGAAGACCTGCGTCAGATGGCTACCGGCAAGTATGCAGGCATAGGCTCCATCATACGCTTCCACAAAGGCCACGACCGCGTCGTCATCAGCGAGCCATACCAAGGCACTCCCTCAGACAAAGCAGGTCTCAAATCGGGCGACATCATACTCAGTATCGACGGAAAAGACATCAAGGGTATGACACCAACGCGCGTCACCACCATGCTGCGAGGAGATGCCGGCACCACCTTCCAACTCCGCTTCCAACGCCCTGGCGAAGCAAAGCCACGCACCGTCAGCATCACACGTCAGACCATACAACTACCCTCCGTCCCATACAGCAGCATCATGAACGACAGCATAGGCTACATCGCCCTCACAGGCTTCACCGAAGGCACCGCACGCGAAGTGCGCGGTGCACTCAGTCAACTCATGGCCCAAGGAGCCACAAGCCTCATCCTCGACCTGCGCGAAAACCCTGGAGGCTCACTCAGCGAAGCCGTTGACATTGCCAACCTCTTCCTACCCAAAGGTCAGAAGATAGTCTATACCAAAGGTAAGCAACCATCTACCAACCGCGAATACTATACCACCACCGACCCCATCTGCCCCGACCTCCCCCTTGCTGTGCTCGTCAACCAAGGTTCAGCCTCAGCCTCAGAGATAGTCAGCGGTAGCCTGCAAGACATGGATCGAGCCGTCATCATCGGCACACGCACCTACGGCAAAGGACTCGTCCAAGCCATACGCGACCTCCCCTACCGCGGAGAGCTCAAGATCACCACTTCGCGCTACTATATCCCCAGCGGACGCTGCATACAAGCCCACCAATACAACCACGACGGCAGCATCAAGACCCTCCCCGACTCCCTTCAAAAGGAGTTCCGCACCGCAAACGGTCGCACGGTGCGCGATGGCGGAGGCATCAAGCCCGACATACACAGCGAGCCCGACACCCTCGCCACCATAATATACGACCTCGTACAGAGCGACCAGTTCTTTGACTGGCTCAATACCTACACAAGCCAAGCCACCGACATTCCCCAGCCCGGCTACATCACAGTCTCAGACAGCACCTACGACCACTTCTGCCATTATATCAAGGAGCACGACTTCCAATACAACCGCCGTACCGACGAAGTCATCAAACTCCTTCGCGAAGTGGCACGCCGCGAGGGCTACCTCGACATTGCCAGCGACGAACTTCAGGCTCTCGAAGACAAAGTCAAGCCAGACCTCGCCGCCGATCTCGTCCGTCACAAAGACGACATTCTTCCCATCATCGCCGACGAGATTGCCACACGCCGCTACTACCAGCAAGGAGCCATACGCCAGCAACTCACCACCGACACCGTCTTCCATCAGGCCGTACAAATCCTACAAGACCCCCTACGCTACCGACAGATACTAACCCCCTAAAATACAAACACCTATGCGACACAACATCCGAAAAACCAACCGTAACCTCATGTGGGCAGTCATGGCCATGGCCGTCATCGTCCTCATGATAGCAGGAATGTTCATATACTGGTGCGCTCCTGTCAAGTAACCGAACGTTTCCGATAAGCGAGAGCAGAGAAAGCTTGCTTACTCTGCCGAGCGTAGGAAAGGTCGAATGAAATTCAACCTTTGCACACAATCACACACACACTACACTATGAAAAGACTCATCTGCATCGTCACCCTCATTCTCTCACTCTGTCCGCGCCTATATGCCACCGACCCCGAGCGCAGGCTCTTCCACTTCGAACGCAGCACCAACGACAATATCGTCTGCTACGACATCAACCTCGATGGCAACAATCTCAACATGAAAAAGCCCCTCTACATCTACTGGGCTACACTCCATTCCCCCTACAAAGACACGGGCGAGATAAACCTCATGCAGCGCACCGTAGCCTTCGGCTTCAAGATAGAGAAGCGAGGCGACAACGAAGTCACAGGCCACCTCACCGCCTCCAACAAGCTACGCATACGCATCTGCAAATATCGTGGCAAGTGGGTAGCCATGTGCACCATACATGGCAAACAGGCCATACTCAAGCGTATGTATGTCAAGATGAAGTCTGCCGTCACTGCCGAATATGTAGACGCCTTTGGTGAGACAACCGAAGGTGGAGAAGCCGTCACCGTAAGATTCAGATAGCACCACAAGTTGTCAACATATTTCAAAGACGCCCACAGACTCAAAATTGCACTAAAAAAGGCATTTTACGCCCTTTTGCCCTATGTTTCCCTTAGTATTCTGTTCGCATCCCCTTACTTTCCTCTTCAAATCGTGGAGGATGCTAAGGGAAAACGCGTGTTTTCACACGGTTCTGAGCCGAAATATCCTCAAGAGCGATGTAATGTTTTTTTGCAGTAACCGAAACAAGAAAACCACTGCTCATTTACGAAAAACAAAAAAAGGGATTGCATTGTTATGTCATGAACACGAGTAGACATCATTTAATGAAATTAGGGCATTGTTATTTGCTGTTGACAACAACGCCAAATATATCATAGAATTGTTATAATTACTTTTATTAATGTTAAACTAATATAAAATTTAAATACATTTGGTGCTTATTTCATACATAAGCGCGTGTATTAGAGATAATTTACTTATCTTTGCACCAGATATTCGAAATGTCACAGTGAGTGAGGGACCCTAAAACTTGTGGTTCCTCACTTTTCATTGTAGACGGAATTAGATAGATAACGAGAAGAAAATTGTAATGATTAGCAAAAGTGCTGTTGAACAGGCCGTCAACGAATGGCTGGATGGAAAGGAGTACTTCCTAGTGGATGTAAGTGTGAGTGCCGATGATGAGATAGTCGTCGTCATTGACCACGCTGAGGGTGTGTGGATTGAGGATTGCGCTGACTTGTCGCGCTATATTGAGAGCAAGATCAACCGCGAAGAGGAGGACTACGAACTTGAAGTGGGGAGTGCTGGACTGGGATACCCATTCAAGGTGCGCCGGCAGTGGGAGATTAATATGGGAAAGCCTGTGGAGACTCTACTCAAGGACGGCCGCAAGTTTCGTGGCGAACTAACTGAGGTGGGCGAGGAGACTTTCTCTATCTCAGCCGAGGAAAAGGTGAGACATGAGGGCGAGAAGCGTCCACGTAAGGAGATGGTGACCCGCACGTTCGGATATGACGAGTGTGTGTATACTAAATATTATCTGAAATAATAAATACTTCTATACTTAATACATGGCAACTAAGAAACAATCTGTTGAGTCTGTAAATCTGATTGAGTCGTTTGCGGAGTTCAATGAAGTGAAGAACATCGACCGCGCTACGTTGGTGAGCGTGCTCGAGGAGTGCTTCCGTAGCGTGATTGCAAAGATTCACGGCACGGACGAGAACTATGATGTTATTGTGAACCCTAACAAGGGCGACTTCGAGATTTACCGCAACCGTACGGTGGTGGCTGACGATGAGGTGAAGAACGCTAATATGGAAATCGGTCTTTCTGAGGCGCGTCAGATTGATGAGGACTATGAGGTGGGGGAGGAGGTGAGCCAGCGTGTGGAGTTTTCGGACTTCGGGCGTCGTGCGATTCTGACTTTGCGCCAGACTTTGGCGAGCCGTATTCTTGAGCTTGAGCATGACACGCTCTACAATCAATATAAGGATCGCGTGGGCGAGGTGGTAAGTGGTGAGGTGTATCAGAGCTGGAAGCGTGAGACTCTCGTGACCGACGATCTTGGCAATGAGTTGATTCTGCCTAAGACGGAGCAGGTTCCGGGTGATTTTTTCCGCAAGGGGGAGACTTTGCGTGCGGTTATATCGCGTGTGGACAATGCTAACGGCAATCCTAAGATTATTATCTCGCGTACTGACCCTATGTTCTTGCAGCGCATGATTGAGGATGAGGTGCCTGAGATTCAGGAGGGTATCATTCGTGTGTGCAAGGTGGCTCGCATTCCTGGGGAGAGGGCTAAGGTGGCGGTGGAGAGCTATGATGAGAGGATTGACCCTGTGGGGGCGTGTGTGGGTGTGAAGGGCAGCCGTGTGCATGGGATTGTGCGCGAGCTGCACGGTGAGAACATCGACGTGGTGCAGTGGACTGCCAACCCTCAACTTATGATAACGCGTGCGCTGGCTCCTGCTGCTATAAATCAGGTGAATCTGAACGAGGAGGAGAAGAGGGCTGAGGTGCTGCTCGACAGCGACCAGATTTCGCTGGCGATCGGTAAGGGGGGCGTTAATATCAAACTGGCGAGTATGCTGAGCGGGTATACGATTGATGTGTTCCGTGAGATTGATGAGGAGGTTGACGAGGAGGATATCGGCCTTGATGAGTTCAAGGATGAGATCGACGGCTGGGTGATCGATGAGCTTAAGAAGCTGGGGCTGACTACGGCGCGTCAGGTGTTGGGCACAAGCCGTGAGGAACTTGCCCAAAAGGCTGACCTTGAGGAGGAGACTATCGATGAGGTCATTCGTGTCCTCTCGGCTGAGTTTGAGAAATAGTTGTGGGGAGGGGATGGTAGAATTTTATATAGCGATTTAAATGAGTATTAGATTAAATAAAGCGATAAAGGAGTGTAACGTTGGGTTGCAGACTGCTGTTGATTTTCTCAATTCTAAGGGTGAGCAGATTGAGGCTGACATGAATGTGAAGATCACTGATGAGCAGTATGCGCTGCTCCAAAAGGAGTTTAAGCGTGACAGCGAGTTGAGAGATGCTGCCAACACGATGCAGCAGAAGCAGAAGGAGGAGAAGGAACGCAAGCAGCAGGAGCAGAGGGCTAAGCGCGCGGCTGAGGAGGCTGCACGCAAGAGGGCTGAGGAGGAGGCGCGCATGAGGGCTGAGGAGGAGGCTAAGGCTGCGAGGGAACTGCCTGGACCTAAGGTGGTGGGGCATATCGACCTGGACAAAAAGCCTGAACATGTGGCTGCTCGCAAGGAGGAGGAGCCTGTGGTGGCTGTGGGTGAGGAGGCTAAGGTGGAGGCTGTGGGTGATGGTCCTCAGGTGATCACTGACGGCAAGGTGACTGGTACGCTGGAAAACGGTGTGTTCCGTCTGAATGCTCCGCAGCAGTCTGGGGAGGGGCTGAAGATTCAGGGTAAGATTGACCTCTCGGCTATCAACCAGAGTACTCGTCCAAAGAAGAAGAGCAGGGACGAGCGCCGACGCGAGCGCGAGGAGAAGATGCAGCAGCAGAATGGGGGCAAGAAGCGTGAGCGTATCGGTGGCAAGGAGAAAGTGGATGTCAATGCGGTGGCTCAACAGAACCAGCAGGGTGGAGGCAAGAATAAGAACAGGGGTAAAAACAAATCTGACCAGGCTGCCGTGCAGGGTGGGGGTCAGAACCAGCAGGGTGGGGGAAAGAAGAAGAAGAAGAACCAGCCTAAGCAGGCGCCGCAGCCTGTGGAGGTTAGCGAGGAGGAGGTTGCAAAGCAGGTTCGCGAGACTTTGGCGCGTCTGACGAGCAAGACTAAGACGTCGAAGGGTGCGAAGTATCGCCGCGAGAAGCGTGATGCCATACGTGAGCACATGGAGGAGGAGTTGATGAACGAGATGGCTGAGAACAAGGTGCTGAAACTGACGGAGTTCGTGACTGCCAACGAGTTGGCTACGATGATGAATGTCCCAGTGACTCAGATTATCGGAACTTGTATGCAGATCGGTATCATGGTGAGCATCAACCAGCGTCTGGACGCTGAGACTATCAACATTGTGGCTGAGGAGTATGGATTTAAGACGGAATATGTGAGTGCTGACGTGAGCGAGGCGGTAGAGGAGGTTGAGGACGATGAGTCAGATCTCGTGCCTCGCGCCCCCATCGTGACTGTCATGGGTCACGTAGACCACGGCAAGACCTCGTTGCTCGACTACATTCGACAGTCTAATGTCATCGCTGGTGAGGCTGGAGGTATCACTCAGCACATTGGTGCCTACAATGTTACCCTACCTGACGGACGTCACGTCACCTTCCTTGACACTCCAGGTCACGAAGCCTTCACTGCGATGCGTGCGCGTGGTGCGCAGGTCACAGATATTGCCATCATCATTGTAGCTGCTGACGACGACATCATGCCTCAGACTAAGGAGGCTATAGCTCATGCTACGGCTGCTAATGTGCCTATCGTGTTTGCTATCAACAAGATTGATAAGCCTGCTGCCAATCCTGACAAAATCAAGGAGTCTCTGGCTCAGATGAACTTCTTGGTGGAGGAGTGGGGCGGCAAGTACCAGTCGCAGGATATCTCTGCCAAGAAGGGTACTGGAGTTGACGAGTTGCTTGAGAAGGTTTTGCTCGAGGCTGAGATGCTCGATCTTAAGGCTAATCCTAATCGTAAGGCTACGGGTTCTATTATAGAGTCTTCGCTCGACAAGGGACGGGGATATGTGGCTACGCTGTTGGTCAGCAATGGTACGCTGAAGGTTGGGGACGTGCTCTTGGCGGGTACGAACTACGGGCGCGTGAAGGCTATGTTTGACGAGCGCGGACATAAGGTGGAGAAGATTGGACCTTCGCAGGCTGCTACAATCCTGGGCTTGAATGGTGCGCCTACGGCTGGTGATGCTTTCCATGTGATGGACACTGACCAGGAGGCTCGCGATATTGCTAGCAAGCGCGAACAGTTGGCTCGCGAACAGGGTCTGCGCACAATGAAGCGTGTGGACCTCAACGAGATAGGACGCCGTATTGCTCTCGGCGACTTCCAGGAGTTGAATCTTTTGGTTAAGGGCGATGTCGACGGTTCAATAGAGGCTCTGAAGGATTCGTTCGAGCGTCTGTCTACGGAGAAGATCAAGGTCAACGTGATATACAAGGCTGTGGGTCAGATTAGTGAGAGTGATGTCACTCTGGCTGCTGCCTCTGACGCTATTATTATTGCTTTCCAGGTTCGTCCGAGTGCTCAGGCTCGCAAGTTGGCTGAGCAGGAGGGTGTGGATATACGCCAGTATAGCGTCATCTACGATGCTATCGAGGAGGTGAAGGATGCTATGGAGGGTATGCTTTCGCCTGAAATCAAGGAGGAGGTTACAGCGCAGATTGAGGTGCGTCAGGTATATCATATTTCAAAGGTCGGGACGGTGGCTGGTGCTTACGTCATCGATGGCAAGGTGAGCCGTTCGAACAAGGTGCGTGTCATACGCGATGGTATCGTCATATTCACTGGTGCTATCAACGCTTTGAAACGCTTCAAGGACGATGTCAAGGAGGTTACTACCAACTTTGAGTGCGGCATATCTCTGCAGAACTACAATGATTTGAAAGAGGGCGATATACTCGAAGCCTTTGCCGAAATCGAGGTCAAGGCCAAACTCTGATTTTGTACTAAGGATCAGATGTCAGCGACAGATATCATTTCCCTGTCGTTGCTCCTTTTCGGGGCAGTGATGGGACTCAAGAATGGGCTTATCAGAGAATTGGCTTCGACGGCTGGTTTTCTGGTAGGCATTTATCTTGTATGGAGATATCACTGCGAGCTTGGGGACAACATTCTCCTTTGCCTGCTCGTTTGGATTCTTGTCCCGGTGGTCTTCGGGCTTGCAGCTTCGTTGGTGACGAAGTTTCTCGACTTTACCATCATAGGTGGGCTTGTAAACCGTGTGTTGGGAGCTGTTGTAGGGACGTGCAAATGGGGATTGCTGGTGCTGTGTGTCAGGATGATGATAGACAAGGTAAACGAATGGAAGACATTACTAGAGACATTATAAATAAAGACTACCAGTATGGTTTCACTACCGACGTAGAGACTGAGATTATCCCTAAGGGACTCTCAGAGGATGTCGTGCGCCTTATATCCAAGAAAAAGGGCGAGCCGGAGTGGCTGCTACAGTTCCGTCTCGATGCATTCAGGTTCTGGATGGAGCAAAAGCAACCTGAATGGGGACATCTTGATATGCCTGTGATTGACTATCAGGACATCTCGTACTATGCTGATCCTACTGCTAAGAAGAAGGAGACGGGCACGGGGGAGATTGACCCTGAGCTTATGAAGACTTTCGATAAGCTGGGCATCCCCCTGGAGGAGCGTATGGCTCTGTCGGGAGTGGCTGTCGATGCTGTAATGGACAGTGTGAGTGTAAAGACGACGTTCCACGAGAAGCTCAAGGAGATGGGTATAATATTCTGCTCTATCTCTGAGGCTGTACGCAACCACCCTGACCTCGTACGTCAATATTTAGGGTCGGTGGTACCTTATCGCGACAATTATTTTGCTGCTCTCAACAGTGCTGTATTCTCTGACGGTTCGTTTGTCTACATACCCAAAGGTGTGCGATGTCCTATGGAACTGAGTACGTATTTCCGCATCAATGCGCAGGGTACGGGACAGTTCGAACGTACTCTGATAGTCTGCGACGACGATGCGTATGTCTCATATCTTGAGGGCTGTACTGCTCCCATGCGTGATGAGAACCAGCTTCATGCTGCAATAGTGGAGATTGTGGTGATGCGCAATGCTGAGGTGAAGTACTCTACGGTGCAGAATTGGTATCCCGGAGACAAGGACGGCAAGGGTGGTGTGCTCAACCTCGTGACGAAGCGTGGTCACTTGCGCGGTGAAAACTCGCGTCTGAGCTGGACGCAGGTCGAAACTGGAAGTGCCATAACTTGGAAGTACCCTTCGTGCGTATTGAGCGGTGACAACTCGCAAGCTGAATTCTACTCCGTGGCCGTAACTAACAATCACCAGCAGGCTGATACTGGCACCAAGATGATTCATATAGGACGCAATACCAAGTCTACAATCATATCCAAGGGTATTTCTGCCGGGCACAGCCAGAACTCTTATCGGGGACTGGTCAAGGTAGCGGCTTCGGCATCGGGAGCACGCAACTATTCGAGCTGCGACTCGCTACTGTTGGGCAGCTGTTGCGGTGCACACACGTTTCCGTATATGGACGTCAAGAACGATACTGCCATTGTAGAGCATGAGGCTACTACATCTAAGATTTCGGAGCAGCAGCTCTTCTACTGCCAACAGCGTGGCATTTCTATGGAAGATGCTGTAAGCCTCATCGTCAACGGGTATGCCAAGGATGTCATCAATAAGCTTCCTATGGAATTTGCCGTGGAGGCTCAGAAACTACTTGGAGTGAGCCTTGAGGGGTCAGTAGGATAAACGAAGCACAGGTAAAAAATTTTCTGACGAAAATGCTACAGATAAAGAATTTGCATGCCACAATAGGTGGTAAAGAGATATTAAAGGGAATTGACCTTACGATAAACGATGGCGAACTACACGCTATCATGGGTACAAACGGTGCTGGCAAGTCTACACTGAGCAATGTCATAGTGGGCAACCCTGCATACGAGGTGACTGAGGGAGAAATAACGTACAATGGTCTCAATCTGCTTGAGATGAGTACCGAGGAGAGAGCCAACGCAGGTATCTTCATGTCATTTCAACAACCCGTAGAGATACCAGGCGTGAGTATGACAAACTTCATGCGTGCAGCCGTAAACGCACGCTACAAGGCACAAGGTCGCGAGCCTCTCTCTGCTGGAGACTTTCTAAAGCTCATGCGTGAGAAGCGCAAAATTGTAGAGCTCGACGGTAAACTCACCTCACGCTCTGTCAACGAGGGTTTCTCAGGAGGTGAAAAGAAGCGCAACGAGATTTTCCAAATGGCTATGCTCGAACCTGATTTTTGTATACTCGACGAGACTGATTCGGGGCTTGATGTTGACGCATTGCGCATAGTGGCTGAGGGATTTAACAAGTTACGCAAGAACAATACCTCTGCCCTCGTCATTACTCACTATCACCGTCTCCTGGAGTATCTCAAGCCAGATACAGTACATGTGCTCATAGACGGGCGCATAATCAAGACTGGAGGACCCGAGTTGGCAGTAGAAATAGACCAGAAGGGATTTGACTGGATAAAGTGAAGCTTGTTAGCCAATAAAAATATATGAGCTCAGAGAAACAATACATAGACTTCTATCGCGAAGTATGCGACACCATCATCGGACGCTCATGTGCGGTAATGAATGATTGTCGCGACACAGCGTTGACAACATTCAAAGAAAAAGGCTTCCCCTCAAAAAAGGACGAACGCTACAAATACACAAACGTAGAAGCCGACTTCACACCCGAATACGGCATACAGCTTGGAAGCAAGATACAGTCAGGTAGCGAATACTGCACTTCCATACAAGATGCTCCCATAGATGTAAGTCCTTACTACAACAAGATAGCAGACACTACCGACCCTATTGTAGCACTCAACACCGTGCTCACAGTAGATACTCTCGTAGTATACATCCCACGCGACACACAGCCTAAGCACCCCATACAGATCAACAACGTGCTCAAGGGCAATCAAGACACGATGGTAAACCGTCGTATGCTCATCATACTCGCACAAGGATCACAGGCAGACATCATCATCACAGACCATGCAGCCTCAGACAACCATTTCCTCACCAATCAAGTCATTGAAGTCATAACAGAAGACAATGCCCGCCTCAATCTCTACGATATAGAAGAAACCCATCTAGCATGCACACGATACAGTAACGTCTACATACGCCAAGGCAGAGACTCGCACGTCAATCATACCGTCCTGACCATCTTCAATGGCCATACACGCAATACCTGCACAGTAGAACTCTCAGGAGAAGGCAGCGAAGCAGTACTCAACGGATGCGTCATAGCAGACAAAATGCAGCGTGTCGACAACAATACCCTGATACGCCACCTCGTGCCCCACTGCCGCTCAAACGAGCTATACAAATATGTGCTCGATGACAGTGCAACAGGAGCCTTTGCAGGCCTCGTATATGTCAAGGAAGGAGCCCAACAAACCTCATCTGCCATGACAAATGCTAACCTGTGTATGTCGCCCTCCTCACATATCTACACACAGCCCATGCTCGAAATCTATGCCGACGACGTAAAATGCTCACACGGCAGCACCGTGGGCCAGCTCAACGAACAGCAACTCTTTTATATGCGTCAGCGCGGCATATCAGAGAGCGATGCAAGAATGCTACTCAAGTCAGCATTCATAACCCACGTGATAGAGACCATACCACTCGAACCCCTGCGAGACCGTCTGCACTATATCGTAGACAAACGTCTCAGAGGAGAACTGAGCAAATGCGAAGGCTGCAAGCTATGCAAATAAACACAGACTTATTACGAATGTACGATATAAAAAAGGTCAGAGAAGACTTTCCCATACTAAGCAAAGTCATCTACAACAAATACCCCCTGGTATATCTCGACAACGGTGCCACCACTCAGAAACCACGCAGCGTTGTAGAAGCAATGACAGACGAATACTATAATGTCAATGCCAATGTACACCGCGGAGTACACTTCCTGTCCCAGATGGCTACAGACCTTCACGAACAGTCACGCGCCACGGTGCAACACTTCATAAACGCCGGTAACCCAAGCGAGATAATCTTCACCCGTGGCACCACAGAGAGCATCAACCTCGTCGCAACCTGCTTCACCGAAGCCTTCATGCAAGAAGGCGACGAAGTGATAATCTCCGCCATGGAGCACCACTCCAATATCGTGTCATGGCAATTAGCATCACAGCGTAGAGGCATAAAGCTGCGTGTCATACCCATGAGCGACCAAGGCACACTCGATTTGGAATCCTACAAAAAACTATTTAATGAGCGTACAAAGATAGTAAGCTGCACACATGTAAGCAACGTGCTCGGCTCGGTCAACCCTGTGAAGGAAATGATTCGTATAGCACACGAGCATGGCGTCCCCTTTCTTGTAGACGGAGCGCAAAGCTGCCCTCACTTCAGAATTGACGTACAAGACCTGGACTGCGACTTTTTTGCATTCTCAGGTCATAAAATATACGGTCCTACAGGTGTGGGAGTACTGTATGGCAAGGAGAAATACCTCGATGCCATGCCACCATATATGGGAGGAGGAGATATGATAAAAACAGTATCATTCGAACGTACTACATACAACGTACTGCCATACAAATTTGAAGCAGGCACACCAGACTACGTGGCCACTACAGGACTGGCACGCGCCATAGACTACGTCTCAAACATAGGAATGGACAGCATCTATGCTCACGAAAAGGAACTGACCCGATACGCTGTGAGTAAAATGCGTGATATCGAAGGAATGCACATCTTCGGACACGCTGACGGGACAGAATGCGACGCAGTCATCTCGTTTCAGGTAGGCAATATACACCATCTGGACATGGGCACCCTGCTTGACCGCCTTGGCATAGCCGTAAGGACAGGCCACCACTGCGCCGAACCCCTCATGCGAAGACTCGGTGTCGAAGGTACATGCCGCGCATCATTTGGACTATATAATACCAAGTCAGAAATAGACGCATTGGTATCGGGCATAATGCGCATAAGCAGAATGTTCTGAAAGTTAAAGATTTTATCACCTACACAACAGTACGCAGACCTTGTCTTGGAAGCTTCTGCCGTATGATGTCTTTCTCACACCCTGGTTGATGATGGAGAAACAGATATCATGACCAGTGGTATTTGAGCGACAATATCCGCTCAGCGATGATACAGCAGTCACCGTACCAGTCTTTGCCCTAATATTGTCATAGGCAGGAGTGTCTGCAAACCTATTCTCCAGAGTGCCGTCAACACCGGCAACAGGCAGACTAGCGTAGAGGTAAGGACGTATGCGAGGATTGTTCCACGCATACTTCAGCAGTTCGACGAGCAGTTTAGGACTGACATAATTATAAAGTGACAGACCGCTACCATCAGCTATAGTATAGTCCGAAGGGTTAAGTCCAAGAGCCTGTATGAGCACGTTGACACACGAGGCCGAGACCTTGCGCTCCGTACCCTTGCCACCCGATGCGACAGCAAGTTGTGCAAACACACTTTCAGCCTTGAGATTGTCACTTTCTTTCAATATTGGTATGATAATATCCTCAAGAGTGACAGAATTGCGCTCAGTATAAGGTATCTGCTTGGTCTCATCATCATCCCAACACCACCCCCATCCTGCTCTGCTCACCACAGGAGTGAAAGTATAGTCTGCACCGAGCATATCGAGAGCAGTAATAACAGTGACGAGCTTCATACACGATGCAGGACGCATACGCCAATTCTCATGATACTGATAAATAATAGTATTATCAGTAAGGTCATATATCATTATACCAAGCTGAGTGGAATCCATCAGCGATGCATAGCACAACGAGTCTATACTTCGCACGAGGGGATCAGACGGCACTTCCCGCCCATATACCACGACAGTGTCAGTACTGTATCTCGTTATTACATTGTGAGCAACATGAGCAGGTATAGCAGACTTATGAGCTGATGAACATGACAATATCAGTAGTACAAATGGTAGAAGTAAGAGAGTTTGCTTCATGTTTGAGGTACTTTGTGCAAGTTTTATACGCAAATATAGCTATTTTTGGGATAAAAAGTGTAATTTTGTACGCAAATAATCCTTTAGGATTAGAAATAAAAAATATTGTGTTATGATTAAGAAATATGATTTTCTCATCATCGGAGGTGGTGTAGCAGGCATGAGCTACGCATTGAAGGTCAGCAAAAGCGGTAAAGGACGTGTAGCCTTAGTATGCAAGACAACACTTGACGAAGCTAATACAGCCAAGGCACAAGGGGGTATAGCCGCTGTAACAAACACACTGACAGACAATTTTGAGAAACACATCAACGACACCATGATAGCTGGTGATTTTATTTCTGACATAGAAGCAGTCGAACAAGTCGTAAAGGGAGGTCCAGCTGGTATACGAGATTTAGTACAATGGGGAGTGAAGTTTGACCGCAAGGAAAACGGAGACTTCGACCTTCACCGCGAAGGAGGTCACTGTGAATTCCGCATACTACACCATGCCGATGACACAGGATTTGAGATACAGCGTGGACTTATGGAAGCAGTAAGACACGACGACAACATCGACGTTTTGGAAAATCACTTTGCAGTCGAGATCATCACACAGCACCACATGGGTATACGAGTCACCAGACGCACACCAGACATAGAATGTTTCGGTGCATACATACTCAACCCCGACACAGGAAAGATAGACACATATCTCAGCCGCGTCACCCTGATGGCAACCGGTGGTACAGGAGCAGTCTACGCCACCACCACCAATCCCAACATAGCCACCGGCGACGGTATAGCAATGGTATACCGTGCCAAAGGTAAGGTTAAAGATATGGAATTTGTACAATTCCACCCCACAGCCCTGTTCAACCCCTCAGAACGTCACCCCGCATACCTCATCACCGAAGCAATGCGCGGATACGGAGGCATATTGCGTCTCCCAGACGGTAAGGAATTTATGCAAAAATACGACGAGCGCCTCTCTCTGGCACCACGCGACATAGTAGCAAGAGCTATAGACAACGAGATGAAGATACACGGTCTCGACCACGTGTGCCTCGATGTCACACACAAAGATGCCGAAGAGACCAAGCACCACTTCCCAAACATCTACGCCAAGTGCATGAGCATAGGAATTGACATCACAAAGCAATACATACCCGTTGTACCATGCGCCCACTACATGTGTGGTGGCATCAAAGTAGACCTCGACGCACAGTCGAGCATACACAGACTTTATGCCGTAGGCGAATGCTCATGCACTGGACTACACGGAGGAAATCGTCTGGCAAGTAATTCATTGATTGAAGCAGTAGTTTACGCCGATGCCGCAGCAAGGCACTCCATAGAGAATATCGACAACTACACCTTCAACGACAAAATACCAGAATGGAAGGACGAAGGCACCATGACCAACGAAGAGAAAGTCCTCATAGTCCAAGACGCCCGCGAAGTAAACCAGATTATGTCTACCTACGTAGGCATAGTACGCAGCGACCTACGCCTACATCGTGCATGGGAACGCCTTGATCTCCTCTACGAAGAGACCGAACACCTTTTCAAGCGAGTAAAACCAACCAAAGACATCTGCGAACTGCGCAACATGATCAACGTAGGCTATCTCATAACGCGTCAAGCACTTGAACGCAAAGAAAGCCGTGGTTTGCACTATACCATAGATTATCCCAAACACGCACTTGATACTAAGTGAAAAAGAGTATCTTCGGAATATTACTCTCGATGGAAGGAGTGTTTCTACTCCTCACCATGCTTGTCAGCCTCTTCTACAAAGAATCAGAGTGGTGGGTATACCTGATGTGCTCCTTTCTAAGCATCACAGTAGGCAGATGCTGTATATCACTCAGCAAGATGGATAAAGTCAACCGGCGATTCACACGCGCCGACAGCTTTATGATTGTATCCCTCACCTGGGTCATATTCTCAGTCATCGGTATGATACCATTCATAATCATCGAAGAGCTCGATATAGCAAGTGCATTTTTTGAGACAATATCAGGATTTACCACCACAGGAGCGACCGTACTATCCGATATAGACACGATGAGCCACTCCCTACTATTCTGGCGTTCACTAACCCAATGGTTAGGAGGACTCGGTATCGTAGTCTTCTCGTTTGCCCTGATTCCAGTAAGCGAGATGAAGAACAACAACATATTCTCAGCCGAAGCCACAGGAATAGGACTTGAGAAAATCAGACCCAAAATAGGCTCCACAGCCAGAAGGCTCCTTATCATATACATACTACTGACAGGCGCGTGCGCCACAACATACATACTTGGCAACATGAGCCTCTATGACTCAGTATGCCACGCCATGACCACCATAGCAACAGGAGGATTCAGCACACATCAAGACAGTATAGCACACTTCAATTCACGATACATCGAGTACACCTGCAGCATATTCATGATACTTGCGAGCATAAACTTCTCGCTTTTCTACTATGCCAGCATACGAAAATGGACAGTGATCAAGAACAACGAAGAGATGAAAGCCTTTCTGTGTATAGTAGTCATAGCAACAGTATTCTTCTCACTACTTTTCACATACTCGCCCCTGTCAAAGATAGATGCCACAACACTGCCCCACGGTATAGAAGAAATCCTACGCACCTCGCTCTTTCACGTATCCACCATCATAAGCAGTACAGGATTTGCAGCATCAAAATACGACTACGTAGCATGGGGAGACTGTTTCTGGATGCCTACACTCGTCATCATGGCCATAGGAGCCTGCGCAGGCAGCACAGGAGGAGGAATGAAAGTCATCAGACTACTCATCTGCGCCAAGAGCGTACGCAACGAATTTATACGCCAGCTCCATCCGCGCGCCGTACTCGGGCTAAAGATAAACGGAATCATAATATCAGACGACAGAGTCAGACGATCACTAAGCTTCCTCTTCATATACATATCCCTTGTAGTTTTTGGTATGACAGTACTCACATATTTAGGACTTGACGCAGACACAGGCTTCGGCAGTTGCATCTCCATGCTCTCAAATACAGGACCAGGTACAGGAGTTTGCGGCCCGTCAAACACATTTGCCGACATACCAGCCACAGGCAAATGGCTCATGTCATTCTACATGCTCGTAGGACGCCTGGAGATATACACAGTACTATTTCTACTCATGCCCGAATTCTGGAAAGAAAGAAAATAGACAAATGGACAACACATACGACATATATAAAAATAACACCGGAGTTACATACACATCACCCATATTCGGCCCAATACACAGCCGCAGACTCGGATTGTCACTCGGCATCAATCTCCTGCCAGGCGACGGTAAATGGTGCACGTTCGACTGTATCTATTGCGAATGTGGGCTTAACCGCAACAAAAAGACACACACAGCGCCACCCACACGCCATATAGTCCACACAGCACTCGAAAACAAACTCATCGAGATGAGTCAATCCGGACATACCCCCGACGTACTCACTTTTGCAGGAAACGGCGAGCCCACCCTCAACCCCCATTTCCCAGAAATCATAGATGACGTCATAATGCTACGCGACAAATACTGCCCCAGAGCAAAAGTCAGCGTACTATCAAACAGCACACAGCTACACCGCAGCGAAATACGCGAAGCACTGATGAAGACAGACAACCCCATACTCAAACTCGATACCGCTAACACCACATACATAAACCTCGTAGACAGGCCAAACAGCAACTACGACGTAGAGAAAACCATAGAACTACTTGCAACGATGGGAAGAAAGATAATAATCCAGACCATGTTCATGAAAGGCACACTGCCCGACAATACAAGCATAGACAATACCACCGACACATACGTAATACCATATATACAGGCATTAGAAAAGATAAATCCACGTCAAGTGATGATATACACCGTAGACCGCCCTACTCCAATCAAAGGAATAGAAAAAGCCAGTAAAGAAACACTCGACACCATAGCATACAAAATCAGAAACAAATTAAACATAGATGTAAAAGTGAGTTATTGATTTTTGAGGTTATGAGGTTATAAGGTTTTTAGGTTATGAGGTTATTTACCTTGAATCTTTAAACTACCATTTAAAAGCCATTATACGGCTATTAAAACCTCAATAATAACCTCACAAGCGAAGCAACATTATAACCTAAAAACCTCACAACCTAAAAAACTAAAAATGCGTTTCAGAATATTACTTCTCTGTCTCTGCGCCATACGATGTATGGCACAAGTAGGAGAAACTGATACATACGACATAGAAAATATGCCACGTGAGTATCAGTTGAAACTGCAGATATACCGCTATCCCGACCCCATTATAGAAAACGGAGACACCATGTGGTGCTACTTACTGCCAGAGCTGCCAGTATACCAGCAAATAAAGTTCAAGTCAGCAAAACAATGGAGACAATACAACCGTCTCGTCTACAACGTCAAAAAGACACTCCCTCTGGCACAAAGAGTAAATCTACTCATCAAAGAAACATACGAACACCTCGAACAGCTCCCCGACAAGAAAAGCAAAGACCGTTACATCAAACAAGTAGAGCGTGACATCAAGAAGCAATACACCCCCGAGATGAAGAAGCTGACATACAGCCAAGGCAAACTCCTGATAAAATTAGTAGACAGAGAATGCAATCAGTCCTCATACGAAATAGTAAAAGCATTCCTTGGCCCAGCACGAGCAGCATTCTATCAAGTATTCGCATGGACATTCAATGCCTCACTCAAAAAAGAATATCGCCCCGAAGACGACGACAAACTCGTAGAGAGAGTAGTCAGACAAGTAGAAGCAGGAATATTATAAAACATACAATCACGTGCACACTAAACTCAAAGTAACAGAAATGGGACGCATGACCCCACAAGAGTTCAAGCAATCCCAAAAGACACCACTCGCAGTAGTATTAGACCACGTGCGCAGTCTCTACAACGTAGGCAGCATATTCCGCACAGCCGACGCCATGCGACTCTCCGAAGTAATACTATGCGGCATAACAGCCACCCCACCAAACACAGAAATACATAAGACAGCCCTCGGAGCCGAAGACACCGTAGAATGGAAATACTTCACCACAACAACCGAAGCAATACAATATCTGCGCACCCAAGGCTACACGATTATAGCCATCGAGCAATGCAAAGACAGCATAAAACTACAAGACTTCAAACCCCGTAAAGAAGAGAAGTACGCCATAATACTCGGCAACGAAGTAAAAGGAGTACAACAAGAGATAGTAGACATGAGCGACACCTGCATAGAAATACCACAATTCGGCACAAAACACAGCATGAACGTATCCGTCACAGCAGGAATGGTGATATGGGATTTCGTCAAAAGTTATCTACATTCGTGTTGA
Source organism: uncultured Prevotellaceae bacterium (assembly GCA_945932615.1). Classification (GTDB taxonomy): domain Bacteria; phylum Bacteroidota; class Bacteroidia; order Bacteroidales; family Bacteroidaceae; genus Physcousia. The sequence continues at coordinate 51,413 of CAMEQD010000003.1, read as the reverse complement.
TAACCATGTCGACAACCACTACAAAAGACACCATAAAAAGTAGATTAAACACAGACCAAATACTTATCTACAAAGCCTCAGGAGTAATACACACACATAAAGACAGACTTATATACACATATATAAATACATATAAAATACTGACAAACAATACTATACAATGAAAGTAAAGACAGTTATCAACACAATCATCATTTTATAAAAATAATCATAAGATAAAATAACTAAATAAAAAAGAATAATAATGAATATAAAAGCAGAAATCCGCCAGATGTGCAAAGACAAGAATGCAGTCATCATGGCACACTATTACACCGAACCCGAGATACAAGACATAGCAGACTTCGTAGGTGATTCACTCGCCCTTGCCCAGAAAGCAGCCACCACCGACGCGGACATAATAGTAATGTGTGGAGTACACTTCATGGGCGAAACCAACAAGATACTCTGCCCAGACAAGAAAGTCCTCGTTCCCGACGCCTCAGCCACATGCTCCCTCGCCGAAAGCTGCCCTGCCGAAGAGTTTGCCAAGTTCGTAGCTGACCATCCAGGTCACACAGTCATAAGCTACGTCAACACCACCGCAGCCACCAAAGCCGTCACCGACGTCGTAGTGACAAGCAGCAACGCGCGCCAGATAGTAGAATCATTCCCAAAAGACACACCAATAATATTCGGCCCCGACCGCAATCTCGGAGGCTACATCAACAGCATCACAGGTCGCAATATGGTACTATGGAATGGAGCCTGCCACGTACACGAGAAATTCTCGCTCGAGAAAATCCTTGAGCTCAAATCCGCCCATCCTCAAGCCAAGATACTCGTACACCCCGAGTGTCCAGCCCCGATAGTCAAGATAGCAGACAAAGTAGGATCTACTGCAGCCCTACTCAAATACAGCATCAGCGATCCCGCCACAGAATTTATAGTAGCCACCGAGAGCGGCATACTCCACGAGATGCAGAAGTCATGCCCCAGCAAGACCTTCATACCAGCCCCACCCAACGACAGCACCTGCGGCTGCAACGAATGCAGCTACATGAAACTCATCACCATGGAGAAACTCTACAACTGTTTGAAAAACGAATCACCCGAAATAACCGTAGATCCGCAGATAGCCAAGAGAGCCATACGCCCCATCAACAAAATGCTTGAAATATCAGCAAAACTCGGACTCTAATGAACGAATCCCTCCCCATACTCGTCAAGGACCTTGCCTACATACTCATCGTAGCAGGCATCACCACCGTTCTTTTCAAAAAGCTCAGGCAGCCCCTCGTGCTCGGCTACATCGTAGCAGGCTTTCTTGCAGGCCCCTACATGCCCTATACCCGAACCATCATCGACACAGAGATGGTCAACGATTGGGGTCAGATAGGAGTTATCATACTCATGTTCTCGCTCGGACTTGAATTTTCTTTCAAGAAGATAATCAAGATGGGCATCAATCCCATACTCTGCGCATGCATGATAATGACCGGCATGATGTGTACAGGCAACCTCATAGGCTACATCTTCGGTTGGGGAGGAATGGACAGTCTCTTTCTCGGAGGAATGCTCGCCATGTCCTCCACCACCATAATATATAAGGCCTACGAAGACTTTGGTATCACCCACAAGCATTTCGCAGGCAACGTACTCTCAGTCCTCGTACTCGAAGACATACTCGGCATACTGCTCATCGTAGTACTCAGCACCATAGCAGCCACACGCAATTTCGAAGGTCAGACCCTGGCACTGAGCCTCCTCACCCTCGGCAGCGTACTCATGATATGGTTTCTCGTCGGAGTATTCATTCTACCTCTTGTACTCAAGAAATACGGACGTTACATGAACCAAGAGACCCTCATGATAGTCTCCCTCGCCCTCTGTTTCCTCCTTGTCATACTCAGCGACAACGCCGGATACAGTAGTGCATTTGGAGCCTTCATGATGGGCAGCATACTCGCCGAGACAGTACAAGCCGAAAACATCAACATAGCCATATCACCCGTCAAGAACCTCTTCGGAGCAGTCTTCTTCGTCAGCGTAGGCATGATGGTCAACCCTGGCATAATCATAGAGTACTGGCCAGTGATATTAGTCATAGTAGTCAGCATAGTATTAGCCCAAGCAGTCCTTGGCACCCTGAGTTACCTACTCACAGGCTCCAATCTCAGAGACAGCATACACAGCGGTTTCTCCATGGCCCAGATAGGCGAGTTTGCCTTCATCATAGCAGGCATAGGCCAGTCCCTCCATGTTACCAGTCCCAAGCTCTACCCCATAGTAGTAGCCGTCAGCATCATCACCACCTTTCTCACCCCATACATGATAAGATATGCAAGTCCCGTCTCCGACCTCATCATCAAGCACCTCGGAGAGATGGACAAACTCAGCCTGCGCATAGGCCACAATCCCCTTGCCGGCCGGCAGACCTACATCGTATGGAAAAGCCTCCTCACCTCGCTACTCTACCAGACAGTATCATACCTTGTCCTGTCATACACATTCGTAGGTATAAGCTACATGGCCATACGCCCTATACTAAGCGAGATAACAGACCACTTCAACCGCTCAGCATGGTGTGACCGAATCATAGACATCGTAACAGCCACCATCACCATCATCATCATATCACCGTTCCTCAGAGCCGTGTGCATGCGCAAAAACAGGTCAGCAGAAGTAAAATACCTCAAGAAAACATCCCTGACCAACAAAATACTCGTATACCTCACCATAGTAGTAAGGTATATTCTTTGCACTATACTCATCTACACCATAATAGACAACATATCGCCTTTAGACATCTGGGTAAACATATTTATATCCATACTCATAGTCGGTGTAATACTCTCCAGCCGCCTCGTCAAGTTGGTAAGCATACGCATAGAGCGCATATTCAAGCAAAACCTCCACCAGCGCGACAACATTAACAAATCACCACGCTACGCCCGTCAGCTCCGAGGCAAAGACCTACACCTCGCCAAGCTCACCATACCCGAATACAGCACCTGGGCAGGACTCACTCTCAGTACCCTCAGTATCGGTCACGATTCTCGAGTACACATAGCCGCCATCAGACGCGGACACCTCCGATACAATATTCCAGGAGGAAACAGCCGACTTTTTCCAGGTGACATCATCGAAGTAGTAGGCGATGACGAAGGCATCGAAGTTCTCAAGCAACGCATCATCGACGAAGTCAACACCCCCGAAGACATACCCCAGCCAGAACCGCTCACCATCAAGGCATACACCATCAGTCCACAATCCAAATACTCAGGACTGAAACTAAGTGAAAGCAAGATACGCGAGCAGTACCATTGTACAGTCATAGGACAAGAAGACTCGCAAGGCAATTTAAGCCCAATGCAAGCCGACACCATAATAAAGCCCGACAGCCGAATATGGATAGTAGGCGAAGAAGATAATCTGAGTGAGTTTGACAAGAGTTGTTTGGGTTGTTAGTTGTTTGGTTGTTTAGTTGGTTCTAATGAAATAACATAACCAAAATGAAAAATAACCAACCAAATAATCAAATAACCAACCAACCAAATAACCAAATAACCAAATAACCAAACAACCAAATAACCAAACAACTAAACAACTAAAAAACAAAAAATAAATGAAAGCAGGAATCGTAGGATTACCCAACGTAGGCAAGTCGACATTGTTCAACTGCCTATCAAGTGCGAAAGCACAGTCAGCTAATTTTCCCTTCTGTACCATTGATCCCCAGTTAGGTCAAGTCAGCGTTCCCGACGAGCGACTCACAGCCCTTGCTGAGATAGTTCACCCCGGTCGCATAGTCCCAGCCGTGTGCGACATCGTCGACATAGCAGGACTTGTCAAAGGAGCCAGTCGCGGCGAAGGCCTTGGCAACCAGTTTCTCGCCAACATACGCGAATGTGATGCCATCATACACGTACTACGCTGTTTTGAAGACACCAATATCATACACGTAGACGGAAGCGTAGACCCCGTTCGCGACAAGGAAATCATAGACACTGAGCTACAACTCAAAGACCTTGAGACCCTCGAACAGCGACTAAAGAAAGTAGAGAAAGTAGCCCGCGTAGGAGGAGACAAGGCAGCCAAGATAGAACTCTCCGTCATCGAAGCATACCAGACAGCCCTGCTCCAAGGCAAGAGTGCGCGCACCGTACAGTTTGAAACCGACGACGAACAAGCCGCCGCCCGTTCACTCTTCCTCCTCACTACCAAGCCCGTGCTCTACGTATGCAACGTTGACGACGCCAGTGCCTCAAGTGGCAACAAACACACCCAAGCCGTAGAGAAAGCCATACAAGGCGAAGACGCCCAAATGATAATCATATCAGCACAGACCGAAGCCGACATAGCCGAGCTCGACACCTACGAAGAGAAACAAATGTTTCTCGAAGATCTCGGACTCAAAGAAAGCGGCTGTAACCGTATCATCAAAGCCATATACAGTCTCCTTACCCTCCAGACCTTCATAACCGCAGGCCCCATGGAAGTAAAAGCCTGGACCTTCCGCAAAGGCTGGAAAGCCCCACAATGTGCAGGAGTCATACACACCGACTTTGAAAGAGGATTCATACGAGCCGAAGTAATCAAATACGAAGACTACATCAAATACGGCTCAGAAGCCGCCGTACGCGAAGCAGGCAAAATGGGAGTCGAAGGCAAGGAATACGTAGTCCAGGACGGCGACATCATGCACTTCAGATTCAACGTATGACACACCCACTATGAATATACTAAGCTATATAATTTGGAATCCCGACCCCGTAGCATTCAGTCTCGGGTCGGTCGAAATACGCTGGTATTCACTCTTATGGTGCATCGGACTACTCTCAGTATACCTACTCATGCACCAGCTTTTTCGTCAGCAAAAACTCAGCGAAGAGCAGTTTGAACCAATGTTTATCTACAGTTTCTTAGGTATACTTATAGGGGCACGACTCGGACACTGCCTCTTCTACGAGCCAGCATACTTCCTGCCTCGCCCCATCGAAATGCTGCTCCCCATACGACAAGCCCTCGACGGCAGTTGGCACTTCATAGGCTATCAAGGACTCGCCTCTCACGGAGGCACCATAGGTCTGACCATAGCCCTATGGATCTACTCCAAACGCGTAGGCCTGCGCTTTATCCACGTTCTCGACAACGTAGCCATCGTCACACCCATCTGCGCCTGTGCCATACGTCTTGGCAACCTCATGAATTCAGAGATAATAGGACGCCCCACTGACCTCCCTTTCGCCTTCATCTTCCAGCAAGTCGACATGCTCCCACGCCATCCAGGCCAACTCTACGAAGCCCTATGCTACGCAACATTCTTCGTGATAGGTTGGTTACTGTATCGTCATTCACGCTACAAAGTAGGCACAGGCTTCTACTTCGGGCTATGCATCTTCCTGATCTTCGCATCAAGGATACTTATAGAGTACACCAAAGAAAATCAAGAAGCCTTCGAGCAAGGCATGCTCCTCAACATGGGTCAGATACTGAGCATACCCTTCGTGATAGCCGGAGCTTATTTCATATACAGAGGTATGAAGCGTATATAAGAAGTATTCCCTTAGTAACCTCTTAGCATTCTCTACAAATCGTAGAGGATACTAAGGGAAACTACACGTTTTAGCGCAGTTTTTGACGTAAAATACGCAAGAAACGATAAAATTTTTTTTCAATAAATGTGATAAATAAAAAGGGCCTCGATTCTCACGAACCAAAGACCCTTCACACCATGACTAATATTTACATTAATCTCTCAAACGTCTTTTCTTTAAAAAACACCTGCCAGGCAGGACATCTTTTTACCCTAAACAAAAAACTTTGAGCGGTGTCTAACCTAAACAAACTTAACCTAATCTAATCTATTTATTAACCTAAACAATCAATCAATCATTTTTCAACTCTGCCGTTGCAGATTTTAGGGTAGGAATTTTGTTTTTTCCTTTTGACACTGCAAAGTTACGCCAAGATTCATAAACAGCAAATACTTTAATCCAAAAATCTTCAAAAAACAATCTCTTTATTGACTTTAATCAAGTGATATTGACTTTAATCAATAAAAATAAGTGTAATATCTACACTTTAGATACAACTTGTCATATATAAAAAAACAAACCAGCCAATAAAAGGAATTACAGAATAATTTTGTAAATTTGTACGCGAATAACAGAATAAAACATACATATTGCACAGGAAATGAGAGATTACAATTTTCGTGAAATAGAGAAAAAGTGGCAGCAGAGGTGGGTTGCCGACAAGACCTACAAGGTAGTAGAAGACGAGAGTCGCAAGAAGTACTACGTGCTCAACATGTTTCCTTACCCCTCAGGAGCAGGACTACATGTAGGTCATCCTCTGGGATATATAGCAAGCGACATTTATGCTCGCTACAAGCGTCAGCAAGGCTACAATGTACTCAACCCCATGGGATATGATGCTTACGGACTCCCCGCCGAACAGCATGCCATCAAGACAGGTCAGCACCCCGAAGTCAGCACATTCCAAAATATAGATCGCTATCGCCAGCAGCTCGACAAGATAGGCTTCTCATTTGATTGGGACAGAGAAGTACGTACCTGTACTCCAGATTACTACAAGTGGACGCAATGGGCTTTCGTCAAGATGTTCGGGTCTTTTTTCTGCAACAAGGAGCAGAAAGCCATGCCGATAGAAGTGCTCATAGAGCATTTTGAGAAAGAAGGTACCGGTGACTGGGACGTAGCCTGCTCAGAGCCAATGACGTTCAGTGCCGATGAGTGGAACTCTTGGGACTCAAAGTGCAAGAGCGAAGTACTGATGAACTATCGTCTCGCCTTCCTTGGCGAAACTATGGTCAACTGGTGTCCACAGCTCGGCACAGTGCTTGCCAACGACGAAGTAGTCAACGGAGTGAGTGAGCGTGGAGGCTACCCCGTAGAGCAAAAGAAAATGCGCCAATGGTGTCTGCGTGTGAGTGCATACAGCCAGCGTCTGCTCGACGGTCTGGACACGATAGAATGGAGTGAGTCCATCAAGGAGACACAACGCAACTGGATTGGACGTAGCGAAGGAGCCGAAGTTCAAATCAGAGTTGACAGCAGCGACGTAGAGTTTACGATTTTCACAACTCGTGCCGACACGATGTTTGGAGTGACATTTTTCGTACTTGCTCCTGAGAGCGATTTAGTCGACGCCGTTACTACAGCAGAGCAGCGGGCAGAAGTAGACGAATACCTGCGCTACGTCAAGAGCCGCACAGAGCGTGAGCGTATGATAGACCATACGGTGACAGGCGTGTTCTCCGGAGCTTATGGCATCAACCCTATCACAGGCGAGAAATGTCCTATCTATATCTCAGAGTACGTCCTGGCAGGCTATGGTACAGGAGCCATCATGGCCGTACCCGCCCACGACAGCCGCGACTATGCTTTTGCCAAGCACTTCAATCTCCCCATTATCCCATTGGTAGAAGGAGCCGACGTGAGCAACGAGAGCTACGATGCCAAGGAAGGAATCGTGATGAATTCGCCCGTATCGCCAGATAAGTGTATGACTTACGATGGCGAAAGTCTTTGCCTCAACGGACTTTCCGTCAAGGAAGCCATAGCAGAGACGAAGCGTTTCGTCGCAGCCCACAATCTTGGCAGAGTCAAGGTGAACTACCGTCTGCGCGACGCCATCTTCAGCCGCCAGCGTTACTGGGGCGAACCATTCCCCGTATACTACAAAAACGGCGTACCGACGATGATACCCGAGCATTGTCTGCCCATCGAGCTGCCAGAAGTAGAAAGATTCCTGCCCACAGAGAGTGGAGAGCCCCCATTGGGCAACGCACAGATATGGGCATGGGACGAGTCTGGCGAAAAGATTGTCGACAAGACTCTCATCGACGAAGAGACAGTCTTCCCCTTGGAGCTTTGCACCATGCCAGGATTTGCCGGATCGAGTGCCTACTATCTGAGATACATGGATCCAAAAGACAACGAAGCCTTGGTCAGCGACGCCGCTGCGGGTTATTGGCAGAATGTAGACCTGTACGTAGGCGGCAGCGAACACGCTACGGGACACCTGATATATTCGCGTTTCTGGAACAAGTTCCTCTTTGACCTCGGAGTGAGCAAGTGCGAAGAGCCCTTCCGCAAGCTTGTCAACCAAGGCATGATACAAGGCTGGTCAAGCTTTGTATTTAGGCTGAGAGGTACAGACACCTATGTGAGCTACGACCTTCTTGAGGTGAAGTACGACGATGCAGCCAAGAAGAACCGCTACTACTACAAAGGCTCTGAGACAGACCCCGTATACACAGACATCAGCACCGTAGGAGCCGGCAAAGTGCTCGACGTAGAGAAGTTCCGCCAGTGGATGCCAGAGTTCCGCAATGCCCAGTTAGAGCTCAATGCCGAAGGTCAGTACCTTGTATATCAGGCCATAGAAAAGATGTCCAAGTCCAAGTACAATGTAGTCAATCCCGACGACATCTGTGAAAAGTACGGTGCAGACACACTGAGACTCTACGAGATGTTCCTTGGTCCTATCGAGCAAGCCAAGCCATGGGACGTAGCAGGAATAGACGGGTGTCACCGCTTCCTGAAGAAACTATGGCAACTCTATTGGGACAAGGAAGGCAAGCTCGCTGTGACCGACTCCGAGCCATCGGCCGAAAGCATGAGATCGCTACACAAGCTGATAAAGAAAGTCAGCGAAGACATAGAGTCATTCTCATACAACACCTCCATCTCAGCCTTCATGGTAGCCGTCAACGAGCTTAGCTCCCAGCGTTGCCGCGACAAGATTGTTCTCGAGCAGCTCGTCGAGCTCATCGCACCATTTGCACCCCACATCGCCGAAGAACTGTGGCACGCCGTGGGCAATAGCTCTTCGGTATGCGATGCCCCATGGCCAGAGTTTGACGCCAAGTACCTTGTAGAGAGCAGCGTAAAGCTTGGCGTGCAGTTCAATGGCAAAGTACGCTTCGCCATGGATTTTGCAGCCGACGCCACGCCCGACGACATGGTATCACAAGCCCTTGCAGCCCCCGAAGCCCAGAAGTATCTTGAAGGCAAGCAAGTAGTCAAGACCATAGCCATCCCCAAGCGTATAGTAAACATAGTAGTGAAATGAGACCCAAGAGAATACACAGAGAGGACATCAAGAAGAGGTTGCGCAATCTCCATATCATAGACTTTATCAAGGATATGATATTCATCAACCTCGGCATGTTTGTCTACAGTCTTGGCTGGGCAGTATTTATGCTGCCCAACAGGATAGTCACCGGAGGAGGTGCCGGTGCCGCCGCCATACTGCAATATGCTACAGGATTTCCCATGCAGTATACGCTGCTCATCGTCAACAGTGTCCTGCTCCTGATAGCATGGTGGCAGTTAGGCTCCAAGTTTACACTCAAGACGCTCTATGCCGTCCTCTCTCTGACGTTCTATCTCGATTTCTGCCAGCGCGTTGTAGGTATGGATCCCGAGCTCGCCCGAGGCATACTCGGAGCAAATCAGGAGATAGGCATGTCGTGCATACTTGGTGCCATACTCAACGGTATCGGAATCGGCATGGTCTTCATGAGCGGAGGGTGTACCGGAGGTTGGGATATCATAGCAAGTATCGTCAACAAGTACAAGAATGTCAGCATCGGGCGCGTGCTGCTATACCTTGACCTCGTAGTCATCGGAGGCAGCTATTTCCTCTTCCACAGCTGGCAGACCGTAGTATACGGATATATCACCCTAGTAGTCTATACATTTGCCGTCGACGTGATGATCAACTCCTCCAAGCAAGACATACAGTTTACCATCTATACCAAGGAGTACGATGACATCATCACCATCATTCGCGAGAAGACAGGACATACGGCCACCCTCATGTACGGTGAAGGAGGCTATACCCACGAAGCCATGAAAGTAGTCATCACCATCGTACACAAGAGCGAACAAGTCGACATACTACGTCTCGTACGCGATGCCGATCCAGACGCCTTCGTCACGTTCCATCGAGTAGAAGGCGCATTCGGCAAAGGGTTTAATGTAATCAAGGCCTGAATACCTAATATATATATATACGCCAGATGAAACACTTTCTTCCGCTTGTCAAGGACTACGTCTACATCGTCATAGGTCTGGTCATCTACGCTATAGGCTTCACATGTTTTATGCTGCCCTACGAGATAACGAGTGGCGGTGTGAGCGGAATCTCGGGACTGATATACTACTCTACCGGATTCAATGCAGCCTTTTCGTATCTTATCATCAACGTGTTTCTGATGCTCATAGCATGGAAGACTATGGGCTGGCAATACTGTCTGCGCACACTCTTTGCCACGCTCGTCATCACGTTTCTCATCGACTACGGTCAGACGCTCATTACCGACGAGTCAGGAGCGATGCTCAAGATTATCGGCGAGCAGAAATTCATGGCCTGCGTTTTGGGCGGCTGTCTTGAAGGTCTGGGACTCGGTCTGACATTCCTTGCCGGAGGCAGTACAGGCGGAACCGATATCATAGCGAGTGCCATCAACAAGCACCACAGCATATCGCTCGGTCGCCTGTTGCTCATCATGGATATTGTCATCGTCAGCTGCAACTGGGTGGTAATACACGATATAGAGACACTCGTAGTGAGCTACAGCACCATGTTTGTCAGCATGAACATGGTAGACTATGTCATCAACGGAGCCCGCCAGAGCGTACAGTTTATGATTATCTCCGACCGCTACGAAGCCATCGCCACACGCATAAGCAACGAGCTCGAACGAGGCTGCACCGTGATGGAAGCCAACGGGTGGTACAGCAAGCAGCGCAAACCAGTCCTTCTCGTCATGGCCAAGAAATACGAGCGACGCGACATCTACCGCATCATACACCACGAAGACCCCAATGCCTTCGTCACTATGTCAAACGTAGAAGGCGTCTTTGGCGAAGGATTTGACAAAATCAAAAAATAAAGAATATGAGACAGATTATAATGGCCACAAACAACGCACACAAGTTGCGTGAGATAAGACAAATACTTGGTGATGAATTTACAGTAAAGAGCCTTTCCGACATTGGCTGCAACGAAGACATACCTGAGACATCAGATACTATTGAGGGCAACGCCTTGCAGAAAGCCCGTTATGTATCGACACGATACGGAGTAGATTGTTTTGCCGACGACACGGGGCTCATCGTAGACGCCCTCGACGGTGCCCCAGGCGTCTATACCGCACGCTATGGCGAGATGAACGGCTACGGCGACAGTCATGACACCAGTGCCAATATACGCTGTCTCCTCGACAGACTTGAGGGCAAGACTCAGCGCAGCGCACACTTCAAGACCGTCATCGCCCTCATTATTAACGGTGAGGAGCACATCTTTGAGGGTCGTGTAGACGGCAAAATAGTCACCACATTGCGCGGAACAGACGGTTTTGGCTACGACCCCGTATTTGAAGTAGAGGACACAGGCCTGACTTTTGCAGAAATGGGGGCCGAGCAGAAGAATATGATCAGCCACCGAGCACGCGCCACACGCAAATTGGTTGATTTTTTTAGTTGTATGGGTCTTTAGTTGTTTTGTTGTTTGGTTTTTTAGTTGTTCGGGTCTTTAGTTGTTTGGTTTTTTAGTTGTTTGGTTATTTGGTTGGTTGTACTGTCATCTGGTTGGCTTCGCCTTCGTTCCCTACGAAAACCTCAAAACCTAAAAACCTTACAAAATAACCTAAAAACCTCATAACCTCATAACCTCATAACCTCAAAAAAAAAATTTCATACAATTTTGTTTTGAGATAAAAAAGTTGTATTTTTGGCGTGGAAAAGTATATCTTTTTCTAATATTACGTATTATAAAAATATCTTGACCATGACTAAAATACCAGTGTTGTATGTACGAAGTCTACTGTTTGGAGTAGTTTTTTTCTGTACCAGTACCATCGCGAAAGCCCAAAACGTGGGCAGTATCTACCGCATCGTATCGAATGGCTCTGACAAGGCCGTAACTTCGATGGGCAGCGAGCTGAGTTCGGCTGTAGAGTTGGCAGACGTTGATGAAGACAGTGAGTCGCAGATGTGGGCTCTCATATCAAACAGTAATACAGAGACATACGGTCTATACAACATAGCATCGTGCAGGAGCATTGACATGGCCTTGCAAAACAATGGCAAGCTCTTGCAGTGGAAGACAGACCTGAGCAACACCAACCAAGTCTTCACCATCAAGAGTCCAGGCATTGCCGGGTCGGCAGTACAGCTACTTTGCGCCTCCGACGAGTCCAAGGCCGTGACTCGCGATGCAAATGGAGCCCTATGGATGCGCCAGGACCTCACATCGACCGACACATATTTTGAGATGGTCGAAGTGGCTGACGTCATGGAGCATCACATACCCCTTCCCTTCAGGACGTATATCATCACGAGCATAGCCTCGGGTAAGGCCATCTCCAACGGCGGCAGAATGGACAACGATGCCGTCATCATCACCGAGACCCCAGATGCCAAATCGCAAGGGCAGATGTGGACCCTCAACCTCCCCGCCCTGACCAAGACGTACACCAATTGGTTCCAGCTTCTCAACAAGAGTTGCGGCAAATGTATCGACGCAGCCTTAGATGCAGGCGAGAATGCTAAGCCACCCCTGCAATGGACTCAAGACAAAACCTTAGACTACCCCAACTGGAACCAGATGTTCCAGATCGTCAAGGTCGAAGGTCAGACAGACACTTATCGCCTCTTGGTAAGCAAAAACGTAGGCACAAAATGGAGCCCCGAGCACGAGTTCTATAACTTTGCCGTCAATGAGCAAGGCGAAGTATATCTCTCTAAGGAAAACGAAGATGTCGGCAGCGATGCATGGTTCCGCTTCAGTCCAGTAAGTGACAACGATCTTCCCAAAGGGCTATACTGGCAAGACGAAACAATCTTTGAGGAAAACAAGGAAGCAGGCCACGCCACATATATCCCCTATTCCAACACCGACGCCCTTCGCGCCGACGCACGCTACGACAAGCCCTGGCTCGACCCCGTGGGGAGCAGACGATGGCAGAATCTCGGAGGCATGTGGCGGCTCAAGTGGGACGTGCTCAACGCCGAGCTCACTATGCCAGGCGAGACAGATTTTTACGGCGACGAAGTCGATGCCACAACGTGGGACGAAGTAAAAGTGCCAGGCTGTCTCGAAATGCAAGGCTGGGGCAAACCCCTCTATATCAACGTAGAATATCCCTTTGCAGACCAACCACCATACATCAATATGAAGAGAGGACTTGACAACAGCGTAGGCAGCTATCGACGCAATTTCACCCTGCCCGAAGGCTGGGAAAACGAACGCGTACTGCTACACTTCGACGGCATATACTCCGCAGCCTACGTATGGGTCAACGGCAAGTGGGTAGGATATACCCAAGGCGGCAACATGGACGCAGAGTTTGATATCACGCCCCACGTACGCACAGGCGAGAACAACATCTCGGTGCGAGTGATAAGATGGACAGACGGATCATACCTCGAAGGGCAGGACATGTGGCACATGAGTGGCATACACCGCGATGTATACCTCGTTTCAGTACCCAAAGTCTTCGTACGCGACCATTGCATACGAGCAACGTACGCCGACGACATGTCGTCAGCAATGCTCAGCGTAGAGCTCACCCTCGACAATCGCGACGGACTTACAGCCACCAAATCGTACGAAGTGCGTCTCATCGACCCCACAGGCAACACAGTAGAGACCAAGACCTCCACGGTAGACTTCGAAGGCGAGCCGGGCAAGACACTGAGGTTAGACTTCGAAGTAGCAAAGCCAATCCTGTGGACAAGCGACAATCCATGTCTCTACACCGTAGAGATAGCACAGCGTGACGGCAGTGCAGAGACAGAGGAGTCAGCCTTTGCCACCAAATACGGCTTCTGCAAGGCAGAGATTCGCGACAAGCAATTCCTCGTCAACAATCGCCGCACCCTGCTCAAAGGCGTCAACACCCAAGACACCCACCCCACCCTCGGCAGGACGATGGACATCGAGACCATGTGGAAAGACCTCACGATGATGAAGCAAGCCAACGTCAACTGTGTACGCACCTCCCACTATCCGCGAAGTCCAAAGATGAATGCCATGATGGACTACCTCGGACTATACATGATGGACGAAGCCGACGTAGAGTTCCACAAGAACTGGACAGACAACGGCAAGATACACACCTCCCCCACATGGCGTGCAGCCATCGTAGACCGCGTAGAGCGCATGGTGCTTCGCGACCGCAACCACCCCAGCATCGTAAGCTGGAGTCTCGGCAACGAGAGCAACGGCGGCCAGAACTTCAATCACGCCTACGATGCAGCGCGAGCCCTCGACTCACGCCCCATACACTACGAAGGAGCAAGCCGCGCAGGCACGAGTCCCTCAGACATATTCAGCGTCATGTATCGCGACGTACCAACCGTCGAGAGAGACGTCGACAACAAAAACCAGCCCTACTTCATGTGTGAATACGCCCACGCCATGGGACACTCCGTAGGCAATCTCCAGGAGTACTGGGACGTTATGGAAGCAAGCCGCAATGGCATGGGAGGCTGCATCTGGGACTGGGTAGACCAAGCCATCGTAGACGCCCAGGACATCAAGAACGGCGAGTACAAACTCAACGGATTCAACAAATACCGCTACGGCATAGACTACGGCGGTCCTACACAAGGCAATTTTGTCAACAACGGCATCATTACCGCAGACCGCACCTGGACAGGCAAGCTCGACGAAGTACGCCGCGTATACCAGTACGTCAAGTTCGTAAAGATGGAAGACGGAGTGCTCTCCCTGAAGCAAGACTATGAGACACTCAATCTGGAAGGCTACGTCCTGAAATATACAGTCCTGAAAAACGGCGAAGAAGTGCAAAGCGGCACAGAAGTGCTGCCAGCCATCTCAACCCTGTCAGATGCCTCTGCCACCGAAATCACCATACCCCACACAACCACATACGAGACAGGCGCAGAATACCTCCTCAACGTAGCAATATGTGTGCCCGAAGCTACCCCGTGGTGCGAAGCACTCTACCCCATCGCCCAAACACAATACACACTCCAAGAGCGAGGCACCCTGCCAGAGCCCATCAATTACGGTCAGCCGCTGACATACACATCCGGAGTGCTGAGCAACGATCTGATAAACATATCCGTCGCCACGACAGGCACCAACAGAGGCATCACAGAGTGGGCAATGAACGGCGTGAACATCATCGAGAGCAATTCAGCCCCAGAATACAGCAACTACCGCTGGATAGAAAATGACGCCCCCTACGGAACAGACCCACGGTACGACGACTCCAACGGCATCACCACCAAGACCGTCAGCGTGAAGCTCGCAGACGACGCCACGTATGCCACAATCACACAGCGAGGCACAGGCACATGGTGCAACTATACCTTCGTATACAAAGTATACCAATGCGGCATAGTCGACCTCAAGGCAACCTACACCCCAGTAGCCGCAAGCAATATGCGCCGCATAGGCCTTGACATGAGCTTCAACCCCGAGCTATGCAACACCCAGTACTACGCCCGTGGACCTCGCTCCAACACCGTAGACCGCAAGACAGGCAGCGACCTCGGACTCTACAGTCTGCCCGTGAGAGAATACCACGTAGACTACGTCAAGCCGCAGACCAGTGGAGACCGTCAGGACCTCCGTATGATTACCCTCTGCGATGACAAAGGCAAAGGAGTACGCATAGACACAGAAGGACAAGTCCACATGACTCTCGACAACTATAAAGACACCTACATGCACACAATCCGCCATCAGTGGGACATGACCCCGTCAGATGCCGTCTACGCACACTTCGACTATTTGCAGCGCGGCATAGGCAACGGCTCGTGTGGAGCCGGAGTTATGAGCAAATACGAATTGCCCACCTCAGGCAGTTATACCTACACGCTCCGCTTCACCCCCGTCGGCGACTACGACCCCACGGGCATCAGCGACGTGATAGGAGCCGACTCCAAGGCATCATCAGAGCCAATCTATGACCTGCAAGGACGTAGGATAATGCGCAGCTCCGACACAAAATCCCTACCTACGGGAGTGTATGTGTCAGAAGGGCGAAAGATAGTTGGATTTTAAGGTTTTGAGGTTTTAAGGTTTTAAGGTTTTAAGGTTATGAGGTTGATATGACCTTAATATTAACCATAAAAACTCATTAAACAACTCTTAAATGGACATTTAAAGCCTCAAAAAATAACCTCATAACCTTAAAACCTCACCAGCGAAGCGACCTTACAACCTCAAAAATAACCTCAAAACCTAAAAACCTCACCAGCGAAGCGACCTCAAAACCTTAAAAATAACCTTATAACCTCAAAAATTATGACCCCTTTCCTACACCACATGAGGCTGTGCCTCTATTTGCTGCTCATGGCCCTGCCCTTGACAGCTTTGGCAGAGATTAATATCGAGTCGGGCAAGACGTACTACATCACCTGCAACCAGGACCCCGCAGGCTACGTAGCACTTGGTGAAAATCACGGGTCAAATTTCTTGATGACCTACGTCTCTGGCAACACCCCAGCCGACGATGGCTACTGGATTATCACAAAAGACGGCGAAGGCTACACCATACGCAACGCAAAGTCTCAGAAATATGTTTCGTGGAGTGATGACTACGACGCTCTGAGGAATATGAATTTGGTGACCCAAGTCCAAGACGACAACCAGCGTTGGACACTCGAGGAGTATAACGGCAGCATTATCATCATGAGTCTGGCAAATCCAAACTATGTATGGAACACCCGCTCGTCAAAGCGCGTTGCATGTTATCAGAGTACAAACTACAACGACACCAACAACCAATACAACATCTACGACCAGAATGGAAACAGCGTCCTGACGGGCGAATCCAGCGGCGGTACAGACCCATCAGACACACCCGATGACGACCAGGCAGTGAGCCTCCTCTCCCCAGTATCGGAGATAAGTTTCGACAAATACTACGTACTGCTCAACGGCGGACACTCCACCTATCTGTTTGTTCAAAACGAATACGGCTACTATGGCTCTACCATATACCCCATCATGGCAGAGCTCTCAAGCAATGTCGAGATAGACGGTAAGAAATATAGCGAAGTAGCGAAATACCTCTTCAAGTTTGCAGACGTCGACGGCAAGTCAATAAGTATCCAGTCCGCCCTCACAGGCGAATATTTCGGAGAGTTAGTCAAGGGCGACAATCTCGGCACCACCACCACTGCCGACTACTCTATGGACTACGGCACCGTAGACGGCGAGACAAACTGGTTCTGGTTTCACCAGTCCTACAGTGGCTACTACATGGACTGCAACAATCCCTCCCAAGTCACCACCTTTCCATACCCCACGATGGCAGGCTGGACCGACCTACCCACGAGCCGGAGTTCAAACTCCGCCTGGCAGATAATAGAAGTATCAGTCGGAGGCAGCACACTCGTTGAGAGCATAACCCTCGACCACACCGCGCTGCGCATACCAGTAGGCCAGTCATACAAAGTCAATGCCACGATATTGCCCGCCAATGCAAGCCGCAAGACCGTCACCTGGTCCACGAGCAACGCCAGCGTAGCATCAATCCTCGACGGCACCATCACCGCCGAGTCCGAAGGCACAGCCACCATCACCGTCTCCGCCACCGACGGCAGCGGACAGTATGCCACCTGTACCGTAGAAGCATACACCCCAGGCGGAGGCACATCAGTCGAGAGCGACACCCTCTTCCTCTTCAAAGCCAATGGCAGCCTTGACGCCTTCCCCACCAATGTCATCGCGAGGCAGATACGCGACGACGCAGGCAATCTTACCATCACCACCACCGACGGCCAGACCTTCTCATACAAGAGCTACGAGATAGAGCAGACCGCCAACACCTTCTCAGGCCATGAGACAAAGCTGCCAAGACTTACCAGCTTCAAGTTCAACAACAAATACAACGACCAGCTCCAGAAAGACGTCATCTACTTCAGAGTGGAAGGTCAGGACACCATCTACACCCCCCCCTCACAGTTCGAGCTCAACATACGCGCAGCCATAGGCAAGCGACTCACAGCCTCGTTCAAGACCGACAGCGAAGACGCCGGCGTATACATCGACGGCATAGAGCAAGTCAGCAAGCGCACCCGCAACCGCTACGAAGGCGGAGTCGTACGCTACACCGTAGCCCCCCACTCGTTCAAGATATACAGCACCCTGCAAACCACAGGCCAGATATGGGACATATCCGACCCCGACAACCCCATAGCCCTGACCCAGGCAGAAGAAGAAAGCTACGCATGGAAGCCATACGGACGCAACTACGACATCAACATCACATGGGCTACAGACAACACCACCTCCGAGTATCGCGTCCCTAAGGTATACATCACCACCGACGACGGGCTCTTCATTACGGACAAGACCACCTACAAGTCTGCAACCATTGAAATAGACGGCGCAGGCGTCTTCGACGACTTCCCCGAAACCCCCGTCAACATACGCGGTCGCGGCAACAGCAGCTGGTCGTACAGGGTCGATCCCACCGCCACGGGCAGCAGCAATGACAAAAACCCCTACCGTCTCAAGTTTGCCAGCAAGCAAAAGATCCTCGGCATGACGAAAGGCAAGAACTGGGTGCTCCTCGCCAACAAGCAGACCGGCTCAATGACCACCAACGCCATCGCCATGAAACTCGCCGACATGGTAAAGACCGTAGCCGCCAACCACATCGTCCCCGTTGAGCTCTACATCAACGGAGACTACCGCGGCTCATACAACATGACCGAAAAAGTAGGCTTCTCCAACAACAGCGTAGACCTCCCCGACGAGACCAATGCCATACTGCTCCAGCTCGACACCTATTCAGACACATGGCAATACAACGAACCCACATACGGCGTTACCACCAACGTCATGGAGCCAGACCTCGACGACGAGAGACTCAACAACTACGAATTTGCCAACAAACATTTCACAGCAATCCAAGAATGCTGGAACACCTTCACATCGACCATCAGCGACGGAGACTACTATGACCGCATCGACATAGACGCCTTCGTACGCGCCATGCTCGTCACCGACCTCACCCGCAATCAAGAGCTCAAACACCCCAAGAGTTGGTACGTGTACAACGAGAACGCCCTGACCTGCATAGATCAGACCAATGGCCAGTGGGTCATCAACGAAACCTCACCATACGTCTTCGGCCCCGTATGGGACTTCGACTGGTCATACGGATATGACGGCCCACACCCACGTGAGTACTTCGTATACTACGCCGATACGGATATATTCAGCGGTGCTTCCTATAACAGCGGCTCACGCTTCTTCTACGGCCTTATGAACAACAGCGAAAAGGTCAAGAAGGCCTACTACAGCCTGTGGAAGAAATTCATGGAAAGCGGCAAGCTCACCGAGCTTTTGGAGTATTGCGACGACTACTACGACTACGCCAAAGAGAGCTTCGACCACGACGCCACCGTCTGGGGCAGAAGCGACTACGCCAGCCTCACGACCCAAGCCAAGACCTGGCTCAAGCGGCGAGCCGAGTATATCTACAACGAGCTTGAAGTCTACGACCTCAGCGACGAAGA
The DNA here is from genome assembly GCA_945932615.1 of uncultured Prevotellaceae bacterium. GTDB lineage: Bacteria > Bacteroidota > Bacteroidia > Bacteroidales > Bacteroidaceae > Physcousia. The sequence goes on along the minus strand of CAMEQD010000003.1, from coordinate 31,884 downwards.
AGTAGAGCTGCTCCTCGGCGACGTCAACGAAGACGGCTACATCACCACAGCCGACGTAGCCTGCGCCCTTAATCACATTCTCGGCATCGAAAACGACAACTTCGAGTTCCGCCAGGCCGACATCGACCACAACGACATCATCAGCATGAAAGACATAGCCATGCTCCTCAACATGATTCCCGTGCAAGACAGCCGCGCATTGCAAAGCCGCCGTCTGCGCCTGCAGCGAGCAGAAGCCATGCTCGTCCCCGAGCACTTTGAAGCAAGCCTCGGAAGGACAGCCATGCTGCCCCTCAGCCTGACCGTCAACAGCGGCACCTACTCAGCCATACAGTTTGACATCACCCTGCCCGACGGCGTCGAGCCAGGCGAAATCAAACTCCCCGAGACACTCAGCCAGTACGCAGCCACCATCACATGGACACACGGCAACACATGGCGAGCCACCATCTACTCCTCAGCCGACAACGCTCTGCCACAAGGCAAGACCACCCTCCACCTTGAGCTTACCCCCAGCAAGCCCCTTGCCCCACAGCAGCGAGTCATAGCCCTAACCAACACACTTATAGTCGACAGCCAAGCCGAAGACCACTGTCTCACAACGTCAAACGCAACATTCGGCATGACAGACAGCGAGACCTCCGTCACCACACTCGACGACGAAAGCAGCAGCACCACCACCGTCCCACAAGCATACGACCTCTCCGGCCGCAAGCTCAAAGACACCGCGCCGCGCCGCGCCACACACGGAGTATACATCGTCAACGGCAGGAAAGTAGTACGATAAACCCACAACAACACACAAAACTCCACACGTATGAAAAGAACACTATTTGCAATACTGACATCAGTCTTGTGCCTCACCATGCAGGCACAAGACCAAATCACCGCCACCATAGAGACCCTCACCCAAGGCAGAGAGTGGAACCTCAACATATCCCTTGCCAACGCCACCCCCTACGTCAGCTTTCAGTTCGACGTCATACTCCCCCAAGGAGTGACATACGCCGACGTCACCCCCGACCAGCGCATATCGTCGCTCACCGTCACCACAGGCATGGTAAGCGATAACAAGCTGCGCGTCACAGCCTACAACGCCAACTCACAAGCCACCCTCACCTCAGGCACAGGCAACATACTGTCGCTCCGCCTCACCTCAGAGACCACCTTCTCAGGCGGCACCATAAAAGTGACAAACTGCCTCTTCACCTCCCTCCAAGGCACAGACTACACCGAGACCACACTCCCAGCCGTGACAGTACAGATGCCCGACGTCACTGGCGTCACACTATACAAGCTCACCTACATCGTAGACGGCGAAGTCTACAGAGAGTATTTCTACGAATACGGTGCCCCCATCACCCCTGAGCCCGAGCCCACCAAAGAAGACTGGGAGTTCAGCGGCTGGAAAGAAGAAATCCCCACCACCATGCCAGCCCACGACGTCACCATCACAGGTTCGTTTGATGTTTTCACATCAATCACCAGCATAGAGGCAGAGAGCAGCGAGAATCAGGTGATTTACAACATCAACGGAGTCAGCTCCAATAAGATACGGAAAGGCCTGAATATCGTAAACGGGCGGAAGGTGGTTTATTAGTTGTTTGTTTGGTTGTATTGTCATCCGGTCGATTTCGGTTGTTTTACAAGTACAACCAACCAAACAACAAATAAACTAAACAACACTCCCCGGAGGGGGGCCTCTCTTCGAGTTTTGACTTTTGACCTTTTAGACCTTTTAGACATAGTCGAATCGTAATGCTCAAACTCACTCAAATCAAGACTTTTCGTAGCAAGCCTTCTTGTGTATAGTCCCCACCTTGCGGACAAGACCAGCTTTAATTAGCCTTAATATAACCATATACCGGCTGTCCGAAAAAATGTGTACTTTTGCCCAAAAAGGGCTGACACCTAACACTGGTATCAGCCCTAATTTAATCTCAATGTGGAATGTTTAGCGGACAGTAATAGAAAAATTTACGACTTGATGTATGCGGTGTGCATCTTGACAAGAGAGTTGTAGAACTCATCAAAATCAGACGTACGCGTGGTACTATATGTCAACTCATCGTCAGGATCAAGACTCTGATACGGGAAGAGCGTAGGATAGTTGCCGTAAGCATAGATAATCTTTGCCAAAACGCTATTACTATGCGAAATGACCTCAAGAGTGCTGTACGACGCCACGTTGCGGAAATTAGCTATCTGAGCATACAACAGACGCTCCTGATCGAAGATAGGAATCTCATCGCTTGCAGAGTCCCACACGGCATGCATATAGATGATACTGTCGCGCATAGCAACGCAGACCCTCACTACAACATCACGCAGAGTGACAGCAGGATTAGAGCAATCCTTGCCATTGTCATCAAGGTCCATCATATAGCACGAGAAGAAGATCTTGCCATTGCCGTTCTGAATGTCACGCTCCGAGATGCGAGCCTGGCGCAGAGCCTCCCTAACGAAGTCACCCTTCTCGATAATTGACGTATCGTTAGGACCGGCAAACAGCGAACAGAACACCTTGTAGTCAGAAATGGAAGGACGCTGTTTGAAAGCATTTTGGTCGCATTCGTACTGTTGCATATTACGCGTGTTGAGAGCGTCAATCTCCTTTCGCTCGCGAGCCCTGCTCCAAATGCGAGCGACAGTGCCTATAAGCCAGTATAACAGCGGTAACAGCCACAAAGCGAGACCGGCATAGCCCCTCCAACCCTTCTTGATGCCAAAGTATTTAGGCTGCTCGGGCAGTTCGGCAAGTTCCTCCTCACTGATAGTGGGCAGGAAGTAGTGATTCTCTTCGAGAGTGTCCTCATAGTGATAGAACAGGCGAGTCATCTGTGCATCCTTAGCAGAGTCACACTCATAGGCAGCCTGAGCACGTTCATAAGCCTCAGCAATTTCCTTTCTGGAAAGTTTTTTCGTGTCGAGCTGTGCTATTCGTTCCTCCACGGTATCTACATGAGAAGGATATGAGCCCGTCCAGTCGAGCACTCCAGCAATAAATCCACAGATGAGCCATACGACAAAAGCCAAGGCAGCCTTCCATATCGAAGTTAAGATAGGACCAATATATCCAGGCTTATCCACCCTCTGCGGTTTTTGAGGCTCGTGGATATGACTAAAGAAATTCCTGCGCACCTCCTCGCTTTCGAGACTCTTGATACGCTCAGCAGAAGTGCCATTGTCGTCGTCGCGAGGGTTCTGGCAAAAATCCTCATAGCTGTCCATCATACTGTCGAGCAGAGGCGAACCATTGTTCTCGCCCGAATTGTCCGACACGTTTGAAAGCTTGTTGATGAGAAACTGAGTTTTCTCGTCGGTAATGAGCACATGCTGCTCAATCTCCTGCAGCTCGTCTTCCTCCTGCGCAGTGACGCGTGCCTGCTTCATGAGTTCGGCAGGCGAAAGCTTGTCCGTGTCGACATTGATACCCATGCTCGACATACCCTGACGCAGAATCATCTGAAGTATTAGATACTTGCGCTTGGGTTGCATCTGAACGGCCGTATGCAGCCACTCCTCGATGCGCCCCATTTCAGCCTTGCTGAGGTTCATCACCGAGCGATGATGAAACATAGACAGAGCCGTATAGTAGTAGACATCGGGGTTGGAAGGCGTCAGTTGTACAGCCTTGACGAAATGCTCGTCGGCAAGCTCGTAGTTGTGCAGACCGAGATATGTGAGTCCCATGGCAAACTGAGCGTTCGAGTCCTTAGGACACGCCTCGACCTGCTCCTGAAATTGTGCACGGTACTCCGCAGCCTCCGCAGCACTGAAGCGAAGCGGATTGACAATGGTAGGTTGAAGACTATGCTTAGTGTGACACTTGCCACATTCGGTGACTCCGGGAGCCAAAATCTTGCCGCAAGTCTGACACTGGTTGATACTGAGTTGTGCCATTATTTCTTGTTATTAAGTTTTTCCTGAACCATAGCATTAGCCTTTTGCGCCGCAGCCGATGTCACGGCAGCCACCTTAGACCAGTCGTGGTCGCGCTTTATAGCAATGATAGTCACATAGCTCATTATCAAGACAGAAGTGACAGCGAAAATGACAAGTCCAATAAACATCAGAACCAACTTGAGCGCGATGATAGCAATGTTTGCCGTATTGCCCTCGGTCTCCTTGTGTCCGTCGCTATACGTCACCTCATAGTCAGGCAGTAGGCTCATGGCAAGACCCGTGCCGAGGAAGAAGCCCGCAATCGAGAAAGCCACAGTCTGTATTCCTCCGAGAACCTTAGCCTCTGTACGGTGGCGTGTGATGTTGTAGCCGTACTGATGCGTGTAGTAGATATAGGCAGGAATGAGAATGATAACATAGATGTAGAGCAGATACATCCACGTAGCATGGCTGCTGGCATCGTCAGATGAAGCCTGCATCTCGCTTATGACCATCTTCTTGAAATCCCCAAACTTCATATCGTTGATTTCATGATACTGCTTTGTATACTTCTCGATATTAGCTTTGTTGTTTTCAAGAAATTTCTGATACGTCGCTCTACGTTTCGTGTCGGTGCACGTATCCAACTGTGCCTGATAATCGGCAACGTATTTCTCAGACGAAGAAATCTTGCACTTGACTCTGGCAAGACGTGCATTCTTATTAGCATTGGCTGAGTTAAGAGGCAATGGAGCAACGTATTGGTCAGAACAAGCCTCGTAAGCAATGGTGGTGTCCTGCTCAGTCCAAGCCTCCACCTTGCTCAGTTCGGCAGCACGCGCCTTAGCTTCGCTTTCGGCATCGTCCTGCAGGTACATCATTCCGAAGATAGAGAGAATACAGCCCAGTATGAGCGACCACTTGAAATTCCAGTGCTTCTTGCGCGACCACTCCACGATGTCGCGCAGCTCGCAGAGACGCTCGTTGAAGAAGCTGTCGTTTTTGTCAACAGCAGCACGCTCCGCCTGATTGAGCAGGTCGTCCATCTCGTCGCACTCAGCCTTGGTGCAAGGATAGATGTTGTCAATGAGACACTCGTTGCCATTGCGGTCGCGCTCGGTTATGTGGCTGCTGGTGTGCATGGCAGCGTCGAGGAGCGAATAAGCTTCGGCATTGACTTGATTCTGAGTCGTGGCTTCGCGCAAGTCTTCCTCGGTAAAGGAGACATAACCCTTCTCGTGGGTGCGCTGGTTCTTGTTGATACGATCTTTTAGTGACATATTTTTTGAGGTTTTTAGGTTATAAGGTTTTTAGGTTATAAGGTTTTTAGGTTATAAGGTTAATCTTATCCAATCAACTTATTCGCCCGCTGGCGTAGAGAATCGATTTTCGACTGGAGTTGTCGTGGAGGAACAGATTCTGCCTCGCGAATGAGAGCAGCCCATGCACGCTTGGTCTGAGCCGTCTGGTGCTCCGCAGCCAAGTCACGCAGTTCAGCCACAAAGTCACGAACGTCAGCCGTAGCATTCTCAAGAGCCGTCTGCTGAGAGTTGTAGGCCACGTCATGGCGTCCCATGACAGTAGCGAGTACCACCCACGTGACAGTCAGTACAAGAATACCAAAGAGATATATGCGAATAGACATCTCGGGCAGATGTTCGAGAATCTTGCCATGGCGCAAGTATACACGCAGCAAAGAGCGGCCAGCCTCCGTGCCGTAGGCGAAATACACCATCATCCATGCCACAGACGCAACGATGTAATACAAGGTGCCTACACCGAGGAAGACACGAAAGTATGTAGTCTGCTCGTCAACGAAACGCGAAGTCCATCTGCCCCATCGCAGCCACACGAAAAAGAGAACGACGAGAGCAAGCGACCACGTCAGGTTAGTCCAAAACAGAGCTGTAGGCTCGTCGGGCATGAGCAGCAAGAATCCCAAGACAGTTGCCCCTATGGCCAAAACAGGCATCAACCATTGATATAACGGATTTTTCATTGTCTTTTACTTGGTTATAGACGTCATAGATTTACATGGTAGGCGGTGTGGGCGGTGCTGGCGGAACAGGCGGAACAGGCGGTGCAAAGAGCGGAGCCAACTCAGGGAGAGTCGAAGCAGCAGCCCATTGCGGCATACCTACTTTCCAAGCCAGGGTAGACGGAGTGAGTATGCCCTGTGAAACCATCTGAGCAAGAATGTTCATGTCATACGGACCAGCCTGCTGATTGTTGATATACAAGTATATTTGTACAGCCTGCGGCATTGGTGGAGGAGTCGTTTGCGGCTGTGCACCCATGACCCCTTGAGCCATCTGCCCCATCATGCCCCCCACGGCACCTCCCATACCAAAGCCCATACCAATACCCATACCAGCCCCCATCATTTGTCCGGCACTACCCTCGTTGCCAGCAGCAGTCTGCATGACATCAAACTGACGCTCCTGCTGATAATTGTAGCCCTCGCGCTGGCGCTTGCGAGCAAGAGCGCGGCTCTCCAGATCCATTGCACCAGCCTCAGTCTGCGCAGCGAGAATCCTCTGATAGTTCGGGTCGCTCTCTATAGGGTTGATAGCCTCCACATCAAACTTCGTCAGCTCGATACCATAGTCTTCGAGATATTCGTTAACCTGGTCCTTAGCAAAGTCAGCAACCTCAGCAAGATAGTTGTTGACCTCGGTGATGCTTATTTTGCGCTGGCTGAAGAATTTGCTCAATGCCGGAGTCACACGTTGGCTGATGGCCGATGAGAACTCCTTAGCAAAGTCGTCAAGCCAAATCTCATGCTCCGTGCCGCTATATTCGCGTATGAAAGCAATAGCATTAGTGATGCGGAATTCATAACTGCCGTATGCCCCCACCTTGATGGTGATGCCCTCGTCGCTGAGAGTATAGTCGCGCACGGTGAGTCCCACGCCCCATCCCGCGTCGTCACCAGCAAAGCGCTGACGCTTGGTACTGACGCAAATCAGCGTAGTCTTGAAGGCCGACCCACCTCCGAAGGGGAAGTTCATGATTTTCTCCAGGAAAGGAACATTGTTCGTCGTCAGAGTGTGACCCCCAGGCAAGAACGTCTCAGAATACATACCCTCAGACATGAAGACCATCTGCTGACCCTCCTGAACCGTAACCTTGGCGCAGGTACTGAGGTTGTCATAAGGATAGCGTTGCAGCAGGCAACCCTTTTCGAGATTGACAAAAACGTTGTCAATAAACCCCGTGCGCTCCGTGCCCTGCCCATCGTGAGTCTGCCCATCTGTGCGTGGCTTTTTGAAGTTGAAGAATCCCATTTGTCACAATACATGCCCAAGATACCCAGTCGGGCGTTTAGTTTGTACGAAAGTCTATCGCCATAAGACGCAAAAAGCGCAGGTATCCACGTTCGCTTGCAAAGGACTTGTTTACAAGGCGTACGCAACGCTTTCTGAATATTATAGCCCACGCAGGCAGCTTTGTGCATAAAAGCAACATACGTGATGCTGCAAAGATATGCAATTATTTTGTATTTTTAGCAAATAATCTAAAAAAAGTTATTTGTTTGTTAGTACTGTCATCTGGTCGCGGATAGTCGTTAGAGCCAACCAAATTCACCAATAACCTTAAAACCTTATAACCTCAAAACCTTAAAACCTCAAAAATTCTACACAACTCCAGAAATTCAACAATGTCTAAAATGTCAAAAGTCAAAACTCGAAGCCACCCCCCCCTCCTCTCTCGCGCGTATATATAAGGACTAAAAAAATACCTTATTTATATATATATATAATGTATATTCTTTTCCCCGGGGGGGGCACTATGTTAGTTTTGACTTTTGACATTTTAGACCTTTTGCTGGCACTGGTCTCTCTTCATACAAATATAATATATATATTATATATATATATTATAAACGCGGAAACCCAACGAAACCCACCGAAAACACTTTTTCCCAACTTTTTCGCAACGAAACCAACCCAAGCCCAAAATGAGCTTTTGCGATGTTGTATCTTTGCATCGTGAAAACACGAAAAACGCGTTTTATCATTTCTCTGGCGCCGTTTGATTAATTCGCACATCGTGTTTTTACAATTCGTTGTTTTGGTCTTTAACGACCAAATAACGAAAATGTGACCAAACAACCAACAAAAAAACCTCAAAACGTTTCCGATAAGCGAGAGCAGAGAAAGCTCGCTCTGCCAAGCGTAGGAAACGAAGGCGAAGCCAACCAAACAACAAACAACCGACACTAATACTACATCCACAGAGGTTGATTCTCCCAATCATTCGGGAAACCCATATAATGGATGTTTATATCCGGATATTCATTTAACAGATTCTTAACCTGTACTTTGAAGTCATTTTGGGGATATATACTATCTAACAGGTATGCCAGACAGCATATCTGTGCGTATAGTTTGTTGGGACGGACATGAGTGCTATCAATCCAGTTTCCTCTGGCTCTTATTGATAATTGTGGCATTTGTGGGAATCGTCGATTCCAAACACGTGCGTGGTGAGCAAGACAGTTCCGAAGGATTACAATACACTTAATCCAACTTTCCAAAACTTGATGTTGTGGCAGATTATACAGCCGGGCAATTTGCTTTTTGACGCGATTGTCATTTAGGTTACAGAACAATTTGGACAATGTGCCAAAAGAAGTAACCTCCAGTGTCTTCCATACTGGGGGAACATCTGGAGAACTATATTTCCTGAAATGTTCTTGGATGAAATCCTCTTTTGAACGCTGTACCTCTCTCTTTATGGTAGTCAAATTGTCCGCATACATCACTCTGTTAATGCACAGATTGGAATCTGCAAACCAGAAAGGACCATGAGAAAGGGCAACATGATGTATCACCTTTGAACGTAGCGATATCTCTATACTTTGGATTGCCGTGAAAAGAAGACTATGCAGTTTTTTGTCGAAGTAGTAGATATAAACCGCATCCTCAAAATAGGTATCAGGTTTATATAAGTGTCTGTCGTTATCTATTTCAAAATAGCGGAGATAGTTTGCAATGCGGAAATAACTGATATTCGCCAACAACTCAACAGCCCGTTCTTCATCTTTGAACAATAACCCTCTCGCCTTCAATTGAGTCAAGATCTGCGTATAATCAAGAGCTTTCTTTGTGTAATCCATATCTCTATAAAAACGAAGTTCCGCCCTGGTTCGCTGTTCAAATGGGAAGCGTGGCGGAATCTGTTGCTGCAAAATTACTTTATTTTCTTTGACTGTGCAAGTTTTGCCTGTACTTTTTTTATAGAAATAGTGATTTCCCCACTAAAAGTAGTAGAAATGCATAAAATCAGCCAGAATATCATCCAGCATTACACCCCAACCAAACAACCAAAAAGTTTTTTTAACGAAATTTTTTGTATCTTTGTCTCGCTGGGCTTGCCAGCATGGGGGTGGTGAGAAGGGGATGCCGTAAAAAAAACTGATGGATATGGAAATTTACGAACTTACCCGATGCGACGACGTGGTCTGCGGGCAGATGGAGGTGCTGATGCGTGCGCTGAGTGCGCGGTGTACTTTCTCTGCGGAGAAGCTGAGGGCTGTGATTGACGATGACAACAGTGTGCTGCTTGTGGCTTCGGACGGAGGGAGAATCGTGGGCTGTGCTACGCTGTGTGTCTTTCATAGCCCTACGGGGACGAAGGCGAGCGTGGAGGACGTGGTGGTCGACGAAGAGTATCGGGGGCGCGGGCTCGGTAGGGAGCTGATGCTGGGCATTCTGGAGCGTGCTCGCCGCTTGGCTCCTATCGAACTGCATCTCACGAGCAAGCCTGCGCGTGTGGCGGCCAATGCTCTCTATCAGTCTTTGGGCTTCGTGCGCAAGGAGACTAACGCCTATACGTTATGTCTTTGAGTCTGTGTAGTGATATTGTCCTTTGCCTTTGGTGTAGGTAGAGATGTGTATGGCGTTGTGGGGGCAGTGGTGGTAGCATGCCATGCATTGTGTGCAATGGTGGTTCCACTTGGGGCGTCCTGTGGGGTCGGGGGTGATGTTTTTGAGCGGGCATACCTTTGCACACTTGCCGCAGCCTGTACAGTCGGTGCCGACGTGATACTTCTTGTCGCTCATGTATCGCGTGAAGAGGGGGCGTATGAGGTATGACTTGATGTATGGGAGGGGGCCGATGTGTTCGTCGTATGTGTTTTGGTGTGTGCGTATCTCGTCTGTCACTCGTGGGAGTTTGGCGTCGGCGGCTTTTATCTTGGCCTCTGCGCGTTCGGGGGTGTCGAGGTGGAAGAAGGGGAAGGCGAGGTAGGTCTCGGGCATGATGAAGCAGTAGCAGGCGTGGAGTGGGAGTCCTGCCTTGCGGAGTGTCTGCTCGAAGATGCGTCGGGTGTAGCCCATCTCGTCGCCGCAGGTGCAGGCAAACCATACGTGGCGCGGGGTACCTTCCCATTTTGTGTCGAGTATAAACTGTTCGACGAGCTTCGGGGCTGCCCACGAGTAGACGGGGAAGACGAAGCCGAGGGTTTCGTTGCCGTCCAGCCGGTATCGTCCGAATCCCTTTCGGGTCAGTTCGGGTATGAAGAGCAGTTGTTCGCCGAGTCCGTGGGCGAGCTGCTGTGCTATGTGGCGGCTGTTGCCGCAACCGGAGTAGTAGAATATCATATTATGGGGAGGAGTACTTTCTGTCCGTCTTCGGCTACTTTGCGGAAGATGCCGTTTTCCATGATGAAGCATTCGCCGCGGATTTCTTCGTAGCCGTATTTGCTGAACAGGTATGTGCCGTCGGGGAAGACATAGAGGCGTGTGCGGTGGCTGTCGAGGGCGGCTATTTCCCGGTAGGCGTTTCTGCCGTCGATCTTGCGGTCTATCCAGGAGTAGTAGTGGGGGAGTATTTGTACGCTTGTGAGCCCCAGCCCGGTGAAGAAGCGTTGGTAGTCGGGGTCGATGGACTCGCCGTCGTATTCGGGCAGCGAGTATACGATGTCTGCGCAGTTCATGCTGCCGGCGCTGATGGTGATGAGGGTGCCGTCGAATGAGCGTATTTCTTCGCGCAGGAACATTTCCTGAAAGAAGCGGTGCTGTGTGGGGACGTGTCCGCCTCCGAGGATTATGAGGTCGCTGTTGCGTACGAGCTCGGCGGACTCGCACTGGTTGCGTCGGTCGAGCAGGGTCCACTGTATGATCTTTATGCCTATCTGCTGCAGAGCGCGACACATGTCGCCTGAGGCGCATTCGCTGCCGTAGAAGTCGTCGGGGGCAGAGGTGATGTAGAGTCCGCGTATGTGGCCGGGGAGCTGGCGCAACAGTTCGTCGCGGAAGCCGTTTTTCCTGTAGATTACTCCCGACTCGTCGTACGGACTGGAGGTTAAAAATAGTGTAAACATGCGCTTTATGGTAGCTTTGTGGCAAACCCAAATGCAAAATTACGAATAAGTGTCGTAATTTCCAAATTTATTTGGTAACTTTGCCTTCGTATGAAAATGGTTTCAACGCAAAATTTACTTTGTCATGAGCATATATACAAAAACGGGCGACGGGGGGTTGACGTCGCTGTGTGGGGGGCAGAGGGTGAGCAAGTGTTGCCAGCGCCTGGAGAGCTACGGGGCGGTGGACGAGCTCAATTCGCATTTGGGCTTGCTCTCTACGTATTGCAGCGATGCGGGGGACGGGGAGTTTCTCTCGCTCGTGCAGAGGAGGCTGTTTGTGGTGGGCGGAAATCTTGCTACTGACTCTTCGCTGGGGGAGCTGCACCCTTCGCTCGTCGTCACTCAGGAGATGGTGTGCGAGATTGAGGCTGAGATAGACAGGTTGCAGGCCGGTTTGCCTCGCATGAGGTCTTTCATCTTGCCGGGGGGAACGAGGGGGGCTGCCCAGGCTCATGTGTGTCGCACGGTGTGCCGCCGGTGTGAGCGCGAGATTTTGAGGCTGAGGGAGAGCGGCGCGGAGGTTGACGGGGGTGTAGTGGCCTTCATCAATCGTCTGAGCGACTATCTCTTCGTGCTCGCGCGCAAACTGAATGCTGACGAGGGGAGGGGGGATGAGGAGGTTTAGTGAGGTTATAACCTTAAAACCTTACCAGCGAAGCGACCTCAAAACCTTAAAACCTTACAAAATTTTGTTTGGAAATATCAGAGTTTCTTCATAACTTTGTATTTCACACTAAAACAACATGACTGATTTGACCTTTTCTTCCATCAATGAGGTGTCGCTGGCATACAACGCGTGCCTCATACTCGTGGTTGCAGCCGTAGTCTGCGGCATCGTGCGCTGGTTTCACATGTGCAGACCCTACGACAAGAGTGAAAGCTTCTTTTACCCGGCACGCAAGATAGTGTCTCTCCAATATTTCTCCACCCTGCTGCTTGTGCCATATCTGATTAATCTGCAAAGCAGCGACGCATGGCTCTTTGCAAAATGTTACCTCGTCATCTTTATTCCACAGTTTGGAGTGAGAATCTTCAGGAGTTTCTTTTTCTTCAAGGAAACCCGTTGGTGGGAGCGCTTTGCTCCTGTCAGCACCTTTTCCTCCCTGTCGCTACTGGTGTTGTTCGTGTTTGCCTGTCTGGGAGGAAATGTTATGGAGAGGTACGAACCCTACGTGGTGGGCATCATTGCCCTGGCGTCGTGTCTGCTGATAGCCCACCTTCTCTACATCACGCTGTGGCTGACCCGGCGCATTCGTGATTTCCTCAATGGAGAGTATTCCAACGAAGATGATTTTCCCATTCATTTTGCCCGGACTATAGTATATTTCCCCTTGCTCTTTTGGGTGGTCACAATGATTGTCTATTTCGCTGACAACATGATTGTGCTTGCCGTGTTCCACCTGCTGCTTGCAGTATGGTGTGTATGCCTGTTAGTGTATATTCTTCACCCTCACCGCAGCGACTGCCGCAAAGGACAGACTTCCATCGAGGAGAGCATCGAGCAGATTCGCATCGACGGCGAAGAGATTGTCAGGGAGTATGCCGCCCTCGACGGTGAAAGTGGCGGGTGTGAAATCCCTCAGGATATGCTCGAGCAGTTAGAGGCTAAGGTGAGAAAAGCTGTCGTGGAGGAGCGTCTGTATCTCAACCCCAACCTCAACAAGAAGGACCTGTCGAAGCATATCGGCACGAACCGCACCTATCTCTCGGTAGTGTTTCGCGAACGATTCGGGTCGTTCTATAGTTTTGTCAACACCCTGCGTATGGAGCACGCCATCAGGTATGGCAGCTCAAATCCCGGCGCGTCGCAACTTGACATCGCTACGAGCAGCGGCTTTGGCTCCGTCAGGACGTATTGTAGGGTAAAGAAACTCTACGAGCAAGGCTTGCTCTGACACATTTTCTGCTCTCTGCTGCCGACAAAGCAGCATATTGTCGATTTGGCATAGAATGCCTATTCCGTTCACTCTCAGGCGGAATAGGCATTTGTCGTTTTGTCATAGCTGAGTTTTTGTCTGTATGGTATGGCATTTTTGTCGGTATGTCCATGACGGACGATGAGAAGGCTATAATTTTGCAGCCAAAAAAAAACAAAAGTATCGAAACAAAACAAGAAAAAAAGAATGATGAAGAAAGTATTTTTATTGCTTACAGCCTTGTCACTCTACGTCGTGGGCGTCAAGGCGGATGACTGGAAACCGATTTCAAATGAGTCTGAACTGTCGAACAGCAAGGCCTACCGGCTGGTTAACAAGCTTGGATATCAATTATGCTACAATGAGCAAAACCCCGATGTGCTATGTTCTACTTCGGCATATGACTACATCAACACCAACTTCAGCAAAGCCGCACAGTGGGCAGTGTTGAAATGGTACGACGAGTACTTCTTCCTCAACCTCGAGTGCATGAAATTCGTGTGCAAGAATGCTGAAGAGGGCGGTGTGTTTGCACTCGGTGAAGGAGACCCCGTACAGATTTACCCCAGCACGTTCAATGACGCCCCCTTTATGTTCTCGACCGACAACTACGGTTCAGTACGCCACAACAGACACGGGAGTAAACCAGGTGTATTCAACTGGAAAGGCGATGATAACAGCGGGGGTCTGCGTTCTCCAGGCGAAGACACCAACGCACATCAGATTGTCGAAGTGCGCGACCTCACGGACGAGGAGCAGGCGAAATGTAACTATATGGTGGCACTTGCCGCACTCAACAGCTACACCAAGTGGGTCAGGGCAAACTACTACGACACCGAGAGTGGGGAATGGAAAGACAAGCCCGGAGTCAACAACTATACAGGCAGCGAGGAGAACCCATCCCTGCAAAAGTGTTACGATAAGGCGATTGAGACCTACGAGTCCAATAAAGACAAAATTAACAGCGACGACAAGACTCCGCTGGAAGACATAGCCAGAGACTATGAGACTTTCAAAAAAACCGTAGCAGACCTTACCATCAACCAGCCCGAAGAGTATCGGTTATATCGTCTGCGTTGTGTCGGCAATGACAGTTATCTTTCTGCAAAAACCTTGCCTTATGAGTGGTGGACGCCCAGTAGTGTGACTCGCGGGGAATATTTCAGCATGGAGCATGAATATAAGGAACACCCGGACCAGATATTCCTGCTATACAACAATCATCTCGTCTCGTGGGGACACGGTCGTTACATCGGTCCCACCAATTTCATGGCCGATAAGGAGTATAGCCACACCCCCAAACCCGACGATGGAGAGCAAGTCGTGTTTACCGCTGCAAAGAACGCCGCAGGCCAGTATAATATCAAGATCAACGGCGAGTATATCTATGGCTACACTTATATTGTTCAAAGCAGTGAAGAACTGCCTACCAGCCAGTATGACTATTCTCACAACTGGGTTCTGGAGGAAGTGAAAGAACTGCCCGTCAAGATAAACAGTTCCATCGGATACGCCTCACTCTTCTCGCCCGTACAGCTCGGACTGAAAGAAGGCATCAGGGCCTACACGGTGAGCGACATGAGCGAAAACTCCGTGACGATGGTCGAGCAGGACAACATAGCAGCCAACGTAGGCGTAATCCTCGAACTCGAAAACGTAGAGCTACTGAATGAGAACGAGTGTGTACTACTACCCATCGAGGAGTCAACCTACGATTATCAGGGGCTAAACAACGATAACCTTTTGTTTGGCACCTACGCCGGCACCATCTTCAGAACAGACCTGTGGGGAGGCTACGTGCTGTCAAAACCCGCCGGCAATGAAGTAGGTCTGTATCCGGCCAAAGTGACCGACGGCAAATGGTACAACAACGGCTTCAAGGCATATATACCCATCATGCCAGAGAGCGAAATTCAAGCACGAGGCCTGACTTTTGACTTCGGCATCGAGACCGGCATCAACGAAGTGTCAGACGCGATGTCAGACGCGGGCAGCCTGCACGACGACGCCACGACCTACGACCTCTGCGGACGCCGTGTGACCCAGCCCAAATCCGGACTCTATATTTCCGGCGGTAAAGTTATGATAAAGTAATGTTAAACCAGAACTGTGACGTTATAGTTATGAAGAAAAGATATATTTCTCCACGTGTCGATATCATCGAGATTGAAGTCCCCCAAATTATCGCAGCAAGCTCGACCGAGAGCATGTTGTTGAACAAGTCTGTCGAAGTGGACACCTACGCCGACGATGCCCAATTGGGCCGTGACGGCATCGGAGGCTCTGCTGGCGGTTGGGACTACGAATGGTAAATGAAATTCAATACCAAATTTTTCATTGTGTTTTATTGGTGATTACCGCAGGGCACGGGGCTTTCAACGACCTCGTGCCCTATATGTGTGTGAGGTTATGAGTAAGGTTATGAGGTTATAAGGTTTTGAGGTTTTGAGGTTTTATACCTTTCGTTTACCGACCATTAAACAGACATTAACCCTCAAAACCTTATAACCATATAACCTTAAAACCTTATAAACAATCATGCAGTATAGCGGCAATGTCCTCTTCGTGCAGAGGTACCCATGCCTTGTCGAGTCCTTCGTTGACTGCTATGTGGTGTGCCATCTCGTTTATACGGCTGTCATCGATTCCGAGTTCGCTGAGCGTCATCGGGATACCGATACTCTCGTAAAACTCATGGATAGCCTGTATGCTCTCTTCGGGCGATGATGTGCCGAATACGTTTTTGCCGAACGATGTGATGCGCTCTACCACTTGATTGTGTAGTTCGCCCGAGGTGCTGTTGAGAATATGTCGCATCCAGCGTGGGGTGACGATGGCAAGCCCTTCGCCGTGGGTTATGTCGTAGTGTCCAGAGAGGGCGTGCTCGATGGCGTGCATGGGCCAACCGCTTTCGGAGTTGCCGAGGGCATAGATGCCGTTACAACCGAGTGTGGTGGCGTAGAAGATTTCTGCGCGTGCATCGTAGTTGTCGGGTTGGGCGAGTACTGTCTGGACGTTTTTGACTAATGATTTTACTGCTCCTTCCATAAAGGCGTCGTTCATCATGATGTGTTCGCCGCAGAAGTATTGCTCCATGATGTGGTTGATGCAGTCTGCTATGCCAGCAAGGGTCTGCTTGACGGGCAGTGTGAATGTGTATGTGGGGTCGATGAATGAAACGGCAGGGAAGACTAATGGTGAGAAATAGGGGAGCTTGTCGTTGGTCTCTGTGCGTGAGATCACGGCTCCCATGTCGTACTCGGAGCCTGTGGCTGCGAGGGTGATGATGTCGACGATGGGGATGGCTTTGAGTGTGGGGGCTTTTCCTGTGATGATGTCCCATGGGTCTGCGTCTGAGCATGCTGCACCGGCGATTGCTTTCGTGCAGTCGAGAACACTTCCTCCTCCTACTGAGAGTATGACGTCAATGTTGTGTTGTTTGCATATTCGCACGCCTTCGATGACGCTGGGATTGAACTTTGGGTTGGGCTCAATGCCTGGCAACTCGTATATCTCCTTGTCTTCAAGTAGTTGAAGTACTTGATCGTATAGTCCGCTGCGTTTGATGCTCCCTCCTCCGTATGTGATGAGGACTCGGTCTCCAAACTGGGACATGACTTGCTGTAGTTTTTCTGCTACTACGCCCTTACCGAAGATTAGTCGTGTGGGTGTCTGATAATCAAAGTTTCGCATAGTTTTTATGTGTGTTTGTCGTTGTGTCTGTGCGCAAAGTTAGTATTTTTTCTGAAAATGTGTATGGAAAATCACAAATTAAGGCGAGCTTTGTTTGCTCTTCCGCTCACTTATTCGTAACTTTTTTGTAACTTTGTCAGCGCAGAAAACGTGTTGAATTATGAATTTTGTCTTTATCTCTCCCAATTTTCCAGAGAATTACTGGAATTTCTGTGCTGCTCTGAAACAGAACGGAATGAATGTGTTAGGTATTGGTGATTGTCCTTACGAGAATTTGAGTCCAAACTTGAAGAACAACCTCACTGAGTATTACAAGGTTGTCGACATGACCAGTTATGACCAGATGTATCGTGCTGTGGCATTTTTTGCCCACAAATATGGCAAGATAGACTGGCTGGAGAGTAACAATGAGTTTTGGCTCGAGACCGACGCGCGTCTGCGTACCGATTTCAATATCACTACGGGTATACGCAATGATGCCATCGACAGTATCAAGGAGAAGTCGGAGATGAAGAAATACTACGCTGCCGGGGGTATTCGCACGGCGCGTCAGATAAAGTGCAGCGAGGGGATTGACCGCGTGCTTCACTTCGCGTGGGAGGCCAACTATCCTGTCTTCGCAAAGCCTGATGTGGGTGTGGGTGCAGGTGGTGCTCAAAAGTTGGAGAGCGAGGAGCAGGTGCGCCGCTTCTTCCGCGAGACTCCTCAGGTGGAGCTTTACGTCATCGAGGAGTTTATCACAGGCAATATCTGTACCTATGATGCTATCATAGATTCGCACAGCGAGCCTCTGTTTGAGAGTATGTGTGTGTGTCCGCCTTCCATTGCTGACATCGTCAACTATAATCTCGACAGCACTTACTATGTGCAGCAATATATCAACGAGAACCTCCGCTTCTGGGGTCGCCGCACGGTCAAGGCTTTCGGAGTGCGAAGCCGTTTCGTACATCTCGAATTCTTCCAGCTCCAACGCCCTCACAAGGGTCTCGGTGAGCCGGGTGATTTCGTGGCTCTTGAGGTGAATATGCGCCCTGGTGGGGGCTTCACTCCCGACATGATCAACTATGCCCACAACGTCAATGTCTACAAGATTTGGGCTGACATGATAGCTTTTGACCGCCGCACCGATGCGGATCCGCACGATGACTACTACTGCGTGTATGCAGGACGTCGTGCCAATCAGGAGTACTGGCTCAGCCACGACGAACTCATGCAGAAATACAGTTGGGCCATGTGTTTCGCTCCGCATATCGACAAGGCTCTCGCTCCTGCCATGGGCGATCAGGCGTACATAGCCCGATTCCGTACAGAGGGAGAGCGTGACGAGTTCCTGTTTGATACGTGTAATCGGAAGTAAGGTTATTTATGAGGTTATGAGGTCGCTTCGCTTGTAAGGTTGGCTGCGCCTTCGTTCCCTGCGCTCGGCAGAGCAAGCGAGCTTTCTCTGCTCTCGCTTATCGGAAACGTTTTAAGGTTTTAAGGTTGTTTACCTGACCTCAAAGACTATGCTGAGAGCTGAGAGCTGAGAGTTCAAAACCTTATAACCTCAAAAATAACCTCACAAAATAACCTCAAAACCTTAAGAAATAACCTTAAAACCTTAAAACCTTATAACCTCAAAACCTTAAAAAAATGCATACCTCATATCACAAACATTACTCCCAGTCGCTCGGACGCGATATGGAATACAAGACATACGGCGAGGAGGGTCACCCCGTACTCGCTTTCCCCAGTCAAAATGGTCGCTATTGGGACTATGAAGGCTTTGGAATGATAGACATTCTCTCACCCTGGATTGAAAAGGGCAAGATAAGGGTAATCGCCTGCGATGGTATCGACTCTGAGACGTGGAGCCGTCAGGGGCAGGACAACCGCTGGCGCATAGAGCAACATGAGCGATGGTTCAACTATATCTGCGAGGAGCTTATCCCCGAGGTACGCAAGACTCCCGATGAGACTTTCATCGTCACGGGCTGCTCGATGGGAGCGTTCCATGCCGGCAACTTCTTCTTCCGCCGCCCCGACATCTTCGATTCTGTCATAGCCCTCAGCGGTCTGTATGATGCCGGATATGGCTTCCCATTCTATAGTGATGATCTGACGTTTATGAACTCTCCCGTTGATTTCCTGCGCGAGATGCCCGAGGATCACCCTTGGATGAGTCTCTACCCCAAGCGCAACATCTATATCTGCGTAGGTCAGGGACGTTGGGAGGACGAATTGCTCGAAAGCACACGACGTCTCGACGGAGTGCTCAAAAACAAGGGTATACCAGCTATGGTAGACTATTGGGGCTACGATGTAGACCACGACTGGTGCTGGTGGAAAAAGCAGCTCCCCTATTTCATGGATAAGATAATATCGTTGGGGTAGTTGGGTGTTTAGTTGTTTAGTTGTTTTGTTGTTTAGTTGGTTCTAACGACTATCAACAAGTGACAAAACAACCAACAAAACAACAAAAGACCCAAACAACCAAATAACAAACAGCCAACCAAACAACAAAAAGCCCAACCAACAAACAATACAACCAACAAAACAACCAAACAACAAAATAACAAAACAACAAAAAAAATGACCAAACTTAAATTCCTTGTGCTTTTCCTGCTCATAGCAGCAACGGCAAGCACGCGGGCTCAGCAACT
Organism: uncultured Prevotellaceae bacterium; assembly: GCA_945932615.1. GTDB lineage: Bacteria > Bacteroidota > Bacteroidia > Bacteroidales > Bacteroidaceae > Physcousia. The sequence continues at coordinate 12,376 of CAMEQD010000003.1, read as the reverse complement.
GCCAAAGTTGCCTACCGACCCACAGACACGTATAGGCAAGCTCGATAATGGACTCACCTACTACATTCGTCACAACAAGTATCCCGAACATGTCGCCAATTTCTACATCGCGCAGCGCGTCGGCTCTATCCAGGAGAATGATGACCAGCGCGGACTGGCTCACTTCCTTGAACACATGGCGTTCAACGGCAGTAAGAACTTCCCCGACGAGAAGAACAGCATCATCGAGTACACCCGTTCTCTCGGAGTGGCTTTCGGCCAGGACCTCAATGCCTATACCGGCATAGAGGAGACAGTCTACAATATCGACAACGTCCCCACCACACGTCAGTCAGCTTTGGATAGCTGTCTACTCGTGCTTCAGGACTGGGCTGGCGGACTCTTGCTCAAAGACGAGGAGATCGACAAGGAGCGCGGCGTAATCCACGGCGAGTGGGCTATGAGCAGTAGTGCCTCACAGCGTCTCTTCGAGCGCAACCTGCCAAAGATGTACCCCGGCTGTAAATACGGAGAGCGACTCCCCATCGGCACGATGGAGGTCGTAGACAACTTCCCCTACGAGGCTCTTCGCAAGTACTACCGCAAGTGGTATCACCCCGAGAATCAGGCCATCATCGTCATCGGCGATATTGATGTCGACCATACCGAAGCGCAAATCAAGGCCATCTTTGGCGAGGCCAAGGCTGGTCCAGACGCAGCCCATGTAGAGCCAGTCGCCGTGCCTGACAATGATGAAGCCATACTCATCAGCGACAGAGACAAAGAGATGCCATACAGCATCATGTCGATAATGCTGAAGACCGAGCCTACTCCACAGGAGATTAAGGGTACTCAGATGGAGATTGTTCAGGACTACATCGTTGCAGCAGTCGAGATGATGTTCAACAATCGTATGAGCGAGCTTGCCCAAACTCCCGATTGCCCCTTCAACAACCTCTCTTTGGACTATGGCAGCTATATCCTGTCGAAGACTAAAGACGCATGGGACTTCACCTGTGTGGCCAAGCAGGGGCAGGAGCGCGAGGCCTACGCCACATTAGTGCGTGAGATAAAGCGTATGGCAGAACACGGATTTACCGGTACGGAGTATTTCCGTGCCAAGGAAGAGATAATATCCCTCGTCGACAAGGAATACTCCAACCGCGACAAGCGTGAGCACGAAAAGTTTTACAGAGCCTGTGCAGACCACTTCCTCGAAGGCAAGGCAATGCCCGATGCCGATACCGAGTACCAGTTGTGGAAGGCCATAGCACAAAACATACCCGTAGAGATAATCAATCAGGGCGTGACGAACGGTCTCAACATAGCTCAGGACACCAACCTCGTTTCCTATGTCTTTGCCCAGGAGAAGGAAGGCACAGTCTATCTTGAGCCTGCCGACATGAGGCAGATTCTCAATCAGGTGCGTGCCGAGCAAGTCACGGCATGGGTAGACAATGTCAAGGACGAGCCCCTCATAGCCCAGCTGCCCAAGCCGGGCACCATCAAAAAGGAGACCGTCAACGACACATTCGGCTATACCGAGCTTTTCCTCTCCAACGGAGCCCGCGTCATACTCAAGAAGACCGATTTCAAGGACGATGAAGTCCTCCTCAGCGGCTACGCTCCAGGCGGAGAGTGTCTCTACCGCGAGCAGGACTACAACAACCTCAAAGTCTACGACGGAGTGACGCAGACCTTCGGACTGGGCAACTTCACCAATACCGAGTTGCAGAAAGCCCTTGCAGGCAAGCAGGCCCACCTCAACATATCACTCGGCCAGCGCTACAGCCAGCTCAATGGCACGTCTACCCCCAAGGATCTTGAGACCATGCTCCAGCTCATGTATCTCAGCTTTACAGCCCCACAGAAAGACGAGAAGGCCTTCCAGACCATGATGGGTATGCTTGAGACTCAGCTCAAGAACCGCGATCTCCAGCCCGAGACGGCACTCTCTGATAGTGTGCAGTCTGTCACCAAAAACGGCGACCTTCGCACCAAGAATCTCACCGTAGACGACCTCAAGAGCATCTCACTCGACCGCTGCATCGAGATCACACGCGAGCAATTCTCCGTAGCAGGCAACTTCACATTCACCATCATAGGCAACTACGACGAAGCCAGCATACGCACCCTCGTATGCCAATACATAGCATCGCTCCCAGGCAAGGGCAAGGCAGTCAAGACCACCGACATACGCAACTACTTCGACACCGACAGGGTGTGCGACTTCAAGCGCAAGATGGAGACTCCAAAGCCATACATCATACAGATGTACAAGACTGAGGGCAAGACCACACAGCAGGAGCGTCTCCTCACAAGCGTCTGCGGAGAGGTGCTCAGCATGGTACTGCTCAAGAGCGTGCGCGAAGATGCTGGAGCAGCATACAGCGTAGGAGCATACGCCCATACCAACCGCGGTGTGCAGGGCAGCAAGGATTATATCTTGATGCAGATTTATGCACCAATCTCTGTGCCCGAAAAGGTCGACCTCTCTCTCGACCTTATGAAGCAAGGCGTAGAGCAAGTCAGCCAGAGTGCCGATCCAGATATGGTCGCCAAGGTCAAGGCCAATATGCTCAAGGAGGCTGATGTCAACCTAAAGAAGAACTCATACTGGCAGAGCGTCATCGAAAACTACGACATCTACGGCAGCGATGACCATACGGGCTACAAGAAGGCTGTCGAGGACATAACCCCCGAGCTCGTCTCAGCCCAGATGAAAAAGATAGCCTCAGGCAAGCATGCGATAGTAGTAATGCGTCCAGAATAGCCGATGGTACAGAAGAAAAAGAAACGCAGACTAAAACGTTGGGTAAGAGTGGTGCTTTGGTGCATCACTCTTACTATTGTATCGTGGCTCGTATACTGGCCAGTGAGCACACTTAGAGAATATTGGGAAAATCATAGTCTATCAGAAAAAGTCGACCACACTAATGAGCGTAACGCAGAGGCGTGTCCAGACAAGAAAATGGAGCAGCGTCTCAGAGCCTTCATGCAAGCTCCCGTACGCCTCGATACGGCCGACATAGCCCTCACCGTCTATGACCTCAGTGCCGATACGGCTGTCGTAGCATGGCACGAGAGCGAGCTCATGCCCCCGGCATCGTGTATCAAACTCCTCACCGCCATAGCAGCCCTCAAGCGACTTGGTCCCGAGCACAAATACCAGACACGCATTTCTACGCGCGGACGTATTAAGGGCGGCACCCTCCACGGTGATGTCATCATACAGACCGATGACGACCCAGTCATCGACGACCTCTCACCCCTCATTTCAGCCCTCAGCAGCAAAGGTATAAGCCAAATCGAAGGCAAAGTCGTACTCAACCTTGCCCGTACCGACACTCTGCGTCCTCACCACACAGCCTCCGTATGGGACATACCGTACAACAAGCTCCCTGTCCTGCTCAAAGGTCAGCGGCGCATCAGAAGCGAGGTGAGCACCCTGCTCGCCAGGCAAGGCATCAAGTATCACAATATCAGGGTAGAACCAGGACCGCGCATATACGTCGGTATCACACCCCTCAAGACCATCACCACCCCCATAGAGCAGGTCATCTCGCCCATGCTCATACACAGCAGCAATATCAAGGCCGATGCCCTCTATCACCACACCAACCACTACCGGGACCGTTACGAGCCCTTCCGAGGCAAGGGGCAGAGTCAGACCGAACTTTTCCTCAGTCAGGATTTACGGTATGACACCACCCCCTTCACACTCAACGACGGCTCCGGACTCTCGCCCGACAACCGTGTCGACGCCAACTTTCTCCTTGCCCTGCTACGCTATGCATGGAGTGACGAGTCTATGCGCGACATTTTGCTGAACCATGCCCTCGCTACTCCCTCCCACCCTACTCGTCGTGGCTCGTTGCTCACACGAATGTCAGGACCAGAGTTCAAGGGAAGGATATTCTGCAAGACAGGCACACTCACGAGTCGCGCCGTATCGAGTCTCAGCGGTTATGCCAAGGCTCGCAACGGACATTGGTATGCCTTTGTCATCATCAACCGCAATAGCCCTGTGGGTGAGAGCCGACTCTATCAGGACAGGTTATGCAAAGAACTGGTTAGATAGCAGATATACCCCATAAGCCACGACCCACGCCAACACGCATTGGAACGCCGTAATCATCACGGCGTACTTCGTACCCAGCTCGCGACGTATCGTAGCCATGGCAGCCACGCAAGGCGTATATAGCAAGCAGAACACCATCAGGGCGTATGCCGTCACAGGTGTGAGCACTTCGCTCACAGGCACCCCGGCAAAGAGTGTAGAGAGTGTGCTCACCACGCTCTCTTTGGCAAGAAAACCGCTTGCCAGAGCCGCAATGATACGCCAGTCACCGCAGCCCCAAGGCTCAAACACAGGCACCATCACATCGGCAATCTGTGCCAGCATACTCGTCTGCTCCTGCCCCTCAGCCACCATATCCAGGCCAAAGTCAAAAGTCTGCAAGAACCATATCACCATCGAAGCAACGAAAATTATCGAGAACGCCCTCTGTACGAAATCCCTCGCCTTTTCAAACAGCAGCCTCGCTACGTTGCTTGCCAGCGGCATACGATAGTTGGGCAGCTCCATCACAAAAGGCACCGCCTCGCCCGAGAAGTGAGTGCGCTTGAGTGCCAGTGCCACCACTATGCCCACCACTATGCCCATGACGTAGAGACTCACCGTCACCCAGGCAGCATTTTCAGGAAAGAAAGCCGCCGAGAAGAAGGCATACACAGGTACCTTGGCCGTACACGACATAAACGGAGTGAGCAGCACCGTCAGCCTGCGGTCACGATGACTCGGCAACGTGCGCGAGCTCATCACGCTCGGCACACTACAACCGAATCCTATCAGCAGCGGTACTATGCTTCGCCCCGACAGGCCGATACGCCTGAGCAGCTTGTCCATAACGAAAGCTATGCGCGCCATATATCCGCTGTCCTCCAGCATCGACAAGAAGAAGAACAGCAGCAAAATCAGCGGCAGAAACGTGAGGACAGTACCCACTCCGCTATATATGCCGTCGATAATCAGCGAATGTACTGAAGGTGCAATCCCACACTCCGTGAGCCACGAGTCCGTCACCTCAGTGACCCACTCTATCCCAGCCTCGCAAAGTTCCTGCAGCCATGCCCCGAGCGACGAGAACGTAACCCAAAACACCAAGCCCATGATAGCGATAAAGGCAGGCAATGCAGTCCAACGCCCCGTCAAGACGCGGTCAATACGCTTCGAACGCCGATATTCGGCACTCTCATGCGGCCTGACCACAGTCTGCTCACAAACCTCACCGATGTAGGCAAAGCGCATAGCAGCCATAGCAGCCTGACGATCCAAGCCACGCTCCTCCTCCATCTGCCTTACGATATGCTCCACGGCCTCCTGCTCCTTGTCGCTCAGCCCCAGAGTCTCAGTCACCAAAGCGTCACCCTCTATCAGCTTCGAAGCCGCAAATCGTAGCGGTATCTCAGCCCTCTTGGCGCGATTCTCAATCAAATGCATGATGGCGTGCATCGCACGGTGTACCACACCTCCATTCCTGTTTGGCGAGCAGAAATCCTGTCTCAGAGGAGCCTCTTGATAGCGTGCCACATGAAGAGCGTGACGTATCACCTCGTCCACGCCCTCGTTTTTCATCGCCGATATTGGAATCACAGGAATGCCAAGCATAGCCTCCATGCGGTTGATACGCACAGCCCCCCCATTGTGTTCCACCTCGTCCATCATGTTGAGAGCCAGCACCATCGGTATGCCCAGTTCCATCAGCTGCATTGTCAGATAGAGGTTGCGCTCTATACACGTAGCATCCACGATATTGATGATAGCTGAAGGTTTTTCTTCCAAAATGAAACGTCGGCTCACTATCTCCTCGCTCGTGTACGGTGAGAGCGAGTATATGCCAGGCAAGTCCGTCACCACAGCATCGTGATGTCCCCTGATGAACCCGTCCTTGCGGTCTACCGTCACCCCAGGGAAGTTGCCCACGTGCTGGTTAGAGCCGGTGAGCTGGTTGAAGAGCGTCGTCTTGCCACAATTCTGATTGCCCACCAGAGCAAAGGTCAGCGGCCCTGCAACGGCCGAGTGGTGTACCCCCGAGTCCCTCTCCTGCTCCGAGTGGTATCTGCCCTCCTCGCCCAGGCCAGGATGCTCCAATCCCCCCAGCTTTGCCACCTCGGGCGATATAGCAAACTCCTCGCTCTTGCGGTGCTCCGCATTGGAGAGTCCGTGTCCGGAGGTCTCCACCACTATCCCCGCAGCGTCAGCCTTGCGCAGCGTCAGCTCGTAGCCGTGTATGCGCACCTCCAAAGGGTCGCCCATCGGAGCAAACTTTATCATCGTCACCTCCACCCCAGGCAACATACCCATATCCAGCAAGTGCTGGCGCAGAGAACCATCGCCCCCCACACCGACAATCGTAGCACTCGCACCAATCTCAAGATCAGCCAACGTCATACTCATATACGTAGTATATCAAAAATTTGGTGCAAAAATACAAAAAACCGACGATAGCCCCACCACCAAGATGCACTTTTTTTGTAACTTTGTACTATGAAATCATTAGTTTTAGGTAATGGCATGCGCCTCGTGTGCGCACCAAGCCCTACAGATACAGTATACTGTGGTATAGCCATAGGTAGCGGTACCCGACATGAGCTCGACTCCGAAAGCGGCATCGCCCACTTCACCGAGCACCTTACTTTCAAAGGAACGCAGCGACGCAGCTCGCGCCAGATAATCACTCGCATCGAGAGCGTCGGCGGAGACCTCAACGCCTTCACTGGCAAGGAAGAGACTGTCTACTACTGTGCCTGCCACCGTAAGCATCTGTCTCGAGCCCTCGACCTCCTCTTTGACATCGTATACCACAGCACCTATCCCCAATCAGAGATAGACAAAGAAGTCGAAGTCGTCATCGACGAGATAGAGTCATACAACGACAGCCCCAGCGAACTCATATACGACGACTTCGAAGCCCAACTCTTTCACGGTCACCCCCTCGGGCGCAATATCCTCGGAGACGAGCAGCGCCTACGCCAGTACACCCACGACGACATTCTTGCCTACGCCCAGCGCCAATACCGCCCCGAGCGCAGCGTCCTCTTCGTCTATGGCAACGTCAGCGAGTCCCAGATACTCAGGCATATTCCCACCATATCCATGCCCCACGACGCCACGCCCCACCACACCACACCTCCGGCCAATACCACAGCCCCAGGCACTTACACCTATGACAAAGGCACACACCAGAGCCACGTCATGATAGGAGCCCGATCCTTTGGCGGCAACGACCCACGCCACCTCGCCCTCTACCTTGCCAACAACATACTCGGAGGCCCCGGTCTCAGTAGCCGTCTAAGCCTCGCCCTGCGCGAAAAGAGCGCACTCGTATACACCGTAGAGTCCACCCTCACCACCTATACCGACACCGGCGTATGGGCCGTCTACTACGGCTGCGACCATCACGACGTCAAACGATGCCAGAGGCTCGTAGAGCGCGAGCTACACCGTCTCGTCGACAGCCCCCTTAGTCCACGCACTCTCGCCGCAGCCAAACGCCAACTCACAGGTCAGATAGCCCTCTCGTATGACAATCCTGAAAGCGTAGCCATCGGCATGGGCAAACGCATGCTCCACTACAACCGTACCCTCTCGCTCCAGACCCTCATAGAGCGCATCAACGCCATCACCCCAGAGCAAGTACTCGAAGCCGCGCGCCAAGTCTTCAACCCAGAGCGTCTAACCATTTTGCACTACACCTAAACTCCATCACCCTCCCCGTCACAGGGTGTACAAAGCGCAATTCGCTCGCATTGAGCCTCAGCCCCTCAGCCCCCACCCCATAAAGCCTGTCACCCACGATAGCGTTGCCCAGACCCTCAGCCGAAGCACAATGCACCCTCAGCTGATGAGTACGCCCAGTCTGGGGAAACAGACGTACGTGAGCACAGCCACCCATATTCCCCACAACCTGATAGCGCGTCACAGCCACCTTACCCCCGACAACATCGACCACTTGACGAGGACGATTGGCAATATCAGCCCTCAAAGCCAAGTCAATCACCCCCTCCGAGCCCACGACCATTTCTCTCTCAAGCAAAGCATCATACACCTTATACACCTCGCGCCGCTCAAACGCCAGACGCAAAGCCCTCTGAACCTCAGCCCCCTTCGCAACCAGCATCAGCCCACTCGTGTCCATGTCAAGACGATGTACCTCCAGCCCACCCGTCATACTCAACACCGAAGGCAGAAACTCTTTGCCAGGCACCGAGAGCAAGCCCCCCGGCTTCACCACCACCCAAAGCCACTCGTCCTCATACAGCACCCTCAATCTGCTCATCACAGACTCGTAAGCCACCAACTCAGGGTCACGCTCCGCATTCAGACCATCGAGCATAAACTCCAAGATAGGCCTACAACGCTGTCTGCACGGCCTGCAAAAACCCCCGTCAGCCGAGTTCCACTCCACCATAGCCAAAGGCCTAATACCCTCGAGCAAAGCAGCCTGCAACAATTTAGGACCACAACAATCCCCACTCCCACTCGGAATCGCACCCCCATAAGGAGCAAAAATATCAGTCAGCGACCTACGCACCCCCCTACCATTGACAAATACATAATTGTCAAACAGCCATCTCTGCAAAGCCCGCGAGCGCACCCTACGCTCCCCCCTCAGCTCAGCCACCATACGCCCAGCCTCGCCCCTCAGCCCCACAGACTCATACGCAGCGATACGCCCGTTGATAGCCGAAATCTCAGCCTCCTCCCTTTTGAAATACCCACCCCCACCACTCACCGAGTCAAACACAGGAGGAACGAAACCCTCCTGCACAGTCTTGCCCCCCAAAGTCCCCGAAAACGCAGCCAGATAACCACCCTCGTAGACCAGCACCCCAAACATCTTGCCCTCGCTCACCTCCCGAGCCCACTCCCCACGTGACATATACAAACGCTTCACCTCCTCCACCGCAGTCATACAACGCTCGTCAACCGTAAAAACCTTAAAGACACAATCCTCAGCCATACCCACTCCCCCACATCACAGCCAATACACAGCCTCCGGCCCCATATTGAAAAGCAGATCCACAATACTCAACCCACTCACGAACCCATGCTTGTGAGCAAAAACCTGATAATAAGGCTCGTCCCACCTACGAACGTTTTCGCTACAAGTCATCACACCCTCGCCCCAACCCAACAGCTCCATCACCTTAGCATCGAGCGCAGCATTAAACTCACCCAGCGTAGCCCAATCCCGATTAGAATAGAACGGACGAAAATCATCTTCATAATAATCAAAATAAGGACTCTGCCTATAACTCGAAGTCAAAGCATTCCAATGCTGATGCCGCCAATTGCCATGCTCAGCAATCATCACCTCCCCCGAAGTCACCCTACCTCTCACAGCACACACAGGCACCGAAAGCCCCAAAGCCCCATTAGGCGAATCAATCAGACAACGATTCATCCCCCTACCCTTAGCATAAGGCAAAGACAAATCCACCACTCCACCATCATGAAGCAGTTTGCGATAGTAATCTAATGAGCCGAGGTAAGAGGTGTGCATTTTTAGGTTATAAGGTTATAAGGTTTTTAGGTTATGAGGTTATTTTGTGAGGTTATGAGGTTTTAAGGTTATGGGGTTTTAAGGTTATAAAGTTTTGAGGTTATTTTATGAGGTTTTTTAGTCTCTACTTTCCTGCTCAGTTCTAAGGTCAGGTATACAACCTTAAAACCTCACAACCTCATAACCTTACAAGCGAAGCGACCTCACCCACCCATAAGCCTCGAAATCTTCTCTTTGCCAACATTCCTCAGCTTGTTGAAGAAATACAGGAAAGCAATCATGCCAACGGCAGAGAAGAAAGCATTCATGTGCAGAGAGAAGAGAATACCATCATATATGCCATGTGCGAGGATAGGAGCAGCGAGAATCATTATTCCCGTCTTTATGCTACGATCTATGTTGAAATGCCAGATGCTGTAGTAATAACCCATGAGGACAGCAAAGAGGAAGTGCCCCGGGACCGCAAAAAGAGCTCTGGCAATACCGATACTAATCCACGAACCATTCTCCAAGCCCCCAAGCAAGTACATCACGTTTTCCACTCCAGCAAAGCCCATGCCCACGCAAACAGAATACACTATCCCATCAAAGTTCTCATCGAAATACGGATTCTTGCGCAGCAAAAGCCACAACAGCGTAAACTTAGCCACCTCCTCAGGAACGGCAGCAAGCGCAAAGGCATCACCGAAAGCATACAAGACAGACGTGTACTGCTCCGAGCTAATACTCGCTCCAAGCATCGTAGCAGGAGCAGTAAAAATAAGACTAAGCAAAACCGAAAGCATACCATAACAGAAAGCCCTGATGAGCCACTTAGCAGGCTCTGGCTGCGCGCTATCCTTTTTGATGATATACCACAGCAGCACCGCAACAGGCGCAATAGCAGAAAGAATAACCAACGAAAGTTGCATAACAAAAGCATTAATTTCTAAGACAAAGTTACGGATAAGTGAGCGGAAAAGCAAATAAAAACTCGTTTTTAATTTGCTTTTCCCGAACGAGAGTAACTTGGAGCGAAGCTCAGAGTTACGGATAAGCGAGAACAATTCCAAATAAAAACTAGTTTTTGATTTGAAATTGTCGAGCGATAGGACCACGAAACTTGTTTCGCTTGGTTTGTCCAAGAACTTAGAACAAAGTTCAAAGTTACAGATAAGTGAGCGGAAAAGCAAATTTTTTTTGTGATTTAGTTATTTTGTTGTTTAGTTGTTTTGTTGGTTGTTTAACCATCATGGGTGTGACTTAGAGCTAACCAAACAACTTCGAGGCAAAGAAGAGCAATAAAATTGCAAAAAATCAGAGATTGTTAATCTTGTTTTATAGAAAATGCTTAACTTTGTAAATCAAACTTTATAATATCGCCCAATTATTATTAAATATAATTTATATGAGTATCAGTAAAGATGTCATTAAACAGTGCCTGATTAATAAGCAACGCGAGGTAGATGAGGCGGTGATTGTGAACCGTCCCGTAGAATTCGAAGAGAACGGCAACTATGTGATAGTTGGCGTGAGACATTCGGGTAAGTCGTACCTGCTGTATCAGCGTGTGCGTCAGTTGCAGGCTGCTGGAAAGGGATGGGACGAGATTCTGTTTGTGGATTTTGAGGATGAGCGTCTGGCGGAATTTCAGGCGGAAGACTTCAACAGTCTGCTGGAAGCTCATCTGGAACTGTATGGCAAGAAGCCAGTGGTGTTTCTGGACGAGGTGCAGAACATTCCGCATTGGGATAAGTACGTGCGGAGGTTGGCTGATGCGAAATACAGGGTGTATGTGACTGGCAGCAATGCGAAGATGCTGAGCAAGGAGGTGGCAACTACGTTGGGCGGACGGTTCTTTATCTATGATGCATATCCATATTCATTCAAAGAGTATCTGGCAGCGCAGAAGGTGGAACTGAAGGAGCATTGGGAGTATGACACGATTCAGAGAAGTGAGGTGAAGCGGCATCTGAATGAGTACTTCTATTACGGTGGTCTGCCAGAGATCCAGTCGTTTAAGAACAAGCGGGCTATGCTTTCAAGTCTTTACCAGAAAATTTATTTGGGTGATATCTGTGCCCGAAACAACATTAAGAACGACAGGGTGCTGAACATCTTGATCAAGAAGATGGCAGAGAGCGTGAAGCAACCGCTGTCGTATAATAGGCTGAAGAATGTGATTGTAGCAACTGGGTCGCCCATCAGTGTACCTACTACGATAGACTATGCGGGTTATGCCGCTGACAGTTGGCTGATACTGCCCATTGAGAATGAGGTGGGGAAGCTGACGGAGAAGGAAACACAGAAGAAATACTACTTCATAGACAACGGACTGCTGAACCTATTCCTGATGAATTCAGAGACTTCGCTGATAGAGAATATGGTGGCGGTGGAGCTGTGCAGGCGCTTTGGCAAAAAGAATGTGTTTTTCCTGAACGCGGAGAAGGAGATAGACTTCATTGTGCCTGACGAAAAGCTAGCCATTCAGGTATCCTACAGTATCAAGGAGGAGACCACCTACAACAGGGAAGTGCCGCCATTAGCGAAGTATGCCAAGGCGCACGAGGACTGGAACTGCCTGCTAATTACATATGATGAGGAAGGCACGGAAGGAGGAATACCCGTGGTGCCAGTGTGGAAGTGGCTGATGAGGGATGGCTTATAGAAGAGAGTATCAGTATGTTTAAGATAAGATAGAAAGTGTAATAGTATAAGATTATATAGTATGGAATTATATTTATATGAGCGCAAGACTATAGAAAACAGATAGTTCCAACAATATGCCGTCTATCTGATAATATCGGTCAAAGGATACCACCTGTAGCGCTCCAAAGGATACCGGTTGT
>CAMEQD010000002.1:0-112332 GCA_945932615.1 uncultured Prevotellaceae bacterium | reverse complement strand
TGCTCAGGAACTTATAAATAAAGTTAAATTATAGTGTTGCGGAATTAAGGTACACCTATTATTATAAAAGATCACGTTTTTATACATTTTTGCTAAATAAGTTACATTTTTGTTGGCTATTAAACTAAAATTATTTACATTTGCATCAAACAAGATGAATTATTTAATATAATTCTGAAAAATCACTTAATCGTTTTATATTATGAAGAAGAACTTCTTTTTTGGTATCAGCTGTCTTGCTCTTGCCTCTTGCTTGCTCTCTGCGTGTGTAGATGACAAGTATGATGTCAACGACATGGACATGACGATTGGGTCTACGAGCGATTTAGCTCTACCCTCGCTGTCTACGGATAGCATTCTGTTGAAGAACATCATGGATCTCGGCGAAGATGACATCATCAAGGTAAAGGACGGTGAATTTCGCCTCGTGACGAGCGGTCAGGCCAATATGACCGAGACAGAGGTGAATGAAATCACCATCTCAAAGCCAGACATTGAGGCTGTCCACACTAACGTGCAGCTCAATACCAATGGTAACCCGGCAAGATACCGCGCTGTGGCAGGCGTGCCCGACGAGACTTTTGCATATACTATTACGGAACAGAACAAGGCTTTTTTTGAAGTCAACGAGACGTCTAATGTCATTTCTGAAGATTTGGTCGACGTTGATGCCGTTGCTTTCAAGGAAGGTATAGTATTGAAGTCTACTCTGAATCTGACATTTAGCAACGGGGGGGATTTTATCAAGAAAATACATCTACAGAATCTTTCCCTTTCTACCCCGAAAGATCTTTCTTTTGATAAGGCCGAGTTGACATACACCCAGAACGGCCAGAGCAGGACAAATCAGGTCAGCATCAGTGACGGGCTTGTCAGCATCTCAGGTGAGAATGATGTAGTGGTGGACGCTGGGAAGCCCGTATATCTTGCACTCACACTTGATATGGCAGAGGTGAACGGTAATGGAATATCATTCGTAAACAAGAAAATTGAGATAAACAGCCTGTTTAAGTTCAATGGGACTTTTGCCATTAAATCTGAGGAATTTGAGAACTTGAGCGCTGCCCAACTCCAACAGATTCAGGACAATGGAATCGCTTCTGTCATACCTCAGGAAGTTGCATTTGACATCGTATCCGCTTTTAGTGATAATATATCTGTAGTACGTGTAGATGCCATTGCTCAGAAGGCCGTATCTGAGCCAGAGCCTATCGTACTCGACAATATGCCTAATTTCCTCAAGGACGAATCTGTAAAGATAGTCCTCAACAACCCACCTTTCATCATCGAGTGGAACAACCCCTTCCCCGCAGGCTCTGTAGTCAATCCTGATGCTGCGGCGGTGAAAAACAACCTGACCATCGAGAGCGTCAAGGGCGATGAAGTGATTGCCAGAAAACTTGCCACTCTGACCGGCATACCAAGCGGCAAGAGCATACTTGTGCTGGCCGACACCCCCGCTGCTGCCGAGGTTCCTGCCCGATATGCTTCATATAACCGCATCAATGTGGTGGTAGAAAATCTCAACGAGCTGCTGATGACCATTCCTGACAAAATTTGCATCAACTTTGCTCCTGTGACGATAGCCCTGAAAGACCTCGTACCCGGACAGTACAACACCCAGGTCGACTATTGTGTGGATACCCCACTGGAGTTCCTTGGCGGCTCAAAGCTCATATATGAAGACGTAGAGGACGTAGAGGACGATATGGATGACGCCTCAGACTTTGACGCCAAGGCCATAGAAATCCAGGCCAACGTCGTAACCAATCTCCCCATGGACCTGACCCTAAGCGTAGATGCCCTCGACAGAAACGGGCGCAGCCTCAAGGGAGGCGTGATTGATGTCAACGATGTCGTGGTCGGCGCTCACAAAGGAGATATTTCGGAGACTACGACTCAAGCCGTAGTCATCAATATCACACCTCGCGAAGGTCACTCTATCCGCGAACTGCTCCAGAATATGGCAAAATTCGTATACCGTGCAGAGTTTGAGGGCGAGGGCAAGCTCTACGAAAATGCAAGCATCAAGCTTACCAATGTCAAAGCCACGATAAAGGGCGGTATAGTATATGATGCAAACTGACAGCAATTGTTGAAACGTTTTTCCTCATTAGTTTACGATAATGAAATTTACTCTAAGAAATATCGCCATCGGTGCGGGGCTCATCTCCGCTTGCATGGCTCAGGCGCAGAATCTCAACAGCGCATACTTTCTGGATGGCTACGCATACGGCCATGAGTTGAACCCCGCCAAGGACTACGAGCGCAAAGGCTATGTGGCAATACCCCTACTTGGCAATATCAATATGGAAAAGACAGGCAACCTCGCGTTTACAGACGTATTCATGCTCAACAACAACGGAGTCCTGTCTACATATCTGCACCCAGACTTCACACTCGAACAAGCTCTTGACGGCATTTCTTCAAACAACAGGTTCAACGTCGACATGCGACTGGACCTACTCGGAGCCGGCTTCCACGCCTGGGGCGGATTCAATACAATTAATATCACCTCGCGTACCAATATCGGCTTCAAGGCACCATACTCCCTGTTTGAGGCTACCAAAGAACTTGCCAACAAGGATTACGACATAAGCAATGTAGGCACGAGTGCGACATCGTGGGTAGAGATAGGCTTCGGCCACAGCCGCCAGCTCAACAAGGCAATACGTCTGGGAGCCAAGGTAAAAATACTGCTTGGAGCAGGGCGTGCCAATTTCAATTTGAAGAACGCCCGACTCAACCTCACAAGCCCCGACACATGGACCATCACAGCCAATGCTGAGGCCGACGTAAGTCTCAAGGGATTTACCTGGGGCGAGATGGAAACCAAGGAATACAAAGATCCTACTCGCGGCACTTATCAGCAGATAGACTTCGGCAATGTTGATGTCAAGAACCCCGGCGTCAGCGGAGGAGGTCTGGCATTCGACCTCGGTGGCGAATGGGATCTCGGCAAACAAGAGTGGGTCAAGGGGCTCAAGGTCAGCGCCTCGCTGCTCGACCTCGGCTTTATCACATGGACCGAGACGCATCATGCCTACAACAAGGGTGAGGAGTTCGTATTCGAAGGATTCAAGGACATCCAGATCGAAGACGGCCCCGGTACTCCCATGAAGGAGCAGACCCACAGCATAGCCGACCGCATGTCAGACCTGTACTCCCTACAAGACGGAGGCACAAGCAAGTCTACCTCCATGCTCGGTGCCACCTTCAACGTGGGTGTAGAGTACGAGATGCCCTTCTACAACAAGATGAGCGTAGGACTGCTCTCCACGACCCGCATACAGGGCAGCTATAGCTGGAATGAAGAACGCTTCAGTTGTACCGTATCACCCCTAAAATGGCTCGAAGGCAGCATAAACTTCGGCATCGGTTCGTTTGGTCCAAGTTTCGGTTGGGTAGCAAACATCCACCCCAAAGGCTTCAACATATTCGTAGGCATGGACCACACGATGGGTAAATTTACAAAGCAAGGCATCCCGATGGGCAAGAACACAGGATTCACCCTCGGCATCAACATTCCCTTCGGAAAAGAAATCTAAGACAGGCTTTTCTGCATGACACAAGGGCGTGATAGTCATCTTTCTGATGGCAATCACGCTTTTTTTATCATAAACAGCAAGATTTTGCACACAAAACGACGAATTGTGCAAATAAATTAGTATCTTTGCACAAAACAAGCAAAGAAGTATAACCACATAACCAGAGGAGAATTATGTACCTACCTGAAAGTTTCAACCAAGCAGTTACAGACAGTATCAAAAACAATTGGAATCTGAATGCCTTGAGCGACTACGGCGAATTGACTTTCCAATACAAGGACGTGGCGCGTGTCATCGAAAAGCTCCATATCATCTATGATGCTGCGGGTATCAAAAAGGGCGACAAGATTGCTCTCTGCGGTCGCAACCAGTCTCGTTGGGGCATAGCTTTCTTCTCTATTCTCACTTATGGGGCTGTGGCTGTGCCTATATTGCACGATTTCCATCCCGAGCAGATTCACCAGATTGTCAACCACTCGGAGTCAAAGCTACTCTTTGTCGGACAGCAAGTCTGGAGCAAAATAGACATAGCGCAGATGCCAGGCCTCGAAGCTGTCATCGGCAACGGGGACTATGAAATACTCTCTACCAAGAACCAGAAGATTGCCGACACCCGCAGCAACCTCAACAAACTCTTTGGCGAGAAGTATCCCGACAGTTTCCGCCCCGAGCATATCAAGTATCACATTGACGAGCCAGACGAACTGGCCATCATCAACTATACAAGCGGTACGACAAGCAACTCTAAGGGTGTCATGATACCCTATCGTGCCATTTGGAGCAATACGGAGTTTGCCTATGAGAAGCTCCACAAGGAGCTCAAGCCGGGGCATACTGTGCTCTCAATGCTGCCTATGGCTCACATGTACGGCATGGCGTTCGAGTTCATTTTTGAGTTCACTCGCGGTGTGCATGTCAACTTCCTGACCAAGGTGCCTTCACCAGCCATTCTCATGAAGGCTCTTGCTGACATCAAGCCGCGCATCATAATATGTGTGCCTCTCATCATCGAGAAGATTGTACGTAAGGCTGTTATGCCCAAGATTCAGGGCAAGAAGATGCAGATTATGATGAAGACTCCTGTAGTGGGCGACCTTATCAAGAAGAAGATTTGCGATGGTATGCGACAGGCTCTCGGTGGCAATTTCTATGAGGCTATCATCGGAGGTGCTGCCATCAACCAGGAGATTGAGGCCTTGCTCCAGGATATCAAATTCAACTATACTGTGGGATACGGTGCTACTGAGTGTGCCCCAATATTGGCGTACGAGGACTGGAAGAAGTTCAAGATGGGGTCTTGCGGCAAAGCAGCACCCCGCATGACTATCAAGATTGACTCCCCCGATCCCGAGAACGTCCCGGGCGAAATACTTGCCAAGGGTATGAACGTTATGCTCGGCTACTTCAAGAACCCCGAAGCAACGGCAGAGACCCTCGTTGACGGCTGGTATCACACAGGCGACCTAGGTACCATCGATAAAGAGGGTAACATCTTCATCAAGGGACGCTCCAAGAACATGCTACTTGGCGCCAACGGTCAGAACATCTATCCCGAGGAGATTGAAGACAAGCTCAACTCACTCCCCCTTGTACAAGAGTGCGTAGTAATCCAGAAGGGAGAGAAGATGTACGGTCTCGTATATCCCGACATGGATGCCGTAGAGAAACAGAATATCAGTCAAGACGATCTCAAAGCCCTCATGGAGGAAAACCGAAAGACTCTCAACACACAGATTCCAGCCTACGAACAGCTCTCAGGCATACGCATCATGGAGCAGGAGTTTGAGAAGACCCCCAAGCGTTCAATCAAACGTTTCCTCTACAAGGACGCAGAAGTGTAGACTGTAAGGTTATTTATTTATAAGGTTGTAAGGTCGCTTCGCTTGTAAGGTTATGAGGTTTTAAGGTTAATTACCTTAACTTTCTCAGTACCAATTAAACGATTTGTAGGCCTAAGGCCTAAAAAAACTAAAACCTTAAAACCTTAAAACCTCAAAATTAACCTCACAACCTTACAACCTTATAACCTTACAACCTCATAACCTCATAACCTCAAAAATAACCTCAAAAAAAAAATGATAATAGAAAAATCATTTAACCTCAACATTGAGGAGAGTATACGCCGACATTGGTCGACGCCAGCTCTGAGCGACTATGGTCAGCACACCATGCAGTACAGCGATGTTGCCGAGGGAATTGCCAAAATCCACATCCTTTTTGAGGAGACCGGCATTAAGAAAGGCGACAAGATTGCTATATGCAGTAGAAATATGAGTAGATGGGGCGTAGTCTTTCTCGCCACCCTCACCTATGGAGCAGTTGCAGTTCCGATACTACACGAATTTCACCCCGAACAGATACACCAGATAGTCAACCATTCGGATGCACGTATCTTGTTCGTAGGCGACAAGGTATGGAAAAATCTCAAAAGCAGCGAGATGACCAAGCTTCTGGGTATTATGCAGATCAACGACTTTACTCTGCTAAGTTCCAACGACAAGAAATTTGCCGACGTGGCAAGTAGTCTGAACTTGTATTTTGGCAAACACTATCCAGCCAACTTCGGTATCGACGACATCAAGTATCACGAGGATGAGCCAGAGGAACTGGCCATCATCAACTATACGAGCGGCACTACGAGCAACTCCAAGGGAGTCATGATACCCTATCGTGCAATTCTTGGCAATATGCTATGCGCCCAAGACCTCATAGGCGAGCATGCCAAGGCAGAAGATGCAATTCTCTCCATGCTGCCTATGGCACACACATTCGGCATGTCGTTTGAGTTCCTTTACGAATTCATAATCGGCGTACACGTCTATTTCCTCACCAGTATCCCTACTCCTACCATATTACTCAAGGCACTCAAGGAGATACGTCCTGTGGCTCTCGTATGTGTGCCTCTCATCATCGAGAAGGTGGTACGCAAGGCTGTCATGGAGAAAATCAAGGATCCAAAGATCAAGCTGCTGCTCAAGACTCCTTTCGTCGGACGCAAGATTAAAGACAAGATTCGTCAAGGCATACAAGAGGCCTTTGGCGGTAACTTCTACGAGGTCGTCATAGGTGGTGCAGCCATGAATCAAGAAGTGGAGGCTCTGCTGCACGACATAGGATTCAACTTCACTATCGGCTACGGAGCTACCGAATGTGCTCCTCTCATCTGCTGCGAAGACTGGCACAAATTTGCCAAAGGCTCATGTGGCAAGGTAGTGCGCGATATGCAGATAAAGATAGACAGCCGCAACCCATACGACACACCGGGCGAGATACTCGTGCGCGGACGCAACGTCATGCTCGGCTACTACAAGAACCCCGAGGCTACAGCAGAGACCCTCGTCGACGGCTGGTATCATACAGGCGACCTCGGCGTAATTGACCGCTATGGCAACCTCTATATCAAGGGGCGTATCAAGAACATGCTTCTGTCGAGCAACGGACAAAACATTTATCCCGAAGAAATCGAGGACAAACTTACCAATATGCAGCTCGTGCAAGAATGCGTCGTAGTACAACGCGAAGGCAAACTCGTAGGTCTCGTTTATCCTCAGCAGGACGAAATCAAAAAGCGCAATCTCGATGCGAAAGGAATCAAGGCTCTCATGGAGCACAACCGCAAGACTCTCAACACGCAACTGGCTGCATACGAGCAATTAGCAGCCATTGAGCTGCGCGACGAAGAGTTTGAAAAGACACCAAAACGCTCGATAAAACGCTTCCTGTATAGTTAATACCACATACATAGGATAGGATATAATAAAATAAATAGGTATAGCGGGTAGCGACAAGAAGTTTAATCAGTCACTACCCTTTTTTAACAAGAAATTGGATTAAAACTTCGTTTTTTTCCTAAAAAAAGAGTATCTTTGCGAAGCAAAAATACGCCCATTAGGATGAAAGAAATACGTAACTTCTGTATCATAGCTCATATCGACCATGGCAAGTCGACTCTTGCAGACCGTCTGCTTGAGACAACCCAGACCATCAAGGCTACTCACGGACAGATGCTTGACGATATGGATCTCGAACAGGAACGAGGCATCACGATCAAGAGTCATGCCATACAGATGGAATACAACTACGAGCCAGTTGATGCTGCATCGCCACTCTCCGCTGGCAAATATATACTCAATCTCATCGACACCCCCGGACATGTCGACTTCTCGTACGAAGTCTCACGTTCGATAGCAGCGTGCGAAGGTGCTCTCCTTGTCGTCGATGCTACCCAGGGAGTACAGGCACAGACCATCTCCAACCTGTATATGGCCATCGACAACGACCTTGAGATTATCCCCGTCATCAACAAATGCGACATGCCTAACGCCATGCCAGACGAGGTAGAGGATGAGATCATCGAACTCATAGGCTGCAAACGCGAAGAGATAATCCGAGCCAGTGGCAAGACCGGTCAAGGTGTACCAGACATCTTGCGGGCGGTAGTAGAGCGTATCCCAGCCCCAAAGGGAGACGAACAGGCTCCGCTACAGGCACTCATCTTCGATAGTGTTTTCAATCCCTTCCGTGGCATAATAGCCTACTTCAAGATAGTCAACGGCAGTATCCGTAGCGGAGAGCAGGTAAAGTTTATCAATACGGGCAAGGAATACAAAGCTGACGAAATCGGAGTGCTCAAGATGGACCTCAGTCCGCGCAAGGAGTTGCGTTGCGGAGATGTAGGATATATTGTGTCTGGCATCAAGACCGCCACAGAGGTAAAAGTAGGTGACACCATTACCACGATGGAGAACCCCTGCCCGGTTGCCATCGACGGTTTTGAGGAGGTCAAGCCCATGGTCTTTGCCGGAGTCTATCCCATCGAGACCGAAGACTTCGAGAACCTCCGCGCCTCACTTGAGAAGCTCCAGCTCAACGACGCCTCGCTCACATTCACACCCGAGTCATCTGTGGCCTTAGGTTTCGGATTCAGATGTGGTTTCCTCGGTCTGCTCCACATGGAGATTATCCAGGAACGCCTGGATAGGGAGTTCAATATGGACGTCATCACGACCGTGCCCAACGTGTCATACATGGTATACGATAAGCATGGCGAAGTCAAAGAGGTTCACAACCCCGCAGGTATGCCCGACCAGACGCTCATTGACCACATAGACGAGCCCTACATACACGCCACGGTAATCACCAAGACTGACTACATAGGCAATATCATGACCTTGTGTCTCGGCAAGCGTGGCGAGCTACTCAAGCAAGACTACATCTCGGGCAACCGCGTGGAGATACAGTATGCCATGCCCCTCGGCGAGATAGTCATAGATTTCTACGACAAGCTCAAGTCTATCTCAAAAGGCTATGCCTCATTTGACTACCACCCTATGGGCTTCCGACCCTCCAAACTTGTCAAAATGGACATCCTTCTCAATGGTGAGCCTGTCGACGCCCTCTCCACCCTCACTCACTTTGACAACGCCGAGACCTTTGGCCGCCGTATGTGCGAGAAGCTCAAGGAGTTGCTCCCTCGTCAGCAGTTTGATATCGCCATTCAAGCTGCAATCGGAGCCAAGATTATAGCTCGCGAGACCGTCAAGCAGGTACGCAAGGATGTTCTTGCAAAGTGCTACGGAGGTGATGTCTCACGCAAACGCAAACTTCTTGAGAAGCAGAAGAAAGGCAAGAAGCGCATGAAGCAGATCGGCAACGTACAGGTTCCACAGAAGGCTTTCCTTGCCGTACTCAAACTTGACTAATAATTTGTGACACAAAACTCTATACAGATATGGACATCAGGAAAGACGTAGCGAGAGAGATAGCGCGCCGTTATTGCAGACTCGAGCCCGCAAGCATAGAGATTCTTGCGACTCTACTGATACCGATGAAATTCAACCGGAGCGACATCGTCCTCAACGCAGGTGAGGAATGTACATGTATGTACTATGTCGAGCGTGGCATGGTACGCCAGTTCTACCACAAGAATGGCAAAGATGTCACCGAACACTTCTCTTTCGAGGGAGGAATCGTCATGTGTATCGAGTCGCTTCTGAAACACGTTCCCAGCCAGATTACCATCGAGGCCCTTGAGACAACACACCTCTTTGCCTTGCCTCGCAAGGCTCTGTTTGCCGCAATTGACACATGTGCAGAGCTTGGCATACTCTACCGCAAGATTACGGAGCACGCCTTGATTAGCTCACAGCACCATGCAGACTCACAACGCTTCGAGAACGCACAGGAACGCTACGAGCGGCTCATGCGCGAGAAGCCCGAGATTATACTCCGTGCACCCATGATACACGTAGCATCATTCCTACAGATGACGCCCGAGACACTCTCACGCGTTCGAGCTGTAGTCGAAAAAAGCAGTCGTGAAAAATAACCCCCACACCCAGATCACACTCTACTCATGATGATAAGGCTCTCGACGCAATATCGTCATGGCACGATACACCTGCTCGACAAACAGGAGCCGAATCATCTGATGAGAGAGTGTCATACGTGACAACGAGATTTTTTCGTCAGCTCTCTCATACACACAGGGAGCAAAGCCATAAGGTCCACCCACTACGCAGAGCAGACGCTTCACCCCTCCGTTCATCTTCTTCTGTAGCCACGCAGCAAACTCTATGCTACGCCGCTCTTCTCCATGTTCATCGAGTAGCACCACCCTGTCGCCAGGTATTATACGTTGCAGAATGAGCGAACCTTCCGCCTCCTTCTGCTCAGCCTCACTCATCGACTTAGTCTGTCGCAATTCCGGGATGACCTCGATGTCCACGGGCAGATAATGCTTCAACCGTTTCATGTAGTCATCAATCAAAGCGATTATGTGAGTATCTGTGGTCTTGCCCACCACAAGTAGAGTGACTTTCATTTTGTCGTGTTCTGAAATGCACCGATATCAACCGAATCCTGTATGGCAGGACGTATTGAACCTCTGCCGTCTACATCAAGCTTCAAGTCAGGAAACTTAGCAAATACCGAAGCGTCAGCCCTGCGATACATCATCGAACTGTCCGTAGGGGTAAAATCATAAAGACGCTCATACCCCTGGAATCGTGTAAACTGGCTCTCTCCACGTACCTCAAGATCATCCGTCTCATAGATGGTACGCACGAAGCGCAACGAGTCTGCATCGGAATTGACCGTACGCATATAGCAGTTGTGGAAGAGATAGTCCACCCTATACTGTTCGTCATCGGGGTATTTGGACTGCATCATGAAATCACCGCTCACCACATCATCACCATAACCGGTTACGACACAGTTATAGAAATGAGCCTTTTCCACAGGCCAATACAAACGGTCGTTATAAGACAGTTCGTTGTCCGTTATAGCCAAAGCCATACCTCTCTCGGAATCATAGTTGTAGTACTGCGCCAATGTGCAAAATATCATCTCAGTCTCTCCACCGAGCATTCTGTACAAGTCCCCAAACGAGTTACTCAACTGCGTATTGTAGCACAGCAGACTCGAACGTATTGTAGACAAGGCATTACCGCCCGAATTGTGAAACACGCTATTGCTTATCGTCAGGCGGGTATCGACAGCTTCGAGTCCGAATGTCGCACTATGCATATCAAGACAGTTGATGTGATGATGATTGTCCTTGCCAGCCAATCGCACCCCACCCCATTGCTGAGGAGTATTGTCGTAAGGAAGGTAGTCAAATAGCCCTCCCGTACGACTACCTCGCATTATCACAGGATTGCCAAAGTCGCCCTCTACATTCAGTACTCCGTCGACCTGCATCAAAGCATCGTGGTCAAACATCAGACACGTGCCAGCCTTGAGCGTGAGGGTAGCACCCTTTGCAACCTCAAGAGTATCATGCACCACAATGGGGCGATGTGACTCTATCACCTCGTCATGGTCAATCAGCTTGCGTCCGTACCAATGGTAGGCATTCTGTCCGTATGCCAACAGAGTGATGTACTGTTGCGCTCCGTTCTCCAACTGGAAATATATACTGTCTGTCCAAACAAGGATATCATCGGTATCCTCGTCGGGCAACGTTGCCTCGACGAGTACGAAGAGGCTGTCACCACCTGCGACATCAAAATTGGCACTCACACCTCCCGGCACATGCTCTCCGTCTACATTCACCCTGAAATGGCTTGCTGCACCATGCTTCAGTCCGAGCCTCGTGATACGCACCCCCTTGTCATTGGTGTTGAATACTATCACCCTGTTCGTACTGCTACTGATTGTCGTAATCAAGGTATCAAAGCACACCGTATCGCTACCGAATGTGAGCCTCGCACCTGCATCCACGCCAAAAGACTCAAGGTCGCTACAAGCTGTCATCAAGACCGCTCCGACCAGCAATCCTATTAAAGTCCCGTTTTTCAAGTCTCGGATATTATACATTCTTCAATACTGCCAGCAAGTGGTCCCACACCAGCTTCACGGTCGGAATCAGCATCCGCTCGTCAGGACTGTGTACTCCACGCATAGTCGGTCCCATACTTACCATGTCCATACCTGGGAACTTCTCGCTGAACAAGCCACACTCCAGTCCTGCATGAATACCTCCGACGAAAGGCTCCTTGCCAAAGAGCTGCTTGTACTGCTCCACGACTACGGTCAGCAGTTTACTATCAGGATTCATCTTCCACCCCGGATAACCCTCGCCCGTCTCGACATCTGCGCCAGCAAGCATGAAAGCTGCACGAAATGCTGCCGCCACATTGTGACGCGCGCTCAATATTGAGCTACGCTGCGAAGAGTTGATACGAATGGTCTTGTCCTCGACATGCAAATGAATGCTTGCCAGATTCGAACTCGTCTCTACCAGATCTATGTCCTGACACATGGCAAACACACCATTTAACACGGCTTGAAGCGAAAGAATCAGATTGCGCGCCGTCTTGGCATCTACGACATATTCAGGCGAAGTTTCGCTCTCAAGTACAAACTCCATAGTCCTCTCAGTCCTGGAGAATTCCTCCTCGACCTCAGCCTGATATACATTCCAGTCTACGCGCAACTGTTCCTTGAACGCATAAGGCACGGCGACCAAAGCCATAGCCTCTCGTGGAATGGCATTATGTAGTCCACCTGCCTGTATGTCTGCCAGACGAAGTCCAGTCTTCTCCATCTCCATAAAGAGGAAACGTGCCAGCAACTTGTTAGCATTTGCACGCATTTTGTTGATATCATCTCCACTATGTCCGCCTGTCAGACCCTTAATCGTCAGACGTACAAAAAACATATCCTTTGTCGCAGGCTCCTGTTCGTAGTGAAACACAGCCGTCGTGCGGCATCCGCCAGCACAACTCACGAAGATACAACCCTCCTCCTCATTGTCGAGGTTTATCATCATACGCCCTTTGATAAAGTCTTCAGGCATGGCCTGAGCACCAGTCAGTCCCGTTTCCTCATCGCGTGTGAAGACACACTCCAGCGCAGGATGAGGGATATCTGTCGAGCGCAACAAGGCTATCTCCATAGCACACCCTATACCATCGTCAGCACCCAGAGTTGTACCTTTGGCCTTGAGCCAGTCACCATCTACCCAAGTCTGTATGGCGTCCCTTTCGAAATCAAACTCGACCTCGTTGTTTTTTTCGCAGACCATATCCATGTGACTCTGCAAAACCACAACAGGCCTGTCCTCCATACCCTTAGTAGCAGGTTTGCGAATGACGACATTACCAATTTCATCACGCACAGTCTCAAGACCGAGTTCACGTCCTACACCCAGGAGATACTCCATCATCATGTCTTCCTTCTTTGAAGGACGAGGAACCTTGTTTATTTCACTAAAGGCCTCAAACACGGAGGCTGGTTGCAACAATTCTATCATATCCATACATTATATAACCTATACATACATAACACTCACAGAAAGCCAAATATTTTCCAAACGCATAAAAGCAAACATTTTTTAACAAAATATAGAAGATAATATTTGGCTAATAGCACCCTATTTCATATCTTTGCGATTGCAAATATACAAAATTATGTTCAAACTCGCATTAATTATCTGTGGAATTTGTCTTGTCAGCGTGCTTCTCCTCTCCGTAGGGGTAATACTCCGCCCCGACGGCAAGTTTCGTAGTTTGCACATAGGTCAAAGCCCACACATGCGCAGTCGCGGTATACATTGCGTTCAGAGCATGGACAAAATCATGCGCAAGACAAGCCCTCACCGCGTGTCAGAGCGCCGGTGTGACAAATGACAAATGACAAATAAAAAAAAATGATATACATATAGGTATGAATAAAAAACACATCATTCTCTCCCTCGCCCTTGCAGCGGCTCTCGCTTCATGTCAAGGAAGTGGCACCGAACCAACAAGCGAAGCCAACGAACCCTCCCAATCAGTCACAGGTCTCAAGATAGCCTACGTCGAGCTTGACTCTCTGATGAGCAAATATCTGCTCTACAAGGACTACGAAGAAGTCCTTACCAAAAAAGGAACAGAGATACAGGCCACCCTTGCCCAAAAGCAACGCCGCCTTGAGTCCAACGCCGTTGCCCTCCAGAGAAAGTACGAATCAAACGGCTTCACCACACGCGACGAACTCGAGAGAGCGCAGACCGCTTTGCAGAACGAGCAGATGCAACTGCAGCAGATGGCCGAGAAGCTCAACATGGAATTCAACGAAGAGCAAGAACGCATCAATCAAGAAGCCCGCGACAGCATTCAGGCTTTTCTCAAAGTCTACAACAAGGACAAGAAGTACGACTACGTCATGATTAAGGCCGGAGACAACCTACTTGTAGCCAATCCAAAGTACAACATCACCAACGATATTGTCAACGGTCTCAACAAACGCTACAAATCTACCCACAAATCTGGCAAGAAATAAGTAAAAAGGCAGTTTTTTGCCCTATTATAAGAACTTTGTGGGCACAAAGTATTGCCATATTCAGAAAAAAATCATAACTTTGCAGCCGATTTATGCCGTAGAGGCTCAAAAAGCGAACCGACACATGTTGATTCCGCCTCGCGGTCAAACCCGTTATAACACATAAATAAAAAATGTACGCAATCGTAGAGATTAACGGTCAGCAGTTCAAGGCCGAGGC
Organism: uncultured Prevotellaceae bacterium; assembly: GCA_945932615.1. Taxonomy (GTDB): domain Bacteria; phylum Bacteroidota; class Bacteroidia; order Bacteroidales; family Bacteroidaceae; genus Physcousia. The sequence continues at coordinate 97,797 of CAMEQD010000002.1, read as the reverse complement.
AGGCAAGAAGCTCTTCGTACACCACATCGCAGGTGTAGAAGCAGGTCAAGCTGCTGAGTTTGAGAAAGTATTGTTGGTTGACAACGACGGCACAGTCACAGTAGGACTCCCTACAGTAGACGGAGCCAAGGTAGTATGCGAAGTAGTATCGCCGCTCGTCAAGGGCGACAAGGTACTCGTCTTCCACAAGAAGCGTCGCAAGGGCTACCGCAAGCTGAACGGTCATCGTCAGCAGTTTACCGAGTTGACAATCAAGGAAGTTATCGCTTAATTCACTAAAATCACAGGAGGAACAACAAATGGCACATAAAAAAGGTGTAGGTAGTTCAAAGAACGGTCGCGAGTCAGCAGCACAGCGACTTGGTATCAAAATCTTCGGTGGTGAGAAGTGCATTGCCGGTAATATTATCGTACGTCAGCGTGGCACACGCCACTACCCTGGCAAGAACGTAGGCATCGGCAAGGATGACACCCTCTACGCTTTGGCAGACGGCATCGTGACATTCCGCAAGGGACGTCTCAACCGCTCCACAGTAAGCGTCGAGCCAATCGCAGAGGCATAAACGCCACGCGAGATTATTTAGCTCAAACTAACAGACAAGACAAGGTCTGAGGAGAGAAACAAATCCTTAGACCTTGCTTTTTTAATCACGACGACATGAAAAAGACAATAGCATCAGCCATGTTCGCAACGATACTCAATCTTTTTGGTTGCAACGCACAGACCGAGAAATTCCAATCCGTTTCCCCAGCTACATTTACCCAAATCATCGCCGACACCACCGTCATACGCCTCGATGTCCGCACACCTGAAGAGTACGAGCAAGGACATATAGACAACGCTCTCAACATCAACATCTTGAGTGATGACTTCGACAAGACAGTCAGCGCCACTCTCCCCAAAGACAAGACCATAGCCCTTTATTGTCGCAGCGGCCATCGCAGCAAGAAAGCAGCCCGACACCTCGCCAGTAAAGGATACAAGGTAGTCGAACTCAACACAGGCTACATCGGTTGGGAGAAATACCGACATTAAAGACAATCCATCATCCCCCCATACACCATGACAACACGACGACTTAACTCGCTCGACGTCCTGCGCGGACTCGACCTTTTCCTACTCGTCTTCCTCCAACCAGTCCTACTGTCGCTACTATCGCATACCGATGCCTCCTGGAGCAAGGCAATTCAATACCAGCTCGACCACGAAGTATGGCAAGGATTCCGCTTTTGGGATCTTGTCATGCCCCTATTCCTATTTATGAGCGGAATATCCATGCCCTTTGCCCTCTCCAGATTCATCAAAGGAGAAGCCCCAGCCAGCCAAGCCACATACAAGATACTCCGACGCTTCATCATACTATTCGTATTGGGCATGATAGTACAAGGCAACCTCCTATGGTTTCGCCCCGAATACTTCATGCCTTACAACAACACACTACAGGCAATTGCCACAGGCTACCTCATCACGGCAATCCTGCTCCTGAGCAAAGCAAAGCTCCCCACCCAGATATTTATCAACATCATACTCCTCGCCTCATACACCCTCCCCATGATGATAGTAGGAGACTATACCCCTACAGGCAACCTCGCCAGCCATATTGACGCCATCATCATGGGTAGTCACCGCGGAGACCCCACCTACGCATGGATACTGCCCAGTATCAACTTCGCCGTCACAGTATGGTTTGGTGCCCTTGCCGGACAGATTATACGCCTCACCCCCACCCCCGACACACGCGTCACGATACGCCTCACAACCATAGGTGCTATCCTAATCGCATCAGGATTGCTATGGAGCATCGACATGCCAATCATCAAAAGAATCTGGACAAGTAGCATGACCCTCTATTCAGCAGGACTCTGCTTCATGCTTATTGCGCTGTTCTATCAGCTTATAGACGTCTGGCAAATACATACCCCATTTACATGGCTCAAGATCTACGGCATGAACAGTATCGTCGCCTATACCGTAGGCGAGACCATCGACTTCCGTTCCATAGTATCCTCCGTCAGTTACGGTCTCGCACCACTCCTGGGTGACTACTACGACACCTGGCTCACCTTCGGCAACTTTACCATACTTCTGCTCATACTCACCATCATGTATCGCAGCAAGACCTACATTAAAATTTAAACATCACAAGCCTTCAAATCCACACAACCCATGCAACAACACCGATACGAAATACTCGACGGTCTCCGAGGCATAGCGGCCATAATGGTAGTCATTTTCCACATCAGCGAAGCATTTTCATACGACCCCGTCTACAAGCACCTCAACCACGGATACCTCTGCGTAGACTTCTTCTTCGTACTATCAGGCTTTGTCATCGGACACGCCTACCTCGACCGACTCATGACACACAAGATGACCCCCTGGAGCTTCATCAAGACCAGACTCATACGACTCCAGCCCATGGTATTCTTCGGCATCATACTCGGAGCCCTGCTCTTCTACTTTCAAGAAAGCCCTTACTACCCAGGCATAGCCAATGCCAGTCTCACATATCTTGCAGAAAACATGCTGTCCGGTTTTCTTATGATACCCATCACCCCCGAGACTAACGTCAGAGCCAACGGAGAGATGCTACTGCTCAATATTCCCCAATGGTCAATGGTATTCGAATACATAGCAAACCTTGCATTCTGTCTTATCGTCTACAGGATAGGCAAGAAAAGCCTCTCCATACTCACAGGAATCTTCGCACTCCTCATCATAGACAGTTCCCTTAATCTCAACATCTTCGGCCTACTTCAGCCTCACGATTACCCATGTTCCCTCAACGCAGGCTGGTCCTTCACCACCGAGCAGTTCTACATCGGCATAGCACGAGTCGGCTGGTCATTTTTCACAGGGTTGCTCATATATCGAATGCTCACCCCCACCATAAAACGCCCCCGCCATTCCAAAGACAGTCCCACCCTCACCTTTGCCATCTGCTCCCTCATCATCATAGCCGTAGTATGCACCGAACAAATAGGAGGCTACGAGCACCCCATCTACGACGGCATCTTCAATTTAGCCTGCGTCATGATTCTCTTCCCCTTTACCGTCTACATAGGAGCAAAGCCCACCACCACAGGTCTCCATCTGAGCAAGACCTGCGATTTTCTCGGTCGCATATCCTACCCTCTATATCTCTCCCACTACCCCATCGTCTACCTCTTCTTCTCGTGGATTGACACCCACCACGACTCCCCCTTCGGCATCCAAGCCTTCGCATCGGTTTCGACCCTTATCCTAAGCCTACTCACAGCCTACGCAGCCATGACACTATGGGATGAACCCGTCAGGAAGGCATTAAAGAAAAGATGTTTGATGAGGTTTTGAGGTTTTGAGGTTATGAGGTTATGAGGTTGTTGGGTAATGAGGTTGTGAGGTTATGAGGTTATGAGGTTGTGAGGTTGTGAGGTTGTGAGGTTTGGGGGATTTTAGGTAAATCGAGTTAAAAATATTTTTTTTACTTGCTTTTCCGCTCACTTATTTGTAACTTTGCCAAAGATTATAATATAAATCCTGTGAAATGAAGAAACTGTTTTTATTTCTGATGCTAACATTCTCCCTGTTAGCATACGGCAGCAACAACGATGACAGCAAGTACCTGAAAGGAGCTGTACCTCAAGAGAATGGACTCATTGTATTCAGCAAGACATTCAAGGTGACAGGAGCAGATAAGACCCAGTTGCATCATAACCTCTACCGTTTTGTCAAAGAAGAACTTGTAGAAAGGGGCATATACGAATCGTCCAGCCGTATGCTCACCGAGGAGAAAGACCCCGCAAGCATATCAGCCAAAGTCGAAGAGTGGCTCGTTTTCAAGAAGCGTTTCCTCAGTCTCGACCAGACACGTCTGCGCTATCAGATTGACGTAACTACCAAAGGCAACACCGTGACAATACAAATCAAGCAAATATCATACCTCTACGAAGAAGAATGGGACGAACTTCAGCCCACAGGTCGCGGAGGTCGCATCATACGCGCCGAAGGTTGGATTGACGACGAGAGTGCCCTCAACAAGAAAGGCACCAAGCTCCTACCACAAAGCGGCAAGTTCCGTCGCAAGACCATAGACCGCGTCCAAGCCATCTTCGCAGCAGCCATGGATACAATCGAAGGCAAGATGCAAAGCGGCGAAATGACCAACAATAACGAGACCATCAAGCCCAAGCGTCAATTTGTCAAAGAATGAGGACCCAGCCATGAACGATTGGAGAATCAGAGCCCGCCGTATACTCAACAACGTATTTCTCATTTTGGCAGTCTGCGGCGTAGCCACATACTTCTCAGGTGAAGAAAACCACATGAACGGCATCATACTCGTAGGCATCTCGATGTGTTTCAAGATAGTAGAGCTTGGCATCAGATTCCTCGGTTGACCCCCCACGACATAAATCACAATTTATACGCTATTCTGATTGAGACGAACTATATTTATCATAACATACTGTGTTTTGGGCCTGCCATTGTGGGCCCAAACTGATAGTATTCCCTCGATGTCAGACACAGGCTGGGGGCGAGACACCACCAACTACGACAAGATAATCCCCATAGGGCAATATATGTGGAGTATCGACGAACGTCTCGGCGACATCAGGCCAGCCAGCGAAAATCCCGACACCGCCATCCACAATTTCCAAAACTGGCGCTTCACCGACGGCATGAACGGCGAGTACAACCACCTCGGTTCAGCAGGCTCCCCCCGCATGTCGCGCATATATATCAACCGCAAAGAAGACTGGGAGTTCATGTTCCAGACCCCACTCGACTACTTTGCCAAAGGCGTAGACAAATTTCTCTTCACCAACACCAAGAGTCCCATCACCAACATAGCCTACCATCGCAACATAGGCAATCTCCAGACCGGGCAAGACCGCGTCTACGCATATTTTGCCACCAATATCAACAAAAATGCAGGTCTCGGCTTCAAGCTCGACTACAACTACGCACGCGGCAGCTACCAATACACCCAAAACAGCCAGTTTGGAGGCGTCGTCTACGGCTACTACCTCGGAGAGCGTTACAACATGCACGCCTACATCAACTTCAACCACCTCAAGCGAGCCGACAACGGAGGAATCCAAGACGACCGCTACATCGAGACCCCCGACGCCTTCTCACGCACATTCTCAAGCCGCGACATCCCCGTCAACCTCCAAAACATCTACAACCGCGACGACAATCAGACCTACTACCTCACACACAGATACCACCTCGGTCACTACCGCATACTCGAAGTACCAGATTCACTCAAGCCCACACCACCCGGAGCAGACGAACTATATTTCGCACTCGACGACTCCATACGTCAAGTTCTGGACAAAGACTCCCTCCAGCGAGTCCACGTCATCGACTCCCTACGTCAAGACTGGGAGTCAAAACTCGTTCCACCACGCGAGTTCATACCCGTAGCCAGTATCATTCACACCTTCAAGGCCCGCAACCTCAAGCACCAGTACTACGACCAAGACCCAGGCAACACACCATTCTTCACCAACGACTACCACGCCACAACCCACGAATCCGACGATGCCGCGATGCTCGGCTTCACCAACACCATAGGGCTCTCGATGAACGAAGGCTTCCGCCGCTGGGTCAAGATGGGCATCACCCTCTTTGCCACCCATCAATACCGCCGTTACGGTCTGTCAGCCATCGACCCCGACTCAGCATGGATGGACAACAAAGTCGAGAACGACTTCAGAGTAGGCGGACAGATAAGCAAGACAAACGGCCGTCTCATACACTACAACGTCAATGGCGATATATGCCTCATCGGAACCAATGTCGGAGACTTCGATATCCAAGGCAACGCCGACCTCAACTTCAGATTCGGCAAGAAAGACTCAGTCCGCTTAGAGACCTCAGCATACATCAGAAACCAACGCCCCACATATTTTCTACGACACTACAACAACTCCAACACCCGCTGGAGCAACGACGACCTCTCCAGGCAGGTCAGCGCCGGAGTACGTGCCAGCCTGTGGTATCAACGCACAAAGACACGCCTATACTTCGGCTTTGACAATATCAAGAACTACACCACCCCAGCCTGCATCAACACCCTCAAAGACCAAGCCAACCTCGGTAGCACGATACCCGAACACTACACCCACGATGTGAAAGTACTACAGTACGACGGCAACGTCCAAGTCCTCACCGCAGGCATCAACCAAGAGTTAGCCTGGAAGATATTCCACCTCGACCTCGAAGGCACATTCCAGCACTCCACACAAGGCGACATACTTCCCCTCCCCAAATTCACAGCCTACGCCAACGCATACATCATCTTTCGGATAGCCAAAGTACTTCGCGTACAGATGGGAGCAGACCTCAGATACTTCACCACATACTATGCGCCCGACTACTCCACCTCCTTAGGCATGTACGCCATCCAAGACACCACCTCCCCACGAGTCAAGATAGGCAATTACCCCATCGTCAACGCATACGCCAACTTCCATCTCAAACATTGCCGTTTCTATATCGATGCCTCACACGTAAATGCCAGCGAAGGACGCTCATATTTAGTTCCACACCTCCCCATAGACCCTCTGACAATAAACATAGGTCTATCATGGAACTTTTTCAATTAAAGTTTACTCACAACCTAAAAACCTCATAACCTAAAATATAACCTCAAAACCTCAAAACCTTAAAACCTAATAACCTTAAAAAAAATGAATCAGATCAACTGGGGATTCATAGGCTGTGGCGAAGTCTCCGAGCGCAAGAGCGGACCAGCATTCTCCCTCATCGAAGGCAGCAGTATCACAGCCGTCATGTCACGCAGTTCCGACAAGGCACGTTCCTATGCCGAGCGTCACAACGTACCCAAGTGGTACACCGACGCCCAATCCCTCATCAACGACCCCACAGTCAACGCAATCTACATAGCCACCCCACCCTCATCACACGCCACCTACGCCATAATGGCGATGAAAGCAGGCAAGCCCGTCTACGTCGAAAAGCCACTCGCAGCCTCATACATAGACTGCCAGCGCGTCATACGCATCAGTCATCAGACCGGAGTGCCCTGTTTCGTAGCATATTACCGCCGCTCCCTCCCCTATTTTCAGAAAATCAAAGAGCTCGTAGAAAGTCAGCTCATAGGCAAAGTCCTCAACGTCCAGATACGCTTCTCCGTACCACCCCGCGATCTCGACTACAACAAGACCAACCTCCCATGGCGAGTACAGCGCGACATCGCAGGAGGCGGCTACTTCTACGACCTCGCCCCACACCAGCTCGACCTGCTTCAAGAACTCTTCGGTCCCATAGTCCACGTATCAGGATACAGCTCCAACCGTGGCGGCCTATACCAAAGCGAAGATACAGTAAGCGCAGCCTTCTCATTCAACGACGGAATGCCAGGTAGTGGCAGTTGGTGCTTCGTCGGACACGAAAGCGCACGTACCGACCGCATCGAACTCATTGGAGAAAAAGGCCAGATTTGCTTCTCCGTCTTCACATACGAACCAATAGCCCTCCACACCTCCGAAGGACGCAAGGAAATCACCATTCCCAATCCACCACACGTCCAAATGCCCCTGATAAGCGAAGTCGTCAGACACCTGCAAGGACGCGGAGTCTGCACCTGTGATTGCGTCTCAGCCACCTCAGTCAACTGGGTCATGGACAGGATACTCGGCAAGCTCTAAGTCACGCCGTCAACAGCAACGCTCGCTCAACTCCAGCCAGCGCATCTCCTTCTCGTCAAGCTCAGCCGCCAGCACAGGCAGACGCTTAGAAAGCTCCGTAATCTCCTCTACAGAAATAGAACCAGACGACAGAGCCTCCTCTATACGCCCCTTCTCAGCAGTAAGAGACTCTATCTCCTTATCAAGATTTTCAAACTCGACACGCTCCTTATAAGTAAGCCGTGGTTTCTGCTCCCCCAGGCGCGGTTTAGAGTTTTTCCCCACACGGACAGCATCATCAGCAGCCACTTTCTTGCCCTCAGACTCACACTTCCCAGCCTTAGCCGCCATACGATACTGAGTATAATTGCCCGGATAGTCATCGACATACCCATCACCCTTGAATACAAGCAAGTGATCCACCACCTTATCCATAAAATAGCGGTCATGACTCACAATGATGACACAGCCACGAAAATCCAGCAAGTACTGCTCCAACACCTGTAGAGTAATGATATCCATATCATTAGTAGGCTCGTCCAGGATAAGGAAATTAGGATTCTGCATCAACACGATACACAGCTGCAGACGGCGTCGCTCACCCCCCGACAACTTGCTTATATAGTTCTGCTGCTGAAGAGGCGTAAACATAAAATGCTGCAAGAACTGCATCGCACTCAGATGACGTCCTCCCCCCAAATCCACATATTCAGCCACCCTCTGTACAGCATCAATCACCCTCATACCATCATCGACCTTAATCGAATCCTGACTGAAATAACCGAACCTCACCGTCTGGCCAATCACAAACTGACCGCTATCAGGCTTGACAAGCCCAAGCAGCAATTTCAGGAAAGTACTCTTGCCCGTACCATTGTTGCCAATGATACCCATCTTCTCATAGCGAGAGAAAGTATAGCAGAAATCCTTGAGAATGACCAGCGGTTCCCTACCCTCACGCTCGAAAGCCTTGCAGACATATTCAGCCTCAAATATCTTGCTCCCTATATAAGAATTGTTGAGACTCAGACGCAACTTATCATCATCCACCCTCTGTTTAGCCCTCCTCTCAATATCATAGAAAGCCTCCTCACGGTATCTCGCCTTGTGCGAACGAGCCTGAGGAGTAGAACGCATCCATTCGAGCTCCGTACGATACAGATTGTTGGCACGCGCTATCTCCGCACGCAAATTGTCAATACGCTCCTGCCTCTTCTCCAGATAGTAAGCATAGTTTCCACGATAAGAATACAGAGTCATATTGTCCATCTCCACAATCAGGTTACACACCCTATCGAGGAAATACCTATCATGAGTCACCATCAGCAAAGTCATACACCTACGCGACAGATATCCCTCAAGCCACTCAATCATATCGAGGTCGAGATGGTTAGTCGGCTCGTCCAGAATAAGCAAATCAGGATTCTGTATGAGCACATTCGCCAGAGCCACCCTCTTGAGTTGCCCACCCGACAAAACCGAAAGTCTCCTCCCCGTATCATGTATATCCAACTTGCCCAAAATCTGTTTGCTCCTCACCTCCAGATCCAGAGCCTCCTCCGAATCATCATTATCCACCTGCGCATGCCAAAAACACGCCTCCATCACAGTCATATCCATCGGGAATACCGGCATTTGAGGCAAATACCCCACACGCAGCCCATTACGCAGTATTACCTCACCACCATCAGCACTATCCCTTCCCGTCAGGATATTAAGCAACGTAGACTTTCCAGTCCCATTTTGAGCAATCAGCCCCACCCTCTGCCCCTCAGCAATCGAGAAGCAGACATTCTCAAACAAAGTCTTGTCGCCAACCCTACGCGTCAGACCATTAGCCTGCAAAAATACGTTAGAACCCATATCTTTACGAAAACAAGTATAATTTTCCTGCAAAATTAATACACTTTCGCGATAAAAAAAGCAACAACAACAATATTTTTGATAAAAAAGTTGTATCTTTGCAAAGTAAAAGACACACGGAGTGTCATTTTATTTATAAGAAAGAAAGATTTTTCCTAAATATATATGCATACAAAGAGTCAATTAGAGTCCATGAGCATGGACGAATTGCAAGAATTGGCCAACAGAATCGGAGCAGAGATGAGTCAGGACAAACTCGAACTGATCTATAATATCATAGACAAGGAGAGCGAAATCGGATCTATCACACAACCCGACGAAGAAGCCAAGCCCAAGAAGCGTGGGCGCAAGTCAAAAGCCGAGAAAGCAGCCGAAGCAGCAGCCGAAGCAGCCAGCGAGACAGAAGTCTCACAACAAGCAGAAACCAAGCCCAAGAAGCGCGGACGCAAGTCAAAAGCCGAGAAAGAAGCCGAAGCAGCAGCCGCAGCAGCTCAGAAAGCTCAAGACGCCCAGACCATTCAGGCAGAGGCAAGTCAACCAGAATCCCCCGCCGACACAGGAACCAAGCCCAAGAAGCGCGGACGCAAGTCAAAAGCCGAGAAAGAAGCCGAAGCAGCAGCCGCAGCAGCCCAAGGCAAGCAGGAAGACAATCCGCAAGCATTCCGCGTAGTCAAAGACATCAAGCCCATAGAGCAACTCCTCGCCGAGCTGAATACGAGCCAGCACGAGATCAGACCCGTCTCAGAGCGCAAAGACGAAGAGCCACAAAAGCCCGCCACCCCGCCACAGCAACCCCGAGACGAGCAGAAATACAATTTTGGTACGAAAGTAGAGTTTGAAGGCGTACTCGAGATCAACAGCGACAACGCCAACGGCTACCTCCGCTCATCCGATTTCAACTACATGCCATCTCCCGACGATGTACTCATCACCCATCAGCAAATCAGGCAATACGGACTCAAGACCGGCGACGTCGTACGCGGCTACATACAAATACCCGCCGACAAATACTTCACGATGAGCACCATCAAGAGCGTCAACAACCTCGATCCGCAAGTGATACGCGACCGCTCCCCCTTCGAGAACCTCACCCCCCTCTTCCCCGACGAGAAATTTAACCTCTGCACAGGCAAAGGTGACCCCATGAGCGTCCGTATGGTAGACCTCTTTGCCCCCATCGGCAAAGGTCAGCGCGCCCTCATCGTAGCGCAGCCCAAGACAGGTAAGACCATGCTCATGAAAGACATCGCCAACGCCATTGCCAAGAACCACCCCGAAGTCTACATGATGATGCTCCTCGTCGACGAGCGACCCGAAGAAGTCACCGACATGGCACGCACCGTCAAGGCCGAAGTCATCTCGTCCACCTTCGACGAGCCAGCAGAACGCCACGTGCGCATCGCCAACATAGTCCTTGAGAAAGCCAAGCGACTCGTCGAGTGCGGTCACGACGTCGTCATCTTCCTCGACAGCATCACACGCCTCGCACGCGCCTACAACACCGTAGCCCCATCGAGTGGCAAGGTCCTCTCAGGAGGTGTAGAAGCCAGCGCCATGCACAAGCCCAAGCGGTTCTTCGGTGCAGCACGCAACATCGAAGGAGGCGGTTCGCTCACCATCATCGCCACCGCCCTCACCGACACAGGCAGCAAGATGGACGAAGTCATCTTCGAAGAGTTCAAGGGCACAGGCAACATGGAGCTCCAGCTCGACCGCATGCTCGCCAACAAGCGCATCTTCCCCGCCATCAACATCGTACAGTCCAGCACACGACGCGATGACCTGCTCCAAGACAAGCGCACCCTCGACCGCATGTGGATACTACGCAAGTTCCTCTCAGACATGACCCCCATCGAAGCCATGACCGAGATGAAGCAACGCATGGAAAATGTAGAGAACAACGACGAATTCCTCGACTCCATGAACCAGTAGTCCACCTATACATTATATACTATATAAGGGCTGACTCCCCAAACGGGATGTCAGCCCTTAGCATTTTATCTCAGCCAGATGAGGTCGCCCTGCTTGGCAGAATAGTCTTCGGGCAAATTGTTGAGCTTATAGAGCGACGATATACGAATGCCATACATCTGCGAGATATCATAAAGGCTCTGGTTGGCATCGATGACGTGAGCACGCCCCTTAAACTCCTTGTCGCCACGCGTACGCTTCTTCTGCAGATAAATGATGTCGCCAGCCTGAAGCTGGTAGTCCTTAGGCAGCTCATTGTAGCGGCGCAAACGACGCTTGCTGATACCCGTACCGCGCGATATACTATTGAGGTCATCACCCTGCTCCACAATTATGAAGTAAAGGCGGTTCGTACGGTAGATAGTATGAGTATCAAAGAAACTAACCGTCCTACCCTTGTAGTTTGGAGCAACCGCACCCGTAGCATATCGTCCATGCCGTTTCGAAGTTTTAGAACGTCCACCCGACTTACCCGAATCGAACTGGTGCAAAGAGTACATCTCGATGATACGAATGAGGTTCTGAGCATACGTAGGACTCGTAGCATATCCACAGGATTTTAGCCCACGCGCCCAAGACTTGTAGTCCGTGATACTATACGTAAAGAGCACCTTGTATCGCGGTTTAAGCAAAAAGAGCGAATGATCCTCATAACTCTCCCTCACGCTACGATACTTTCTGAACTTCTCGTTCGGTCGGTCGTCATTCATACGTATGTACGGACCAGTCCACCCCCCCGGAGTCTTGATACCGAAATGATTGTTGGCACGCGTAGCAAGCATACTCCTACCAGCACCACTCTCCAACAGTCCCTGAGCCAATGTAATACTCGCCGGTATACGATATTTCTGCATTTGCTCGATAGCAAGGTCCTTATATTGGTCTATGTAAGTCCAGTACGCACGGTTAGTACTACCCTGAGCTAAAGCGTGTGCGACTAAAACAAATACTAATATTAAGGCTGAAAAAAAACGTCTAACGCCCATTTTGAACTTATTTTTACACAAAGATATGGAAAAAAATGTTTTTTTGCGTATCTTTGCGAGAAGGAATTGAATTAAAATTACAGAAAAAATGAGAAAACTGGTTATTCTTGTATCCATTCTTTCGCTCACGATGAGTATATCTCAAGCACAGAATCCCCAAAAGCGCAAAGCGCGAGTCAGCTACATTCACAAGACAGCCAAGCTGAGCAAAGCCGAGCAAGACAAGATCTCCAAGACACTTACAGCATTCCTTGACGAGAAGCACGACAGCAAAGAGAAGCACGAAGCAGTCAAAGACAAGTACGCCTCAGCCGAGGATAAAGGAAAGCTTACCCCCTCAGCAGCCAACGAACTGATGCTTAGCAAATTTGCCAAGCAAGAGCGCGACATTGCCATCGAACGCAAATACTACGCCGAGTTCAAGACTCTGATTGGCGCAGTCAAGGCTCGCGAGATAATCAAGTGTGCCGACGACAAACTGAAATGACCCAGCCATGGCTATAAATCCATTCAAAGCCTGGCTCTTAGCCGCAAGGCCCAAGACCCTCACCGGAGCAGCAGCACCAGTAGTCGTAGCATTAGCAGCAGCCTATCGTGACTTTGGCCATATTGACTACGCCCCCGGAGCACTATGTCTCACCTTTGCCCTGCTGATGCAGATAGATGCCAATTTCATCAACGACTACTATGATTTCAAGCACGGAATCGACGACGGAGACCGACTCGGTCCCGAGCGAGCCTGCGCACAAGGGTGGATTAGCCCCAAAGCCATGCGAACAGGCATCACCATCACAACCATATTAGCCTGTCTCGTAGGTCTTCCCCTGATATTGTGGGGAGGCTGGCAAGCCGTAACTATAGGTCTGGCCTGCGTAGCTTTCGCCTTCCTCTACACCCTACTGCTTTCGCGCAAGGCTCTCGGAGACGTACTCGTACTACTATTTTTCGGAATTGTCCCCGTCGTATATACATACTGTTTCCAGATGCAAGGCGCAGGACTCTTCTCACCCATCGGCAATGCACGCATCTTTGACGTGCCCACCCAAGTGTGGTCCTTAGCCATCGCCCAGGGGCTAATTACAGATTGCCTCCTGATGGTAAACAATTTTCGCGACCGTACGACAGACCGCATACACGGCAAGACCACCCTGGTCACTCTCATCGGCAAAGGAGCAACACTCTGGCTCTACGCATGGTTAGGCATAGCAGCCGTCATGCTCACGCTCATAGACTTCGAAAGAGGAGAACTACGCATCGAAATGCTTCCCATGCTTACATTCCTGCCCATACACTTCGTCTGCTGGTACAAGATGAAACGCATAGACAAAGGCAAGGCACTCAATAAGGTTCTTGCCCTGAGTGCCCTGTCAATATCACTATTCGCACTAATAGTATCGTCCTGCCTTATTTTCGGCTGATACTATTCCTGCAACTTGCGGTAGCGTATACGCTTAGGCTCCTCGATGCCTAAGCGTTTGCATTTATTTTGTTCATACTCGCTATACGACCCCTCAAAGAAAAACACCTCACCATTGCCCTCATACGCGAGGATATGAGTACATATACGATCCAAGAACCATCTGTCATGGCTGATTACCACAGCACACCCGGCAAACGCTTCGAGGCCCTCTTCGAGAGCACGCAGAGTATTGACATCAATATCATTCGTAGGCTCGTCGAGCAGCAACACATTGCCCTCCTGCTTCAAAGCTATAGCCAGATGCAAGCGGTTACGCTCACCACCAGAAAGCACCCCACACTTCTTCTCCTGATCAGCACCCGTAAAGTTGAAGCGACTCAGATATGCACGCGTGTTGATGTCACGTCCACCCATACGGATAAGCTCCGTACCCTGGCTCACCACCTGAAACACACTCTCATCAGCCTTAATATCCTTGTGACTCTGGTCGACATACGCAAGTTTGACAGTCTCACCCACCTCAAACGTGCCAGCATCAGGCTGCTCCAATCCCATAATCATACGGAATAGCGTAGTCTTGCCCGCGCCATTCGGTCCTATCACCCCAACAATACCATTTGGGGGAAGCATAAAGTCGAGATTCTTGATAAGCACCTTGTCCCCATAAGCCTTACACAAGCCCTTAGCCTCGATAACCTTGTTGCCGAGCCTCGGCCCGTTAGGGATAAAGATTTCCAGTTTCTCCTCGCGCTCCTTCTGCTCCTGATTGAGCATACTCTCGTACGATTTGAGACGAGCCTTACCCTTAGCCTGACGAGCCTTAGGAGCCATACGCACCCATTCGAGCTCACGTTCGAGAGTCTTGCGTCGCTTGCTCGCCACCTTCTCCTCCTGAGCCATACGCTTAGTCTTCTGGTCGAGCCAACTGCTATAATTACCCTGCCAAGGGATACCCTCGCCACGATCGAGTTCAAGTATCCAGCCAGCGACATCATCGAGGAAGTATCGGTCATGAGTGACACAGATGACCGTACCCTCGTATTGCTGCAAGTGCTGTTCCAGCCAGTCTATCGACTCAGCATCAAGATGGTTGGTCGGCTCATCGAGCAAGAGCACATCTGGCTGCTGCAAGAGCAAGCGACACAAAGCCACACGTCGGCGTTCACCTCCCGACAAGACACCGCACCTCTGCTCAGCAGGCGGACATCTCAGAGCATCCATAGCACGCTCCAACCGACTATCCAAGTTCCAGGCATCAGTAGCATCAATCACATCCTGCAACTGTGCCAGGCGGTCAAAGCAAGCCTGCATCTTGTCAGCATCTTCATAGTACTCAGGCAAAGCCAGATTCTCGTTGATCCTGTTATACTCATCGAGAGTATCCACTATGTTCTGCACACCCTCTCGCACCACCTCGATGACCGTCTTATCATCGTCGAGTTTAGGATCCTGTTCAAGATACCCCACGCTATAACCCGGGCTCCACACCACCTCGCCAAGCGTAGGCTGTACCAGACCGGCTATGATCTTCATCAACGTAGACTTACCCGCACCATTCAGACCAATGATACCAATCTTAGCCCCATAGAAGAAACTAAGATAAATGTTTTTGAGCACCTGTTTCTGATTCTGTTCGATGGTTTTGCTCACTCCCACCATCGAGAAAATAATCTTCTTGTCGTCAACTGTTGGCATTTATTTTTTTGTTGTTATTTAGTTATTTTGTTATTTGGTTGTTTGGTTGGGTGTTTTGTATATCCCCACCGAATACACCGTTTTCTGTCCCTTTATTTTCTGTCCCTCAATGTTCCTGAGAAGAGCTTTGACAGCCTTACGCTCGACAGCCACGAAACACCACGTCGGGAATATCCTGATCATTCCAATCTGGCCACGCTCAAGTCCTCCCTGCTTGCCGAGGAACCCCATGACATCGACCTTGCCAATCTTATCCTTTTTACCCCTGCCTATATAGAGCACCTCCCATTTCGAAGACGGCACCTCAGAAGCCACAGGCACAGGAATCTCCGAGATATGCGCATCATCGCCGACAAACCTATCTACAGACTCCTCAGGACCGAGTATGACAAAACTACGCCCCTGTTTGTCCCAACGAGCCGTGCGGCCATTGCGGTGGATATACGTATCAGCATTAAGAGGCAGATGATAATGAATGACATTCTGCACATCATCAATATCCAGTCCGCGTGCAGCAAGATCAGTACTCACCAGCACGTTCGCACTACCACATTGGAATCTAAACAACGACCTCTCACGATCTTTCTGATCCATCGCACCATGAAACGCCGTTGCCATAAAACCCTTCCGCCTCAAGAAGTCATACACCCTGTCTACCGCCTCCCGATAGTTGAGAAACACTATGCTACGCTCCTCGCCACACTCACACAAGACATGAGCGAGAGTATCCAACTTGTCTTTCTGTGGCGAACGCACCACATACTGACAGATACGCCCGACATAGTCATCGTCCACACCATTGAGATAGTCGAGACGCACTACATCAGCACCAACACCCACAAACCTGGGAATAAGCTCACTATCCGTAGCCGACAGCAGAATACGACGTTTCACATTAGGCAGCAGAGCCATAATATCACTCATCTGCTGCTGAAAACCCAACTCAAGCGACTTGTCAAACTCATCAATGACAAGCGTACCCACCCCCTCTGCCGCAAAGTTAGCCTTCTGCAGATGGTCAAGCACACGCCCAGGCGTACCGACGACGATGCGCGGCATCACCTGTCTCAGGCTGCGATGTTCCTCCATAGCCGGACGCCCCCCATACACAGCAACCGTACGCGCATCACGGCAAAGCCTCTGAGCCACCCCCATAGTCTGAACAGCAAGTTCACGACTCGGTACCAACACAAGTACCTCAGGTGCAGAGGACCCAGCTACATCACTCATCTGCTCAATGACAGGGAGCAGATAAGCAAGAGTCTTGCCGCTACCCGTAGGCGAAAGCAACACGACATTGTCACTCCGGCGCACGACCTGCAACATATCCTGCTGCATAGCATTGAGGTCGCAGATACCAAGACTATTAATATCGTAAATCATCACAATCAATAGTTAATGCTACTCCAACCATCTCGCAAGAAGAAATCCACCAAGAAATACGTAGTCACCGAGCAAACCCAGCCTACGAGGACAAACAGCGAGATACGCCTTGCATACCACCACAAATTGACGTCCTCCGCACGCATCAATGCCAGTCCGGCCACACTTCCGATAGGCAAGAGTAGCCCCCCCACACTACCGCTAAGCGAGATAAGATGCCAATACTGCCCGTCCTCCACAAACGAGTTCTGATATATATCCGCCAGCATCTCAGGGTGCACATCATAGAGATGCACCCCAGCCATCACGAGAGCAATCGTATCAAGCACCGAACTTACCGCACCCATCATCACGCTAAAGGCATAGATATTATGAATATTAGCATCGCACCACTCCGAAGCAATCTGCATAGCCCCAGCCTCAATCATCACATCCACGCAAAGACACAGCCCCACGACATACATGATGACCTGCAACACCTCATACTGCAAACTACGACCGAGCCCCACCTGCTGCGGCTGCTCAGTACGAATACGTTTGATATTAATTATCTCATTGAGCATCCACATTACCCCCAACACACACAACGCGCCCAAGAACGGAGGCAGAAGCGTGATACGATGAAACGAAGGAATAAACCACAACCCGAAGAATCCGAAAAACAGCAATATACACTTCTGCCACCACTCAAGCACACTATCATCACCTCTGAAGTTGTATGCAGGCCTGTCAAGGTCAAGTCGGTCAGGCAACTGTCTCCGTATGAGCAACGTAGGCACCACCATTGCCACCACAGCAGGCAAGAAAAGCGACAGCGAGAAGTTTGTAGCCGTCACGCTCTCCTTAGTCCAGACTATCAGACTAGTGATATCGCCAATCACCGTCCAGCACCCACCACACGTTGCAGCAATAATTACCACCGCACCTATGTAGCGACGTTGTTTCTGATTGCGCAAGAGCTTGCGTATGATCATCAGCATAAGCACCGTTACAGTCAAGTCGTCAATACACGTACTAAACACAAACGTCGTCAGCGCCGTAAGCCACAACATCTGCGTAGTATTGCGTCGGCGCAGCAGTTTCTCGACAAACGTGAAACACTCGTTGTTGACCAAAACCACCACGATACTCATCGTAGCAAGCAGGTATAGAGCAAGCGAGCCCACCTGCCCCACATACCTCAAAAAGATATGATTAGCAATAAACTCCTTACTCAAGCGCAGAGAGTATTCCCTACCATTGAGAAATTCGAGAAACTCGCCACGATGCATAGCATCTATAAACGAAGAGCCCGAACTCATGTAGAGAATCCACCCCACAGTACCGCAAAACATAGCCACCAAAGCCTTGTTGACATGAGTAAAGTGCTCACTGGCCATAAAGACATACCCCAGCAGCACGACGATAACTATAGCAACAGTCATAGATGCAGAATTATAAAACGCAATCAAAGATACAAATAAACACGCAAATAACAAAAAATAACACAACAAAATAACGATATTTAACTTTCTAAGACAAACAGCCATCGCCCATTTTCCATCATATCCGGCTAATCATATATTATTTTGCAGAAGACACGACAAATAAGCCACACACCACTTTGCAAGAGTCAATAATTCTTTGTAACTTTGTAATGACAAAACAACACCCCACAGAAAATGAACACCAAGGCAAAGCGCATACTCACAGCCCTATTCACCATCGCCTTATCCCCCTTGGGAGTCAAGGCACAGAGCATCTCATTTGTTGACACCAACCGCACACTCATAGACATAGAGCCCCAGACCACCCAGACCCAGATAAAACCCGGCTGGAAGATAGTCGACGTGCAACTCAAAGACAAGCTGACCCGGTATCTCTGGGGAGCACACGCGCAGCACTATATCGAGAGAGGCAGGCCAGAGTTTGTAGTCAAGACAGACACCCTACTCCTGAGCCACCTTGTCATGGTGCAACTCAAAGAGAAACGCGAATACCGCCAGATGCGCAAGCCCCATCTGCACGAGAACGACCTGACCTTCGTCGAGCTCAAGACCTTCAGCATATCCCAATACGAAGACTCCGAAGACACATACATAATACGCCCGACCGAAGACATTCAGCCAGGCGAATATTTCTTCACTTGGTACGGAGCCGCAACAGTAGGCAAGATGGAAGACCTCGTAGTGTGGCCCTTCACTATCAGATGAAGCCTACTTACCCTTAGCCTTGCGAATCTTCTCCATCACCTCGTTTTCGGAGAGATCAGACTCCATAAACGTATTCTTGTCCAGCCTTATGTAGACCGAACGCACCCCCCTGTCTTGCAAGCCAAGTATGCCCGTGAAATCATTCTCATACGAACGGTAAGTCACCTCCTGACCCGCCGTATAAATCCAGCACTCCTCGTCCTCATAAGCAATCGTATGCTTCTTTGAGAAACTGGCACTACCTATGGTAACATACTTGACCGACGGCTGCAACGGATCAGTATTAGCAATACGCAGCAGACAAGCGTATGGCAGACTTCCCGCGTTGAATATCAGATACGACTTTGGCCTGACATACCACACGAGCCCCCGATTGAGGTCGTTAACCACAATCTCACGATTGCTCGTATTCTCCACCATATACTGCGCGTTGAGATTCATGTCGAGCTGGTCAGTAAGTTTGGAAAGCTGCTCCACAGCCACGATAGCAGGAGTAGTCTTAGGCGAACGGGGAGTAATCATGAGAGCATCCGTATTAGACTTGCCCTGATGTATGATTGCCCTGATACCCTTAGACGCAGACATCGCCGAATGCCAAGGTTGAATGAGTTGTTGTCTCCGCTCGCTGACCACATTGTCCCACTCCTCATGACGCACCCTTATAGTCACAGTACCATCTGGCGAACTACTCTCGAGCAATATGTTATTGCCCTCGTCATACAACGTATCCACACCCTGAATCCAATATACAAACGAAGTATACGACGGTATATTGCCAGACTTGGCAGACACCATGACAGACACCAGCAACAGCGGCAAAAAAAGAAGTCTCTTCATCAGAATATCAATAAATGTTTCTCCAAAGGTAGCATATTGCCACGAAATATCAAAGACAAAACCATTAAAAAGTCACGTCCTACCCGTTTTTTGTATATTTTTATAATGTATTTACATAAATATTTAATACATTTGCATACTAAAATATAACGTCACTAACCCACACACATACCACAACAAACAACTATGAAAGCAATCCGATACATCATCATCATGTCTGCATTCCTTTGGGCAGGAATGCAACACACACACGCACAGACAGACCCCTCGTCCATAACTCTGGGCGAAGCGCTACTCAACTCGAAAGGCCGCACCATCACCACCCGCAAACTCATAGAGAGTCATGCTACTATCAATTCTGTGCCCATCGAAGTGACGTTGCAGAAAATCGGTCCAAAGCTCTACACATTCAGTCTACCCATTGAGATGCCAAACGCCGTAGAAGAATATCCACAAGGCAGACAACTGGGCTTCCAAGACAACATGGGAAACATCATCGTACAAACAATAAACGGAGTGAGCGTAAACCCTACAGCCAGTATGACCGACGAGAATGACGAGAACAGGTTCTTCTCAGACCGCATCCACAGCAACAGCACATTCGAAGCCAGCAACCCAAAGGATTATTACTTCTGTCACCCCCGCTTCATACTGACCCAAGAACAGCTCGACGTTCTATTGAAAAAAGGAGACAGCATCCAGCGCATCGTCGTAACCAAAGCCGACGGCAACAGTTTCTGGTACTACTACCCCACATCCAAATTCCAGAAAGAGATAAAGAAACTCATTGACAAAATGTCAAAGCATTAGTCGCAGCCATATTGTGAGCAGGCTGTATTCCATTCCGAAGGATTATTGCCTTTTAATACACGCACATACGGCATATAGCGGCACATTTGTCATCCACTCCTGCTCGCGATAGTCAGACATCGACAATCGGACAGCATGAAGCGAAGGATAGCGAGCCACGAAGGCAGAAAGGCTCTTGGACTTGAGATTTTCCTCTGCCTTTACCTCAATCGGTACAATCCTGCCCCCCGTCTGTATGAGGAAGTCTATCTCCCCACGCGAGTTATCTGCCGACCAATAATAAATGAAGTCAACAGCACCAGTAAGTTGCTGACAGACATATTGTTCTGTCATCGCACCACGATAAGTTGAGAAAATGTCATTGCCAAGAAGGATAGAATCAGAGGACAGTCTGTTTATGGCACACATCAGTCCCACATCAAGCATGAACAACTTGAAAGTGCCAAAATCCTCAAACGCGCTCAACGGCATCTCGCCACTCTTGGTTCTGTTCACCCTATACACCAACCCGGCATCTTGAAGCCACTCCACAGCAATCTCAAACTCCTTTGCCCTTGCCCCTTGACGCAACACTCCATAGATGAACTTACGGTTCTCCTTGGCGAGCTGGCTCGTGACGCTATGCCACACCATTCTGATTCGCGGCACCTCATTGGCAGGAGCATGTTTTGAAAAATCATTCTCGTACGTCATGAGTATATTCGACTGTATGCGTCGTACTTCCTCATATCCCAGTCCGTCACAATAAGCCTTAATAGCCTCGGGCATACCACCGACATAGTAATACGTTCGCAGCAATTGGATTATCCTGTCTTTAACATAGACAATCGAATCCCACTTGCACTCCGCAAGGAGCTTTGCCAACCTCTCTTGTCCGGCAGCCCTGAGAAACTCCGGGAAGCTCATAGGCATCAGACTCAGGAAATCCACCTTCCCCACTGGAAAAGAATCTCCGCCATGCATGGAAATCCCCAACAGGGAAGCAGCCGTAATAACATGATATTCCGGAGCTTTCTCGCAAAAATATTTCAGAGAAGTGATACCTCTTGGCGCAGCCTGAATCTCATCGAATATCAGCAATGTCTGTTCGTCAATCTCAGTATGAAAGCGCAGGCTCAAGGCATTGAGGATCCTCGGAACATCAAAATCCAGCTCAAACACATGCTTGAGCATCTCCTCGTCCTCGAAGTTGACATATATCCATTTCTCATAAGCCTTTTTGGCAAACTCCAGCATCAGCCACGTCTTTCCCACCTGCCTCGCACCACGAATAATCAGCGGTTTGCGGTTAGGTCGCGCCTTCCATTCATATAGTTGTCCTATAGCTTCTCTTTCCATACTGCCTAATCTCCTGATTTTCGTATGTAAAGATACATAAAATTATTAAGACTCCACAACTTTCGTCCTTAAAAGTGTCCTGCTTTACATTTTTTCGTCCTTAAAAGTGTAAATTAGCACACTTTTTCGTCCTTAAAAATGTAATTCTTGGGTATTCAGACACAGAAAGCTGACCTCAACTGAACAAATTGTCTTCATATCGTTTTTACAAATGTAGTCATAAAAACTGAAATATTACATTTTTTTGCTAATTAATTCTACAAACAAAGTGAATTATCTGACATTTGGGCTGCATTTTCCATTAATCATCATTGGACAGCAGGTACGAAAAAGTATCGCATTGCAATGAAAAAAACAGCAAAAGTCATCTGCCATATAAAATTTATTCTGTAACTTTGCATCCGATGATGATAGCGATCAGTGGTTCGGACATTTGTATCTCGTCGGGCCCGCGTAAACATCAGGGACTGTCGCATAGAAATAGAATATGAAAATAGCATATATAGTAGCAATGAGGGCTGAGGCAGAGCCGTTCATAGAACATTACGGGATGGAGGAAGTCGAGAATTTCTTCTCACCCCTGCCCTGCCGGCTGTACAGGAAGGGTGATCTGCACGTCGTGCTCAACGGAGTGCAGCACGAGAGGGATCTGGTGGGATGCGAGGCTGCAAGTGTCACCACGCTTGCCACCATAGAGAGACTCCATCCAGACCTCATCATCAACAGCGGCACCTGCGGAGCCTTCAAGTCAGACGGAGCCGAAATAGGCAAAGTCTACTTAGGCAACTCATGTATGTTTCACGACCGTCGCGTCCCTGGCGACGATGCATGGGGCACACAAACCCTAGGCAACTATCCCATCTGGCACGGCACCACCGCCCTGGCACAACAGCTTGATCTCCCACTCGCCAAAGTCACCACAGGCTCATCGCTCGACATGCAACCCTGCGACCTGGAGATAATAAAAGCAAACGGCGGACAACTCAAGGACATGGAAGGAGCAGCCGTAGCCTTCGTCTGCTCGCTCACCAATACCCCCGTGATGTTTGTCAAATCCGTCACAGACCTCTGCGACTCCAGAGCAGAGACACTCGAAGAGTTTACACGCAATCTCGCCAAAGCCAGCGAGTCGCTACGTTTGGCCAACATCAGGATAATCGATACTCTCTATGCAAATGCTTGACACACTGATATCAGAAATGACCAAGGACCTCGAAGAGAACGGCCCTAACCCTTACGTACTGAAAGAACGAGGCAGACTCAAGATGCTGCAAGGCGACCACGAAGGCGCAATGGCAGATTTAAGACTTGCCGTACAGCTCAAACCCGAAATAATGAAAGAAATTTCAGGAGTTTTCGAGAAATAATTCACCAAAAGTTTGGAAGTTTTGACAAAAACACATAACTTTGCATTAGACAAAGACAAAAAGCAATGAACGCATACAACTTTTTTTACGGCTATTACTTTTACTTTAGCATCTGATGTTAGAGCGGGATAGTCGCACAAGCAAAGTTGGCAATAAAATAAACACCAGACAATACAATCCCGCTCACGACCGAGCGGGATTTTTTTGTCAGAAGACACATTATATATATATATATAGTAGAAACGATGAATCAGAGAAAGGTAGCCATACAAGGCATCAAAGGCAGTTTCCACGACATAGCAGCCCACCGCTATTTCAGCAGCGAAGACATAGAGTTAGTCGAATGCGAGACCTTCGAGCAAGTCTTCAGCCAGATGGCTTCCAATCCAGACATGATAGCCCTCGTAGCCATCGAAAACACCATAGCAGGCAGCCTGCTCCACAACTACGAATTGCTCCGCGATTCCGGACTCACCATAGTAGGCGAACAAAAGCTACGCATCACCCACAGCATCATGTGTCTCCCCGAAGACAACTGGGCAGACGTCGTAGAAGTCAACTCCCACCCCGTAGCCCTCATGCAATGCCGAGACTTCCTGACCAGACACTCCGGGCTGAAAGTCGTCGAAGTAGCCGACACAGCAGGCGCAGCCCACGACATCAAGCAGCACCAACTCCGGGGACACGCCGCCATCTGCCACAAAGACGCAGCCGCCATCTACGGCATGAAGATACTCGAAGAAGGCATTGAGACCAACAAACACAACTTCACACGCTTCCTCGTACTCGCCGACAAGAGCAAAGCCAATCGTCTGCGCGACATACACCACACCAACAAAGCCAGCCTCGTCTTCTCCCTTCCCCACGAAGAAGGCTCGCTCAGCGCAATCCTCTCCATACTATCATTCTACAAGCTCAACCTCACCAAAATCCAGTCCCTCCCCATCATCGGCAAGGAGTGGCAGTACATGTTCTACATCGACGTATCCTACGACAACATCGAACGCTTTCACCAGGCACTCAATGCCATCACCCCCCTCACAAACGAACTGAAAAATCTTGGAGTCTATCAAAATGGAAAACAAAGTCATTAAGCCAGCCGAGCGGCTCACGCTCGTTCAGGAATACTATTTCTCGCGCAAACTAAAAGAAGTAGCCCAGATGAACTCACAAGGGCTCGACATCATCTCGCTCGCCATAGGCAGTCCCGACATGCCCCCAAGCCAGCAGACCATAGACACCCTCTGCCACGAAGCACAAAACCCCGACGGACACGGCTACCAGCCCACCATAGGCATACCCGAGCTACGCCAAGCCATGTCGCGCTTCTACAAGCGCTTCTACCACGTCGACCTCGACCCAGCCACAGAGATACAGCCCCTCATAGGCTCAAAAGAAGGCATACTCCACACCACCCTCGCATTCGTCAATCCAGGCGAAGCAGTCCTCGTCCCCAACCCCGGCTACCCCACCTACACCTCCCTGAGCAAACTTCTCGGAGCCGAAGTCATCAACTACAACCTACGTGAAGACAACGGCTGGCAGCCCGACTTCGACCAACTCGAAGAAATCATGCAGCAAGCCCAATCCGCAGGCAAACACATCAAGCTCCTATGGGTCAACTATCCCAACATGCCAACAGGCGGACGCGCCATGCGCTCCACCTACGAGCGACTCGTAGACTTCGGACTCCGCCATGGCATAGTCATCATCAACGACAACCCCTACTCCTTTATCCTCAACCAAGGCGAGAAACTCAGCATACTCCAAATACCACGAGCCAAGGAGTGCAGCATCGAGTTCAACTCCATGTCCAAGAGCCACAACATGCCCGGTTGGCGTGTAGGAATGCTTGCCAGCAACAAAGACATCGTGCAATGGATACTGAAAGTCAAGTCAAACATCGATAGCGGCACCTTCCGCGCCCTACAACTCGCCGCAGCCCAAGCCTACAACAACAGCGACGAATGGCACACCCAGTACAACATCAGCAACTACCGCCGCCGTCGCCACTACGCCGAGCAAATCATGGACCACCTCCGTTGCACCTACGACAAAAGCCAGACAGGCATGTTCCTTTGGGGTCGCATCCCCGACACCTACACCGACTGCGAGCAGCTGACCGAACAAGTCCTCCATCAAGCCCGCGTCTTCATCACCCCAGGCTTCATCTTCGGCAGCGTAGGCCGCCGCTACATACGCATCTCGCTCTGCGCCAAAGACGAAAAGATGCAAGAAGCCGTAGAGCGAATAAGGAAGATGGTTGTTTAAAACAACCAAACACCCAACAAAACAACAAAACAACCAAACAACCAAACAACCAAATAACAAAAAATGGAACTAACCCTACAACCCTTGGTACTCCCAAGCGACAACGAGCGTCCTTTCGTGATAGCAGGACCATGCTCAGCCGAGAGTGAAGAACAAGTCATGACCACCGCACAGCAGTTGGCAAGCAAAGGCTGCCACATGTTTCGAGCAGGAGTCTGGAAGCCCCGCACCAAGCCCGGCGGCTTCGAAGGCAACGGAGAAAAAGCCCTCCCATGGATGGCACAAGTCAAGAAAGACACCGGCATGATGATATGCACCGAAGTCGCCACCCCCGAACACGTCGAGCTTGCATTAAAATACGGCATGGATCTCCTATGGGTAGGAGCCCGCACCACAGCCAACCCCTTCGCCATGCAAGCCCTTGCCGACAGTCTCAAAGGCGTAGACATACCCGTCCTCGTCAAGAACCCCGTCAACCCCGACCTCGAACTCTGGATAGGAGCCCTTGAGCGCATCAACGGAGCCGGCATCAAGCGACTTGGCGCCATACACCGCGGCTTCTCCAGCTACGAGAAGAAGCTCTACCGCAACCTCCCCATGTGGCAGATACCCATCGAGCTACACCGTCGACTCCCCGAGCTCCCCATCTTCTGCGACCCTAGCCACATCAGCGGACGCCGCGACCTCATCGCCCCCCTATGCCAGCAAGCCATGGACCTCGGCATGAACGGCCTCATCGTCGAGAGCCACTGCGACCCCGACAAAGCCTGGAGCGATGCCAGCCAGCAAGTCACCCCCGACGTACTCGACTACATCCTCTCCATGCTCATCATACGCGACAGCATCGACCTCACCTCCTCCCTCGCCACCCTCCGCAAGAGCATCGACGAGATAGACAACGACCTCATCGACCTCCTTGCACGCCGCATGGCCATCAGTCGCGAGATAGGCCAATACAAGAAAGACAACGGACTCACCGTAGTCCAGACCAAGCGCTACTCCGAGATACTCGACAAGCGAGCCGCACAAGGAGCCCTCAAAGGCATAGACGCAGGCTGCATCAAAAACATCTTCGAGCACATCCACGAAGAAAGCGTGCGCCAGCAAATCGAAGTAGTAAGCAAATAACCCCGTCCCCACCCCAACAGACCACAAGTATGAAAATCCTAATACTTGGCGCAGGCAAAATGGGGTCATTCTTCACCGACCTCCTATCGTTTGACCACGAATGCGCAGTCTACGAGATTGACCCCAAGCGAATGCGCTTCCTCTACAACACCCGACGCTTCACCACCCTCGACGAGATAGACACCTTCCGTCCCGACCTCGTCATCAACTGCGTCACACTCAAGTACACCCTCGACGTATTCCGTCAAGTCATACCCCACCTCCACCAAGACTGCATCATCAGCGACATATCCAGCGTCAAGACAGGCTTCAAGGAGTACTACGAAAGCACAGGCATGCACTACGTCAGCACCCACCCCATGTTTGGTCCCACATTCGCCAACCTCGGAGCCCTACAGACCGAGAACGCCATCGTCATCAACGAAGGCGACTACCTCGGGCGCGTCTTCTTTCTCGACCTCTACCGCCGGCTCGGGCTCAACGTCCACGAATACACCTTCGACGAACACGACGAAGCCATGGCATACTCCCTCTCCGTCCCCTTCGTCAGCACCTTCGTATTCTCAGCCGTCATGAAACACCAAGACGCCCCCGGCACCACCTTCAAGCGCCACCTTGCCATAGCCAAAGGCGTACTCTCCGAAGACGACACCCTCCTGCGCGAGATTCTCTTCAACCCACGCACCAAGCACCACGTCGAGCAGATACGCGCCGAGCTCAAAGACCTCATACAGCTCATCGACGACAAAGACGAAAACGGCCTCGCCCAATACCTAAAGAAAATCCGTAACAACATCAAGTGAAGCGAATAGGACTACTCTCCGACACCCACGGATACTGGGACGAACGCTACGCCCGGTACTTCGCCGAATGCGACGAGATATGGCACGCCGGCGACATCGGCTCAATGGAGCTCGCCACCCGCCTCAACGACATCAAGCCCCTGCGAGCCGTACACGGCAACATCGACGGTGCCGACATCAGACGTCTCTACACCCGAAAACTCGCATGGCGATGCGAACAAGCCGAAATCCTCATGACCCACATCGGAGGCTACCCCGGCAAGTACGCCCCCGACCTCAGGAAGCAGCTCACCGAGCGCACCCCCGACCTCTTCATATCCGGACACTCCCACATACTCAAAGTCCAGTACGACCCCACACTCCACCTTCTCCACATCAACCCCGGAGCAGCAGGTCTGCAAGGCTGGCAGACCGTACGCACACTCGTCAGGTTCACAGTCGAAGGCAAACAATTCAAAGACCTCGAAGTCATCGAACTATAAGCCACACACCAAGAGATAGAGAGACAGAGACAGAGATGATAGAGATAGCACACATCGAAAACGACTACACCAGCAAATTTGGAGTACCCCGCCAGAGCGGCCTGACCAACGCCATGCCCTCGCGCATCATCTTCTCAAGCCAATACCGCAACCCCGACGCCCTCCGCGGCATCGACGGATTCTCACACCTCTGGCTGCTATGGAGATTTGACAACCCCGCCAAGCAAAGCCTCACCGTACGCCCGCCACGACTCGGCGGCAACCGCCGCATGGGAGTATGGGCCACACGCTCCCCCTTCCGCCCCAACAACATCGGCCTGTCATGCGTCCGTCTCACACGCGTAGACTGGCACACCAGCCAAGGCCCCATTCTATGGGTAGAAGACGCCGACCTGATGAACGGCACCGCCATCATCGACATCAAGCCCTACCTCCCCTTCACCGACTCACACCCCGACGCGACATCAGGTTGGTGCGCCCAAGCCGAGCAAGCAATCCACCCCTTAGACGTCCACATCAGCAACGAAGCCCAACACCACTACCCCTTCACCCCAGACCAGTGGGACACCATACGCCAGATCCTGTCGCAAGACCCACGCCCCCACTACAAAGACGACACCCCCCACACCACCTACAGTTTCGAGTTCGCCAATCAGACAATCACCTTCAGAGTCACCGACAACAAATTAGAACTCATCTAACACAATCCCCATGCCAGCCACACGCCAACAAAAGATGTACCGCGTCACCCTCGCAGGCAGCATCGTCAACGCCCTCCTCCTCATACTCAAGTTTGCAGCAGGCATCATCGGCCACTCCACCGCGATGATAGCAGACGCCGTACACTCGCTCAGCGACTTCATCACCGACATCGTCGTAATCGCATTCGTACGACTCAGCAGCAAGCCCGCAGACAAAGACCACGCCTACGGCCACGGCAAATATGAAACCATCGCCACCTCCATCATAGGCCTCGCCCTGATGGCAGTAGCAGTCAAACTCGGTTGGGACGGCCTACAGAAAATCTACCACGTCCTACGCGGAGGAGAGCTACAATCACCCGGCATCATAGCCCTCATCGCCGCCATCACGAGCATCATCGCCAAAGAGTGGATATACCAGGTGACCCACCGCGTAGCCCGCCAGGTCGAATCCCAAGCCCTCGAAGCCAACGCCTGGCACCACCGCAGCGACGCCTTCTCATCAATAGGCACAGCCATCGGCATAGGCGGAGCCGTCATACTCGGCAGCCGTTGGACTATCCTCGACCCCATCGCCGCCGTCATCGTCAGCATCATGATCTCCATCACAGCCCTCAAGCTGATACGCAAGTCCTCAGGCGAACTCCTCGAAGAAAGCCTCCCCCAGGAGACAGAGCAGCAGATCGTCGACATCGTATACCAAGACCCCCTCGTCACCGACGTCCACCGCCTCCACACACGTCGCATAGGCAACATCATCGCCATCGAGATGCATCTGCGCCTGCCCAAAGACATAACCCTTGAGCAGGCGCACACACATGCCACAGCCATCGAACGTCACCTGCGCGACACCTTCGGCTCAGGCACACACATCATGCTTCATATCGAGCCCACCAAGCCCTAAACCCTCGACAATCGAGCCTTACTCTCCACGACATTCAGCACATAGTCAGCCAGCTTCTCATACCCATTGATGACATCGATATAGAAAGCCCCCAGCTGATAGTCATACGCACCCTGCGACAGTTGTTTCAGGTTATCTTCGCGCAGATACGTACGCAACTTGTTGATCTCCATCTCCACCCTATAGCTGCGGCTGATATCGTGCCCCTCACCCTCAGGCTTGTCAAGCACATCGACCATCAGCGCCACAGCCTCAGACACCATATCCTCGACCGACTTGATATTCGCCAACTGCACCTCAGTAAAGTGCTCCTTGCAAGCCTGACGCTTGCGGCTCAACACACGCGCGATATTGTAGGCACAATCACCGATACTCTCCAGATCGTCGACCTCACGCAGCATACGCTGCACCTGACGCTTGGCATCATCAGACAGCCTGCCCTCACTCACCTGCTGCAGATAGTGAGCAATCTCATACTCCATATTGTCCGTAATCCCCTCATAGTGCTTCACCTTCTCCAGCTTGGCCTCAAAGTCAGCATCGTCCTCCACCCCATGCATATCCACAAGATAAGCGAGCTGCTTCTGACAACGCTTGCCAAACAAAGCAATCTCATTGCGAGCCTGCAATAGCGACAACTCCGCCGTAGACAGCAGCCCCGCCGTGATAAACTGCAACTTCTCAGGCTCGTCCGTCTGCTTCTCTGGCAGCACCCTGCACACCAGCATCTCAATCTGACGCACGAACCAAATCAGCAGCAGAGTATTGACGATATTAAACGCCGTATGGAACGCCGAGAGCTTATACAGATCATTTCCCCCACCCATCACATTGTCCACAAACCAGCTCACAGCATCACACGCAGGGTAGAACACCATCAGCACCACCACCACGCCAAACACATTGAAAAACATGTGGGCCAAAGCAGCACGACGAGCCTGCGTATTGGCCGTCATCGAAGCCACAAAAGCCGTAATCGTCGTACCGATATTCTGCCCCATAGCCAAAGCCGCAGCCTGCTCAAACCCAAAGCCCGGAATATTCATGCCAAACAGCATCAACGTGATAGCCATCGTAGCAGCCGAAGCCTGCACAATCATCGTCACGACAGCACCCACCACAACAAACAACAGAATCGTCAGGAACGACCCC
This sequence comes from uncultured Prevotellaceae bacterium, assembly GCA_945932615.1. Classification (GTDB taxonomy): domain Bacteria; phylum Bacteroidota; class Bacteroidia; order Bacteroidales; family Bacteroidaceae; genus Physcousia. The sequence goes on along the minus strand of CAMEQD010000002.1, from coordinate 66,853 downwards.
TGAGGAACCTTAGCCAGCATACCAGCCACCATATCCCCGATATTCATCGCCGTAGCAGCCTCCTGCAAGAAACTCAATCCCATAAACAGGAACGAGAAGCCAAACACAAACTCCCCCACACTCTTACGATTGCCCTTACCGCTGAAGATCAAAGGCATACCCACCGCCAGCATAGGAATAGCAAACGCAGCGATATTCACCTTAAATCCCACCGCCGAGATAATCCACGCCGTCACCGTAGTACCGATATTCGCACCCATGATGACACCGATAGACTGTCCCAACGTCATCAAGCCCGCATTAACAAAGCTCACCACCATCACCGTCGTAGCCGATGAAGACTGAATAAGCGCAGTAATCAGCACACCAGTCATCACCCCCATCACACGATTCTTCGTCATAGCAGCAAGCACACTACGCAGACGATCACCAGCAAACTTCTCGAGCCCCTCACTCATAGTCTTCATACCAAACAGAAACAAGGCCAAAGAGCCCACGAGCGAGAACACATTAATTATTAAATCCATAAAAAGCACAATTAGTTTGCCACAAAAATATTACAATTCTATGAAATTTTTGTTAAAACCATGTTACAATTGTGTTACATGCGCGAAAAAAAGACCGAAAACCCCATCTAACCGCACTTGAGTGACCTAAGTCAACACATTAATGGATAAATTACGTCCAGTTAAACCTAAGGTCAAAAAACACATGGCAACAACAAAATTCAAACTACGCACCTCCACCATTTCAGGCAACCCCGGCACACTATTCGTTCAAGTGATTCATCAGCGTGAATCGCGACAAGCCAGCACAAAGTACAAACTCTACCCCAACGAATGGGACACCACCAAACAATCAGTCATCATCACCAAAGACACACCCCCCGACCGCAGCCAGTATCTCCACGCCCTACACAAAGCCCTCCAGCACGACACCACACGCCTGCAACTCATCACCCTCACACTCGACCACAGCCGCACGACATACACAGCCCAAGACATCATAACCCGCTACCTAAGGCAAGAACCCTCCGACGACTTCACCACATTTGCCGAAACCCTCATCGACGCCAAGCGAGCCGAAGGCCGCCACACCCTTGCCGCCAAATACCAGACCACACTCAACAGCCTCAACCGTTTCCTCGACGGCCGACACCTCACCTTCGACAACATCGTCCCCTCCCTCATACACCGCTACGAGACCTATCTAAAGAAACTCGGCCTATGCCCCAACACCACCTCCTTCTACATGCGCAACCTTCGCGCCATCTACAACCACGCCACTCAGCAAGGCCTCACCCCACAGCAGCCCCACCCCTTCACCCACGTCTACACAGGCACAGCCAAGACCATCAAGCGAGCCATCACTATCCACGAGCTTCAGAAACTCAAGTCCCACCCCCTGCCACCCCACTCCACCGACGACTTCGCGCGCGACATCTTCCTCTTCAGCCTCTACACCTGCGGCATGTCTCTGACCGACATCGCCCACCTCAAGAAAAGCGACCTCCAAGGCGACTACCTCACCTACTGCCGTCAGAAGACCGGGCAACGCATCAACATCCGCTGGCATCCCTGCATGCAGCAACTTGTCGACAAATACAAACGAGACGACACCCCCTACCTTATCCCCATCATCACACACCCTGGCGAAGACGAAGCAAAGCAATACCAAAACCAGATACACCTCATCAACCGCCATCTAAAGAAGCTTGGTAAAACATTAGGACTCAGTTCCAAACTCACCACCTACGTAGCTCGCCACTCCTGGGCAAGCATCGCCAAGAGCCAAGACGTCCCCGTGTCAGCCATCAGCGAAGCCATGGGACACACCACCGAACGCACCACACACATCTATCTGAAATCATTCGGCATCACCCCCGCAGACCACGCCAACCAAAAAGTACTCAACGCCATAACATAAAAAAACATTCATCTCTTAGCAAGAGAAGTACAAGACAGTGTAACAAGCGGATTATCAATGAGCGAAGGAGCAGAGCATAAATTTTCGCTCAACATTTGTATCAATTTCTGTAAAACAGTTCAACTTGACGCAAATCAACAATTTTGTAGTATTTCCAAAGATAATTCCACAATTCTTAGGCAGTTTAAAAACTTTTTAATACCTTTGCGTACGGTTAGATACTTCTCTTGCTAAGAGATGAACAAAGACAAAAGACAACAAAAAGCGTAGCAATCCAACAAAAATGCAGTGATAGACAAAGATGAAACCGCAAGCTGACAGAAAGTATAGCTCCAAGAGCCAACTTTTACTCAACACAAGCGTAACTACTTGTTTTTCAATAAATAACAAAAGCAAGCAGGAATAAAAGAAGTATCCCAACCCCTTGAAAATGAAAATGAAAATTATAAATTATCCATTATAAATTGATCATGGACGACCGTTGGTACGTGTTGCGCGACTTGGCACGCCCAAACGCCAAGAACCCCGCCTACAAGCAACTCCAAGAGATGCCCGAGATGGCAGACTGCGTGTTCATACCCCTCAAGCAGCGAGTGTTCACAGAGTTTGGCAAACGCATAGTACGCTATATCCCCTACATGCCCGACCTCGTCTTCGTCCACAAGCCCAAGAAAGAACTCGACCCCATCGTCAGCCGTATGCACCTCCTTCAGTACCGCTATGTCCGAGGCGGCAAGCAGTTCGAAGCACTGAGCGTAGCCGACAAAGACTTCAGAATCTTCAGAGAAGCCGTCGAGCAGACCGACAACGTCGAATACTTCAGCTACGACGAAGTCTCACCCCATATCTACGACAAGCAGATACGCATCATCGGCGGCCGACTCAACGGCTTCGAAGGACGCCTCATGAGCAAGCGAGGCAGCAAAGACAAGCGGCTCCTCATCGACCTTCAGGAGTGCAACCTCTCCGCAGGCATACAAGTAGAGTCAGAATACATCCAGTTGCTGAAATAACCCACCACCACCACCAAACCATTGACCTCGACATCATGCCAGACGTAATCATCAATATCAACGGAGGAAACAACCAGATCTTCCCCAACGCCACCGAAGCCAGCCAAATCTTCTATGGCGACCAGTTTGCAGAAAGACTGCTCACCAAAGACATCCCCAAGTCAGAGCCATACCCCGAGGCAGACAAACTCTCCCTATATATAAATAAGGAGAACATTCCCACCTACCTCGCCCTAATCGATAAATGCCAAACCGCCACAGAACTCGCAAAAGTCGTAGTAGAAATGGCAGAGCAAGAGCCTCGACTCACCGCCGAAGAAATTGTCAAGTCGCGCTTCATCAGCCTGCTCCTACCCTTAGCCCCCAAAATCACCAAAGGCACGTCCATAGACAACGTCCGCGCACGCATCAACGACGCATGGGCCAAACGCCCCAGACACCGCTGACACCACCCCCACCCACAGGCATCTCAACATACCTCGCCAAGTATCTCCACATACTTCGCCAAGTATCTCCACATATATTGCCAAGTATCTCCACATACTGAAAATACCCCCAACACAGCTTAGGCTGATGCCATTTGTTAAATCAGATGTGAGCCCTAAATTAAGTGCTTACTTAAGTGTCATTTTTTTACGAAATATCTTGGTCATTTAAAAAAGATCTCGTATCTTTACCGAAAGAATTTATAATAAATTAATGTACATGTACAATGGATACAACAATTAAGAATAGTAATATTGCCTATAGACATGATGTGAAGTCAAACAATTATCTTCATGAACTTAGGGAAAAATTACCACAGAAGCTTAACAGGTTAGGTGAATGGTTCTTTTCTTCTGACAGTGATTACCAGCTCCAAATCAATGATATGAAGGCGGTTTTGAAATGAGGCTTCATTTAGACACAAACATATTGGTATTCCTGATTTGTGATAACACCTCACTCAGCAAAGACGTATTGGAGTATTTGTTCGATTATTCCAACACGTTGTATACAAGCGTAGTTTGTGTGCATGAATTGATTCACCTTTTTCAAATTGGAAAGATTTCGGCAAGAACCGAGAATGGCAAAACTCTTAGGCCAGAAGAAATTGTTGCAACATTAGACAGAATGTCAATAGATAGGGTATCTGTTAATGACAAACATTTACAGGTATATTCATCTTTGCCTTTTATACGTGACCACAGAGATCCTTTTGACAGAATGATTATTGCACAAGCGATTTCAGACAAGGCAACACTTGTAAGTTCTGACCTTAAATTCCAATGGTACTCAAAGTTTGGTCTTCAAACAATTTTGAATGAGAGGTAAGACGGTAGGAATACCTAATTAGGTGTATAGATTTATTGTAACCACTCAATTTAGGGCTAAGAATCTGTTTTTTTAATTTCTCTTCCGATTTTTAGACACCACTGAGACACCCGCAAATATAGGTATGGCTGATGCCTTTTATTAACCCAACTATGACCCCTAAATCGAATACTAACCTGTTTGTCCACATCACATTATCATGATTACAATACCCAATACCGACTTCAAAGCAGACAACATCCAGTTGGCTCAGATTCTAAACAGCACCACCAAGGTCAATATGCTGAAAGTCTTGAAGAAGTTCGACCTCTATGTCAGCCCCAACCTAAAGAAGGAAGAGACCGCCCGTAGGATAGCAAACGAGGTTCTCGATAACCCCATTGAGATACTCAGTCGTCTGAATAAGTCAGAACTGCAGATAGTTGATGAGTTTGTCAAAGGAGATGACACCACCTACGTAGTCCGTAAGCAGCGAAAGACTTACTATATTCTCCAAAAATACTATCTCGTCGTCACCTTTTGCGATGAAGGCAAAAACGAATGGCACATGCTCATGCCTAAGGCTCTGAGAGAGTCTCTTTCCACAAGCCTTCCTTTCTATCTCGACTGTGCCATGAAGGGCGTAAAAGCTCCATCTGCCAAGGAACTCCGCTTCATGTCAGCCATAAACGATTTCGTTAAGCCATAAGACCAAAGAGAGCTTGCTCGCTTTGGCTTGGCGAGAAATCGCACTTTTAAGAACAATTTGTTAGGAAAGCAATAAAAAAAACTGTGATTCCTAAATTGAGAGCTTACGAGAATGAAACGTTGTGGGCAGAATGCCACCGACCCAACAAGGTAGTTTGCTATGGCAATCTCTTTGAGCAGTATGATGCCATCGTTAATTTCTGCCAGAAACACCTGTTCCTTTGCTTGGTGACCCAGAATTCAGACATTTACACGTGAGGCCTGTATTTCCTGCAATTTGTTTGTTTCTCTCAGATATTTTGTGTAACTTTGCAACTGAAAAAAAGGTGGGAATCCACCGAAAAATCGAATAGGACATGAATATCAACAGGGACATCTATCGGGTCAAGGAGATATTATATCCAATCGACCTATAAGATGGATACTGACGAGAAAAGAAGACAGGAATGTCTGTCGCTTTCGAAGGTTGATGACTCGTTCAAAAAAATAGTCATTGTGGCAGACGATCAGCTCGTACACCATGATGACCATGGAATCACGACAATATGCCTGAGGGACTTTCTCACACAGCCCTTAGCGTTGGAACTATGGATGTGTAATATATAGCTGAGACATACGCCATTTGTTAAATCAGATGTGTGCCCTAAATTGAGTACTTACTTTTTACTTTTATTATAGTAATTTCTGCGAATAAGTTTGGATAATTCATTATTTCTTTGTAATTTCGCCCCAAAATATACAACTATGGCATTAGAAATAAAAGTAATACCTACATTAACAGGAGAAGACGCAGTTCGCTTTATGAATAAAGCAGAAAGTGTAAGCAAAAGCAGGGAAAGAATAGATTTCTCCGCCCAAATTGCAGATGCTCGGGAAATACTCAAAAACGCCAGTTTATAATGAGTTATTTACGAGACAATTGTCAGCTGTTAAGTCTGTCAGGAAAGATTCTTGACAACCGCAGTGAGTTTTCTTGCGGCAATGCAGACCTTGATGACTTTTTTCTCAATGATTCCTTGAAATACCAAAAGGAATTGTTGGGTAAGACATATTGTTTTGTATCCAAACATGACAACAATGAAATTGTCGCCATGTTTACGCTTTCCAACGACAGTATCAGGGTTGACATCATCCCCAACAGTCGTGGCAAAAAAGTAAACAAACAGATACCATACGAAAAGCGAATGAGACGTTATCCTGGAGTCCTGATAGGGCGTCTGGGCGTAAACCTTAGATACCGCCATCTTGGCATTGGATCCCAAATTCTTGATTTCATCAAGTCTTGGTTTGTTGATGTTCAAAACAAGACAGGTTGTAGGTTCTTGGTCGTAGATGCATATAATGACGAGCCTCTTCTGAACTTTTATTGCCATAACGGATTCGAATTTCTTTTCTCTTCAGAGAGTCAGGAAGCGGAAAATCTTGGGTATTCCCATGATACCCACCTCAAGACTCGTCTTATGTATTTTGACTTGAGGGTACTTGTAGAAGAATAATACAGGATTTGTTGATTTTCCTATATCATGCACTGATTTATTGAGGATATTGAACGTGTAATAGACGTTATAATAGCCCATAAATCTTGTTGCTTTGTAGTGAAGAGGAGAAAAGTAACCACTCAATTTAGGTCTAAGAATCATATTTCTTATTTCTCTGCCGATTTTCAGACACCACAGAGACACCTATCAACACTGGTAGGCTGATGCAAAATATACCCAACACAATGGAACTGAGCATATCAGAGAAAGTAAAAGCCATAGTGGAGGATCCAACACAGGAATTCCCCATTACGGGTAGGGAACTCTTCAATTCTCTTGGCTTCGAACGTCGTACAAGCGGCAACTGTTGGGCTGTAGATAATTTCCTGAGGGAAAACAGCCTGATGGTTGAACCACACTACAATAATGTATGGATAGATACCATCATAACATTGAAACATAAGCCAATAGCAAGAACGAATGTCAGCAAAGACCCAATACTTAGAGTTGCCGTCCTTGAAGAGGCAAGCAAGGTTCCAGTCTATGTCTCCAATAGTGCTCCTTTAGTAGAAGCAACTACACTCATGCGAATGAATGACTATAGCCAACTTCCCGTCACAAACAATAAGTTACGAGGACTATGTGGCTTCATCTCCTGGAGAACAATAGGAGAAGCCATGGCAAATGGCGTGAAGTCAGATATGGTGAAGGATTACATCCAGCCCATAGAGCGTACGCTGAAGTTAGACACACCACTATTGGAAGCCATAGGATATGTTCATAAGAATGAATTTGCCATCGTCGAGGATTCCACTCGCCAGATTTGCGGTATATTGACAACTACCGACATCTCTCAGCAGTTCCTTATTCTCACAGAGCCGTATCTGCTGATGCAAGAGATAGAGAACCAAGTCCGTCTCCTCCTGAGCGATGTATTCAACCTTGAGGACATCCAAAAGACATGCATCGAACGAGAAAGACAAGTGAATACGCTTGACGACCTCACATTTGGTGAATATATCCATATTATAGAACAGACCGACAAATGGGAACGACTCGGTCTGAACCTCGACAAAAGTCTGTTTATCAAGATGCTGAATGATGTAAGGCTTATAAGGAATGACATCATGCACTTTGAGCCCGATGGCATTTCACCAAGCCAACACAAGCAACTCGCATCTGCTGTACGCCTACTCAGTTCCCTTCTCACAGGCAAAGCTCATTAGGATAGTAAGCAGTCAATTTAGAGCGAAGAATCAGATTTATTTTTCTTGTCGAATCTCAGATAACACTGAGACGCCAGCCAACAAAGCTTAGACAGATGCCATTTGTCAAAACTGATGTTAGCCCTAAATTAAGTGCTTACCGCATACTAATCTCCACTAATTCGATTTGCCATGTTATACTACGTTGACATAATAAGGAGGATACCAGAAACAGAAATGACAGAAATGGTACTTCTCCGAGCGACAGGAGATAATGACAATGATGGGATACAGATACGGGTACTAGCTACAAGGCTGCGCCTCAACAATGGCAGAGAGGTTGTAGAAACAGACTATGTGTACTACGAACCAGACAGAGAGCAAATGTTCCAAAACGGAAACCACTCGACATTTGCAAGACGCCAGAGACAATTATACGCCAGATACAGGAAACTACTGCAAAGCTATTCACAAGAGCATCATGCAGAGGACTTCAACTCACGAAATTTCGTAGATGATACACATACAATGAGCTATCATGTTAACGTAGGTCATGGTAACTGCTCTATCATAGTAAATGTGCGAGGTGGTTTCTATACAATCTGGATGGTCGACTGCTCCGTGTTTGAGATAGGCAATAATAAACACTACTCACAAAACATCGAAGCCTGCATTGACCAAATAGCAAACGATCTAAACATCAACAGAGAAAGCATAAAAATCAGCGTATTTATGCTTACCCATGCACACTATGACCACTACAACGGATTGGAATACCTAATAGACCACGGCTATCTTCAATCAGGAGCAGTCATATACCAAAATCAGTGGTATATCTCTCCTTCCCCAACCATGGTACGTATTCTAAAGAAGATGGTCACACTCAAGTGCGTAATAAAAGAACCTCTGCGTGATGTAAAAAGCCCCTCGCCAATCCATATCCTTTATCCAGAGTGCCGTATCTACAAAAGACGTCCGAGTATCAATCCTCCCACACAATACAGAATCGAGAGCAACACCAACAATTCTTCCGTAGTATATCACATAAGAGTAGGCGTCAAAAGCATGATATTACCAGGAGATTTAGAGTTTGCAGGCATAAATCGTATGACCAACAATCGGTTCTGTCAGACGCAATACTTCTACGCACAGTATTACTGCATCTCTCATCATGGAAGCCTGACAGGACACATCAATATTCCTTGTAAGGGAAACAGCGTGTATCCTAATGTTTTGCGTTGCAAACAATCACTTCTTTCCAAAGCTATCCTTATGGGGCGAAACGGAGCATTCTCAGGTATCTATTCGCCCAAAGTTATATCAGATTTCAGCAACGTACTTGTTTATACCGAACAAGACGACAATGGGAATCCAATACATTTCCTCAGATTGGATTGGGATACCAGTAACGTCTACTATTTTTAGCAATTTGTGCATAAGTAAGCACCCATGTCACAAGAGAATAACAAGCGTATAGCAAAACACCCCCTTCTGCTATACGTTAGGATGGTAAGTGTCCGAAATCTGGGTCACGCCAAATTTGTAGGCTGAGATAAATCCTCTTATCTTTGCAGCGGTTTAACTTACAATTGCTACAAATATGGATACTGCGTCACTCAAGAAGAAGGACAACAAGGGAGGCAAAGGCAACACTGGTCGCCGCAAGAAGCCAAACACCTAAACATACTTGTGACGAAGGCAATGATCACAAACGTTTACGATTCGAGTCGTACAATTGACAGCTTCATGCCTCACCTCTGGCACAAAGCGCATTAAAAAATATTAAAATTAGCTATTCACCAAAGATGTGACACTTCGCAAACTGCCTGTTTTTCAGTCAGCAAATGCTTAGTGACCCAGATTTCGGACATTTACAAGAAACAAATACCTTTCCCATGTTACAGTACAATACAGAATTGAACGGCAAGACCATTCTTGTCACAGGAGCCGCAGGCTTCATCGGCAGCAATCTAGTGAAACGTCTGTTGAACGACTTCGGCAACATCAAAGTCATCGGAATCGACTCCATCACCGACTACTACGACGTACGTCTCAAATACGAGCGACTGCGCGAAATTGAAATCCAGTCAAGAGACTGGACATTCATTAAAGGCAATATCGCCGACAAGTCACTCATCGAAAAAGTCTTCACCGAAAACAATATAGATGTAGTAGTCAACCTCGCAGCCCAAGCCGGTGTTCGTTACAGCATTACCAATCCGGACAGCTACATCGAGAGCAACCTCATCGGCTTCTACAACCTCCTTGAAGCCTGCCGACATCACACAGTAGAACACCTCGTCTATGCCAGCAGTTCATCAGTCTACGGCAGCAACAAAAAGATACCCTATTCCACAGAAGACAAAGTAGACAACCCCGTCAGCCTCTACGCCGCCACCAAGAAGAGCAACGAGCTGATGGCACACGCCTACTCCAAACTCTACAATATCCCCTCAACAGGCCTTCGCTTCTTCACCGTCTACGGTCCAGCAGGCCGTCCCGATATGGCATACTTCGGTTTTACTGACAAATTGGTGAAAGGCGAAACCATCAAGATCTTCAACTACGGCAACTGCAAGCGTGATTTCACCTACGTGGATGACATCGTGGAAGGAGTCATAAGAGTCATGCAGCATGCTCCCGAAAAACGTACTGGTGAGGATGGTCTTCCCGTTCCTCCCTACACAGTGTATAATATAGGTAATAACCAACCCGAGAACCTGCTCGATTTCGTACAGATCCTGCAAGAGGAATTGGTGTGTGCCGGTGTACTCCCCGAAGACTACGATTTCGAAGCCCACAAGGAACTCGTCCCCATGCAAGCTGGCGATGTGCCTATTACATACGCAGACACCACCCCCTTAGAGCGAGACTTTGGCTTTAAGCCCTCGACACCTTTACGGGAAGGACTGAGAAAGTTTGCGGAATGGTACAAAAGGTATTATAGCAGGATGTAATCTCTGCAAGTGTTCTCTACTGAAAAATAAAGATAAACATTAGAACTATGCGAGTATATCAAGATTTGAAAATTGCAGTGGCTGGAACGGGCTATGTAGGTCTCAGTATGGCAACCCTGCTGGCACAACACCATGAAGTGGTAGCTGTGGATGTAATCCCTGAAAAGGTGGAGAAGATAAACAATCGTGTGTCTCCGATACAGGATGAGTACATTGAGAAATACTTTGCTGAAAAGGAGCTGAAGTTGACTGCTACTCTTGATGGTAAAAAGGCATACAAGGATGCCGACTTTGTCATCATCGCAGCCCCTACGAATTATGATCCTGTGAAGAACTTCTTCGATACCCATCATATCGAGGATGTGATTGACCTTGTGCTTAGTGTCAATCCTGATGCGGTAATGGTCATCAAGAGCACCATACCAGTTGGCTATACCCGTTCTCTTTATGTGAAGTATGCCCTTCAGTTCCTCACAAAGCCATCATTGAAAGGCAAGCACTTCAACCTCCTCTTTTCTCCGGAGTTTCTTCGCGAAAGCAAGGCGCTTGAAGATAACCTCTATCCATCGCGTATTATAGTTGGATACCCTAAAACGCTTCCTTCAGAACAGAATAACAAGTGGGACGAGGAGAATGCAGCTATTGAGGCAATAGGCAATCCGCAGGCAGAAGAATATGCCAAAGTTTTTGCCCAACTGCTGCAAGAAGGAGCAATCAAAGAGAATATAGACACCCTTTTCATGGGCATGAAGGAGGCAGAGGCAGTGAAGCTATTTGCTAACACCTATCTCGCTCTTCGTGTCAGCTACTTCAACGAACTTGACACATACGCTGAGGTGAAGGGTCTCGACCCACAGGCTATCATCAATGGTATCGGTTTGGATACTCGTATTGGCACACATTACAACAACCCATCCTTTGGCTATGGTGGTTACTGTCTGCCTAAAGACACCAAGCAGTTGTTGGCTAACTATGCCGATGTGCCTCAGAACATGATGACCGCCATAGTGGAGAGCAACAAAACCCGTAAGGACTTCATTGCCGATCAGGTACTGAAGATGGCTGGCTACTATTCTGAGAACGGACAGTACGAATCTGGCAAGGAGAAGGAAGTAATTGTGGGCGTTTATCGCTTGACAATGAAGGCAAACTCTGATAACTTCCGACAATCGGCCATCCAGGGAATCATGAAAAGAATTAAAGCTAAGGGCGCACAGGTCATCATCTACGAGCCAACCCTACCAGATGGCGATACCTTCTTTGGAAGCAAGGTGGTAAACGACCTTGCAGCTTTCAAAGCACAGAGTCAGGCAATCATTGCTAACCGCTATGACGCTTGTCTTGATGATGTAGATAATAAGGTTTACACTAGAGATTTGTTTAGAAGAGACTAAGAGCATGCAAGAGTAACATGAAAAATCAATTAGAAATCAGAAACATGGAAGTAAGCAGTCAATTTAGGGCTAAAAAATAAAGTTAGTATTTTTGCTGCTGTTTTTAATACCCATTTATTATGTACAGTAGCGAAGACTTAGAGAGATTTTACTTCCAGTATCAGACCGAGGCAATGCCTCATGGTGAATCGATACAGAGTTTTTGTGTAAAGAACAAGGTTCCTTACAACATTTTTTCGAAATGGTACAAGGATACCCGCAAGCAAATTGTAGAGGTGAAGGTAGACGGCAGACCTTCGAAGGGAGAGGATGTCCCCCATATATCAAACGATGTACCGGCATCCTCTATAGTATCCCTCTCCCCAGTTCGAATATTGGTGGAGATTCGTATGAGAAACCAATAAATTATAGTGAAAATATGGCTGCAGACGAGAAAGACTGTTTCATACAATACTTGGTCGATAAGGTCAATACGTACGAGTTGAACAAACGTGCTACAGAACTTGCCGTCGAAGAGTTCCAGTCCACGTTTGACAGTGTAAGTGCCTGCCTCGAATCCTTGAAGAAGGAAATGGAGGAGATCAAGGCTGAATTGCGCGAGGAACGTTCTAAGCGCAAGAAGGCCGAGGCAAAGGCACGTAAGCTCGACCAGCAGTTGAAGTATGCCCAGAAGAACAGGTTCGAGTAATGACTAATGAAGTTTCACGGTATGTCTTGTTGGAGTTATCTTGGTGAATTCTTCAAAAAAATATTTAACGGATGTCGGGATTTTCTTAGTTTGACACCCGCCAACATTGGTATGGTTTATGCCAAGTGTTAAATATAACGCTTAATTTTTAACATACTAAATGATGACGCACTACAAAGTGCGTTAAATTAGGGGAATGCCCTAAATAGAGTGCTTACGCATAAAGCGCATTAAAATTAGCTATTCACCAAAGATGTGACACTTCGCAAACTGCCTGTTTTTCAGGCAGCAAATGCTTAGTGACCCAGATTTCGGACATTTACGATAATAGTCTATTCTTTTGCAACGATTTTAATTCGTACACAATCGGTAGCTTCATGCCGCATTTATGGCACAAACAACCATAACCAATACAACTATTTCTCCTGAAAAGGCCACTCCTCAAACGGTTTGTAACTCAGACAGCCACTGCTTAGTGGTCCAACTTTTGGGCATTAACATATTACGGAAGATACTAATTTAAAATAGGACTATCAAAAATGCTTATTAATAACTGCATCGGAAATAAATTGATAGCGATATCATTCTATTCGCTTATCTTTTTCCTTTTCTTTGACTATATATTTGCCTTTACGATATATAAATCACAGATGGCGATCTATTTCTTTATGTTTTTTAATATGTTGACTTATGTGTATTGTGCAGTCAAATACGGAACAGAGAAATATAATACCGTTAGATTATGGAGTTTTTATATAGTCATCCATATCTTGAGTTTAACAATAAATTGGAATATATCGACAGTTCCATATTGGGTTGTAGCTCTAATAATGCTATACATTCCCTCCCAAATAGTTGGGGTTTTCAAACCCAATATATTCATATACATAGGCTTGTTTTTTGCAAGCGGTGTGTTCTTTCAGTATTTATTTCCAGACTTATATTATGTCCTAGTTTTTCCCTTGTTCATAGGAGACTCCTCAGAATTTATAGAATCATCAATAATATATGAATTTGGGTTTTCAGGCTTTACACCGCAAACAACATCTACTGCTTATTTTTTATTAATATGTCTGTCTATTACATTAGCCTTTAAGAAAAATCTCTCATTTTTCAAAAAATCATGGGCAACAAATTTTATAATAATAATCTTTCTGCTTGCGATTTTTCTTACTGGCAAACGCATGGCGTCTGTGATATCGGTTCTACTGATACTAGCGTGCGTTTTTTTCTCTAGAAAAACTAATTTATCACGGAAGATTTTGTTATTTGTAGTTTTAATAATAGTTGGATATTTCCTTTTGCAGTATTTTATCGCAAATACAGATCAATTTTCAGACAGTGCGTTCTTAAAGAGATTTGCAGGTAGTATTGAAAAAGCATCGGCTGGTGATGATATTTCGTCAGGAAGAGATGAATTATATGAGCGTGCATGGGCTTTGTGGAGTAGTGAACCAATATTGGGAATTGGTGCTAATAATTTTTCTAAGATTAGCGGAATGGGAACTTCTGTTCATAATACCTATCTACAGGTTTTGTGCGAAGAAGGACTTCTTCTATTTCCATTGTTCATCATTCCATTGGTAATGGTATTTTGCAGAACAATTAAATTGCTTCATAAAGAAATTACATCAGAAACTAAAAATTATTTAGTGTTATCATTCCTATTTCAAATAGTGTTTATTCTATACTCATTTTCTGGTAACACTATTGTAAACTACAACATTTTTGTATTTTATTTTATGGGAGTAGGCCTATTCGCTTATGCTTCCCGGAATCGGACAAAATCATAATATTTAGTCACATGTCATTTGTAAATAAAAAACTACTGTTAAAAAATACTTTCGTTTTATATCTTCGAATGATCTTTGTTCTACTTGTATCTCTTTATACAGTTAGAGCAATACTAGATCTTCTCGGAGTTGAGGATTATGGTATTTACAATGTTATAGGAAGCGTAGTAGGAATGTTTACTTTTCTAAATGGAACACTTGCAACATCTTCTCAAAGGTTTTTCTCGGTTGCATTAGCTAGAAAAGATTATGAGGAATTGAACAAGACTTTCTGTCTAAATCTCACAATATTCGGTTTATTTGTAATTATTCTTTTAATAATTGCAGAAACTATTGGATTATGGTTAGTAAATACCAAACTAACAATACCAAATGAACGGTTATTTGCAGCCAATATAGTTTATCAATTTTCTATAATCGCCTGTGCTATATCCATTCTCAAAGTACCATATACAGCCATCGTTATTGCACATGAGAAGATGGGAGCTTTCGCTTATATCAGCATTTATGAGGCGGTATTCAAATTGTTCATAGTACTAGTTCTCTCCCTTTTATCCTGGGATAGATTGATAGTCTATGGATTACTTATGTTTGTAAATAGCCTAAGCGTGTCATGGTTATATTTTTGGTATTCAAAACGAAATTTTCAGGAAGCAATTTTTCGTTTCTTTTGGGACAAAGCAGAATTCATTCGATTGTTCAGTTTCTCTGGTTGGCATTTTCTTGGAACGATTTCAAACATCATACGTGGACAATGTATCAACATCTTACTGAATATATTCTTTAGTCCTGTTATAAATGCAGCTCGTGCCATTGCATTTCAGATTAACGGAGTTGTTACGCAGTTTACGGAAAGTTTTAATATAGCAGTTAAACCTCAATTATACAAAGCCTATTCAGCCGGAGAATATCAGAATCTCTATCGGTTGATTAATCAAAGTACCATTCTATCTGTCTTATTATCTGCCGTACTTGCTTTGCCGCTGATGATCAATTCTCGGTTTATACTCTCGTTATGGCTTAAAGAAACACCAGATTTCACGGTGCAGTTTACGACAATTGTTCTTATTACAGGCTTGATAGAATCTACAAATACTGCAGCAATTGTCCCAGCCCTTGCAACAGGAAACATAAAGAAATACGAAATTGTAACTGCATCACTTGCCATGGCGAACCTTCCTATATCATATATAGTACTTAAACTTGGAGCCCCTGCTTATATTCCAATGGCTATTGCATCATGTCTTGCTTTTATCACCATGATTTGGCGAGCATATTTGCTTAAAGAACTTATTAAGCTACCATACAAAAATTATCTTTCACTTCTTGTTCGATTAACTGTTGCAACAATTTTATCTGGAGCAATATCCTATCTGATCACAAAGAATAATACTACAGGATTCATGATGTTCCTAGGATCTTCTGTGATTTCAGTGATAACTACTTGCATTCTTTACTATGTCATTGTTTTTAGTGATAATGAGAGGCGGGTTTTGTGTGGATTTATAATTAAGATTATTAAAAATAAGATAAAATGAAAATAGGCACATTAACGTTTCATCGTGCTTGCAACTATGGAGGAGCACTACAATGCTTTGCTCTAATTAAAGCACTTCGTAATATGGGATATGATGCTGAGGTTATCGATTATAGAAATCCCGTAATAGAACAAACATATTCATTGATTTCGTTTAATAATTTTCGTTCATTTGTATCATCGCTTTTGCATCTTAAGAGTTCTATTCAGAAGAAGAAGAACTTTCGCAAATTTGCAAAACAGTTCATTCCTGTAAGCTCAGCAATCTACAGAAATTCTTCGGAGCTTTCCAATAAGTACGATTATTTTTTGATTGGCAGTGATCAGGTTTGGAGTAAGCGCATTAACAATGGCTTTGACCCTGCATACTGGGGACTATTTGAAGGAAATAAATTCTCATATGCCGCAAGTATGGGGACAGATCATAATTACACTCAAGAGGAATGCGATGAAATTAGTAGATATTTAGAAGGGTTTTCTTACATTTCAACTCGAGAAGACTCCTTACGAGATGAACTTTCTCGACTATCAAAAATTTCCATAGAAACAGTTGTAGATCCCACTCTCCTTCTTGATCGTATGGATTACGAATCGATTGCAATAAAACCGAAAGAAGATAATTATGTTTTATACTACCAAATGGAATACCACCCACAATCTAAAGATTTTGTTGCAAGCGTTGCCAAAACACTTGGTTGCAAGGTTATCACAATAATGGGTCCAAATGAAAAATATGAGGGGGTAGAACACATTCATAAAAAGGTATCACAAGTCAATGTACAAGAATTTGTCGGTCTGATTCTTAATGCAGAGTGTGTTATTGCATCGTCATTTCATGGCACAGCTCTCCCAATAGCAATGCGTAAAAACTTCTATTTCCTTGCTAACAATGCTACAGATCGATCGGAAAATTTACTTCGCCACATTGGCGCATTGGATAGGATGAAGAAATCAACTGAATTGATAAAATACACTTCAGTTGATTATTCTGTTATAGAACACAATCTAAACGTTTTTGTGAACAATTCAAAAGAATTTCTTCTTAAATGTTTGCGTAATGGATAAAATAATTGTTACAGGTGGGAATCATCATAATACGTACGGAGTGATAAGATCACTTGGTCAAAAAGGCGTCAAACCTTTTTTACTCCTAATCAAAGGAAGTCATGACTCTTTTTTATTAAAGTCTAAGTACCTAGGCGGATATAAGGTCCTTGATAATGAAAAAGAAGCGGTAATGTATCTTCAGAATAATAAGTCATTATTCAAAGGATCCGTAATAATTACCTGTAGTGATGGTATGTCTTCCGCTTTAGATACTAATAGGGACAGTCTTGTGGATTGTTATAAACTACCAGGAGCATCAAAACAAGGAAGAATTACTTTCTTCATGGACAAAGAAACTATGTCAAATAAAGGAAAGTTTGTAGGGTTTAATGTGCCAGATTCTTGGTTAGTATCAACTTTAGATGATATTACGAATATAACCTATCCGTGTATTACTAAGCCTATACTAAGCAAGGATGGTCTTAAATCAGATATCTTTATTTGTCATAACAAACAAGAACTCGTTGAATTTATTAAAAAAGGTAGTTGCCATAGTTATCAAGTACAGAAATTCATAGAGAAACAGTTTGAATATCAACTTATTGGACTTTCGATTAACAGCGGAGATGAGGTAATTATCCCTGGTTTCTCAAGATGTATTAGGCCTTGTCCGGGTACTAATACAGGTTTCCTTCACTATGAGTCATTAGACAATATCTCAGCTCCATTGGAAGAAAGTATTAGATTTATAAAAGAAATAGGATACTCTGGCCTTTTCAGTATAGAGTTTTTACGTGATTTGGAGGGAAAAGATTATTTTCTTGAGATGAATTTTCGAAATGATGGAAATGCAATTTGCGTAACATCTTCAGGCACAAACTTACCATATTTATGGTATTTAGCAAATACAGGTGGAGATTATAAATCAGAGTTAGCAAAGTGTATGTTTAAGCCAGTATATGTAATGCCCGAGTTTCCTGATTTTGAGAGTTTTGTATATTTAAGAAAGATAAGTGTTTTGCATTGGTTAAAGGATGTATCGCATACTAATACCTTTATGGTCTTCAATAGATGTGACCTAAGACCATTTTGGTACGAGTTTTATTACAGATTTGTAAAAAAGCTAATTAAAAGGATTGTAAAGTAATTTATTATATGAATTATTTGCTATGGATATAAGAAAATATATATATAATAATCGTTGGACAATTGGGCTTTCTTTAACTCCTTTAGATACTATAATAAATTCGGATGATTGGAGCATAAATTGGGTGAGTAATCCTTATCGTAATCGCTGGTTCGCAGATCCATTTATTTTGGATATTGATAATGATTATATCTATGTTTTAGTTGAGGAATATTATGACCCTATTGATAGAGGTAGAATTTCCAGGTTAACTATAGACCT
Source organism: uncultured Prevotellaceae bacterium (assembly GCA_945932615.1). Classification (GTDB taxonomy): domain Bacteria; phylum Bacteroidota; class Bacteroidia; order Bacteroidales; family Bacteroidaceae; genus Physcousia. The sequence continues at coordinate 48,406 of CAMEQD010000002.1, read as the reverse complement.
GAAGACAAACCGCATAATTAACATAGATGTTGTTCTGGAATTGCCTACTCATCTTTCTTTTCCAGCGATAATGCGTAAAAATAATAAGGTTTATATTTATCCTGAGAATAGTGCAGATAGTATTCTGAATCTATATGAGTATGACCCAAACACAAATAAATGTGTTTTGTTTGAATCATTGAGTAATGAAAAACTTGCAGATGCAATTATTACCAATTTATTTGGTAAGGAACTTATGTTTGCGACGAGCTCTCCTAATCACAACGGTTCTATTCTTAATGTTTACGAGAGAGATGGGGGTAAAATTTTCAACAAAATAGGTAACATATCTTTTGATATGGAGATAGCCCGTAATGCGGGTGATTTTTTTATGTTGAACGGAAAACTATTCCGACCTGCTCAAGATTGCTCTGAAGTATATGGTGGTGCTGTTATCATTCAAGAAATAACGAAAGATGATAAAGGCTTCCACTTTAAAAATGTAAAGCGCCTTGATTGTACACCTTCAAACTATACCTTAGGGTTCCATACATTTAATTATTATAAGGGTATGGCGGTATTTGATGCTAATGGTCTAAGAAGACCTAAGTTAGCAAGAATAATAAGAATAATACGAAAAATTATTAATAGATGAATATAGTCTTGTGTACACACAAATTAGCTGATGGAGGTGCTGAAAGAGTAGTATCTATGTGGGCTAAAGGTTTTGTAAACCAAGGGAATACAGTTAGCCTCATTCTTCGTAATTCAAAAGTGAGAATTCAGTATGAATTACCAGAGGAAGTCAAAGTTTATTTCCTTAACGCAAATGAGAAAGGAAAGGTTACGGCTTTCTTTAATCGCATTGCTAAATTGAGGAAGCTGTTGGATGATATAAGTCCTGACTATGTTATAACAGCTTTAAGTCCATGGGGATTATGGGCATATCTCGCTTCTATAGGGCGAAAGAGAGTTGTCATAAATACAGAACATAACACATTTGAACGACCTCATTCAGCTCCGATGACCCACTCGCTCTATTTTTACAAATTTATAGTAAACAAACTCTTTCCTTTCATAACTGTTTTAACACAGGCTGATAAGGATTTTATTGGAAAGCGATTAAAAAATGTAATCGTTTTACCTAATCCTTTGGCTTTTGAGATTCCGTCATCTGTCCCTCAGAAAAAGAATATTATCCTTGCGGTTGGGCGAGTTGATGCTTGGCATGTAAAAGGGTTTGATATCTTGATTAACGCTTGGAATATGATTTCTTATCATTATCCAGACTGGGAAATGCAGATTATAGGGCCAGGAGATGAAAAATCATATTCATATCTAAAATCATTAACGGATCCAAGTATAATAGATAAGAGTATAAAATTTCTTGGGCCTAGTACAGACATGCTTTTCCATTACCAAGAAGCTTCTATTCTTGTGTCTAGCAGTCGTTATGAGGGGCTTGGTATGGTTATTTTTGAGGCAATGTCGCAAGGATGCGCCTGTATTGCTACAGACTATAAAGGCCGTCAAAAAGAAATTATTCGGGATGAGAGTGAGGGCATTATTTGCGAGACGGATAATGCAAGCATTTTAGCTGAATGTATTGAAAAAATGATTAGGGATAAAAAGTATCGAGAGTCTGTACAATATAAATCATTAGAACGTGCAAAGTATTATAGCCTTGATAAAATAATGAAAATTTGGAAATCACTATTACCTATCACTAAATGAAACTCCTATTTTTAAATATAAACATTGGCTATGGTGGTGCATCCAAGATGATAGTATGGGTGGCGAACAAATGCGCTAAGAATGGTCATGATGTTACGTTCTTGACATATCGCGATAGTGAGATAAGGCAAGCCGTAGATAGTAAAGTGAAAGTCATCCACAAGCAGTTGGAGAGTATAGATGGTAAGGGTAACGCCTTTAAATCTGTATATTGGATACACTGTTTCATTCGTGATAATAGATTTGACATAGGCGTAGCCTTCCTTTCTCCTTCTATGCTTCGTTTGGCGTTTGCAGCCAAAGGTACGAGGATGAAATTGCTGTTCTCTCATAGGGCTGACCCTTACCATATTACAGCGAGCAAAAGTTATAAATCTAAAGTCATAAGTTGGCTCAATAACTGGGCATTCAGACAGGCTGACGGATATGTGTTTCAAACACAAATGGCACAAGCCTATTTTGATGATGCCATACAAAAACGTTCCGTTGTGATACCCAATCCCATAAGACCTATGAAAAGAACAATGGATAGAAAGGGGAACATTAGCAAGTCTTTTGTGGCAGTAGGTCGTCTTGATTTGAAACAGAAAAGGCAAGACATAATGATAGAGGCATTCAATATTATATCACAAAAATATCCGGACTACAAATTAGAGATATTTGGTGATGGAGAGGACGAGCAGCAAATCAAGGAGCTTGCGTCTTCTAATTCGAACATTTACCTCATGGGTAAAACTTCCGATGTTGTAGCGGCTTTTCAGAATGCATTGGCTTCTGTTCTTTCGTCCGATTTCGAAGGAATTCCCAATGCGCTACTTGAGTCAATGTCTTTGGGTGTGCCCAGCATATCTACCGATTGTTCTCCAGGTGGTGCTGCGATGTTAATACGCAATAAAGAGAATGGCTTGCTCACTCCAAGAGGAGACGCTAAGGCATTGGCAGAGGCTATGGAGTATGTCATTCTTCATCCGAATGAGGCAGAGGCTATGGGTAAGACAGGAATGGAGGTAAACCAATTATATGCCGAGGATGTAATATCAGTGAAATGGCTGTCATTTATAAAAACTCTTTAACCCAATGAAAAAGCAATTCAACGCAATCGACCTTCTGAAATTTGTCATGGCAATGTTTGTTGTCATGATTCATGTAAAGCCAAATACACATAGCGAGGTGCTTACCATGGTGTTCAGCCCATTTATGTCTATTGCAGTTCCATTGTTCTTTGTTGTTAGCAGTATGCTGATATTCAGTAAGCTAAATGACAATGGGGGGGGGGGGTATTCCGCATTGCTCAAATACTGTAAGCGCATCGGTTTACTCTATATCAGTTGGTTCATTATCGACTTTTGGTTTATATGGACAAACAAACCGTATTTTTCGGTAGGAGTGGCAAATGGGGTAATTGAGTTATTTAAGGATTTAATCTTTGCTACTACTTTCCCTGGGTCGTGGTATCTTTCGGCTTCTGTAATGGGTGTCGTAATCGTTTATTTGCTCAACAAGATAATGCATCCAGTGATAGTGTTCATCATTACATTTCTTGTAGCATACTATATAAGATGTATTGATTTATTTCCTGATAGTATGCAAGGTGTTTATAATTGGTACGCAACCACCTTCAGAGAGGAGGTTCAACTTAGTTTCCCAACTCAAATGGTGTGGATTTCCATAGGGCAAATATTGGCACTATATCTGGATAGACTTGTTGCGAAAAAAGTGTATTCGTCATCATTGTTATGTGCTACCTGCTTATTGGCATTTGTAGCATGTATATTCTTGAAGAGCATAGCTATCAGTATAGTTTTGGTAGTGTCACTTGTATTGATATGTTTACGGATCGATTTACCTTCAAAACCAATCTACAAACGACTGCGGAATTATAGCATCCTGGTGTTCTTCTTCCATTTCAGCATTGCAGGCAAAATGGCATATTTTACACGCTATGTGGGCGACACCTTATTGACCAACTGGATTTATTATCTGATAGTGGTGGTTATAAGTATCTCGTTTGCTGAAGTAATATTAAGACTCGAAACAAAACCTTTCTTTAAGGTGCTAAAATATACACATTAATGAAATCAATAGGCATTATAACAATCCATAAAATCAACAATTACGGCTCTGTTCTACAAGCATACGCCTTGCAGAAGGTGTGCGAAGAGCTGGGATATAGGACCGAGATTATTGATTACAATTTTCCCAATCAGGCTCATGCCAACAATAGGTATGCTACGCATCGTGACACTCAACCTACAGAGCCTCGATGGATTAAAATACTGTATGCGTTGGGGCTAATCCGACAACATAAGGGTATAAGTGCTTTTGTGCAGAAATACCATCATTTGTCTGAACGGCAGTATAATGCTCCTGAAGAGTTGAAGCAGAATCCGCCTCAATATGATATTTATGTCACAGGCAGTGACCAATTATGGAATCCACGTTATTGTAATGGAGATCCGGCTTTCTTGCTCCACTTTGCACCGGATGATGCGCTGAAAATAAGCTATGCGGCAAGCGTGGGCACCAATACTATTCCCGAGGATTTGAAACCTTTATACAAGGAACTGCTATCGCGATACGCGCATATCTCCGTACGCGAAAACTCTGGTGTGGATGTGGTGAAGGCTGTAGCCGGGAAGGATGCAATGGTGGTTCTCGACCCAACGTTTCTTCTTAACAGAGATCAATGGAACGAAATAGCTGCTCCTAAGCGTCAGTTCAAGAAGAAATATATCTTGTGCTATTTCCTGAACTATACGTTCAACGCTTTTCCGTATGTAGATGAATTAGCTCAGTACATGCAGAAGCAGACAGGTTATGAAATCGTACAGGTGGCACGACCTCCACATCATCTGGGTGCTCCTCATACACATTATAAGGTGGGAGCCTCACCAGAAGAGTTTCTTGCTTTGGTGCGTGACGCGGAGATGGTGTTGACTACCTCTTTCCATGGAACCGCCTTTGCCGTGAATTATGGCAAGCCTGTGTTTACTGTGGTAAAGGATAAAGAAGCAAGCGACAGTCGTCAGGTGAGTCTGATGCATAATGTAGGGCTGGATGCGCATGTGTTGTCTGTCAAGGATGCTATGCCTGATAAGAGTCTATTTTCTTATGATGTATCAGAAGAACAGGCTCGATTGGAGAGCCTGAGAAGAGCATCAATGGACTATTTACGAAATGCAATAACCAATGAATAAGATACAACTGTGTGACCAATATAAATGCACCCAATGCATGGCGTGTGTGAATGCGTGCCCAAAGGGCTGCATCACGATGGTTGATGCTGGAGAGGGTTTCAGTATTCCACAGATAGATCGTGAAGCCTGTTCGGCATGTGGTGCCTGTATGCGGGTATGCCATCGCATAGAGTCAACGATGGATTGCAATCGACCTTTGAAGACATTGGCCTGCTGGACGAAGAATGATGACGACCGCAAAAAGAGTAGTTCTGGTGGTGCTTTCAGCGTTCTGGCACGAAAGACTTTAAGCAGAGGAGGTGTAGTGTATGGAGTCACCATGGACAGAGAGCTGAAAGTCAAGCATATCTGTATCGACAAAACAGAGGATATCCGTCTGCTTCAGGGAAGCAAATATGTTCAGTCGTATTTAGGTGATACTTACAAATCCGTTCGTGAACAGCTGAAGGCTGGTCGTGAGGTGCTGTTTACCGGAACTCCGTGTCAGGTGGGAGGCCTTCTTACCTTTATACGTAAAAAATACAGCAATCTGATAACCGTTGACATGGTTTGCCATGGCGTTCCCTCGCAGAGGGCTTTTAATACCTTCTGCGAGAGAACGCACCTGAGCGGAACGTGTGATGGTGTCAGTTTCCGGTTTACGGAAGGTTGGGGATTCCAACTCGCACGCGAGTTGGTAGCCCCAACCAAGGACGGGGATTCCAACTCGACTTGCGTAAAACGCAAGCCTGTTTGTCCTTCTAAAGCATGGTATATGAGGGCTTTCAACAAGAGCTTGATGTTCAATGAGTCATGCTATACCTGCCCATATACAACGCCCCAGAGAGTGAGTGATTTTACGATGGCTGATTACTGGGGTCTTGGCACTCATGCTCCCTTCAATCACCCTACAATCAAGGGAGTGTCGATGCTTTTGGTCAACAACGAAAGGGCTTGGTCGATTATTCAGGACTGTCCTGAGTTGTTTTATGAGGAACGAACTCTTGAAGAGGCTATTGAAGGCAACCACAACTTGTCTCATTGCTCTTCTCGTCCATCTGGTAGAGATACTTTTATTGCCGACATGGAGAATATGGAGCCGAATGAACTTATGAAGAAATATGGCATCAAGGCAAATCTTCGTGATTACCTGAGACTGCTGAAACAATGGATAAACAGTAAACGAATATGAAGGTAAGTTTTATATTACCTGTCTATAAGGTAGAGAAGTATCTTGACGAGTGTGTCGAGAGTATTGTGTCGCAAACGTATCGTGATATTGAAGTTGTCCTTGTGGATGATGGGTCGCCAGATAATTGTCCTGCTCTTTGCGACCAGTGGGCAAAGAAAGACCAACGTGTGAAAGTAGTGCATAAACCCAATGGAGGCTTGTCGGATGCCAGAAACGCAGGATTCGACAATGCCACGGGTGATTATGTTATATTTGTTGATAGTGATGACTTCTGGGTGTCAAAAACGGCATTGCAAAACTTGATGGCAGTGGTCTCTAAACATCCAGAATGTGACTTTATCAGCTTCAATTGTTCCTATTATTATAGTGATAATAACACATACGAGCCATGGGTAAAATATGACGATTCCCTATCCAAACCTATTGACAAAGACACAGCCATGCGCTCGTTGGTGGCATCGGGAACGATGCCTATGAGCGCATGTCTGAAAGTGATTTCACGGAAATCACTTTCAGACATGGGGCTTCGCTTCATCAAAGGAATAATATCAGAAGACACTCCTTGGTTCATCGATTTGCTGGATGGTTCAAAGAAGTGTATGTTTGTCAACCAATATGTTTATGCCTATCGCCAAAACAGAGCAGGTAGCATAACAGCATCCGGTGGTGATAAGAGTTTCAACGATGTCTTCAGTATTATCAAAATGGAATTGGATAAAATGGAGAAGCGCACATTTTCGCCAGCGGCAAAGGAAGCTTTGTATTCTTTCCTTGCTTATGAGTTCTGCATACTATTGTCATCAGTTTCCAAAAGGTCGAAAGAAAAGCGCGATGAACTGCTTTCGTACAAATGGTTGCTCAAATATACCGCAAATCCAAAGGTACGCAAGGCTGCTCTTGTCAACAGGCTCTTCGGCATTAAGACCACAGAATGGGTGCTTAGGTTTTATAATGAGAGGGTTCGGAAGTGAACTATATAGGCTGAGCATATCGAAAATGCAAAAACTCTTGAAGAATTGATATAAAAAACATTTATATGACTTTCCAATCTCTTGAATATCTAATTTTCCTTCCGGTAGTGTTCATTCTCTACTGGACGGTGTGCCGTGGGAGCAAGACGCTCCAGAACGGACTGATAGTGGCGGCAAGCCTTGTGTTTTACGGATGGTGGGACTGGCGGTTCCTCGGATTGCTACTCATCACGGCTTTCTCCACGTTCCTTTCCGGAATGTGGATGAGTAGGACTGACGATGATAAGAAACGCAAGTGGATAAATATTGGGGCGATAGTGCTCAACATTGGAATCCTGTTTTTCTTCAAGTACTTCAACTTCTTCGTACAGTCCTTTGCCGATGCATTCTCGCTGTTTGGGGCTGAGATGAATATTCAGACGCTTAAAATCCTGCTGCCTGTGGGCATCAGCTTCTATACGTTCTCTGCATTGAGCTATAGCATAGATGTGTATCAGCGGAAGGTGGAGCCAACGCGCGACTTGCTGGCTTATCTGGCTTACGTAACGTTCTTTCCAAGCATCCTCAGTGGTCCTATCAGTAGAGCTCAGAAGCAGTTGCCGCAGTATTTTCAGACAAGAGTTTTTGATTACGACAAGGCTGTAAGTGCTTGTAAGCTAATGCTCTGGGGGGGAGTAATAAAGCTATGCTTGGCTGACCGATTAGGGATATATGTTGATGCGGTATATGCCAATATCGCACAACATAACGGCACCACATTGTTCTTGACCAGTGTTTTCTACACCATTCAGATTTATGCCGACTTTGCAGGCTACTCGCTGATGGCTATTGGTAGCGGACGACTCTTGGGTATTGAATTGCCAACCAACTTTATCCGACCTTATTTTGCTAAGACCGTAACCGACTTCTGGCGTAGATGGCATATCTCACTCACGACTTGGTTTCGCGACTATATCTATTTCCCTCTCGGAGGCAACCGTTGCAGCAAAGCTCGATGGATGCTCAACACGATGATTGTCTTCACCGTGAGCGGCCTCTGGCATGGAGCTGCCTATACCTTTATAATATGGGGCGCCATGCATGGGGCTTGTATGGTGATAGAGCGATTGGTGTATGGCGAGAAGATTAAGCAGCTCTCTGACAAGTTCTCGATAGCGAACCTTCTCAGACTGATGCTCACCTTCACCATAGTCAACTTCGCTTGGGTATTCTTCCGTGTGAGTGACCTTGGAGATGTGATGACCATCTTCCAGAAGATATTCTCCGAACCGGGGATGTCGTTTGTGGATGCCGACACGATGGTATATGCCTTGATGTTTGCATTACTCGTGTTTGTAGTGGATTTCATGGATGAGCATTTCAGCGGAAAGGTGAAGCTGATGAACAGCAGATATACTATAGTCAGATGGGCAACATATATAGCCTTGGTGGTGATGGTACTGCTATTCGGAGTGCTTGATGGCGGGTCGTTTATTTACTTTCAATTCTAAGGAGCTATGGAAAAGAAAAATATGTTATGGGCTTTTTGCCTCAAGATAGTGCTATTGGTGGTGATACTCTTCGGAGTGGATAGGCTTGTGGGAGCTGCTTTCGTGAAGATGAAGGATGTAGGCTTGGCAACCAATCCAGAAAACATGTGGCTGAAAACTCCCTTTACCTTAGAAAAGGTGGATGCCGATGTGGTGGTGATTGGTTCATCGAAAGCTTCACACCACTATGTACCGCAGATGCTGGAGGATTCTCTTGGAATGACTGCTTACAACTGTGGGCAGGACGGTTGTTTCTTCCTCTATCAGAACTGCATCATCAATATGATTCTCGACCGTTATACTCCCAAGATGATTCTCTGGGACATTCAGCCCGGATCGTTTGTGGGCGAAGGTCATTCGAATGAGTATCAGAACATCCGTTATCTCTCGCCTTATTATCCTGCTAATACTTGGGCAGAGAGCTACATCAACAGCGAGTCGCCAAAGATGCGCTATAGGATGATGAGCCGTATGTTTGCCTACAACTCCAAGGCTCTGAACTTTGTGTTTCCGCTCGTCACCCACAGTTCTGCCACTAAGAATGGGTATATACCATTGGCTACTGAAGGGTATCTTTATCCTGCGATGGGCAAGCAGGCAGAGAAGGAAGGTGTGGTAAACAGATCGTTTCTCGACTTGCTCGACAAGACCATGAAGCGTTGTAGAGAGAAAGGTGTGGAATTGCGGATGTACATTTCTCCTGAGTTTTCGCAGAAGTCTGCTTTGACAGTAGCAGCTGCAGGTGAGATTGGCAGTGTAGCTATGTGCAATAAAGTCAGCTTTACCAATGCACATTCTGATGAGCATTTCATGCAGGATGCAACGCTCTTCAAGGATGCCAGCCATTTGAATGACAAAGGGGCGAGGATGTTTACTGCAAATGTGGTGCGTGATATAATCCGGTGAACTGACATTCTCAAAATGAATGATGATGAATGCTTGTTTAGATAGATCTCTTTTATTAATAGATCAAGTTATCATAAGACATAAAGTAATAACAGAATAAGTAATCGTATCAAAGATTAAATTATGGCACAATTTTCTGACTACATAATAAATGCTGTTTGGGAAAAAGCCTCTACCGTTGAAGGCTACGATTCGAACATTTGGCGAAAAGATTTTGCAGATGCTTGGATAAGGCGAGATCATTATGGGGTAGAATCAAAGTATGGATGGCAGGTAGATCATCTGCGCCCTTCGTCGCAAGGAGGGTCGGATGAATTGTCAAATTTGAATGCTCTTCATTGGAGGAATAACAACAAGAAGTCGGACAATTATCCCTATTTCCAAACTATTGTTACTTCTGATGGAAATACTAATATCGAAAAACTGCAATCATGGAAAATAAAGTAGCAACACCAATAGAAAATTCGAAATTCAAGCCGAAATGGGAGAACAAGCTGTTTTGGGCAGAATTGCTGATGGGCATTTCATTCATCTGCATAGCCATTCTATTCTGCATGCACCAACCATGGTTCAACTGGGATGATACAATAGATACTGACAAATGGAGCTCATTTGGTGAATTTACTGGTGGAATATTAGGAACCGCATGCGCCTATATCAGTTTGCGCCTCCTTGTAAAAAACCTAAAAGAACAGGAAAAATCCAACGGATATTTGAAAGACAGCAATGACAGAAGTAGCGAGGTCTTCGAATTACAACTGGTTCATGAGGAAATCAACACTTTATTAGCGTCATATAACAGCATTATTAAGAGTTATAGATCATTGGATGGAAAGGAAGGACAAGAGGCCATTAAGCAAATTGCAACGAAGCTCTTTGAATCGTATCAAGCGTCAAATAACTCTACGATAGAAACACGGATTGATGAAGCGAGGAAACTGTTTGATGCGGAATATATCACCTACAGGGACTCTATGGCTGTACATTTTCGATTATTGTATCAAATGTTTCAGATTATATGGCTATCAGACTTAAAAGGAGAAAAGAAAGCAATGATTTCGAAAATGCTGCGTAGTCAATTTACTGAGCATGAACTTCTATTGCTACGATATAATTGTTTAACAGATAATGGGAGAAAGATGCGGTTCTATGTTAACCAATTCAACTTGCTGAAGCATCTTCCGATTACTCATTTATTAGAATTTAAAAAATGGGTAAAAGATTTGGATGACGTGCAACGTAATAGGCTGGACTCAGAGTGTATACTAATTCGAAAGTGCATAAAGAATCTACTTTTGAAGGATGATGGCAAGGAAGAAAAATATGATTTGGATTATTCAAACAAGTATAAAGCTGTTATTACAGTTTCTTCTGACAAGAAGACGTGTAAGGTTGATTTGGTCCGAAACACTAAAGAAAACTCGTCTAATGATAAAACATCCATGGATAATGTGTTGGATAAATGGACTGATGACCAAATTAAAAGTTTCTTTGTTGATTACTTCAAATTTATATTTGATTTTTCAAACTTCTCGCAGTTTAATAATCTCGAAGAACTTGAGGTTACAAGCGATATAAAAACAGAACAAAGTGGTGAGAAGCATACAATATGGACATTAGTGAACAAGAATAAATCTCCACTTGTAATTTCTATGCCACAATCTGCAGACCCGCAGAAATAAACTACAGAAAACCACAATACAGATAAATAGAATGTGTTGTACAATGGCTTCAACACCTTATTCAAGAATACACAGAACTACATAAGCTAGTTCGCGACTTTGAGCTGAAGGGATATGCCAAGGAACAGTCAAGATATGGGGAGGCTGTTTATGTCCGTGGGTTGAGAGTGCGAGATTGGGATGGACGTAAGATAACTTCTGTTGAGCAGATGAAAAGGGGGATGAAGTTCTTTCTCAACAACGAGCACCAGTATCGCACACGCAAAGAAACGAAGGTCATTCTCGCATAGGCGCTTGAAGACCAACGTTTGCAGATAACGCCAACCATGACCTTCGAGAAACTTTATGCAGAGGTGGGGCGTGCGTTAGGACACATTACAGGCCTCCTGCACTATGACATTACGCTCCGCATAGGGGCTGTCAATGGCATCCTCCCCAAGGATTTCGTCTATCTGCATGCAGGCGTTCTGGAAGGATCTAATGCCTTGAAGCGATGCTATCCGCAATTGAAGGTTGGCACACCAAGAGTGAAGCTCTCAGACATAGTGGATGCGATTCCAGAACTGCAAGGATTCACCGCATACGATGTTGAGCACTTTCTGTGTGTGTATCATGATATGTTTACGAAGCAGCAAAATTCATACAAGTTACACTTGACATCATTTTATGAGAACACGTGAAAGAGAAATAGAATTGTCGGCATACCTAACAGAGTGGTACAACGCAAAATACCGTGATTGGAATGAGTTTTTGGTTTATTTGAATAAAACCAGGCGTGAGGGAATATACAGACTGAAGAATGGACCAGAGATATTGCAACTGGCTATAGACATCATAGAAAATCTGAACTAACATCTATCAGTTGAAAAAGAGAGAAACATCATTCCATCAAGGTTCCCATCCATTATGGCAACATTGCAATTCTTAGAACGATTGGACGATTTTGTTTCTAAGAAGATACATATTGTTGAAGCGCATTTCTGTGGAGAAGGTACGGATCATGATATTATCACTATTGCTACAATATGGTACGAGTTTCATGCTATGTATGTGAGGTGCAAACAAGTATATTCCGAGGACGAGAACATTCCTATTCCCTATCTGAGAATACGTGATTGCCTTTATGACAATAACATTTCTGGTTTTATTGATCTGCTCAAAAGTACGATAAAGAATATTCCCTACAACATACATAAAGAGAAAGTCAGTGAAGGATACTTCCATACTCTGGTACACGTCATGATGTCTGTGCTTGGCATGAAGCCAATCTCGGAAGCGGAAACAAGCGACGGGCGTATTGATATGATGATTGAAACTCCAATGAGAATTTTCATCATTGAGTTTAAATATGTAGAACAGTATTCAACCGCAGACAAAGCATTCGAGCAGATTGTAGATAAAGAATATGCGTTAGCCTATCATATCTATAATAAGGAAATAATAGGCGTTGGTGTATGTTTCTGTGGAGAACAAAAGAATATCTATGATTATAAAAAGGAACGATTATATTCACCAAGCAATCTAAGCTTTTCTAAATGAGATAAAATATAACAACAAATAGAGTTGGACTATGGCAAAACTACCAAATCATATTATTACAAATAACGAGCAGGCTTTGAATCAATTCCTGCAAAATGCGAGAGAATCCTTTATTTCCGACAATGGAACGGTACAAACTTTCAAAGCTCACGTGACTTATGATCGTAAAGGTGATGAACAACCGTTGTACTGTAGAAAAGTTACAGTTCACGTTAGCGCTCAGAATATAGGAGGATACAAAGTGAATGTCGGTGCCTTGAATCCTGAAAATTTCTTCAATGAATTCAACACTAGCTTTCAAAGGTTCAGCTATAGTAATGATGTTCTGACCATAGATGGTACTGATGACTTCCAAACAGGAAAAGGGGACTATAAAGTTTGTATCTCTTTATAAAAGACAGTTATCAAAAAGTATGGAGAAAAAAGAGATGGAAGAACCATCAAACTTATCCTACTGAAAGATATTCTGAGGTATAAGCAAGGAGAATTATTTGAATGATTAAGAATTGAAATCTCTATATAAAACGATGGTAAGTGTCCGAAATCTGGGTCACACCAAATTTGGAGGCTGAGATAAATCCTCTTATCTTTACATAAGATAGGCTGCATCTCGGCATAACACTCAAGCAAGCATGGTGATTCTGCTCTCAATTTGCACTATCTTTGCAGTATGAACGACGAACGCTTGAACAGATATCTTACCCAAGAGTAACTCAGACTGAGATCGGAAAACTCCCAACTGCAACACCAGATGGAAGCCAAAGATAATATGCTTCAAAGCAAGGACAGCGAGATACTGCGTCTGCTCAACCAGATTGCATCAGACATGGTCAAGCGCTCAGATGTCGACGAGATTGTCAAGAGTGCCGTCGCAGAGGAACATGACCGAATGGTTGCTTTCTACGAAGAAAAAATGAAGAAGATGGCAGCCGAATATGAAGCCATCATAGCGTCACTCAAGAAGAAAGCGCATTAAAAAATATTAAAATTAGCTATTCACCAAAGATGTGACACTTCGCAAACTGCCTGTTTTTCAGGCAGCAAATGCTTAGTGACCCAGATTTCGGACATTTACCATTAAACTAAGTATTAATCTATGCTTTTTTTTGAACTCTTGCAAATATCTGTTGGTACACGTAAAGGATTGTCGTATACGCCTTCTGCCGAGGAATGGAGGGAGGCTTTTGACAATGCTAAGAGACAGGCTTTGGTAGGGGTGTGCTTCAGGGGTGTGCAATGTGCTGTGAAGAATGATAATAGCAAGGTGGTTAATCTACCGCTCAAGCTGAAGATGCAATGGTTTGCTATTACTGCCAGCATTCAGAAACGTAATGAGGTGATTAACCATAGATGTGCCGAACTGTATGGGTTGATTAAGGCTGATGGATATGAGTCGTGTGTGCTTAAAGGGCAGGCGGTGGCCATGTATTATGATGCTGATAGCGATGCCGACGAAACCAACCGTATGAGCTTGCTCAGACAGTCGGGCGATATTGACATGTGGATGGTGGGGGATGTAGAAGAGGTGATAGGTTGGGCACGAGATACAGGCACTATGTACTATTACGACTATCATCATGCCGACCTTAGTCTGTTTGCTGATACAGAGGTAGAGTTGCACTATCGTCCGTCGATAAGTCGTAACCTTTGGCGCAATGCTCGTTTGCAGAAGTGGTTTAAGGGTGAGGGTCGGCAGCACATTGTGTTTAATGAGCAGCTGAAGTGTTGTGTGCCTGATAATGTGTTCAGCCTGATATTGACGCTCAATCATAATCTGTGGCATTTGCTGTATGAGGGTGTTGGTTTGCGTCAGATGATGGACTTGTACTATGTAGCTCGTTCAATGCAATCGTCTGATGAAGTATCACGCTTGTTAAGTCGTTTCCAACTTGAGTCTTTTGCTTCTGCTTCTGCATGGGTGTTATGGTATTTGTTTGACGGATGTACCGACAATTCATTGTTTGTATCAAGACTATCGCCATTGCCTCTACCTAATGAACGTTTAGGAAGATTTCTGCTCGACGAGATTATGAAGGCTGGCAACTTTGGACATCACGACGTGCGACTGAAATCACGACGCTATGCCTCACGCACTCGTCTTATGATGCAATGGCTACGCCACGCCATGCGACTTGTAAGATATTTCCCCGTGGAAGTGGCATGGACTCCATTAGGAATATTGCGCATATCAATGTGGAGACGGTGGAGGTATAGAGCACTTTCTATGTGTGAATCATAGGAGGCTACCCATCGCATATAGCGGACAGATACGGACATGACGAACGGCATTATCATCTTCCCTGTCGATGTATTCCAGTGATCCGAAGTTTGACCTCAACTGAAAAAGGTTGTCACTTTTTGGGAATGACGATATGGTTTCGGACTGGTGACAGTCATCAGATGTTGGCTTCAAAGACCTTCAGAAAGGAACTTGCGAATATGGAGATGTGTGATTCCCTCGTGATTGGCGGAGCGCAGCATTGGGGTGGCGGAGATGACATATTTGGGATATGCATCGTTAATGGCCTGCAAGACTCCGAACTCGCGTTTGAAGGTGGTATCGCTGTCGATAATCCATGCTACCTGAACGTAAACACGTCGGTTGGGACGGGTGCAGACAAAATCTATTTCTCCGGCACGAAGCAGCCCTACTGTGACCGTATAGCCGAGATGAATGAGATGATGATAGACGACATTCTCCATAACTTTCTCAATATCGGACTGTCGTTCGCCTCCAGCGATATAATTGCGCAGGCCGACATCGCCGAAATAGGTCTTACCAGTGGATTCGAGCAGCTTCTTGCCATGAATGTCATAGCGGTCTACTGTAGCGGTGAGGAAGGATTCCTCGAAGAACGACATATAGTTGAGAACAACATTGGTGGATACATCAACACCTTGCGACTTCATGTATTTGGCTATGTTGCTGGCAGAGTTGAGTTTGCCTGTGGTGTCGGCAATGAAGCTTATGAGATTATGGAGGAAGGGAATGTTGCGGATGCTGTGGCGTTCTACCACGTCTTTCAGCATGACGGTATTGTAGATGCCCGAGAGGTATTCCCACACCCTTTCCTCATCGTCGATGCCTATGGCCATGAGTCCGGGAAGACCGCCGTAGTTGAGATATTTCCACAGCGAATCATCGTTGTCTGTGAGCTGATGGAACTGCAGGAATTCCATATAGGTGAGGCTTTGCACCAGAATCTGTTCGTAGCGACCTCCGAGCAACGTACCCAGTTCGCCGGACAGCATCTTGGAGTTGCTGCCCGTGATGAGAAGATCCACATTGTCTTCGGTACGATAGCTTCTTACGGACTTCTCCCATTCCTCAATGTCCTGCACCTCGTCGATGAGGATATAGTTATGTCTGTCGGGAAGAAGACGTGCGTCGATGTACGCGTCAAGTTCATCGCAGTTGCGTATGAAGCGGAACGAGCGTTTCTCCTTATCTATATATATAATGTTAGCGTCGGACTCTTTCTCGTGCCGGGCGATGAAGTCTTTCATGACGTAACTTTTGCCTACCCGTCTCTGACCGATGAGTACGATTATCTGTCCGCTGCCTAACCAAGAGTCTATCTTCTCGGCATAATAAGAACGTGATATTACTTCCATAACCATTGGATTTTGGGTGCAAAGATGCGATTTTTATTTCTTATACACAACAAAAATGAAGAAAATGTGATTTTTGTTGTGTATAGAAAACAAAATTGAAGCGTTTTTATGGAATAATGTTTTGAAACTTTAATCAAAATCAATATGTACAAACATTTTTTCAAACGGGTGATTGACTTCACTATAGCCTTAATCGCATTGTTAATCATCTGGCCAATACTGTTAGTTATCTACATCTAGCTCACGATTGCCAACAAGGGGGCGGGAGCGTTCTTCTTTCAGGAGCGTCCGGGCAAGGACGAGAAGATTTTCCGAGTAATGAAATTCAAAAGCATGACGGATGAGAAGGATGCAGAGGGCAAATTGCTACCTGAAGCACAGCGACTGACCAAGGTGGGTGCCTTCATTCGTAAAACCTCTATCGACGAGTTACCACAATTGATCAACGTGTTGAAGGGCGATATGGCTCTGATTGGCCCTTTCACAGGTAATAACTAATAAAGACAAAAAGAATATATGAAAAAAGCATTAGTTTTGGCCTCAGTGGCCTCAATGATTGATCAGTTTAATGTTCCAAATATCAAGCTGCTGATTGAACTAGGATATAAGGTAGATGTGGCGTGCAACTTTGTGGAAGGTAGCACATGCAGCGACGAAAAGATTAAACAACTGAAAGCTAAACTGAAAAAAATGGGAGTAAACTGCTACCAGATTGACTTTGCAAGAAATGTGCTGAAAGTGTCGCAGAACCTGAAGGCATATCGACAGACGAGGAAGATTGTGAAGGAAGGCAATTATGATTTGATTCATAGTCATTCTCCTATTGGAGGTTTACTATCGAGAATTGCAGCAAGAAATTTGCGTCTTGGAAAAAGTGGTAAAACGAAGGTAATCTACACAGCTCATGGTTTTCATTTCTTTACAGGTGCTCCTCTGATAAATTGGTTGATATTCTATCCAATAGAATGGATGAGCTCATATTTGACGGACACGCTAATCACTATCACGAAGGAGGACTTTGTGCGCGCAACGGAAAAGATGCATGCCAGTAAGGTGGAATACCTCCCAGGCGTTGGTATAGACGTGATGAAGTTCAGAGCAGATGTACCTGAGGCGGTGAAACAGCAGATTCGTCGGGAGATTGGCGTTGGGAAGAGTGACGTGATGATACTTTCTGTAGGAGAATTAAATAAGAACAAAAACCATGAGTTGGTGCTGAAAGCTATGGCAAAACTGGGGCGCAAGGACGTGCACTATGTTATAGCCGGTCGCGGTATGCTGAAGTATTCTCTTGAGATGCTTGCCAAGGAGTTGGGAGTGGAAGAACAGCTGCACCTGTTGGGCTTCCGCACTGACATCAAGGAGTTATATAAGGTCGCTGATGTGTTTGCTCACCCGTCGTTCCGCGAGGGGCTGTCGGTGGCAGTAATGGAAGCTATGGCAAGTGCAATGCCTGTCATCTGTTCGGAGATTCGTGGCAATACCGACCTAATAGACGAGGGCAAGGGTGGGTACATGTTCAAGCCTACTGATGTGGATAATGCTTACAAGGCCTTGAAGAAGGTGGTAGAGAATAGTAATCCTAAAGCACTTGGCGACTATAACACAAAGAAAGCCGAAGGATTGGATATGAAGGTAATACTCGAAAAGATGAAAGTCATATATTCTATTAAATAAAGATATATTGAAAAATGAAGAAAATACTTATTACTGGTGCAGGTTCTTACGTAGGTGAGAGTGTGCGGAGATATATTCTATCGACATCATCTAATTTTGAGATTGATGCGGTGGATACAATGAATGATGCCTGGAAAGAGGCGGAGTTCTCGAAATATGATGTGGTGTATCATGTGGCGGGTATAGCGCATGTGAATGCTGACCCGAAGATGGAGGCGTTGTATTACAAGGTGAATCGCGACCTGACGATTGAGGTGGCTCGTGCAGCTAAGGCTGCAGGAGTGAAGCAGTTTATATTCATGTCGAGCCAGATTGTGTTTCATGAAAGCCAGTCGTTGAAGAGTGAGGTGCTGACGGCTGAAACAAAAGAGAATCCCAATGGGTTCTATGGTGACTCAAAACTGCAGGCTGAATTGGGTATCAAGCCGTTGGAGGACGAGAACTTCAAGGTGTGCATCTTGCGTCCCTGCATGATCTATGGTCCTAATGCAAAGGGTAACTTCCCTCGTCTGGCCAAGTTGGCGTGCAAGACTCCTATCTTCCCATGCTGGCATAACAAGCGTTCGATGCTATACATCGACAATCTGGCTGAGTTCGTGAAGCAGGCTGTTCTTCGTGAACTGAGTGGCACGTATTATCCTCAGAATCGCGAGCTGGCTGATACGGTAGAGATTATCCGTTTCTTTGCCAAGGCTGCGGGTCACAGAATTTGGATTACGAAGCTGCTGAATCCTTTCGTGTGGTTGGGCTCTTTTGTTCTCCAACCCATCAACAAGATGTTTGCCACCTACTATTATGACCCTGAGATGAGCCTGATGGATTTTGACTACCAGCTTGTGAGTTTTGAAGAGAGTCTAAAGAGGGTGGCGGAATCGTTAAGGAATTAAGGACATTTACTAATTCCAAAATCTGACAAAGCTAATTTATAGAACCCACCTTAACAGAAATATGAATACATTTTTATCTTATGGAATCATCTTTATGATTCTTTTGGTCTTGGAGCTTGTCTATTTTAAGATTGCGGACAAGTGTAACATCATCGATAAGCCGAATGAGCGGTCTTCGCATAGCACGATTGTGCTGCGTGGGGGTGGTATCATCTTCATGCTGGGGATGTGGGTATGGGCTGCATTTACTTCGACTGGGTTGCTCAGCACAGGTTTGGGCTTTGGCTATCCGTGGTTCCTTGGGGCTGTCACATTGATTGCGGGAGTGAGCTTCGTGGATGACATCCGGTCGTTGCCCGACTCTGTGAGGCTTGTGGCTCAGTTTGTGGCGATGGGGCTGATGTTTTATCAGCTGGACATGCTGCATTGGGAGATGTGGTGGGTGGTGCTTCTTGCGCTTATCGTATGTGTGGGAGCATCGAACGTCATCAATTTCATGGACGGCATCAACGGCATTACGGGCGGATATGCCTTGGCTTCGCTTATACCTATATATATATTAAATAAGGAGATGGGATTCGTGGATGAGTCGCTTGTAATTACCGTGATATTGGCGGATCTGGTGTTCTGCCTGTTCAACTTCCGTCCGAAGGGTAAGGCAAAATGCTTTGCCGGAGATGTGGGTTCGATTGGCATTGCCTTTATCCTGCTGTTCATGATTGGGCAACTGATAATGAAGACTGGTGATGTGACCTATCTCATCTTCCTGTTGGTGTATGGTGTGGATGGCTGCCTGACTATCTGCCATCGCATCATGCTGCATGAGAACCTGGGTGAGGCGCATCGCAAGCATGCCTATCAGCTGATGGCGAATGAACTGAAGATTGGGCATGTGAAGGTGAGTATGCTGTATATGGGATTGCAGTTTGCTATTTCCTTGGGATTTATTTTCCTCGTGCCAGACACTGTGTTGGCGCATTGGATTTATCTCATCGGTGCGCTTGTAGTGTTGACTGTGGCGTATGTGGCATTTATGAAGAAATACTACCATCTACATCAAGCGTATCTTGATGAGATTAAAAGATTAAAGAATTAAAAGAATAAAGTTCTTGCTATATGGATATTATTGAAATCAATGACAATTTGCTGGCGGCATTGCATCTGCAGGCTGCGGCATCGGAACGTAAGCGCATGAACTATGACCTCAGAACGACTTCCGAGGATGGTTCGCAACGGATGTTGAATGCGTTGGAAGTTGGGACGAAGGTACCTATCCATCGGCATTTGGAGACATCAGAGACTACGGTATGTCTGCAAGGGTGCATGGATGTAGTGTTTTATGACTTGCGTCCGAATGAGGACTGTGGCGGTCCTGTGATGGGGGATTGTGGGACGGTGATTGCTGAAGGCATGGAAACGAATGTCTTTGAGCGATATCGGGTAAGGCTCTGTCCCCGTGAAGGGAAGTATGGTGTGCAGATACCTCTTGGTGCTTGGCATTCGGTGGTGGTGTATGAGCCAAGCACGATATTTGAGGCGAAGGATGGAAGGTATAGAGCTTAGAGAACTGAGCTTAGAGCTTAGAGCTGAGAGAATTTAGCTTAGAGCTGAGAGATGAGAGAATTGAGAAAATATGGGTATGAACAGGAAATTTAATTTTAGGAACATGATATGCTACCAGAAGGGACGTGTTCTGGTGAAAGAGGTTTACGCATTGGTAAAGACTTTTCCTGTGGAAGAGAAATATGCACTTGGAGACCAGATGAGGCGAGCCGTCGTGTCTGTCACATCGAATATTGCAGAAGGGTCGGGACGGCAGTCGCTGAAAGACCAGGCACACTTTCTGGAACTGTCATATGGTTCTCTCATGGAAGTTATGAGTCAGATTGATCTGGTTCTTGATCTGAACTTTATTGATAATGAGAATTATAATAGCTTAGAGTTGCTGATTGAGGAGGAAGCAAAACAGGGTCTCTAAGCTCTAAGCTAAAAACTTTAAGATAAAAAAATATGGAAGGGAATATTCAAAAGGTGCTCGATGCGAGGGGAGCACTGAGGTGTGTGCGTTTTGATTCGGGCGATGTGGGCGTGGTGACCACTGGGGGAAGGACGGTACTGGTGGTGGGTGAATTCCGAGAGTTGGGGTTCGCTGATAATGGTTTTCTGCGTGTGTCTAACGGGAAGGAGTTCTTTGTCGACATGATGAATGGGGAGCCTTATGCTGAGATGCCGGAGTTTGTGCGTTTTGGGGATTTTGAGATTGCGTATATAGGTGGGTACTTGTGTACGAGGACGAGGAGGCTGTATGAGGTGAAGGCTATTCCTGCTGAGGCTTGGCATGGGAAGTTTGGTTTGTATCTGTCGCTGCCTTACAATGGGGAGCCGGAGGAGAGGATTTTGAAGATGATGATATGGACTCCTTCTCTGTTTGCGGTATGCTTGCTGAACGGGGACGACAGTGGGGTGTACTGGAAGATGCGGGTGCTTGAGGACTACTCGCTGCTGGTGATGGACGATGAGGGGAACTATTATCATGTGAAGAAGAGTGCTCGGTCGAGGAAAGCGGTGAAGGTGCTCTTGGGTCAGGCGAGGAACGAGGCGGACAGAGCGGTGATTGTCCATGCCGTGCGTGAGATTGAAGAAAAGGTGGCTGACCACCTAAAGAGGGAGGCTGCGAAGGCGAGACGTGAAGCGGAGGTGGAGCGTGAACAGCGGATTGCGACGCTCGCGTCGGCTGAACCGTTCTGCATTGGCAATAAATGGGGACTGCGCAGTGGAGGGCGTATCGTGGTGCCACCGATATACAGACGTGTGAAATCTCCGGTGGGGCGTTATTGTGCGATGGAGTCATACCCTGGTATGTGGGGCGTGATAGCCGTGGACGGGAAGGTGGAGGTAGAGGCAAAGTATGAGGAGGTGGTTATCCATACGGACGGGAGTGTGGAGCTTACGCTTAGACGGGGGAAGGTGATTCGCAGGAAATTGGGGGTTGGGAATTAGAAATTATGCTGAGAGACTATCAGGTAGAGATTTGCGAAAAGGTCAATGAGGCTTTTGAGGGGCATCGCAGCGTTATGATGCAGATGCCTACGGGTACGGGGAAGACTGTTGTGCTGGCTTCGCTGGTGAAGCAGTATCTGAATAGGGATGCCGATTGTTCGGTGCTGATTGTGGCACACCGTATAGAACTGATTGAGCAAACAGGAGCGTTTCTGAGCCACTTCGGAATTGACTACGGGGTGATTGCTGGAGGCAAATGGCCTACGGTGTTCAAACGGGTGATGGTTGCGTCAGTACAGACGTTGTCTAAGAACCTTGATGTTGACTTTGCCCCTTCGTTGGTAGTGATTGACGAGGCGCATCATGCTTTGGCCAAGACTTATCAGATGCTGTGGACGGAGTGGCCGGAGGCGAGGTTCTTGGGGCTTACGGCTACGCCTTACCGTATGAGCGGCGATGGGTTTACTGATTTGTTTGAGGTGATGGTGGAGTCTTGGAGTATCAAGCAGTTTATCGCTGATGGTTGGCTCTCGCCTTATGACTATTATTCTATACGTCCTGACAGTGAGGAGCAGAGGGGGATAGATGCGCTGAAGAAGCGTGGCGCGGACGGGGATTTCCAGATGAAGGAGCTGAGGGAGAGGCTGGACGTGAGACCAAGTATCGAAAGGTTGTTTGGGGCGTTCGCGCGGTTTGCTTTTGATAAGAAGGGGATTGTTTATGCTATTGACATAGCTCATGCGGAGCATATTGCTGAGTATTACAGGCTGCAAGGGGTGAATGCTGTGGCGATAAGTTCCAAGACGCCTGCCAAGGAACGGGCTGAGGTAATCAGGACATTCAAGGAGGAGAATCGCATACAAATCCTTGTGAGTGTTGACCTTTTTTCGGAGGGCTTTGACTGTCCTGACGTGGAGTTTATTCAAATGGCGCGTCCTACGTTGTCGTTGGCTAAATATATGCAGATGGTGGGACGCGGACTGCGTTCTTGCGAGGGGAAGAGGTGCTGTACGATTATTGACAATGTGGGGCTGTACAGGACGTTTGGTCTGCCTTCTGTGGATAGGGACTGGGGAGCGTACTTCGTAGGGGGTGAGGAATTAGGAATTAGGAATGAGGAATTGACCAATGGAAACGAGCAGTTCCTTTGGTTGGGCTGTGGAGATTTGCGGGAGGAGAATGATGCTGACATCGTCAGGATTGTGTCGCACGAGGGTATGCGGTCAGGGTTCTCTATGCTGGGTAGGACTGGCTTTGAGCGCAGGAAGAAGGTGGTGGTGTCGGGCGGGAAGCGAAAAAGGGTGTGGGTATGGAGGGATTTGACAAATGGTGTGGAGTTTGATCGGCTGCCGAAGGTCATAAACTATAGGGGGTTGGAAATGAGTACCGCTGACGGTGAGACGTTCTTTCCGAGAATCAGTTCGAAGTGGATTGATGCGAAGCATGGTATCAACCGTAAGGCTTTGGAGACGCAGGTGGGAGATGGGGTCGGGTGGTTGAAGTTGTATGTTTCGTTTGCTATGCCTGAGAGGGTGCTGCAACTGCAATCTGTCAAGTCTAATCTTGTAAGGATATACAAGGACGAGTGGGGGAAGGTGTTTTTGCAGCAAGACCTTGACCATGCTCCTGTCTGTGAGGAGGAGGTTGGCGGCAGGAAGGTGTTCATGGCATCGTGTGACGGGGAGCTGGTGGCATGGGAGATGTTGAAAAGGGGGATATGTGAGAGTTCTCTAAAGTACGATGATGTAAAGGGTTGGTGGCAGATGCCGGAGGGGTGTGTCAAGGAGGTGTGTGAGGGGTTGCCCGGGCTTTCCTTATACCATATTATATATAGGGAGAATGGGGAGTGTAGGGAACTGTGGGTAGATGGGGAGTCGGGATTTACGTATCGTCATCGTCCTGTGTTGCGCAAGAGGGGATTTGTGGAGTTGCTGTATGATGGTGAGGTGGTGTATGTCCTGAATATCCGCGAGGAGCGTTTCATGCCTTACCGCAACTGGGAGATACGGGCTGACGGGCGTATCTGTACCATTGGCAATAAGCTGTATCTGGGCGAGGAGAAGGATGGGTGTAGCTACAGGATTAAGAGGCGCAGCGATGACTTCCGTATGTTTGTGGTGGAGAAAAGATCCTCTAACAGCGGGGGGAACAAGATTGGATTTGATGAGTTTATGATTATCAACGAGGCTGGGAAGGGGTTGGAGATAAGAATGATAGCAAAAAATGTTGTTTTTGAAAAACATTAGATGACAATTAGCAAAAGAGTTGACCTAAATCAACTCTTTTGTGTTTTTGTTTGAGATGGTCTACACGCGCGAATAGGATAATTATTTGCTTTTGAGGTAGGAAAATACGTTTCTTTTTGTTAACTTTGTCTGCAAAAAAATGAAAACCCCAAGACCCTTTCGAATGAAGCGGTTCGTCATTGAGCAGTCGCATGCCAGTATGAAAGTTGGTACTGATAGCGACTTGCTCGGAACTATGGCATACGGTGGCGACCGTATACTTGACATTGGTACGGGCACGGGGGTACTCGCTTTGATGATGGCACAGCGTTACCCTGATTCCCAACTTATGGCTATCGAGATAGATGCTGGTGCCATCATAGATGCCACCACCAATTTTGCTGCATCACCTTGGGCAGCGAGGTTGTCTCTACGACATACCTCGCTGCAAGACTATGTGGAGCAATGCTCCGACAGGTATGATGCGATAGTGTGCAACCCTCCGTATTTCGACAAATCATTGGAGTGTCCCGATCCTGGACGTAGGCAAGCCCGTCACACCTCTTCCCTACCCTTCGACCAGCTAATAGACGGAGTCGGTCGGCTGCTCAGCCCATGCGGTCACTTCTCTGTCATACTGCCACCCGAAGTCAAAGATTCATTTTGTCTTCTTTGCGCCCAAGCTTCTCTGACTCTCACACGGTGTCACAACATACACACCATGCCCGACCGCGATGTCAAGCGACACGTTCTTATTTTCCAGAAAATCCAGACCTCGTCTCTATCACAGACTTGCACACAGACTCATTTCATGTATACTTCTGACGGCAGTATAACTCCATGGTATCGGGAACTGATTAAAGACTTTTTGATAGGGATACCGACAATAATGCAAAAAAAGTTTTGACGTTTCAGAAAAAAAGTGTAATTTAGCGACGCAAACACAAAATTCACCTACACACCATGAAACGAAGAGAACTCAAAAAGTCTATCAACTACTTGTGTGGCGAGCTCCTTGCTGAATGCTTTGCCAGAGTACAGTTTGACAACGCTCCTGAGGCCAATGCACGAGCTGTCATGGAGTCTATACTGATGATGCAGGCTGACCTCATCAGTCGCATCTCTCACGTAGAGCCTGGCAATACGCGAATGTTTTTCAAGAAGTTGCGCCAAGACTTAACAGATCAATGCGACGAAATAGTCAATGATATCAATTCTCTCGTATAGAATACAACACTGATGAACAGAAGCCTGCTACTCGCAGTAACAATCGTCACCGCCATCTCTATAAATGCCCAGCCTGACAAGAAGACAAAAGTCAGATTGGGCAATTACTTTGCGTCATATCAAAACGCGGCCTATACCAGCAACGACCGCAAGAAGGTAGAATCTATCGAATACAACGATGCTGAGAAAATAGTCGAAATCAAGACAAACGAACCTTTCCTCGGTCAACCTTTTACCAAAGAGCTTGTTGACAGCATCTACACACAGGTGCGCAACATACTCCCCACTCCTCAAAACACTTGGACCATACGCGTCACCACCAATGGTTACCCCATCGAGCAGCTTGTCCCTGTGACACAGCTCCCTACAGAGCAACGCGACGCCCGACTTTGGGCCACTGACATTACTCCACCAACTCCCTGGATAAAACACACATCACTCCCATATACTGTCCCATACGGACTTGACGGACGCCACCTATGCGTCTGGGCAAGTCATGGACGCTATTATTCCCAAAAGAAACACCAATGGGAATGGCAACGTCCCAACCTCTTCGGCACTTGCGAGGATCTCTTCACGCAAAGTATTGTCATACCCTTCCTCATGCCTATGCTTGAGAACTCGGGTGCTATCGTGTTTTCTCCTCGCGAACGCGATTGGCAGAGCAATGAGGTCATCGTTGACAATGATAATGGCCATCACTCCCACGCCTACCATGAGACTGGCAGATGGAGAGAAGCTGGCACTGGATTTGCCCACATAAAGACGTACTATCTCGACAAAGATAATCCTTTTGCCGACGGCACAGCACGCATGGCTCATACGGAGTTTGGCTCTCCTGATGCCACAATCACATGGACTCCCACCATACCACAAGATGGTCAATATGCTGTCTATGTTTCCTACAAGACGCTCCCTACGAGCATACCTGATGCCAGATATACCATCACACATGGTGGTATCGAGACCAATGTAATGGTCAACCAACGTATGGGTGGCAGTACGTGGGTTTACCTCGGTACGTATCACTTTGACCAAGGCATGAGTCTGCGCAACTGCGTACGCCTCACCAACCAAAGTCAATATAAAGGTCACGTCTCTGCCGATGCTGTACGCTTCGGAGGCGGTATGGGCAATATAATGCGCAGCGACAGTTCTGCCATCAATGCTATCAATGCCGAAATCCAACCAGACTCTCTGTGTCCCATACCCAGCTACCTCCCACGATATGCCGAAGGTAGTCGTTACTACATGCAGTGGGCTGGTATGCCATACAGCATCTACGCCACAAAGCTAAGTACAAACGACTATGCTGAAGATATCAACTCACGCAGTCATGGTGTCAACCACGTAGCTCGCGGTTCGGTATATCTACCTTGCGACACTCTCGAAGGTCTCAACGTCCCCATTGAGCTCTCGATAGGGATACATAGCGACGCTGGCAAACGGGACAACATGGACATCATAGGCTCCTTAGGTATATACACCACCCAGTTCTATGAAGGACGTCTGGCCACAGGACTCTCCCGTCTCACAAGCCGCGATTTGGCCGACCTCATGCTCAGCCAGATGACAAGCGACCTTACATACCATCTCGGCAAGTGGACACGACGTTCCCTCTACGACCGCAATTATTCCGAGAGTCGCGAGCCTCAGATACCAAGTATCATACTCGAGACTCTCTCACATCAGAACTATGCTGATATGCTCGTGGGACACGACCCTTGGTGCAAATTTCTGATAGCCCGCGCCATATACAAGGCCATACTCCGCTACACTGCCATCACTCACCGCCAAGAAAAGATTCAGGTGCAGCCTCTCCCAATCACTGACCTTGCTGCCACTGCTGACGCTGGCACACGCAGCATCACACTCACATGGTCACCACAGAGCGACCCTCTCGAACCTAGTGCAGAACCTGAAGGATATGTCGTCTACACTCGTCATCCCGACACAGATTGGGACAATGGAGTCTACGTCTCTACCCCTCACTACACCATCACAACCCCAGACTGCTCCCTCTACCGCTTCAAGGTAGCTGCTGTCAACCGCGGAGGCAGGAGCATGACCAGTGCTGAGGTTTGTGCCCGCACAGCTACCACACCAGGAAGCCCCTCTGTACTCATTGTCAACGCTTTTGACCGCATAGCAGCTCCGCAAGCCGTCGATACCGACACGCTTAGAGGTTTCGACTACACCATTGATCCTGGCGTGGCATACATTGCCGATGCTACACGCTATGACCTCGATGGAGCAGTCATCGCAGGCAACACCTTTGATTATCCCAGCATACACGCTGCAGATCTCCTCCTCACCGACCGAGACCACCACCCTCAGCGCGACATCAGTATATCCACTTGTACTGCCTCAAGCCTACCGGCACAACTCAGTCCCTACACTATGGTGGACATAATCTTCGGAGCTCAACGTGACGATCAGTATAGTCATCGTCACTATTCCCTCTATACCACCAAGCTTATCCAATCCCTCACCGACTACACTGAACAAGGAGGCAGACTCCTCGTCAGTGGAGCCTATATCGGTGAAGAAGCTCAAAGTCCAAGAGCTTCTGCATTTATCAGTCAAGTGCTCAAATTCACTTACACGGGCAAAGTCCCTACCGACAGTCTCTCGCTCAGAGGTATGAATACTCACCCACAACTATACAACAGTCCCAACAAGCACTGTTACTATACCTCGCGCATCAATTCTATTAGTCCTACAAGCCAGGCGTTCACCTCCATGGTAGCCAACGACATCCACCCCATAGCTGTAGCCTACCAAGGTACTGACTACCGCGCCCTGAGCTATGGTTTCCCCATTGAAGCGATTACCGACACTTCACTACGACGAGCAATCATAAACGCATCATACCAATTCTTATGCAATACGAAATAGTCTGCAACATGAAGGGCAGCCGCAAAATCACTGTCCAGGAATCACACCTCGAAACCATCGAGAAGTATTCACTCCTGTCCGAGCTTCTGGACAGCCACGGCATCGTCGACGAATCCACTCTCGACAAGCTGCGTCTCAATCTACGCTCACTCCTCGATGGTACCAACGGTGATCCAGACCTTATCAGCCTCGCCCACGACATAGTCTTTCACCCCAACATGAAAGCACTCGCCCTCCACCAACTTATACTCCTATTTATCGACTGGCAAAAAGAGAAACTCGACACCCAGCAATGACTGTCACACGACAATATCAACTATCTGATTGGCTTCCTACCACACGCAAGGAGATGGATTTGCGCGGCTGGGATAGGGCTGACGTCATTCTCTTCTCGGGCGACGCCTACGTAGACCACCCAAGTTTCGGAGTTGCCGTAGTCGGACGTCTGCTCGAAGCTGAAGGACTACGCGTATGTATAGTGCCACAACCAGACTGGCACGGAGACCTTCGCGACTTCAAGCGATTAGGGCGTCCACGACTCTTCTTTGGCATCAGTCCAGGCTGCATGGACTCTATGGTCAACAAATACACAGCTGCACGTCGTCTGCGCAGTCAGGATGCCTACTCACCCGATGGACGTCATGATATGCGCCCAGAGTACCCCACCATCGTATATACCCGTTGTCTGCGCCAGCTCTACCCCGACGTACCAGTAGTACTCGGAGGTATCGAAGCCTCGCTACGCCGCGTCACACACTACGATTATTGGCAAGACAAGCTACGCCCCTCTATCCTCATAGATAGCGATGCTGATATGATTACCTACGGTATGGGCGAAAAAGTCACCACCGAACTCGTACGCCACTTGCAATCCTTCGTGGATACCTACGACGAGACTCTCACATACGACCCCACCACAGGCGAATCGCTCATCACACGCCAAGCATTCCGCCGTGCTGTAGTCGAGCAAGTACAGCTCCCCCAGACCGTCACCCTTCACGACAGCTACACCCCGTCGTCAGATGACATAATCCTACATAGCTACGAAGACAGCATCAAGCAACCCAGGCTTCATGCCGAGAACTTCCGTCACGTCGAAGAAGAAAGCAACAGACTCCATGCCCACCGCTTGATACAGAAGACCAAAGACCTCTACGTCGTAGTCAATCCCCCCTACCCACCTCTCACCACCGACGAGATGGATCACAGTTTCGACTTGCCATACACACGATTGCCACACCCCAAGTACAAAGGCAAGACTATCCCAGCCTACGAGATGATCAAATACTCCGTCAATTTGCATCGTGGCTGTTTCGGAGGTTGTTCTTTCTGTACCATCTCAGCCCACCAAGGCAAGTTCATCATGAGCCGTTCCAAGGAGAGTATCTTGCGAGAAGTAGAGCAGATTACTCACATGCCTGGTTTCAAAGGCAACCTTTCCGATCTCGGTGGGCCCAGTGCCAATATGTACCAGATGAATGGTAAAAATCCTAAGGCCTGTCAAGTATGCGCACGCCCATCATGCCTACACCCCAAAATATGTCCCAACCTCAACGGTGACCACCGTCCGCTGCTCGACATATATCATGCAGTAGACTCCATGCCCGGAATCAAGCGGAGTTACATAGGTAGCGGAGTGCGATATGACATGCTTCTGCACGACTGGCACAACGAGACACTCAACCAAGCTGCACGTCAATACACCCATGAGCTCATCACCCGTCACGTATCAGGACGTCTCAAGGTAGCCCCCGAACATACACAGACACACGTACTCGACATCATGCGCAAGCCTCCCTTCAGGCAATTCTACGATTTCAAACGCATCTTCGACAGAGAGAACCGTCAGCAAGGTCTGCACCAGCAGATCATTCCCTACTTTATCTCTTCCCACCCAAATTGCACCAATGCCGATATGCAGGCCCTAAGCCTTGAAACCCGCTCCCTAGGACTCACCACCGACCAAGTCCAAGACTTCACACCCACCCCACTAACCCTCTCCACCACCATCTATGCTACAGGCTACCACCCCTACACCATGGAGCAAGTATTCTGCGAGCACGACCCCGAAAAAAAGAAACTACAGAAAAGCTACTTTTTCAAGAAATGATGTATGAGGTTTTGAGGTTTTGAGGTTATGAGGTTATGAGGTTATGAGGTTATTAGACTCTATATCCATGGCCACCTAAAAAACTCTGGATATAATATCAAAATCATACAAATTCAAAAATAAACAACAAAAAAACTAAACAACTAAATAAATGGAATGGTTCGAATGTAAAGTCAAATACGACAAGACACAAGAAGACGGTCTCATCAAGACCACTACAGAAAGTTACCTCGTTGATGCCCTCAGCTTCACCGAAGCCGAAGAGACCATCATAAAAGAGATGGAACCATATATGAGTGGCGAATTTGTAGTCAGCAACATCAAACGTGCCCGTATAGCCGAAATCTTCCAAAGCCCAGACACCGCCGCCGACCGATGGTATCGCGTCAAAGTAGGATTCATCAGCATAGACGAAAAGAGCGGTAAGGAGAAAATTGTCACCCAACAGGACATGGTCCAGGCTACCACCCTGCAAGAAGCTATCAGCACACTTGAGAAAGGCATGTCAGGCACTCTTGGCGACTACAAGATACTATCTGTCACAGAAACCCCCATCCTTGACATGTTTCTCCATAAAGTAGAAGAATAATGATACAACAAGCACTCAACGAAATAAAATCCACTATCCCTCACGGCGTAGAACTATGCGCCGTGAGCAAATACCACCCCGTTCAAGCCCTGCAAGAAGCCTACGATGCAGGTCAGCGCATCTTTGGCGAAAGCCATGTTCAGGAATTACAAGCCAAGTTCCCCCAACTTCCACACGACATCGAATGGCACTTCATCGGACACCTACAGACCAATAAAGTCAAATACATAGCCCCATACATCGGCCTTATACACTCAGTCGATACCGAAAAACTCTTGCTCGAAATCAACAAGCAAGGTATCAAAAACGACCGTAGCATACCCATCTTGCTTCAGCTCCACGTAGCCCAGGAAGACACAAAATACGGCTTCACCCCTGACGAATGTAAAGAACTACTACTCACCCTCAGAGACAAAGACCTCCGAGGCATCAATATCCGCGGCATCATGTGCATGGCCACCAACACCGACAACACCCAGCGCATCAGTCAAGACTTCGACACAGCCTACCAGTTCTACCAATGGGCAAAGAGCGAAGTCCTCACCAGCCCCACATTCTCAATACGTTCTTGGGGCATGAGCAACGACTACCCCCTCGCCATCCAGCACGGCAGCAACATGATACGAGTAGGAAGCAAAATCTTCGGCCCTCGAGAATACTGACCTCCGAGGCAAGCCTGCCTTACATCACTCTCCCCTGACAGCAGCAGGAGTCCATTGCTTGAAAAAATCCAAGACCTTCCCCCTGTCATATCCCTTTCCTTCCTCCAAATACGAAGAATTCTGGATATGCAAGACAGAGCCGTCAGTATTCAAGACCACCAATACAGGGAAGCCAAAGCGCCCGGCATTACCCAATCGTCTGCTGACCTTTTGGGACAATTCGTCTCTACGAGATTTGAAATTGACATGGATATACACGAAATTGTCATTCACAATCTTATCAATATCAGGATTCTCACGTATGAACTTTGCAAACAGTACACACCAGCTACACCAGTTGCCACCCAATTGACATACCACAAACCTATCCGTCTCCTTAGCCACCTTGACAGCCTCGTCAATCTGAACGAAAGGATCAACAGATTCATCGTAGACCCTCTCCTGAGCACAGGTCCATACGAATGCACACATCGCGAGCATGGTCACCACAAATCGTTTCATATCCACATATTCTTTTTTTTTGGTAAAAAGAGGTTATATACGAAAAATGGGATTCACTAAGAACCCCATCATTTTTTAAGCAAACGAGAAGTGAAATTTCACTGGAGCGGAAAACGAGACTCGAACTCGCGACCCCAACCTTGGCAAGGTTGTGCTCTACCAACTGAGCTATTTCCGCAAACAAGTGAAGAGGAGGAGACTCGAACTCCCACGTCGCAATTGACACTACCCCCTCAAAGTAGCGCGTCTACCAATTCCGCCACCTCTCCATTGTAAGCATCGTTCTTTGAAAAGCCTCAATAGTGGGTGCCCAGAACAGGACTCGAACCTGCACGTCATTGCTGACACCAGTACCTGAAACTGGCGCGTCTACCATTCCGCCACCTGGGCTTTTGTAGAGTCATTTTGTTCAATAAGTGAGCGGAAAACGAGACTCGAACTCGCGACCCCAACCTTGGCAAGGTTGTGCTCTACCAACTGAGCTATTTCCGCAGACGTCCCGAACCAGCTTATCAGTTCATTCCGATACTATATTCAGCAATCATTATTTCAATTGTAGTGTCAATTCCTCTGAATTGCGATGCAAAGGTACATCTTTTTTTTGAACTATGCAAGACTTTACTCAAAAAAGTTCATAAAAAAACACATTTTCCGCCACGCAGCCCCCCTCCAAGGCTAATCCATACGGTTTTCATAGTCCTCATAAGTAAATTTCCTCAGCACCTCAGTTTTTCCTTCTGATGAGAAAAAAGCAATCGTCGGATGCTGTATACCATTAAACATACAAGTCTTGACCGTCGTATAGTGAATCATATCCTCAAACACAATCTTCTCTCCCACCCTCAGCTCATGGTCAAACCTCCACGAACTAAGGAAGTCACCGCTCAAGCAGCTGTTAGCTCCCAGACGATACACATAGCCCCCATTGTCGTCCCTACTCGACATTCTGCACTCAGCATCCTCAATCGTCTCAGCCCCACGCACTACAGGCCAGTACGGCATCTCAAGACAATCAGGCATGTGACACGTAAACGACACGTCCAGAATAGCCGTACGCACACCGTGATTCACCACTACATCAACCACCGAAGCCACCAACGGACCCGTCTGCCATGCAAAAGCAGAACCAGGCTCAAGAATGACATGCAAGCCAGGATAGCGTTCCCTCAATCTACGAATAGTATCCACAAGTAGCCCAACATTATACCCCTCACGTGTCATAAGATGACCACCTCCCAGATTCAACCACTTGAGCCGGGAGAAATAACGGCCAAACTTCTCCTCGATATGTACAAGATTATCCACAAAATCCTCAGCCGAGCTCTCACAATGGCAATGGCAGTGAAAACCATCAATCCCCACAGGCAGCACATCAGGCAAATCATCCCTGACCACCCCAAAACGCGACCCTGGCGCAGTAGGATTATAAATCAGAGTCTCGATATGCGAATACTCCGGATTGATACGCAAGCCACAAGACACCCTACCATGCGTCAGAGGATAAAACCTCTCAAACTGAGCAATACTATTAAAAGAAATATGCGAAGAGCAACGCACAATCTCATCAAACGAGTCCTCCGAATACGCAGGCGAATACGTATGTGCCCGACTCCCGAAACGCTCCAAAGCCAAACGCGCCTCATATGGAGAAGACGCCGTAGTATGCCTGATATACTCACGAAATATCGGGAACGTCTTCCACAAAGCAAACGCCTTAAAAGCAAGAATAATCTCAGCCCCCGAACTATCAACCACCTCTCTAATCAACTCAAGGTTACGACGCAACAGACGCTCCTCTATAATATAATAAGGTGTATCCAAACCACACAAATCTGCATCAAAAACTACATCAGACATATAAAAGCATTGTTAAATCCGATGCAAAGTTATATTTTTTCCCAATGAAATGCACATAGTTTGCACATAATTTACTACTTTTGTAAGGATTTGGATAAAAACAGGAGTAAATATGGACACACATAAAGCCGAAAAGGCACAACAGATAAAATCCGACATGCGATTGCTCGAACTGCTCTCCCAGACATTTCCCACCATCGAAGCAGCATGTACCGAGATAATCAATCTCGAAGCCATACTCAACCTTCCCAAAGGCACCGAACACTTCGTCGCTGACCTCCACGGAGAGCACGAAGCTTTCGAACACATACTACGCAACGCCTCCGGCAACATCAAGCGCAAAGTCAAAGAACTCTATGGAGAAACACTCAGCGACGAAGAGATCAGCCAGCTCTGCACCCTCATATACTATCCCGAAGAGAAGCTCGAGCTCATCGAAGCCCGCGAAGACAACAACGAGAACTTCTACTCCACCACCCTCCTGCGTCTAATCTCCGTCTGCCAAAGCGTCAGCAGCAAATACACTCGCAGCAAAGTACGCAAAGCCCTTCCCCAGCAGTTCGCCTACATCATCGAAGAGCTACTCCACGTCAACGCCAACGACGACGACAAGCAAGCCTACTTCCAAGGCATCATCAACAGCATCATCGAGACAGGCCAGGCCGGCAATTTCATCATAGCCCTATGCCAAGTCATACAACGACTCGCCATAGACCAACTCCACGTCCTCGGCGACATGTGGGACCGCGGTCCAGGAGCAGAACGCATCGTCGACACCCTCATGCAATACCACAACTTCGACATACAATGGGGCAACCACGACGCCCTATGGATGGGTGCAGCAGCAGGCAACGACTGCAACATCTGTAACGTTCTGCGCTTCTGCCTGCGTTTCGGCAACATGACCACCCTCGAAGACGGATACGGCATCAACCTCCTTCCCCTCGCCACCCTCGCCATCAATGTCTACGGCGACGACCCCTGCCCCACATGGCTCCCCGAATATGGAGAATTCGATGACTCCCAGCGCCAGCTCATAGGCAAGATGCACAAAGCCATCACCATCATCCAGTTCAAGCTCGAGCACCAGATGATTCAATCCCACCCCGAGTGGGTCATCAACCGCGACGAAACCCTCGGAGGCATAGACCCCAAGCGCGGAGTCTACATCCACAACGGTCATGAGTATTCCCTCAAAGACACCCACCTCCCCACCGTCGACTGGACCAACCCCTACAAACTCACTCCCGCCGAACGCGAGATGATGGACAAGCTCCACCACTCCTTCCGTGTCAGCGACAAGCTCCAGCGCCACATCAAATGCCTACTCTCCCACGGTTGCATGTACAACATCTGCAACGGCAATCTACTCTTCCATGCCTCCGTCCCCCTTAACGACGACGGCACCCTCAAGCAAGTCGAGCTCATGGGCGTCAAGAGCAGCGGACGCGAGCTCATGGAACGCATCGGACGCGTAGTACGCGCAGCCTTCAACACCGACACCCCACGCGACGAGAAGAAAGCTTGCCGCGACTACCTCATGTACCTATGGTGCGGTCCTGAATCCCCACTCTTCGACAAGAGCAAGATGACCACCTTCGAGCGCTACTTCACCAACGACAAAGAGCTCAAGCACGAAGAAAAAGGCGCATACTTCCGTCTTCGCAACGACCCCAAAGTCTGCGACTATATACTCGACAGTTTCGGAGTCGAAGGCCCACACCGCCACATCATCAACGGTCACGTCCCCGTCCACGTAGCCGAAGGCGAAAGCCCCATCAAAGCCGAAGGACGCCTCATGGTCATAGACGGAGGCTTCTCCCACCACTACCACTCAGCCACAGGCATCGCCGGCTTCACCCTCGTCTACCACAGCCGAGGCTTCGAACTCATACGCCACGAGCCCTTCAAGAGCAAGAAAGACGCCATCGAAAACGCTAGCGACATTCACTCCAGCAAGCAGCTCGTAGAACTCTCCGGACACCGCATCCGCGTCCGCGACACAGACCGAGGCAAGAAGATACAGACCCAAATAGACGATCTCAAAGAACTCGTCTACGCATACCGCCACGGTTTCATCAAAGAGCGCAAATAAAAAAAAACACACAACCAAAACCACAACACCAATACCTCTCCAATGAGCAACAAGACAGGAGCATCCTACGCAGCAAGCAAATACATCGAGATACCCGTACGCGAAGCCAGCACCCTCATGGACTTCCTACTCAAGCAGATGGGTATCACACGCAACCGCGCCAAAGACCTCATGAGCGGCCGCGCCATCACCATCGACCGCAAGCTCGCTACCCAATACGACACACCCCTACACCCCGGTCAGATGGTACGCATCTCACGACACCGCCAGAGCACCATGCTCCTCAACAAATACGTCAAAATAATCTACGAAGACAAAGACATCATCGTCATCGAGAAAAGCCCCGGCATACTCTCCATGGCCTCCAGTCCCAAGCAATACTGCATCAAGACCATACTTGACCAATACTTTGCCAAACGGCACTTCAAATGCACAGCCCACGTCGTACACCGCCTTGACCGCGACACCAGCGGCCTCATGTTGTACGCCAAAAGCATCGAAGCAGCCCAAGCCCTACAGCAAGACTGGCACGCCACAGTCTACGACCGCCGCTACGTAGCCATACTCTGCGGAGTCATAGAGCAAGAAGGAGGCACCATAGAATCATGGCTCAAAGACACCAAGTCACAAGTCACCATCTCCTCCCCCACCGACAACGGAGGCAAACACGCCATCACCCACTACCACAGACTCGCCACTAACGACCAATTCTCACTCGTAGAAATGAAACTTGAGACCGGACGCAAAAACCAAATACGCGTACACATGGCAGACATCGGACACCCCGTAGCAGGCGACGAGAAATACGGCAACGGACGCAACCCCCTACACCGCCTTGCCCTCCACGCCTACCGTCTGCACCTTATCCACCCACGCACAGGCGAAGACCTCCAATTCGAGACCCCCATACCACACGAATTCAAAGCCCTGATAGAAAACGATCAGACACAAGCACAGCAATAACCCACACACACTACTGGTCAGGATTCTCCACCAGCCCCCGATACTCCAAAGGCAGATCACCCTCTATGACCTCGTAAGCCTCAGCCATGATACTTGCGAGGTCATCGCGATGTTCAATAGGATCATGAATCACCAGTCGCAACCTATGAAACGACAAGAACCCCAGTCCCCTCTGCCTCGGCAACACATCAAAACTTCCATCAATCGTCACCGGCACCACAGGCAACCCCAACTCATGCCCAAGCATGAAAGCCCCCCTGCGGAAATGCGCCATGTGACCACAAAACGTACGACTTCCCTCAGGGAAGACAACCAGCGAAGCCCCCTCCTCCAGAGCCCTCCTCGCAGCAGCCTGCGTCCTCGCAATAGCCTTAGGGCCACGCTTGTCCACCATGATATGCCCCGCCTTCCTACAAGCCACACCAATCAAAGGGACAGACTCCAGTTCCCTCTTCATCAACCACCTGAAGCTATGCCCCAGATAGCCATATACCAGAAAAATATCATAAGGCCCCTGATGATTAGCCACAAACACATAACTTCTTCCCCTCTCTACCTTCTCCGACCTCACCACCTCGACTGGCAGCAAAGGCAGTCTGCACATCAACCGAGCCCACCATTTAGGAATCACATAGCCCCAATAAGCAGCATTCCCCACCGAGCACAACACCACAGTCAGCACACCAGTGACCACCGTAGCGAGCAACATAAGCGGCACACACACCACCAGCTGGTAAGCCCTATACAGAAACCACATCATTCCATCAGCGAATCACGACGGATGATAAACACATCCTCATTGTCCCTCTTCATCAGATACTTCTCACGAGCCAGCCTCTCCACATTATCATAAACGTCCAAAGCATTCAGTCTCCGAGTATCCTCCTCATACAAACTACGATACATATCAATCTCCTCCTCAAGAGTAGCAATCTCCTGAAGACGCAAATAGCGGTTATAGCAACTATTGTCATCAACAAAGCCCACTATCATTACGATAATGGCAGAAACCACAGCATACTTATACCGGCCGATAAAGTCAAATAAAGAATGAAAGCGTCTCATCGAAACATAATATTTGCACGCAAAGGTACAAATTACATTGCGTAAATCCAAATAATTTATTAAATTTGCACCACATAAAAACAAAAACAAACAACCACACACAATGGAATACCTCGTATCAGCACGCAAATACCGCCCCATGACCTTCACCACCGTCATAGGTCAGCAAGCCCTCACCGCCACCCTCAAGAACTCCATTCACAACGGCAAGCTCGCCCACGCCTATCTCTTCTGCGGTCCCCGCGGCGTAGGCAAGACCACCTGTGCCCGCATCTTCGCCAAGACCATCAACTGCCTCACTCCCACTCCTGACGGCGAAAGTTGCGGTCACTGCGAAAGCTGTGCAGCCTTCGACCAAGGACGAAGTCTCAACATACACGAACTCGATGCTGCCTCCAACAACTCCGTCGAAGACATTCGCGAGCTCATCAAGCAAGTCCAGATACCACCCCAGACAGGCCGCTACAAAGTCTTCATCATTGATGAAGTCCACATGCTCTCGCCAGCCGCCTTCAACGCCTTTCTCAAGACCCTCGAAGAGCCCCCCACCTACACCATCTTCATACTCGCCACCACCGAGAAACACAAGATACTCCCCACCATACTCTCACGCTGTCAAGTCTATGACTTCAACCGCATGACCCTCGACGACACCGTCGCCCACCTCCGCAACGTAGCCCACAGCGAAGGCTACACAGCCGACGACGAAGCTCTCCAGCTCATAGCCGAAAAAGCCGACGGAGGCATGCGCGACGCCCTCTCCATCTTCGACCAGATGACAGCCTTCACCGACGGCCACCTCACCTACCAGAAAGTCTGCGAGAGCCTCAACGTACTCTCTACCGAATACTACTTCCGCCTCACAGACCACTTCCTCGCCAACCAAGTCCGCGAGAGCCTCCTCCTCCTCAACGACGTTCTCCACAAAGGCTTCGACCCCGGTCACCTCATATCCGGCATGGCCAGCCACATGCGCCAGCTCCTCGTAGCTCGCGATGCCAGCACCCTTCCCCTGCTCGAAGCAAGCCAACCCACACGCCAACGCTATCAAGAGCAAGCCAGCAAATGCCCCCTCCCCTTCATCTACAAAGCCATCAAGCTCTGCAACACCTGCGACCAAAACTACCGCCAGAGCCACAACAAGCGCCTCCAAGTCGAAATCTGCCTCATAGAGTGCGCCCAAATCACCCAAAGCGACGACAGCGAAGGCTCGGGGCGTAGCCCCCGCAAGACACTAAAACCCATCTTCAGCCTGTGGCAAGCACAAGCCCAGCCACAGCCACAAACCCCACAGCAAGCACAGAGCCACCCCCAAACACACTCCACCCCCAGCCACCATACCCCCCAACCCCATAAAGTCGACCCCACCCCC
This sequence comes from uncultured Prevotellaceae bacterium, assembly GCA_945932615.1. GTDB lineage: Bacteria > Bacteroidota > Bacteroidia > Bacteroidales > Bacteroidaceae > Physcousia. The sequence goes on along the minus strand of CAMEQD010000002.1, from coordinate 8,955 downwards.
CAGATACCACGACTCAAGCTCACCACCCTCGGCCCCAGCATACGCCACACCGCCCCCCAAGCCAAGCCCGAGACAACAGAAAAAGAGCAGCTCGCCACCCCTCAAGCCAAGCCCTTCACCCAAGAAGACATCATACTCCAGTGGCACACCTACATAGCCAACATGCCCCAAGAACGCACAGCCATGGCCATGCGCATGCGAGCCATGCCACTCAAGATGATCACCCCCACCACCTTCGAAGTCACCGCCAGCAACCAGCAAGTAGCCCAATACATGCAAAACATGAAAGAAAGCATACTACGGTTCATACGCCAAGGCCTGGGCAACACCACCATCGACATGAACATCAACACTGCCGACCCCATCCAAATACTCCACCAGACCAGCAAGCCCGCCCTACTCGAACGCATGCAAGAACGCAACAAGAGCATACGCAAGCTCGTACAAGAATTAGAACTAAAAATAAACAACTGATAACCCCCGAAACAACAACAATGTCAACAACACGCGAAACAGAAGGACTCCAAGCCCTCGGCAAGAAGACAGAATACCGTCAAAACTACGCCCCCGAAGTACTCGAAACCTTCGAAAACAAACACCCAGACAACGACTACTGGGTACGCTTCAACTGCCCCGAGTTCACCAGCCTATGTCCCATCACCGGACAACCCGACTTTGCCGAGATACGCATCTCCTACATTCCCGACCAACGCATGGTCGAAAGCAAAAGTCTCAAACTCTACCTCTTCTCCTACCGCAACCACGGAGACTTCCACGAAGACTGCGTCAACAAAATCATGAAAGACCTCATCCGCCTCATGGATCCCAAATACATCGAAGTCACAGGCATCTTCACCCCCCGCGGCGGCATCAGCATCTGGCCCTACGCCAACTACGGACGCCCCAATACAAAATACGAAAAGATGGCCGAATACCGCATGCTCCACCACCAACTCTAAGCCAACTCAGAACCAATTCCGCCACCCCAATACACCCATGGACAACCGCAAGACACTCACCATCTACCGAGCCTCAGCCGGCAGCGGCAAGACCTTCACCCTCACCGTCGAATACATCACCCTCCTGGTGAGCCCCGAATCACGCCCCGATGAATACGCCCACACCCTCGCCGTCACCTTTACCAACAAAGCCACCGCCGAGATGAAAGACCGCATACTCCAGCACCTCTACGGCATCTCACAATCCAAAGACAGCAGCACCCCCTACGCAACAGCCATACTCGCCAAGCTCCAAGAGCGCGGCACCCCCATCAGCCCAGCCCAGCTACGCGAAAAAGCCAGCAACGCCCTACGCAACATACTCCACGACTACAGCCACTTCCGCGTCGAGACCATCGACAGTTTCTTCCAAAGCATACTCCGTTCGTTAGCCCGCGAATTAGGCCTCAGTGCCAACCTCCAAGTAGACCTCAACGACACCCAAGTAGCAAATGCAGCCGTCGACAGACTCATCGACATACTCGAAGAAGACACCGAACTACAGAAAAACATACTCGACTACGTCAGCGAGCAACTCGACCAAGAAGGTAAATGGGACATCACCACCAGTCTCAAGAACTTCGCCAGCCAGATATTCAGTCCCGACTACATGCAGCGCAGCACCGAAGACCGCAAACGCCTCTCCGACAAAGCCCTCATCAGCAAGTTCCGCAAGCAGATGTACCAGACCAGCCAATCCCTCACCCAACACATCGAAGACACCCTCCCCCCCCTCATACAATCCAGCCGCGACAGCGGAATACTCAACTGCTTCAGTCGCAACTGCGTCGAAAGCACCCTTCTCAAAATCCTTGACACAAGAGAAATAAACTATGCAAGCACCTTCAAAAGCTTCCTCCAAGACGGTCCAAGCGCACTCAACAAGAAATACCAGCAAGACCCCACCATCTGCGCCAAGGCACGCACCCTCTCCGACCAGATCCGCCACTACCTCGACGACCTCACCCATCTAAAGCGCGACGCCACCACCGCCCGCATGATACTCAAATACATACGTCCCCTCCAGCTACTCGGTCGCATCGACAGCGAAGTCCACGCCATCAACGAAGAAAATGAACGCTTCAACCTAAGCCAGACCCCCACCCTCCTCTCCAAGCTAGTCGACGGACAAGACAGTCCCTTCGTCTTCGAAAAGACAGGCACCATCATCAACAACGTCATGATCGACGAATTCCAAGACACCAGCAAACTCCAGTGGAACAACTTCCGCGTACTCCTCTTCGAAAACCTCAGCATGGGAGGCCGCGTCCTCATCGTAGGCGACATCAAGCAAAGCATCTACCGCTGGCGCGGCGGCGACTGGCAGCTACTCCACAACCTCGACCACGAGATGCACATCTGGCACCCCACCACCCACACCCTCGACACCAACTACCGCAGCCAGCAAGAAATAATCAACTTCAACAACCAATTCTTCCCTGCCGCAGCCAACATCCTCGACACCCTCGCCCCCCAAGCCCCCATCAAAATCACCAACCTATACACTGACGTCACCCAACACCACCCCAACCACACCGCCACCCCCCACGGCCACGTAAGCCTCAAGATCATCAACAACGACAAAAAGCAATACCCCGACCACACAACCGACTACATAGACGAATGGATGCTCAGCGACATGCTCCATCAGATAGAGACACTCCACGCCCAAGGCCTCCCATTAGAACAGATGGCAATCCTCGTCAGGAAAAACAAATACATCCACCCGATACTCGACTATTTCCGACACCACGCCCCAACCAACATCAGCATCACCAGCGACGAAGCCTACCTCCTCGACAGTTCCCCCCTCGTCAACCTCATCATCACCACCCTCCGCATGTTCGTCACCGACGAGCAACTCAACCCCATACCCATACGCCAATTCCTCCACCTCTACCACACCCACCTCCAGCCCACCCCACCCGACATCGACACCATCATGCGCAGCCCCACAGAGCAGCTCATGCCCCCAGCCCTACACACCCGATGGCACAAACTCAGTCAGATGCCTCTCTACGAACTCGTCGAAGAACTCTACGCCCTCCTACACCTCGACAAAATCAGCGGACAAGAAGCCTACCACTTCGCATTCCTCGACACCCTCCGCACCCACCTCCGCGACAACCCCAACGACATACACACCTTCCTCACCCGTTGGGACGACACATACCACACCCTCCCCATCCCCAGCGGCACCAACCAAGGCATCCGCATCCTCACCATACACAAATCCAAAGGCCTCGAGTTCCACACCGTCCTCCTCCCCTACTGCCAGTGGGACATCGAAAAAGACCACCACAACGAACTACTCTGGTGTCACCCCGAGAACAACCAAGACCAGTTCGGCACCCTTGGCGCCATGCCCATCAACCGCACCAGTACCATGGAAGAAAGCCACTTCAGCCAACGATACACCACCGAACACCACCAAAACCGCATCGACGAACTAAACAGCCTCTACGTAGCCTTCACCCGAGCCTCCAGCAACATGTATATCTGGACCCAGACCAAAGCAAAAGACATCAGCACCAATAGCCACATCGGCGACCTCATCAACGCCACCATCAACCCCACCGCCCAGTTCGATACCGACGGCATCTACCAAGTCAGCTACGGACAACCCGTCACCACCCACAAAGCCACCAAGCACAGCGACAACCGCATGCAGCCCGACTACGAAGACCACCCCGTCACCATGCAGACCTACGCCGCCCACTTCAACTTCCGCCAAAGCAACGAGTCACGCGAGATGCTACAATCCCTCACCACCCGTCAGCGAGGCACCATCTACCACCGCATACTCTCCGCCATACACACCGCCCAAGACATACCAACAGTCATAAGCCGCGCCCTAACCGACAGACACATCACTCCCGAGCAAGCCGACGAACTCAACCAACAACTCCAGCAGATACACACCAACCCCCTAATATCAAACTGGTTCACCCCCGACGCCACGCCCTACAACGAATGCGGACTCCTCGACCCCACCACACACAACCCAAGCAAGCGCACACAACGCCCCGACCGCGTCATCACCCACAACCACCAAACCACCGTCATCGACTACAAATTCGGAGCCGAACACCAGCAACACCACAACCAAGTCAGACACTACATGCACATACTCCAAAAGATAACCCCCGACAAACCAATCAGAGGTTATCTCTGGTACGTAGACAAACACCAAGTCATCGAAGTAAAACCCTAAAGAAAAACATAAAAACCTAACAAGCGAAGCGACCTCACAACCTCACAACCTCACAACCTTATAACCTCATAACCTCACAAAAAAATGTCCTTCCTCCAATACGTAGCCCAAGACCTTCTCCAACGTCACCACGGAGACCTCAGCCAAGTCACCATCATACTCCCCAACAAGCGCGCCCGACTATTCCTCAACGAAGCCCTCCTCAGCCTTGCCAAGCAACCCACATGGGAGCCCCACTACATCACCTCCAGCGACCTCTTCGCCCAGCTCTCAGGCTCCAGCGTCAGCGACCCCATACCAGCCATCGCCACCCTCTACGACCTCTACAGCCAGCAGACAGGTCCACAAGCCGAAAGCATAGACCAGTTCTGGGGTTGGGGCGAGATACTCCTCAGCGACTTCGACGACATCGACAAACACCTCGTCGACGCCAAGAGCCTCTTCAGCAATGCCAAAGACCTCGCCCACATGGAGACCCTCGACTACCTCGAACCCACCCAGTTGGAAGCCCTAAAACAATTCTTCAGCAACTTCACCACCAACTACAAGACCCACATACAACAACGCTTCATACAACTCTGGAGCATCATGCCAGCCCTCTACGATGGCCTCAAGACATCCATGCCCCCCCACACATACCCCTACGAAGGAGCCATGCAACGCGCTGTCATCGAAGACCACACCCTCCTCGCCAGCATACCCCAAGACCGAGAATACAACTTCGTAGGCTTCAACATGCTCAGCGAGACCGACAAAGCCCTCATGCAATACCTACACCGCCGCCATCAAGCCAAGTTCTACTGGGACTACGATCACTACTACCTCGACGACCCCAACTCCGAAGCAGGCGAATTCATACGCCAAAACCTCAAACACTTCCCCAACCAACTCACAAGCGCAAACGGCTACGACCAATCCCAACTCTACGACAACATACGCCACAAACAGCACCTCACCTACGTCAGCACCAGCACCGACACCATCGGCACCCGCTACATACCCCAATGGCTCACCACCCACCTCACCACCCAAGAACGCCAGACAGCCATACTCCTATGCGACGAAGACCAACTCGAAACCGTCCTCCACTCCATACCCGACCAAGGCCCCAACGCCCCACACGACCTCAACATCACCATGGGCTTCCCCCTCAAAGCCACCCCCATCTATAGCCTCATCATCGCCCTCACCACCCTCCAGACCGAAGGCTGGGACCCCAAGCGACAACGCTTTCGCCGTCCCTACCTCCAGACCATAAACAATCACCCCTACGCCCCCTACCTCGACCAGCAAGACTGGCAACACCCCCTCCCCGACCAACACATCGACACCCTCATAAGCTACCTCGACCACATCGTCATCAAGATAGCCACCGCCACCGTCCTGAGCCAAGAAAGCGAAGCCACCCCAGGTCCCTACGACATACTCATGACCGAAAGCATCTACACCACCCACAAAACCCTCAACCACCTCCACGACATCACCACATCCACCCCCCACCCCATCAAGCTCCTCCCCGCCACCATGCGCCGTCTCCTCCGCCACGTCCTCACCACCCGCACCATACCCTTCAGCGGAGAGCCAGCCAGCGGACTCCAAGTCATGGGCGTTCTCGAGACCCGTCTCCTCGACTTCACCAACATCCTCATGCTCAACGTCGGCGAAGGCCACTTCCCCAAGCTCCAGTCCGACACCACCCTAATCCCCAACACCCTACGCACAGGCTTCCACCTCACCACCACACGCCATCGCATAGCCGTCTACGCCTACTACTTCTACCGCCTCCTCCAGCGCGCAGAACACATCACCTTCCTCTACAACGAAAACTCCACCGGCATACAGAAAAATGAGATAAGCCGCTTCCTCCGCCAGCTCCAAGCCGAAAGCACCATACCCCTCCGCACCATACGCCTCACAGCCAGCCAACACATCACCACCACCACCACCCCAGACCACATCAACAAGACCCCGTCCATCATACAAGCCCTCCACCAGATGTACGACACCGCCACCAACACACAAGCCAGCATCCTTACCCCCAGCAGCATCAACCGCTACATCACCTGCCCCATGCAGTTCTACTACAGCAACATCTGCATGCTCCGCATCAAAGAAGAACAAGACACCATCGGTGCCCGAGAATTAGGCAGCATCTTCCACGCCAGCATCGAACACATCTACAAAGAAATCATCAGCCACCACCGAAGCACCACCACCACCCACACCAACCCCAACATTCTCACCACAGCCGACCTCAGCCCCTACATCGCCCCAGGCAACACACGCCTGTCAGAAATCATCGCCACCCAATTCCGTCAAGTAGCAGGCATCACCGACTTCCGCGGCGAAACCATCATCATGCGCAACGTCATCGAACAATACCTACGCAACACCATCAGACACGACATACAGACAGCCCCCATCATCATCGACGCGATGGAAGAAATGATATCCATACCCCTCACCATACAAAACAACGACACCCCCCCACTCCACCTCAGAGTAGGAGGCATCGTAGACAGAATGGACAAAGTCAGAGCCCCCCAAGGCGAAGAATACCTCCGCGTCCTCGACTACAAGACTGGCGCACGCCACGACAAACCAAGCACCCTCCAAGACCTCTTTGCCGACAAAGAACACAGCGGATACTACCTCCAAGCATTCCTCTACGCCGTCTGCGCACGACACACCAGACACTACCAAGGCCGAGTCAAGCCAGTACTCCTATACGTCAATCAAGCCAACCACACAGACTACGACCCCACCCTCCTCCTCGCCGCAAACAAAACAAATGAGACCAGAATCGAAGACATCGCCGACCTCGAGCAAGAGTACATAGACCTCCTAACCCAGAAGATAAGCCAAATCTTCGACCCCAGTCTCCCGTTCTGCAAAACCAGCAATACCAAAGTATGCGAATGGTGCGACTACAAAGACCTCTGTCATTAAAAAGAAGGCTGTTTTAGGATCTAAGCCCCAAAACAGCCATATTTTGCCTCAAAATTCGTGCTCGGCTCATGTACCACCACCGAATGCCAAGCCCCAATGAATCTCTGTGCAAATATACAACATTGGCAGAGGGCGATTGACGACATCAGTCGACATCAGGTGACATAATGGTAAACACTCAATTTAGGGCTCATGTCTGACTTAACAAATGGCATCAGCCGTAACGATGTTATCTTTTATTCCACTTTCCATATCATCCATGGAAAGGCCCTTCATTCGTATCTCTTTGTTTCGGAAATTGTGTCGTTGCATTTGGGCGACCTTCTCTGCCAGACGGGCTGGATTATACTTCTGGGCGTTGCGCTTCACTTCGTATGCCTCCACGTCTCCATCGACTGTTTCTGCCACTATATCAATCTCAAAATCGTCTTGATGACCTTTTGCGTTTTGACCACCAGATTTCCACCAACCACCTATGCGCTGATAGCGACATGACTCAATCAGCCGCTGGCGAAACCATCTCTCCAGGGCGAGACCTGAGAACGTGGCATAGTCCTCATTCATAATCTGCTCAAGAGTCTGCATGTTCTGAAGCTCAATGAGTGCTGCATAACGGTAGATATATCGGAACCAAAAACGGAAAAAATTATCCTGAATCTCAAATCTTACGGTCTGACTTCCCTCCTTGGCACCTATCGGGCGCTTCTTACGGATAATACCATAGTTCTCCTCCAAGACTTTCATTTGGCCGCCAAGACTCTTCATGCCAGTGGCTGTTTCGATTTCGCTTTGGGTCACATCACCGCGAGCTATCTGTCCTAAGATGCTGAAATAGGTACCATACTGTTTACCAAACTCCTGAATGAGAATATTCTTGCCCTCGTTCGCAAAGAAGCTATCGCCCGATGAACATACGAAATGTATCATTTTTTTGACATCTGTACAACCATTATTCATCAGCAGTTCAATATATCTTGCTACTCCGCCCGTGATAGTCCATAGTGCCAGTAGGTCCTCTGGGGAATAGTCTGACTTGTAATCGCTGAGAATCTCACATATCGTACGGGTAGAGAATGGCATCAGACGAATGGTGCAATCATCACGTCCGAAAAGAGGTTGCCCTTCGTCTTTGAAGATTTTCTCCATCATGCGGAATATAGACCCCGATACAATAAGACAGATATTGGTTTCCCTTTTGTATTTGTCCCACAATTCTTGTATATCGCTGAACACGCCAGCATTCACATTGTCCCATTCCTGAAACTCGTCCATAAACACAGTAAAGCGTCTGCGTTTGCCAATCTCCAACAGCAACTGCAGTAGCCCACGCATCGTACTGATGCCCTCGGGAACGTACTCGTCCAATTTGATTCGCACTTCTTCTGCAAAAGTCTGCACCAGCACTGATTCGGTTTTTCTTCCCACAAAGAAATACAGACCGGGAGCTTCTGATTCAGTCTCCTGCATCAGTCTATATACCAGTCTCGTTTTCCCCACACGTCGTCTGCCTGTCAATACTGCAAAACGCGAACAGTCTTCGTATGCCTGACGCTGTATTTCCTTCAGACAAGACATCTCCCGTTCTCTATCATAGAACTTCTTCATGTTTATCAAATTTTATAGCCGTAAATTTTACGGCCACAAAATTACGTTTTTTTTGTGAGATATGCAAATCTTGATTGCAAATAGTCGACATCAGGTGACTGAAGAAGAAAAGTGTCTAGTGAGATCAGGAAAATATAAAGGTATGAAACGTACATGAACGGCTTTCGCCAAAGGGAATGAAAATGTTGC
>CAMEQD010000001.1:0-122226 GCA_945932615.1 uncultured Prevotellaceae bacterium | reverse complement strand
AGTTCGTCTTCATCACCGGCATAACCAAGTTCTCACAACTGAGTATCTTCAGCGAGCTCAACAACCTCCACAACATCTCGATGCTGCCCGAGTTCGCAGCCATCTGCGGAATCACCGAGGAGGAGATGCTCACCCAGATGTCAGACTATATCGACAAATTCGCACAAGACAACGAGCAGACACGCGACGAAGCCATCGCTGACCTCAAACGTCAATACGACGGCTACCACTTCGCATGGCCGTCGCCCGACATTTTCAATCCCTTCAGCCTGCTCAACTCCCTGCAAGACAGAATGCTCAAGAGCTATTGGTTCGAAAGCGGCACCCCCACCTTCCTCATCGAAAAACTCAAGGAGTACAACGTCGTACCCTCCATGCTCAAGCCCACCGAAGTCATGGCATCAGACTTTGACGCGCCCACGGAGAATATGTCGTCCATCATGCCTCTGCTCTACCAGTCAGGCTACTACACCATCAAGAATTTTAATCGTCGAGTAGGCACATACCTCCTCGACCTCCCCAACAACGAGATACGCATCGGGCTCATGGCCAGCCTTCTGCCCAACTATATACAGCGAGACACATATAAAGGCAACACCACCGTGGCAGAAATGTACCTCGCCCTCTACAACGACGACCTCGAAGGAATGCTCCGCCTGCTCCAGACCTACCTGCTCACCATACCCCAGTGTGACAACACAAATTATGAAGGCCACTACCAGCAGCTACTCTACGTCATCTTCTCGCTCCTCGGCAGATACGTCGACGTCGAAGTGCGCACCTCAAACGGTCGCGTAGACATGGTCATGAACTCAGGCAAGGCACTCTACCTCTTCGAGCTCAAACTCAACAAATCAGCCGAGGCAGCCATGCAGCAGATTAACCTCAAAGACTACCCCTCACGCTTTGCCCTAAGCGGACTGCCCATCATCAAGGTAGGCATGAACTTCGACATGGAGCGGCATACGATCGAGGGGTGGGAGATAGGTGTTTAAGAAGTAAAAAAAGGACTATCGATGTACCGTAGATTCTTTAGTATCGGGCTGGTCATTACATTGATTGTGACAGCAGCCTGCTCGGGAGGGAAAACAGAGCGGGAGACTGGCGATGATGATTCGCTATTTCTTGCAGAAACAGACACAACCTTGCTTCCTGACGAGGAGGAGACCGATCTGCCACTTATGCCAAAGGAGGGAGAAGAGCGAGTCGATGAGTTGTTTGACGATTTCCTGTATACGTTTGTCCGAAGTCATCGCATACAAAATTCGCGCACAGAGCAGGGCTTGAACTGCGACCTCTCGTTTATGGCAGGCGAGTATTGCACTAATCTCTATAGTAGCCAGAGTGAGATGGCACTCAACGAAGACACCATGCTCAGCGTCGCCTCGGTAGAACGCATAGACCTCAATGAGCAGGAAATCATATCGTTCAAGTTTCAAAAGCAGAAAGGCAAGTGGCGTCTGACGAGCAAGGAAGTGTATGGTTTCGCAGGGAGCGACATGTGTGACTTCCTACAGTTTTATGCACGTTTCACTACAGACAGCACGTTTCAATACAGATCGATGGCGCGTAGCATCAGAGTGACGATGATGGATCCTGACGATGAAAACCAGAGCATCGAGGGTTTTATAGACCGTGCGCAATGGTCCGCGGTGATAGGAGAGTTCCCCAGCGGAGTGATATCCAACATTCGCTACGGTCAGATATACGATGGCAGACGGCGTATGATGCTCGAAAAGATGGCCATGGGGCAAGGACTGAGCGAGACCTTCACCTTTGAGAAACACGGCAACGACTGGAAACTAACCCAATTCGACAACTGACATGAACGTCTTGAGAAATATTTCGCTGCTGCCATACAATACGTTTGGCATCGACGAGGAGGCAGAGTGCCTCGTAGAGTATGATACCGTCGGAGAGCTGAGAGATATACTCCGCGACACGGCCTATGAGCGTCCACTGCTACATATCGGCGACGGGAGCAACCTGCTGTTTCTCAAAAGGTACAGCGGCACTATACTGAAGAGTAGGATAAAGTCTCTCGAAGTCATAGAGCAAGACGATGAACACATCACCGTGCGCGTAGGGGCAGGCTGGGAGATGGACGCATTTATCCGATACAGCATCTCGCAGGGCTGGTATGGTATCGAGAACCTCAGCCACATACCCGGACAGGTCGGAGCGAGCGCAGTACAAAACATAGGGGCATACGGGACGGAGGCCTGCGAACACATCGCCGCAGTACACTGCATGGCCGTAGACGACGGGGCAGAGCGCACCTTTGACAATGCAGAGTGTGGCTACGCATACCGTCACAGCATCTTCAAGACTCCCGAAATGCGGGGGCGCATGATAGTCACACACGTAGACTATCGCCTGAGCAAGGTTTTCGAGCCAAAGCTCTCATACGGACCGCTACAGCGAGCAGCTGCTGAAGTCCCCGAGCTCACAGCCGAAGCATTGCGTGACATCATCATCGACATACGTACACGCAAGCTGCCCGACCCCAAGGTCACAGGCAATGCCGGCAGCTTTTTCATGAATCCCATCGTGGCGCGCGAACGCTTTGAGAGCATACAGTCTGCCAACCCCTCCATGCCATACTACGAGGTCGATGCAGACCACATCAAGATACCGGCTGGCTGGCTGATAGAGCAGTGCGGTTGGAAAGGCCGCACTCTCGGCCCCGCTGGCGTACACCCCCATCAGGCACTGGTACTCGTCAACAACGGTGGCGCAAAAGGACAGGACATAGTAAACCTCTGCAACGCCATCATAGGTGATGTGCGGCAGAGGTTTGGTATTACACTTCGTCCAGAGGTGAATTTTATTTGATTTCAACCACAGTTATCCCCGCACCGCCAAAGCGCACATCTTCGTCGTGTGCCGATTTGACGTGAGGGATAGAGTTGAGATACTGACGTACGAGTTGGCGCAGTATGCCATTGCCAGTGCCGTGGAGTATCCTCACCCGCGATGCACCGACGAGTATTGCGTCGTCCATATAGTGAGTGACAGTTTCTATCGCCTCGTCGCCACGCATACCGCGTATGTCAATGTCCTGCTTGAAGTTGAGATGAGTCTCGCGAATCTTATCCTGAGTCTCCCGGCTGACAAACGACGTGACCCTCACCTCGTTCTGCTGCTTGTCAGCACGCTCCACACGCACGGGTACGAGTCGCTTGATGTCGACCACGCTGCGCACGTGTCCAAACATCACCGTGATGCGTGCACCGTTGACCTTCTCCACCTTGCCTATGGCAGTAGTACCAGCGATCTTGACGTCCTGTCCAGGACAGATGGCCGAGGTCTCCTGCTGGCGTTGTGTGCCGAGCGAACCGAGTAGGGCTCCAAGAGCCTTCTGCTGCGACTGTTCGCGCAGAGCCTGCTCAGCCTTGTCGCGCTTGCGGTCCTGTTGACGCTGGCGTCGCTCCTGTATCTGGCGCATCTTGCGCTCAATCATCTCGTCGTGCTCGCTCGTAGTGTGTTCGTCGAGCTGCTGGCGAAACTCGTTGAGCTCGTTGCGGATTTCACGTACACGCTCGCGTTCGGCCTGAGCCTCGCGTATCTCACGAATCGTGTTTTCGACCACAGCATTGGAGTTTTGGATAATCTCCTCCGCCTGCGAGCGAGCCTCGCTGATTATCTCCTGACGCTTCTCCTTGAGCATCACAATCTCGCGCTCGTAGCGTTGGATAGTCTGCTCCATCTGCTTCTCTTGACTGTGAATAGTCTGGCGTTTGCCCTCCCAGTAACGCTTGTCGCGCACGATGTCGAGCAGATACTTGTCGGCATTGACATAGTCCTTGCCCACAATCTCGGTAGCATCGGCGATGACGTCTTCGGGAATACCAGTCTTGCGTGCTATCTCTATGGCAAACGAACTTCCCGGGTTGCCCATCTGTAGTTGGAAGAGAGCCTGCATCTGCTGTCGGTCGTAGAGCATAGCACCATTGACCACCCCATCGTGACTGTCAGCAAACATCTTGAGGTTCTGATAGTGGGTGGTGATTACGCCGAAAGCCTTCTTTTCGACAAACCTCTTCAATATGGCCTCGGCTATAGCCCCACCTATGTTAGGCTCAGTACCGCCGCCAAACTCGTCGATGAGCAGGAGGGTCGAATTGTCAGCCATACGCATCATGTTCTTCATATTGAGCAGGTGGCTCGAATAGGTCGAAAGGTCGTCCTCGATACTCTGTTCGTCGCCGATGTCGATGGCAATCTTGTCGAAAACACCCATCTTTGAGTTCTCGCCCACGGGCACAGGCAGTCCACATTGCAGCATATACTGTATGAGTCCCACAGTCTTGAGACAGACGCTCTTGCCTCCGGCGTTAGGACCGGAGATGATGAGGATATGCTGCTTGCGATCCAGCTTGATTTCCAGAGGCACCACCTTCTTGCCCTGCTTCTCAAACGTGAGCTTGAGCAGAGGGTGTTGAGCCAGAGTCCAATCTATGATAGGGTGGGCTGCCACCAGCGGACATACACACCCTATGCGCTGTGCAAACCCGACACGCGCGCGTACATATTCCAAGTCTGCAAGAAAGTCGAAGGCGCGTAGCATCTCCTTGGCGTTGGGGCGGATAAGCATGGTGATATGCTTCAGTATCTGTATAATCTCGCGCCGCTCCTCGCTCTCGAGTTCGCGTATGCGGTTGTTGGCCTCCACTACCTCTTGAGGCTCGATGTAGACAGTCTTGCCCGTAGCAGACTCATCATGCACTATGCCGCCGAGACGCCGTTTGAGCGAAGGGCTGACTGGAATCACGAGTCGCCCCTCACGAAACGTCGGAGTGACGTCTTGCGCCACGAGACCCTCGTTTTTGACGCTGCGCAGTATGCTGTGCAGCGTACGGTTCACACTACCCTCGCTGGCGCGGAGGTCATGGCGTATGCGAGCCAGCTCGGGGCTCGCCTCGTCGCGTATATGCCCATACTTATCGATAGTCTTGTCGATAGAGGCCGCCACCGCGATAAAGGTAAACACACCGAGCGAGAGCTGGTTGAGAGCAGGGTAGAGCAGATTCTCGCCCACGGTATTCTGGAATCTCAGCGGAGCCATGGGCGAAGGGTCAGAATCCTTCTGTGATCTTACGAGTCTCAGCCATGCGTGCAGAGTGTCGAGCGAGCGTTTCAACTTGTCGAGGTCTTCCTCCTCGATGTGAGCTCCCTCAAGTCTGATACGCTGTATCTGAGGTCTCAAGTCGTAAAACGACATATCGGGCAGTTCGGTGGTCGAAGCCAGAATCTGAGCCAGTTCGCGTGTCTCCTGCTGGCGTTGGCGTATGAGCGAGACGTCGGTCATCATCTCGATCTGCTCTACACGCTCACGCCCGAGCTGGCTCTGACATAGCTCATTTAGAATGGCGCGTATGTCGTCAAAACCAATCTTATGTTCGAAATTGTTTGGATAAATCATTGTCAAAGGTTAGAAATTCTTCTCGGGGTAGAGTTCGTTCCACCAGCTTGCATCGTCTTGCAGCCAACGCTGGAACCACGCCATGATGCTGTTGTGCCATGCTATGCGCTTGTGGTGGTCACCGATATAGTGATCCTGACCGTCTACCATGACAAACGCCGTCTCCTTGCCGAGAATCTTCAGAGCGTTAAACATTTGTATAGACTCGCCCACAGGGACATTCGTGTCCGCTCCGCCGTGCATGAAGAGAATAGGAGTGTTAATCTTGTCAGCATTGAACAGAGGCGAATGCTCAGTAAAGAGGCGAGGATTGCTCCACGGGTGAGAGTTAGGAGCAGCACAAGCATTGTATGTGTAGCCCCAATAGCCCTCGCCCCAGTAGCTCGTGATGTTGCTGATACCAGCGTGCGACATAGCAGCAGCAAAGATGTCGGTCTTAGTCTGCAAATACTGTGTCATAAACCCACCATAGCTCGCACCGAGACAGCCTATCTTCTGAGCATTGACATAGGGGTGCTCCTTGCAGAACTGCTTCGTACCCTCAATGATGTCGTCAGCAGTATAGTCGCCCCAAGCATTGGAGTGCATCGCCGAGAACTTCTGACCGAAGCCCACACAGCCAGCAGGCTGAATGACATACACAACATAGCCCATCGAAGCCCACGCCTGATAGCAATAAGGACTGTCGAGCACACGAGCCGTAGGCGACACACCGCCATAATAGTAGACAAGCATAGGATATTGCTTGGTCTCGTCAAAGTAGGGTGGGAGATAGTAGCAGCCCGTAATCTCCTCGCCGCGTGAGTTGGTGAAGTTCCAGTCCTGGCATTGCCCCATCTCAACATCAGCAGTACGCTCAGGATTGATATCAGCCAAGAGAGTATGCTTGCCGCTCTTGAGGTCGAGCAGCCAAGTACGGTCACTCGTCATGGAGCCTTCGCCGGAGTATACGAGCAGAGGCTTGTCCTCAGCTAAATCCCAGTGGCTGACATAGGTCTCGTTGAGGTCGAGCTTGGTCCATTCTATCTTGCCTGCAGCCAGAGCCTTTCCGCTCAGAGAGTAGATACCCTTGCCGTCCTTGACCTCGCAGATAGCATAGATGTTGCCGTCGAGTTTGCTCCATGTGCATGAGCCGACGCTTGGGTCAAAGTCGCGCGTCAGGGGTGTAATCCGCTTGGTGTCGAGGTCCATGACGAAAAGCTGATAGTCAAAAGTGTTGGGTATGACACCCTCGCCGCACACATTGCCTATGCCGTCAAAAGCCTCTGGCGAGCCGGTAATGAGAAGTTGCTTGCCGTCGGGCGAGAACTGCATGCCAGCCACGAAACCCTCCTTGACAAAGAGAGTGTCGACCTTGCCACTCTCGAAATCTATGAGAAAAGCGTCGCCGAAATTGTATGGACGCCGGGTGGCATCGTCATAGCGAGTAGAGAATACAGCCTTGCTGCCATCGCGGCTCATCGTCATGCCTACGCTGCGGAAACCCCATGTGAGACGGCGCACCTCACCCGTAGCAATATCGAGCAAGGCATAGTTGTTCTTGTTGCGCCAGCCAGGTATACGATCATCAGGGTGTACAATCTGATGAACCTGAGCATTCTTCTCCTTCGGGCCCTCCACGCTCATGTTGAGGAGCAACTTGGTGTCCTGTGCCACGAAGTATGCGCTGCCGTCCACCCTAAGAGTCGTGATGGGAGTCTTCTCGCCAGTGATGACATCACGATAGAAATATTCAGTCTTGCCGTCGGTGTTGCGGCGTGAGGCTATATACTTGTCGCCCTTGGCAGCCCACTGTACGAAGCCCTCAGCAGGATAGTGCGCCATAGTCTTGAGATCTGTGATTTCCTTCTCCCATTCTACGCCGCCGTCCTTGCGCGTAGTGTAGCGCCATTGTATGACGAAACGTCCCGCAGCAGAGATACTCACACGGTTGAGACGTGTGCCCGTCATCTGGTCCTGCAGAGTGAAGTGACGCTTTGTGGCAGGGTTGATGGTGATGCCGCTGAGGTGAGACGTCCATAGAGAGTCGCGGCCTGCGCTGAGCTTGATGCAGACAGAGTCGCCCTCGTCGGTCTTCTCCTGAAGCTTGATCACCACATCATGACGTCCAGTGATGAGGCCTTGCTCCCCATTCACCTCCTTGCCGTCTATCACCACCTGCGAGCGGCCTCGCTTGGTGCTGACCAGCACATTGACTTTCTGCCAGCGGTGGTTCTCTATGCTAAAGCCAATCTGCCACATACCCTTGCCCTGCAGCACGTAGCCTATACTGTCGTCAGGAGCGACGCTCATAGACTTGCTCTGGGGGGAAGTCTGCCAGAGAGACATATCCATAGGGCAGTTCCACTCCAGTTCGCTCATGTCATACTCCTTCCCGTCCGAATCCTTGTCGGTAGTCATGAAGATGTTGTGAGTGTTACCCACGGGGCCCAAAACTTTCACGCTCGTGACTGTCGTGTCGTCAGCGTAGGCGGTCATACTGCAAGCGAGCAGACCCAAAGATAAGAATTTTGAAAAGGTCATTATTATATCGTTTGTTTGGTTTGTCAAAGTTGTTAATGTCAATGTAGGTTCAGCCCCTCGTCACGCTCTTCACCCCCTTTACCGTGAGGAGACGCTTGATGAGAGACTGCAGGCGGCTCGTGTCGCCAAGCATCACGGTCAGCGTGCCAGCAAAGAGACCGTCGTTAGAGTCAATACTGATGCTGCGCAGGAGTATCTTCTCCTCCTTGGTGATGATGCTCGTGATATTGTTGACGATACCCAAGTCATCATTACCCACAATCTTGAGCGTGATGGGGTACTGCTGACCACCCTTGCCAGCCCATTCGGCACGCACTATGCGATACGAGAAACGGTCGCGTAGCTGAGGAGCGTTCGGACAGTCCGTACGGTGAATCTTGATGCCGCCGCCGCTCGTCACGAAGCCGAAGACCTCGTCGCCATACACAGGCTGGCAACACTTTGCCATCTGGAACTCTATCCCCTTGAGCGTGCGGTCTATCACCAGCACATCGTCGCTGTAGTGGTCAGAAGCCGCAGCCTTATCGGTCAGGACAAAGTCGCTCGCACTCGTCTTGGCCTCCGTCTTGAGCTTGGCATCGCCCTTCTTGACCGACAGAGGGAAAGCCTGCGCATACCTCTCGGCATATTCCTCAAGGAAACGGTTGATATCCATCTCGCCGCTCGCCAGGGCAGCATAGAAATCAGTCACCATACGATAGCCGTTGCGCGTTATGGTCTGCATCAGCACCGGCTCGTCAAACTCCAGCTTGCGGTTCTTCATCTTGCGCTCAAGCACCTCCTTTGCCATCAGAGCCTCCTTGAACTGAATCTCCTTCAGACACTGGCGAATCTTAGACTTCGCCTTAGCACTCGTAGCGATGTTGAGCCAGTCCTGCTTAGGCGTCTGACTTGCCGACGTCATAATCTCCACCTGGTCGCCGCTCTGCAAGACCTGCTTGATGCTCACCGCCTTTCCACCGATGCGCCCACCCGTACAGCGATTGCCCAGACCGCTATGTATATGATAAGCAAAGTCGAGCACCGTACTGCCAGCCTGCAACTTGTGAAGATCGCCCTTTGGGGTGAAGACAAAGATACCATCGTCCGAAGCCTCCTTGACCCCCTTGTAGCGCCAGTGTGCCGCCAGACCATGCTCAGCAATGTCGTCCATACGCTCCGTACGAATCTGAACCTCCACCCATTTCTCTTCAGGACCGAGCACCGTGATATGCAGCGACTCGTAGCCATTCTCCTTAGGCACACTCAGCCAGTCACGCATTCTCTTCGGGTTGCTCTGATACATGTCCGTGATGATCGAGAACACCTGCCAGCAATCCTGCTTCTCGCGCTGACGCACAGAGTTGAGGATGATGCGTATGGCAAAGAGGTCATATACCCCGTCCACCCCGACGTGCTGCTTCTTCATCTTCTGCCAGATGGAGTGAATGCTCTTCGTGCGCCCCTTCATGTGGAAACGCAACCCTGCCTCCATGAGCCTCTTTTCGATAGGCCCGATGAAAGCCCTGATATAACGCTCGCGGCTCTCCTTGGTCTCGTTGAGTTTCTCCTTGATATGATAGTAAGCATCGTGTTCGAGATACTTCAAGCTGAGATCCTCGAGCTCGCGCTTCAGGTTGTACAGACCCAACTGGTGAGCAATCTGAGCCCACAGACAGCCAGCCTCGCGGCTCTCCGCCATCTTAGCCTCAGTCGGAGCAATGTCGCGCAGCCGACGCATCAGCGCGATGTGAAACGCGATGAAAGCCATCACAATCTTCATGTCCTTGATCTCAGACATGATGAGCGCACGCAGGTTAGGCTCCTCGATGTTGGCAATCTTGCCCTTGAGGTCCTCCACCTTCAGCACCGCCGCATACAGAGAGCTCCCCTCATCGTCAAAGCCCGCCATCACCTCGGCAGCATCATCAATCTCAGTCGCAAGAATCTCAGTGGCGAGCGACAGGATCTCCCTGTCCTCAAGCCCGAATTTCGCACACAAATTCAACATAGTCAAAGACGGCTAAACAATTCCTTAGAGTATGACACTACAAAGTTACGACTTTTTTGTCTAAAAACTTGTATCTATAGTATAAAATTTATAACTTTGTTGGCACAGACAAACCTAATCACCAATAATTATGCTAACAGAACAAGACAAACTACAGCTTGCCAAAAAGGGTATCACCCAAGAGGAACTCAACGCCCAGCTCCACAGCTTCGAGACAGGGTTCCCATTCTTGCGCCTCGAAGCCGCAGCCAGCATTCAAAACGGTATCCTCGCCCCCGACGAGGCAGAGCAGCAACGCTACATCAACGTATGGAACCAATACAAGATGGAAGGGCACAAGATAACCAAGTTCGTGCCAGCCAGCGGAGCCGCCAGCCGAATGTTTAAAGCCATGTTTGAGTTCGTCAGCGCAGACTACGACGTGCCCACCACCGACTTCGAAAAGAAATTCTTCGAGCGTCTGACCGACTTCGCATTCTATCAGGCTCTCGACGACGCCTGCGTAGTGACGGAGGGCAAAGACATCGCCACCCTCATCGAGGAGGGCAACTACAAAGCCGTAGCCGCCGCCATGCTCGACGCCGACGGCCTCAACTACGGACAGCTACCCAAAGGCCTGCTACAGTTCCATACCTACGAAGACAGCGTACGCACCCCACTCGAAGAGCACCTCGTAGAGGCAGCCCTCTACGCATCTTCACAAGGCGAAGCCGACGTACACTTTACCGTCAGCACCGAGCACCGTGCCCTCTTCGAGCAGCTCGTAGCCGACAAGCTCCCCGAGTACGAACAGAAGTACGGCATCAAGTATCACGTCACCTTCTCCGAGCAGAAACCATCTACCGACACCGTCGCAGCCAATATGGACAATACCCCCTTCCGCAACGACGACGGCAGTCTCCTCTTCCGTCCCGGAGGTCACGGTGCGCTGATACAAAACCTCAACGACCTCGACAGCGAAGTCGTCTTCATCAAAAACATCGACAACGTCGTGCCCGACAGCCGCAAGGACGATACCACAACGTGGAAGCAAGTCATAGCCGGTGTGCTCATCGACGCACAGCTCCAGACCTTCGCCTACCTCAACCTCCTCGACAGCGGCGACTACAACCACGACGACATCGAAAACATGATACGCTTCCTGCGCCACACCCTCGGCACCGACCATGCCGACATCAAACACATGGAAGACGCAGAGCTCGTATGCTTCCTCCGCAAGAAGCTCAACCGCCCCATACGCGTCTGCGGCGTAGTCAAGAACGTCGGAGAGCCAGGAGGAGGCCCCTTCCGCGCATACAACCCCGACGGCAGCGTCAGCATGCAGATACTCGAATCCTCACAGATAGACACCAACAACCCCGACTACATGAAGATGTTCACCGAGGGCACACACTTCAACCCCGTTGACCTCGTGTGTGGTGTGCGCAACTACAAGGGCGAGAAGTTCGACCTCCCCAAGTATGTAGACCCAGCCACAGGTTTCATCTCGTTCAAGTCAAAAGGCGGCCGCGAGCTCAAAGCCCTCGAACTGCCAGGATTGTGGAACGGTGCCATGTCAGACTGGAACACCATCATGGTCGAAGTACCCCTCGCCACGTTCAACCCCGTCAAGACAGTCAACGACCTGCTACGCCCCGAGCACCAGAACTAACTCTCTGAGCCCGACGGCCAGGTAACAAAAGAATATTTTTTCGGTTTTGAGGTCAAGAGCCAATCATTGCATATTGTATAATTTGGTTGAGATTTTGTATATATTTTGAATGGTATCACGACCTCAAAACCTTTTTTTTTTCCATCTCTATCATATCTTCCTTTGTGAGGAAAAGTCTTCTTTTCGCTGCAGATGCCGTCCGAACAATCAGAGTAATCCCATTATACTCGCTCTCTATCCTGTCAGAGTATTAGCTCAGACGAAATTCTCATCACAACGAAGAGGCAAAGTGCCATGAATTAGCCCTCATCAATGCTGTGTAATGACATTAGCGTTACAAAGGGTTTACAATTATGTTTTTTTGCAGTTTATATTTTGCTCTTTAACATAAAATTTATAACTTTGCGTTGGGTTTATGAAATAATATGCCCTTTATGTGAAGTCTGAATAACTTTAAATACATAAAAACAATGAAAAACTTTAAACTTTTTAAAAGCCTCCTTATCATGCTCTGCATGGTGCTAATGGGGGGGGGTAGTGTAAAGGCGCAAAATTGGGTCAGATGTACTCAAGTATCTGATTTGTTATCAGGTGGCGTTTTTATTATTGGCTATGAGGAAACTGCAAATTCTGGGGTGATTGTGCCTATGCGTAATGAGGCAACAACAACAGGTACAATTTATGTGCGTTCTGGAAGAACGAGTGAGGAGAATAATGGCACTATTGATATGTCCTCTATAACCTCAACAAAAGACTACGAGATAATAATGGCACCAAGTACTGTTGTGAATGGTGCTGTAACAATTAAGATTGGGGAAAAATTTATTGGAAACAAAGATTCAAAGAATAATGTTCAACTTTTTACTTCGGAGTCGAAAAACACAGCTTTTACTCCAGATTTAGTAAAGAACGGAAATGACAAATTTACTTTAAAAATTGATGCTAATAAGACATATACTCATCTACAATATAACGCATCTAGTCCACGTTTTGCCGTTTATGGCAACACTCAGAAAAACGTAGTACTCTACAAAAGAAAAGTAGTATCTTCTGTAGTTGTATCGGGCACTCCAATCAAGACTGAATATCAGGCAGGCGAGAAGTTTAATACTGAAGGTCTTGTTGTGACAGTCAATTATAGTGATGGTTCATACAGAACTGCAGACAATGGTGTCACATGGTCAGTTACTCCGGAGACTCTTACTCAGGGCCTGACAAGTGTAACGGTAAAGGCTACTTCTGATGGCTTCGAGAGTGAAGAATATAATGTAACGGGTCTTACCGTATCAGCAGCAAAGACTCTTACAAAAATTGACGTCAGTGGTACTCCTGATGAATTCTGGAAAGGTGATGCCTTTAATCACAATAACATTACTGTTACTGCAACATGGGACGATGGAACGCAAACCGACGTGACGAGCGAGAGTGAGTTTTCTACACCAGAGATGTCAACAGCAGGTCCAAAGACCGTGACAGTGACTTATAAGGAAAAGACTACGACTTATAACATAGATGTAAAGACAATCGCGAATACACAGAAGACTGCATATACAGTAAATGAGGCAATAAACTTAATAAAAGCTGGCAAGGACCTTGATACCGAAGTATACGTCAAGGGCGTAGTAAGCAAAGTAGATTCTTATAATTCAGATTATAAGTCAATAACATATTGGCTGGACAATAACACTTTTAAAGTATATAGTGGAAAGGGATTGGACAAAGCAGACTTTGGCGATTTATCTGGTGTGACTCTCGGAGCAGATGTAATTATCTGTGGTAATCTCAAGAAGTATGACAGTACATATGAGCTTGATGAAGGCAACTATCTCGTGTCCTATCAGGCTTCTACTGCGAGATTGCAGAGTGTAACGATTGAAAGAGAGTCTTCTGTAAAGACAAACTACTTGGAAGGCGAAAGTTTTGATAAAACAGGCCTCGTGGCTTATGCAAACTATAATGATGGTAGTAAACTTGATGTAACAAGCAGTGCTAAATGGACAATAACTCCTACTGATCTTACTGCCAGTGTCACTCAGGTAACTGTGTATGCTACTTTCAATGACACAAAAAGTGCTGAATCTACGATAGACATTAACGTATCCCCTGCTATAACAATTAATTTGAGTACTGCCGATCAAGTTACGACAGCAGACGCGGATAAGCTTGAGTGGAAATTAGAAAAACTGACTATTACTGCAGAAAAGTATAATTCTCAAACGCCTACAAACAATTATTATCCTAAAACGTCAGGTAAAAACTATACCTCAACGCGTTTCTATACAGATTCAAAATTGACCTTTACTCCTTCTGCTACAATACGTATTGATAAAATAATATACACTGCAACTACAACAAGTTATGCCACCGCTATGTCTGGAAGTGATTGGACAAATGCTTTAGCATCAGCAGATGATAAGACAGTTACAATTACTCCTGTAAATGGATTGTCGCCTGTGTCTGCTGTGATAGGCGGTAATACTGGTGGTACTAAAATCGTTGTTGGCTATACAGACTTGACTGAGTTTCACACTCGCAATACCGCTACTGGAAGCTATGGTACAGTATGCTTGCCTAAGGACGCTAAGGTAGTAGGTGCCAAGATATATAATGTCCAAACTAAAGATAACAATACTATTATTATCAAAGAGGTAGCGGACAATGTTTTGGAGGCAGGTAAGCCATACATATACAAGGCTACAGATGGCTCTCAGACTTTCTATTGTGCAAGCAGTGATGCTGAGAAGGCTGCGGGTACCAATGGTGTGCTTGTAGGCTCATATAGTGAGGCAGACATTGAGAAGGATAATGGTAACTATATCTTGCATGGTGATAAGTTCTATCTGGTAAATTCTGATAATGTCAAGGTGGGTGCCAATCGCGCGTATATCCATATTGATGGTGGTACGAGTGCTCGTATGATGATTGTGGATGGTAATACCGAGACTGGTATTTGCCTGCCCGAGGTTGATGCCGAGGACAATGATGGTTCTGCCAATGTGTATGACCTCTCCGGTCGCAGAGTGGCAAACGTCAAGAGTGGTGTTTATGTTCAGAACGGTAAATTGTTTATCAAGTAATTTTAAAATCCTATTTAACACTATAAAGTCATGAGAAAGAATTATATAAAGCCATCTTCTGAAGTTTATGCTGTCGAGGTCTCTAACCTGATTGCTGAATCTCCTGGCAGCGGTACTCTATCAATTGAAATTGGTGGAAATTCTTCTGAATTTGGTTCGGGTACTATCACGGGTGATGCCCGTGATGCCTCAACAGACATCTGGGATCAGGAGTGGTAATCTCTTGTAGTTCCTGACTTGCAGGACATTTCAATACTTCAAACGCTGGCTGCATATAGTGATTGCAGCCAGCGTTTGCTATGAATCGGCTCAAAAAGATACGAGATTTATTGTTTTTTATGCTTGAGTTGAGCCGATTCTTGCATAAAAAAGTGTATTTTTGCACCGATAACTTTCTCTGGTAGCTTCTGGAGGTATCGTAAACAGCGACAATCTCTACGATTCGTAGTTGATTGTCGCTGTAGTTTTGTTTTGGTTGTGTGGGAGGGGTGGTGATTATATTTTCTTCCACTTGATTGACTTGTAGAATGGGCCTACTTTGCCGTGGAGTACGAGGGTGACTCCGTCGTTTTCGAAGCGTGCGTCGAGGTTGAACTTCATGCCTCGGGTGGGGTCGTAGATCTTGCCGCTGTCCCAACGCTTTTCTTCGGCGTTGTATTTGAGACCTGTGATGATGACGACTTGGTCGATGGGGGTGTTGCGAAGCGACTTGTCGGGGTTTTTGGGGTCGAGCTTCTTGGTGCCGTCGGGGTTCTTGTCTTCGCGTGCCCAGTAGACTTGGCCTTCGTAGGTGTTGCCTTTTTTGTAGATCTTGACTTTGCTTTGCTTGCCGCCGTAATCTACGAAGTAGTTGCCTACGATTTTGTCGGCTTGCGCCATCATGGCGAGTGTGCTGACGAGGCACAGTACCATGGTAAGTAGTAGTTTTTTCATTTTCGTTGTTTGTTTTTGTGTTGTATCTATGTTGTTTCTTAGAGTTGACACATCCATTGGAACCAGTCTTGGAAGACGTCGCCGAGCTGTGGGCGTTGGCGCCAGAGTCCGTACATGGTGCTGCCGCTGCCGCTCATGGCTGCGTAGCGTGCGCCGAGCTGGTACATTTGCTCGCGTATGTCGGTGAGGGTGGGGTGCTGGGGGAAGACACTGTCTTCAAATTGGTTGTGTATGTGGTGACGCCATTCGCGTACGGGGAGGCGCATTATGTCAGCGAGGGATTGGTCTGAGGGGTGGGCGTGGACTTGCGAGTAGGCTTCCTTGGTCGAGATGAAGTCGTCGGGCTTGACGAGTACGAGCCAGTAGCCGTGGAGGGGGGCTGGTATGCTGAGTGTGGTGGTGGGGGGCAGGGTGGTGCCTACTGGGGGGAGGGTGGGGTATTGCTTGTTCATGAGGGCTACGGGGAGCTCGCTGAACTCGTCGCCGATGCCTTGGGCGTAGACGGGGCGGTTTTTGATGAAGACGGGGCAGTCTGCTCCGAGTTTGCGTACTTTTTTCTCCATCTCCGTGTCGCTCATGCCGAGGCGGAAGAGTTGGTTGAGGCCTTTCATCATGAAAGCGGCGTCTGAACTGCCGCCGCCGAGGCCTGCGCCTGTGGGTATGTTTTTGGTGAGGCGTATGGATACGGGGGGTATGTAGTACCCTTCGTCGCGGAGCATGTCGAGTACCTTGATTACAAGATTGTCTTTGCTTTCGCAGTCCAGCTTTTGTCCGTCTATCTCAAATTCGTCGCGGAGACTGCTGTCGAGTTCGAGGCAGTCGGCGAGGGGAATGGGGAGGAATACGGTCTCGATGTTGTGGTATCCGTCGAGACGCTTGGATACTATGTTGAGGCCAAGATTGATCTTGCAATTTGGGTAGAGTTTCATGGGCTTTTGGTTGTTTGGTTGTTTTGTTGTTTGGTTGGGTGTTTTGGTTGTAATAACAAGCAGATCACCTCCTTCCACTGCGTACTGTGCCTCCTCCGCGGTCTCCGCTGTATGAGCGTACGGTGCTGCTTGATGTGGTGGAGCGGCGGCTGCTACTGTTGTCGAAGTTGCCTCCGCGTGGGGTGGTGGTTATGGTGCGGCTGGGGCGTGTGTTGGCTATCGGGCTGTTGGGGCGCTCTGTGCGTGTTGGGTTGTTGGGACGCTCTGTGCGTGTTGGGGTGCTGGGGCGCTCTGGGCGTGTTGGGCCGTTGGGTCGCTCTGGGCGTGTTGGGTTGCCTGGCCGCTCTGGTCGGCTGGGGCGGGTGGCGATGTTGTCGTGGTTGGTGTGTGTGGGGCGTCGGCCTACGTTGTACATGTCGTCGTAGTAGTCGCGGCGGTGGCTGCGTATGTGGCGGTCGGTTCTGATGCTGCCTCGGTGTGCGCTTCTGAGGCCTGTGGTCCATACGGGGCGTCGGTCGTGGTAGTAGCCGTGGGTGTGATAGATGCGTGCGTGGCATCCGTTGTAGCTGTACCAGACGGTGGGGCGTGGGTAGTAGAAGAGGTCTACGGCGTAGTGGCTGTAGATGGGGAAGTACCATGCTCCTGATACCCAACTGAGTGGGTAGTAGAAGTATGTGCAGGCGGCGTAGAGCTCCCATTGCCAGTCGTGGAGTATGCAGCGGAGGTCTTCGTAGCGGTTGCGCCAGTAGATGCCTTCGATTTCGTCGGCGGTGTTGACGCTGAGGAAGTAGTCGAGGTTGATCTCGTAGGCGTCGTTGTATTGCTGCTCGTTGAGGTTGAGCTCGTAGGCCATCTTGTCGGTGAGGTAGAGGGCTTCGCGGCGTGCGTCTTCGTAACTCATTGCATTAGCGGCTATCGTCAGTGTGACTGACAGGAGGGTAAGGATTAGTCGTTTCATAGCTGTTTGTGTTTTTGGGGTTTGTTTGTATGATGCAAAGTTACGTTTTATTTTGGTGTGGTGGGGTGGATTTTTCCTCTGTGTGGCGAGGTTTTTCCTATTCGCGTGTCTTGCGTAGACGGCTGAGGAGGTCTTGGTTTATCTTGTTGATGCGGTGGGGGGTCTGGCGTATCTGGTCGTTGACGTCGCTGATGGCGCGTTGTAGGAGGGGCTGCCAGGGGCGGGCGTTGGGGTTGACGACGATGTGTATGCCTTGGGGTATGATACTGACGTTGACTTGGGCTGTGTCTGTCTTGGGGTCGCCGTCGTAGTGTATGACGCCTGGCTTGGCGCGCTCGATGGTGAGCTGACGGCATTTGAAGGTGTGTACGTGGGGGTTGTCGTCGATGTTGTGGTTGACGAGTTGGAAGGCTATCTGTGCGCTTTCTAAGGGGTTGAAGGGCTCGATGATGGTGACGTCCATGAGTCCGTCTGACATGTGGGCTTGGGGGGCGATGTAGAAGTCGTTACCCCATTGTGAGGCGTTGGCGCAGGTGATGAGAAAGGCTTGTATGGTGAGGTGGCGCTCGGTGGGGGTGGTGGGGTCTGTGGTGGGGATGCCTTGGATGTGGAGGGTGTAGGTCTCGGGCTTGTAGGTGAGGCCTTCGGTGAGGGCTTTCTCGATGTAGGCGAGTAGTCCGCGGCGTCCGTGGCGGTTGAACTTGTCTGAGAGTAGGGCGTCGAAGCCTACGCCTGCGGTGCAGAAGAAGGGTTGGTCGTTGATCATGCCGTAGTCGAGGGCTTTGATGTGGGCTTGGGTGATGACTTCGAGGGCGCGGCGTGGTGTCATGGGGAGACCGAGGTGGCGGGCAAGGCCGTTGCCGCTGCCGCAGGGGACGATGCCGAGGGCTACGGGGGTGTGGACGAGGGCGCGGGCTATCTCGTTGACGGTGCCGTCGCCTCCGATGGCTACGACGATGTCGGCGTGACGGTCGATGGCCTGACGGGTGAGCTGGGCGGCATGACCGGGGTGCTGGGTGTAGTGTATGGTGGTGTGAAAGTGTGTGGGGTCAAACAGCTGGGGAATTGTCTGGACTATCTCGTCTTTGCTGCTTGTCCCTGATATGGGGTTTATGATGAAGTGTATGTCGGTGTGGGTGATGCTCATTGTTTTCGTAGGGCGTGTTTTCTGTATGCAAAGATATGCAAAATCGTATGTTGTGTATCATTTTGGCGGCTAAATTTGTGTGCATTGGCGTATTTTATTGTTTAGTGCGTGTTTTTTTTTTGTAAAAATTGCTATCTTTGTACTCGATTTATTGTGTGTATGTGTACGCACGTTCTTTAACTGATTGATAACTTTAAGTACAATACTACTATGGGTATACTCGAAGAGAAACTTACTAAGCATCCTTTCTTTGCTTTGGCTAAGGATATGAAGGAGCGTAATATCTATCCTTATTTCCGTGCTATTGAGGGGAAGCAGGGTACTGAGGTGGAGATGGGGGGACATCATGTGTTGATGTTCGGCTCGAATGCTTACACTGGCCTGACGGGTGATGATCGTATCGTTGAGGCTGGGTGTCGTGCTATGCGCAAGTATGGCAGTGGCTGTGCGGGTAGCCGTTTCCTCAATGGTACGCTGGATATTCATGTGCAGCTGGAGAAGGAACTGGCTGAGTGGGTAGGAATGGATGATAGTTTGTGTATTTCTACTGGCTTTACGGTAAATAGTGGTGTGATTCCTCAGCTTGTGGGTAAGGATGACTATATCATCTGTGATGATCGTGACCATGCTTCGATTGTGGACGGACGCCGTTTGTCGTTTGCAACGCAGTTGCGCTACAAGCATAATGATATGGACGACTTGGAGCGTGTGTTGAAGCGTTGCGAGCCTGACAAGGTGAAGCTGATTATCGTTGATGGCGTGTTCTCGATGGAGGGTGACCTCTGCAACTTGCCTAAGATTGTGGAGCTGAAGCATAAGTATAATGCTTCGGTGATGGTCGACGAGGCGCATGGTCTTGGCGTGTTTGGACGTCAGGGTCGTGGCGTGTGTGACCACTTTGGCTTGACTAAGGATGTTGACCTTATCATGGGTACGTTCTCTAAGTCGCTGGCTTCGATTGGTGGTTTCATCGCTGGCAATCAGACTGTGATTGACTGTCTGCGCCATACGTGTCGTACGTATATATTCTCTGCGAGTATGACTCCTGCGTCTACGGCGGCGGCTCTGGAGGCTTTGCATATCATTCAGAATGAGCCTGAGCGTATCGAGGCTTTGTGGGACGTGACGAATTATGCCTTGAAGCGTTTCAAGGAGGAGGGCTTCGAGATTGGCGAGACTCAGAGTCCTATCATTCCGCTGTATGTGCGTGACATCGAGAAGACGTTTATCGTGGTGGCTCGTGCGTTTGAGGAGGGTGTGTTTATCAATCCTGTGATTCCTCCTGCTTGTGCGCCGTCTGACACTCTGGTGCGTTATGCGCTGATGGCTACGCATACTAAGGAGCAGGTAGATATCTCTGTGGAGCGCTTGAAGAAGGTGTTCATGGAGCTTGGGGTGATTAAGTGATTTTTTGTTGTTTGGTGGTTTAGTTATTTTGTTGTTTGGTTGGTTCTTTTGATGCTGACCGCGGCTGAATAACTTTGCTACTGGCAATTGGAGTGAAACAATAGCGACGACCAAATAGTTTTTGGTCGTCGCTGTTGTTTAGTTTTTTTTGTTGTTTGGTTGTTTTGTTGTTTTGTTGGTTCTTTTGTTGTTTGGTTTTGTTTTTGGGCGTTTTGTTTTTAGCGTTTTGTTATGGGTATTTTGAGTATGTGGACATACTTGCCCAAGTATGTCCACATAAATGACAAAGTATGTGGAGATACTTTGCCAAGTATGTCCACATACTTAAAATCCTCATTTTACTGAATCGTTTGGTATGTTTCGTTTTTCGATTGAAAACTACTCCTCACAGAGCTCGGTGAGGACGCCTTGGGTGCTCTTGGGGTGAAGGAAAGCTATCTTGAGGCTGTCTGCACCGCCGCGAGGGGCTTTGTCGATGGTGCGTAGGCCTGCTGCTTCGCATTGGGCGATGGCTTGGCTTACGCCGTCTTCTACCTTGAAGGCGATGTGGTGTATGCCGCGGCCTCCGTTGTCGAGGAATTTCTGTATGGTGCTCTCGGGACAGGTTGGTTCGAGGAGCTCTATCTTGACTTCGCCTACGCGGAGGAAGGCTGTCTTGACTTTCTGGTCTTCTACTACTTCTTCTTTGTAGAACTCGAGACCGAGGACGTCGGTGTAGTAGGGAAGGGCTTCGGCTATTGACTGAACTGCGATGCCGAGGTGCTCAATCTTTGAAATCTTCATAGTATTATTGAATTTTTTTTGTTTGTGTTTGCTTGTGTCATTTCTTGGTGTCTGCCTTGTTGTTTTCGGGGAAGACGATGGTGGGTCGGAAGGTCTTGGCTTCTTCGAAGTCCATGTGTGCGTAGGACATTATTATTATGGTGTCGCCTACTTGTACTTTGCGTGCTGCGGCTCCGTTGAGGCAGATGCAGCGACTTCCGCGCTGACCGGCTATGATGTAGGTGCTGAATCGCTCGCCGTTGTTGTTGTCGACGATGTGTACACGCTCGCCTGCGATGAGGTTGGCGGCGTCCATCAGGTCTTGGTCGATGGTGATGCTACCCATGTAGTTGAGGTTGGCCTCGGTGACTTGGACGCAGTGGAGCTTGCTTTTCAATACTTCTATGATCATCGTTGGTGTTGTGGGATTATTGTCGTGGTGGTGGGGTTAGCGGTATCTTACGTGGTCGATGAGTCGTATGGGGGTGGCTCCGCAGTATACGGTGATGCAGCCTACGATGCTTGAGGCTTGGGTCCAGTCTTGGACGTCGGCGAGGGTGTCGCCGTCGACGATGCTGTAGTATTCGACTTCGAGGCCTGGTATGGCGTTGATGTTGTCGATGACCCATTGCTGGGTCTCTGCTATCGTCTTGCCGAGCTGTTTGCTTTGGCTGAGGATACGGTATATGTTGGGGGCTATGGCTTTCTCTTCGGGGCTGAGCAGGGTGTTGCGGCTGCTCATGGCAAGTCCGTTGTCTTCGCGGACTACGGGGCAGGGGACTATCTCGATGTTGAAGCCTAAGTGGGCTGTCATGCGCTTGATGACGGCTATCTGCTGGTAGTCTTTCTCGCCGAAATAGGCGCGGTCCGGACTGACGGCTGCGAAGAGTTTGCTGACTATCTGGCATACTCCGTTGAAGTGCCCGGGGCGGCGTGCTCCTTCCATGACGGTGTCGGTCGGTGGGTAGGAGAAGGTGCGGGTGTCGGGCTCGGGATACATCTCTTCAACGCTGGGGGCAAATGCTATCTGTGCTCCGCATTGCTCGAGTAGTTGGCAGTCTGCTTCGAGGGTGCGGGGGTAGCGCTGGAGATCTTTCGGGTCGTTGAACTGGGTGGGGTTGAGGAATATGCTGACGACGGTGATGTCGTTCTCTCTGACGGAGCGTCTCACGAGTGAGGCGTGACCTTCGTGTAGGGCTCCCATGGTGGGAACAAGCCCTATTGTTTTTCCGGCTCTTCTTGCTTCTGCAAGGGTGTGCTGCAAATCTGAGATGCTGTGGATTACTTGCATTTTTCGTGTTTTGCTTTCAAAAACTCTGCAAAGTAACGTATTATTATTGAGACTATGAAATATTTTTGTTAAAAATACACTCAAAATGCGTTTTTAACGGTTTTCTGTAAGGTGGATTTTGCGTTTTGTCGTTATTTTTTTATATTTTTGCATTGAAATGTCAACTTTTACATGATGGAAAAGGCTAAAAAGATTCTGTATATCAGTCAGGAGGTCGAACCTTATATCGCTGATAGCGAGTTTGCTGTCTTGAATCGTAACTTGATTCAGGGGGTTCAGGAGTTTGGACGTGAGGTTAGGGTCTTCATGCCTAAGTGGGGACCTATCAATGAGCGTCGTAATCAGCTGCATGAGGTGATACGCCTTTCTGGCATGAATCTCATCATTGACGATACTGACCATCAGCTGATCATCAAGGTGGCGAGTATTCTTGCCACGAGGCTGCAGATTTATTTCATCGACAATGATGATTATATGAAGAATCGCTTGTTCTTCCTCAACAAGGACGGCAAGTCTTATAGGGACAATGTCGAGCGTGTGATGTTTTTCGCTCGTGGTACTTTGGAGACTGTCAAGAAGCTGCGATGGGTGCCCGAGGTGATACATTGTACGGGTATCATGTCGGCTTTGGCGCCTTACTTGCTGAAATTGGCATATTATGATGAGCCGAGTTTCCGCGAGAGCCGTATCATCTTTACTCCTACTCGTGTGTCTGAGGCTGAGGATGTCGCTCTTCCGCGCAACTTCGCGGGGGTCATCAGGTATCGTGAGGCTAATAGGGACGCTGTGGCTATGCTTGGCAGAATGGAGTCTTTTTCAGACCTCAATCGTATCGGCATGTTCTTGTCGGACGGGGTGGTGCTGAGAGAGCCTGATGAGGTGTTTGAGCGTATGGCTCGTGAGATGGGCAAGCCTTATGTGGTGATTGATGAGGGTGATGTGGCTAAGACTCCTATCGGGCTGTATGATCAGTTGTGGCACGAGGCTGTGACGAAGCGTCCGAAGAAGGAAGATGATGATGACGAATTCTTGTTTTGATTCTTAATGTTGATTGTATTCTGATTTGATTTGATTCTAATGCGTAGATATTTTTATTTTTGTGTGCTGGTGCTCTTGGCCTTGGTGTCGTGTTCGGAGGATACGGGTACGGTGGGTGTGTTCCCTGACAACGAGAAGGTGGACTTCTCGCAGGGGGCGGTGCATGCTGATACTTGGTCTGAGGTGATGTCTGATGTCAAGGCTAACTCGTCGATGCCTTATCTGGGTTGTGTGTATGACCCTGAGACGAAGACTGCTATACGTAGTTCTTTCGCTACTCAGTTTGCTATAGTGGAGGATTACGATTTGTTTCCTGTCAAGGATGACTTCTTGAGCCGTGATGCTCTTGGCAATCCTGTGTGTGATTCGGTCTATCTGAAGCTGTATTTCTCGGAGTATTATGGCGACAAGTCTGCTCCTCTCAAGGTTTCGGTCTATGAGCTTAAGCCTCAGTCGCTGGTCGAGGGGACGACTTACTATACTGATTCTGATCTTGACCAAATGAAGGGGACGCTGCTTGGTTCGCAGGCTGTGTCGCTCTATGATGGTGTCGAGGGCGTGGATCCTGATGATTCGGGGGCTTCGACGTATCCTTCGGTTTGTGTGTATCTCAATAAGGGTCTTGGTGACAGGATTGTGAGTGCGTATTATTCCAATCCTTCTGATTTTAAGGACTCGTATCATTTTGCGCAGAATATCTTGCCTGGCGTCCTCGTGAAGGTGGAGAATGGTGAGGGTTTTATGATCGATGTGTTTACTTGCGGCTTGTATGTGTGCTACAAGAGTAGGGGGAGCGATGGCATCGAAAAGAGTGTGCATTCGAACTTCCCTGGCACGAAGGAGGTGATACAGACTTCTCAGATAGAGCATGAGGGCTTGGACAGGCTCGTGAGTGAGGGGGCGGATATTGGGACTCGTGTGAAGACTCCTGCGGGTATCTATACTGCTATGTCGCTGCCTTTGTCTGATATTTACGGGGGCGAGCATGTCAGTGATAGTATCAGCAGGGTGGAGTTTATATTGCAGCGCCATGTCAGCATAGTGCAGGGCGACAGTTATTTTGACTATCCTGACTATCTCCTGCTTTTGCCTGCTGATGAGTATGAGGAGTTTTTCAGCGACAACAAGTTGCCTGATGATGTTACGTCTTTCTTGGGGGCGTATTCGCAGACTTACAATGCGTATGAGTTTTCGAATATTGCTCCGCTTGTGACGCGACTGAAGGATAAGTATCGTGATTCTAAGTGTCTCTGGCCTGGCGAGGCGGGCTATGTCTCTCCTGTGGAGAATCTGAGCGACAGATGGGACGAGGTGATGATAGTACCTGTTGCGGTCAAGACTGACCAGAGTTCGGGCTCGATTACTGCGGTGGAGCATGATTTCTCGCTGACGAGTGCCAGGCTGTTGCGTGGTGCTGATCTTCAGATTTATTATGCGCGTATCAGACAATAGTGGCGTGGCTGTTTAATCATTAGATAATCGTATGGTAGAGGGTACTGGTATGGTCAAATTCGTTTCGCTGGGTAGTGGTAGCAGTGGTAATTGTTACTACCTCTCTTATGGCAATACTCAGATTCTGATTGATGCCGGTATCAGCGTACGCTCTCTCAAACGACATCTCAAGGATAGGGGGATTCGCTTGGATAGCATTGATGCGGTCTTTATCACTCATGATCATGCTGACCATATCAAGGCTGTGGGTACGCTGGCTACTGACTATAATCTGGGTATCTATGCCACTGAGTTGGTTCACCTCGGCATTCAGCATAACTATTCGGTGACGACCAAGGTGCCTGCTTCTCATGTTCATATCATTCAGAAACGTCAGTCTGTCTGTATCGGTGGACTGAGTGTGACTGCTTTTGAGGTACCACACGACAGTTCTGACTGTGTGGGGTATCGTATAGAGACTCCGGAGCTCGTGTTTGTGATTGTCACTGATGTGGGTCATGCTACTACTGAGATTATGTCTCAGATTTCTGAGGCTGACTATATCGTGCTTGAGGCAAATCATGATGAGGATATGCTGATGATGGGACCGTATCCGGCTCACCTCAAGGGGCGTATCAGGAGTGATAGGGGGCATCTGTCTAATCGTGATGGTGCCAGACTTATCGCTGAGCATGCCTCTCCGCGACTGAAGAAGGTGTGGCTGTGTCATCTGTCGGAGGAGAACAACCACCCTGAGCTTGCCCGTAAGACTTATGATATGGTGCTGCGTGACTATGGACTGATTGCCAACGTGGATTTCCGTATTGATGTGTTGCGCCGCAAGCAGCCGGGCGAGATTGAGGAGCTCACGTGATGACGTGGCTGTATATGTTGAGAATTTTGTAATATACTTCTTATATATAATGTATCGTAGTAAGACATGTGGCGAGTTGCGACTCGCTAATCAGGGCGAGACGGTCACTCTCGCCGGGTGGGTGCAGAGCATTCACAATCTCGGCGCCTTGACGTTTGTAGATTTGCGTGACCGATATGGTATCACTCAGCTTGCTTTCAATGAGGAGGCGAGCGATGAGCTCAAGCAGACTGCTGCCAAACTTGGACGCGAATATGTCATTCAGGCTACAGGTGTGGTGGCTGAGCGTTATTCGAAAAACAAGAACCTCCCTACGGGTGATATTGAGATTATAGTGCAGCAGCTCAATATCGTCAATGAGTCTCTTACTCCTCCTTTTACGATTGAGGAGCAGAGCGATGGCGGTGATGACATCCGTATGAAGTATCGCTATCTGGATTTGCGACGCCCTGTGGTGCGTAAAAATCTCGAACTGCGACATAAGTTTGCTTTCGAGGTGCGCCGCTATCTCGACGCTCAGGGTTTTATGGAGATTGAGACTCCTATACTGGTCAACTCCACTCCTGAGGGGGCTCGCGACTTTGTCGTGCCCAGCCGTATGAATCCAGGGCAGTTCTATGCTCTTCCGCAGAGTCCGCAGACGTTGAAACAGCTCTGTATGGTGGCTGGACTGGATCGTTATTTCCAGATATGTAAGTGTTTCCGCGATGAGGACCTTCGTGCTGACCGTCAGCCTGAGTTTACTCAGATCGACTGTGAGATGTCGTTTGTGGAGCAGGAGGATATCTTGCAGATGTTTGAGGGTATGACTCGTCATCTCTTCAAGACTCTCAAGGGTATTGACATTCCTGCCCTGCCTCGTATGATTTGGGCTGATGCAATGAAGTATTATGGCAGTGACAAGCCTGACACTCGCTTCGGCATGAAGTTTGTCGAGCTCAAGAACACTCAGCAGGACAATGCCAGCCGTGAGCTTGTGGATAGTATCTTCCCAGAGGGCTTCCAGGTGTTTGATGGTGCAGCGTATATCGGTGCTATCTGTTGTGAGGGGCAGGCGGTGTACACTCGCAAGCAGATCGACCAGCTGACTGAGTTCGTGAAGCGTCCGCAGATTGGTGCTAAAGGGCTTGTCTATGCAAGGGTGGAGGCCGACGGCAATGTCAAGTCGAGCGTAGACAAATTCTACTCTCAGGACACTCTCCAGATACTCAAAGAGCGTACCAACGCCAAAGCTGGCGACCTCATACTGATACTGAGTGGCGACAATGCCATGACGGTGCGTAAGCAGCTTTGTGAACTGCGTCTGGAGATGGGCTCGCGTATGGGACTGCGTCCGAAGGACCGGTATTCATGTCTGTGGGTCATAGATTTCCCAATGTATGAGTGGAGCGACGAGGAGCAGCGCCTCATGGCTATGCACCACCCCTTCACTTCGCCTAAGCCTGAGGATATACCTCTGCTGGATTCTGATCCTGCCAGCGTAAGAGCCAATGCCTACGATATGGTTATCAATGGCGTTGAGGTAGGTGGCGGCTCTATTCGTATACACGATGCCAAGCTTCAGCAGAAGATTTTTGAGATTCTTGGTTTTACTCCCGAACAGGCTCAGCTCAAGTTCGGATTCTTGATGAATGCCTTCAAGTATGGTGCTCCTCCTCATGGCGGTCTGGCATACGGTCTCGATCGCTTCGTGAGCCTGTTTGCCGAGCTTGACAGTATCCGCGACTGTATTGCTTTCCCCAAAAACAACAGCGGTCGCGATGTGATGCTCGATGCCCCAGGCTGCCTGGATCAGTCTCAGCTCGATGAGTTGCATATCAGAGTATGCGACTAAGCTCCAGACAGATAGATAAGATACGTTCCAAAGATGCCAATACGGCAGATGCTTTGAAACGAGACCCCCTCGCTGATTATAGCGAGGGGTGGTTTTTCGTCACCCTCAATACCAGAAAGGGAGCACCCTCTCTCTCTACCGTAGAGGGACGGGTCGGGGCGTCGGGTGCTGATGCTCCGCATTGCTGCTATACCGCGCTTGGGAGGAAGGTGCTGGAGGCGTGGGAGAAAATGCCTACTGTTTGCAGCACCGTGGAGATAGTTGCATGTGAGGTAATGCCTGAGCATTTCCATGGTTTGGTACATTTACTGCCGAACAACAAGCGTCATTTAGGTAGCCTCATTAGTGGATTTATGTCGGGGTGTACTCATGGCTATTGGGATATACTGGGGATTGATTGGCATAAAGATCGATTTGATAATGGCGCGTACGCGCAAGTTTGTGCTGACCGTGACCGCGACCACACTCGTTCGCTGCGTGGGCCTGCACTCTTCGTGCGCGGATATAACGATGTGGAGGCTATCACTCCCGAGCAGGTGCAGACTAAGTTGGAGTACATTCGTTCACAGGCGGAGCGGAGGCTGATAAAGGCAGACAACCGCCCGTGTTTCAAGGTGAGAAGACATGCTCATTCTCCCAGTTGGACTGTGCAGAGTGCATTGCATGCTATTGCTGCTGACCCTGGCTTTGCTTGTGATATGGATAATTGTCGGGAGGTGCAGCGCGAGGTCTCTCTGAGATTGAATGCCGATGAGAGGGGGCTGTGTCTGGATTATGTCGGGCAGACCGCGCTGCTTGGGTGTGAGAAGAAATTGCCTTTGGTATGCCATAGGGCTGATGCGGCGTATTTTGACAGACAGCGTGATGCGGTGATTAGGGCTGCTC
This sequence comes from uncultured Prevotellaceae bacterium, assembly GCA_945932615.1. Classification (GTDB taxonomy): domain Bacteria; phylum Bacteroidota; class Bacteroidia; order Bacteroidales; family Bacteroidaceae; genus Physcousia. The sequence goes on along the minus strand of CAMEQD010000001.1, from coordinate 94,071 downwards.
GTGAGGGGTGGGTCATAGTGTCGGCATTTATCAGTGACAGGGAGCGTGAACTGCTCGACTACTTGCTGGAGGAGCATCTGCCCGTAATTCAGATTATGGACAATGGGCTGTCTGAGCGGTACAAACCTTATGGTAAGGCGTTTTGTGCCTGTGCTGAGGAGCGTCTTGTGCAGATTTCTCCTTGGACCTATGTCTATAGCAGAGGGGCTAAAGTGACTCGGGCGAGGTGTCTGGTCATGAACCAATTGGCTCGTGTCATCTGTGGCAGGGGCGATGGTTGGTGGAAATAAACGGCAACCCCCAAAAGCTTTTTTGTGGCTTTTGGGGGTTGCGCTTATAGTATGGTGTGAGGGTTTACTTGATGACCTTCTTACCGTTTTCAGTTATGAACACGCCGCGCTTGGCTGTGCTCTTGCGACCGCTCATGTCGTAGAGAATCTCGGTTTTGTTTGTGCCGTTGATGGCGTTGACTGAGGTGTCAGGATCATCTGGATCTTGCGTTGAGCTTACATTGAGTATGGCGTCAACGATAAAACCTCCGTTGGCGAGGATACCATTTGAGCCAGTCGGTGTGCCGTCTGCTGCGAGTTGTCCTCCTGCATCTACGCTGTTCCAGTCTACCTTGAAGCGTATGCGGTATGTACCTGCCTCAGATGGTGCTGTGAATGATGGTGGGTTGAGGACGTTGCGTGCTTGCCCTGTAAGTGCTTCTCCTAATGAATTGACACCGTTGGAGTCGTCGCTGAAGTTGCCAGAGTAGAAACTGAAGCTGACAAGGTCTGTGCCTTCCTGGTTGGTATCGCCCTCGCGGAACGAGAACTGGCGGTTGTTGTCGAGGTCGATATAGACATAGCCGTTCATCCATGTGCCTGTGTAGCTGAATGTGGCAGTGATGGGATCGCCTGCGTTGCAGTTGATGATGTTTGTCTCACCCTCTGTGAGGTCGTTGTAGACGAGTGTGCCGTCGATGGAGAGCACCTTGTCGTCTTGTCCCTCGATTGCAACGGTCACGCTGTTGAGCTTGCGGTCTGTACGTGTGGGTTGCTGGTCGCGTGGGAAGTTGACGGCGTAGGGGTTTTCGGTGACGGTCAGTCTGACGCTTGCGCTCTTGCCGTTGGGAGCTGTGGCGGTGATGGTTGTCTCGCCTGCCTTGATGCCGCGTACCACGCCTGCTTCTGATACGGTCGCTATGGTCTCATCGGCTGATGTCCATGTGAGTGCCTTGTCAGTTGCGTTGGAGGGGTTGATGGTGGGGGTGAGGGTGATGGTCCCTGCTTCTGCTACAGTATATGCTTCCTCTGCAAATGTGATGCTCTCGACCTGTACAATCTTGACCGTGACTGTGGCAGAGGCTGTGATGTCTTTGTGTGTAGCAGTAATCGTGACTGTACCTTCTTTTTTGCCAGTTACAACACCATTGACTACGGTAGCAATCTCCTCGTCGCTTGATGTCCATGTGAGGGTCTTGTCGGTTGCGTCAGCTGGAGCTACTGTGGCTGTGATTTGTATGCTGCCACCCTGGACGACCTCGTATGAGGTCTGGTCCAGAGTGATGCTCTCGACTTCTACAACAGGGGCTTGGCTGTCGCGTCCGCCAAACATGTATACGCTGCTGCCTGGGAGAGTGAGTGTGAGCTTGGTGTCGATGTTGATGGGTTCGCCTTCGGTGAGTCCCTCAAGGTTTGCCTGGTCTGCAAAGCACTTTGTGAGAATGATTGAGCCATCAATGTTGGCTGGTATCTCAAGTGCTTCGCGCAGGGTGATTTCGATGGTCTGGGCATCGTTGCCGCCGTTGCGGAGAGTGAGTGATGCCTTGGTGCCATTCCATGCTGCCCAACCGTAGATTTCACACTTGCTGCCTGTCCAAGGATTGCCTCCTACCCAGTGTGCGTCCATGAGCACATCGGCATTGTCTTTCTGCCACTTGATGAGGTCTGCAAGGTCTGCCCACAGGCGGCCGTCCTCAATGCTGTTCATCAGGTCGTAGTCGTTGTAGAGTTCCACCAGACCGCTACCGCATGCAAAGGCACAACGCAGTTCGTTCAGTACAGACTTGTAGTCGCGTGGGTTAGATGCTGGAGGACCGAACTTGGTGAGGATGAAACCGTGAGTCATCAGTGTGTTGATAGGACAGATGGGAGAGTTGGTTACGTAGTTCTGATATACGAGACGGTCGCGATAGGTGATCCAGTTCTCGCGAGTGTTGGAGTTGTTGCCTGCCTCACCGTGATCGTTCTCCTGACGCCATGTAGCATCTGTGATCTGGTACCAGAATGGTGATGCCCATGTGCCGACGGTGGTGTTGAAGAAGATGTCCTCCTTGAGGTTCTCGCGTACGTACTGCTCGAGGCGTATGATACCTTCGGCATTCTCATTGCCTGTATCGCCATTGTCTGGACCTTTTGCTGAGAATTGAGCAGAAATACCGTCAAACTTGAAGAAGTTGTATGAGCCCTTGCCTTCGGTCTTCTGGTTCTCGACGAGGTTCTTGGCTGCCTTGAGGAATGCTTCGTAGTAGCGTGGGTTGGAGAGCTGCATGCCGCCCTTGTCTTTCCAATAGTTGCGACGGTAATTGCCGCTCTGACCATAACCGCCTACGGGACCGAGCCATGCTCCTACACCAGCTTCGCCCATCTCCCATGCTGCTGCGGCAATGTCGCGCATCTGGTTGGGGAAGCCTGCGTGGAAGTTCCATTCTCCGTATGTGTCCCAACCGTCGTCGATGACGAAGTTTGCTGGGGCTGTGCCGTATTTGTCCCAGAGTTGTGTCTTCCACTGTGAGAGTACATCAAGGACTTGTGCGGCGGTCATGTTGTTTGGCTCTGAGCCTGGGGCTGCGTTATTGCGGTTGATGTTGAGCTCGTACCAGCTGATGTAGCATGGATTGGCTCGCCAGGGTACTGCACGTTCGCGCTCTGAGTAGGCGAGGAATGAGCGGCGTTTCTGGGTGTGGCGAATGTTTTCTTCGCTCTGCTTACCATCTTGGGCTACGAGTCCGACTACTGCGCCTACCTTCCATGTCTCGCCGGCTTTGAGGGTGGTATTGCGACTCCAAAGGCCTTGTATGTTGACTATGTCGGTCGTGATGACTGCGCCTGGCTTTGGCTCGTAGACTTCGACTTTGAATTCGGCTGTGGAGACGATGTCTCCTTCGCGCTTGTCGATGAACATTCGTACGTCGAAGTCTCCGTCGTTAGGTACGGTGAAAGTGTATGTGTTGTTTTCCTTAGCTGTACCTGTATATCCATGATGGTAGTCGCTGGCTGCAACTTTACCGCTACCGTCGAGCAGGTCTACGCCGTCGATGTCAAATTTCTTTGCTCCACTCTTGTAGGTGAGGGTGACTACGACCTTTTGGTTGGCTTTCAGGCCTGTGAGTGATTTTGTATAAATCATGTAGCTCTTGTCGCTGCCGGCTACTTCGAAGATGCGGGCTGGAATGTTTTCTGTGATTGCGGTCCAGTCTGCTGCTGCTACGTTGTCGGTGACTGGGGTGGCTACGAGGTTGTATTTGTCGCTGTCGTCCTCGCCGCCTACGGTGTTGTAGGCTGTCGGGGTCTCTAAGCCTGCGAAGATCTTGTCGCTGAGTATGACTTTACCGCGTGTGTCACCAACGGTTTTCGGTGTGCTGCCTGCGGCTTTGGCGTCTACCTTGTAGCAGAGTGGGATGATGTTGTACATGTCAACGTCGTCTACGCCTGTCAACTCCATCTCTGTGCGCAGGTAGTGGCTGCCATCGCGGAGTACTGCGCGCCACACGATGTTGATGGTAGTGCCATTGTAGGTATAGGTATAGTTGGCTTTGATGGCCTTACCTGCAAAATGCTCTGCACCGCCTATGGCATTGGTATTTGCTGTCAAATCTTCGGTCTCGACGCTTTGGAGTGTCATGCTGCTTGCAGCAACGTTGTCTCCATCACCAAAAGACACGCTGAAGGGCTCTGTGCCTGCAACGAGGTTCATAGCCTTTGAGCCGAGGAAATAGATGGCTTTGTCGGTCTTGATGAAGCTTGCTGAGAGTACCTTGTTGCTGAGAGTGTAGACACCATTCTGCTCTGTGAGGCTTGCCGTGCCTACGTTGTCTTGCTGCATGGGGTAGAGCCATGCGTTGGTGTAGGGCTCGCTGTCTTCGAGTGCAGGCATGTCGTAGTAGACAACCTTGATGGTCTTGGTCTCGTTGTCTATCTCAATGGTTGAGAACTTGCCATCTTGCTCAGGAACGGCGATGTCCGTGGCTGTAAGGGTGCCGTTGACGGTGACCTGGTCGCCGTTGGTGTAAGTCTGACCGTTGATGACTACGCTGATGCCATCGGGGAGGTTGAGTGTGTAGGTGTTGGTTACGATGATAATCTCCGTTATGGTCCAGGCGCTGCCTGCGTCTTTTGAGGCATTGTCTTGCCAAAGACCTACAGTAATGGTGGTGTTGTCAAGAGGGTTGGAGCCTGTCCCTTGATACCAATTCATGTATTTGCTTGCTACAGTCGTGGTATTGAGGGGGGCAAACTGGTAGTAATCTACGTTGCTGCGTGTTGCCTTGGCTGCATACCAGGGGTTTGCTTCGGCTTGGGCGTCTATGAGTTTTGCAAAGTTAACGCTGTTGCTGTAGCCGGAAGCCTTTTCGTATGAAATCCATTTTTTGTTGTCAACGCAGTAGATTTTGTACTGGTTTTCCTCGCCGTCTACTGCAAAGAATGCAAAGTGACCGGCATTGGCTGCTGTCTGAGTCGGTGACGTGTAGGGGGTCATCGTCAGGTTGCCGGCATTGGTCAGGGTAAACAGATGCTCGGGATTTTCGACATCTGTCGACACCTTAATGTCCTGTGTCTGCGCCCATGTTGCTGCCGATATGGCTGCAAGCAGAAGCGATGTGAAAAATTTTCTTTTCATAGGCTAATTGTTTAGGTTTGTTATTATATTTGTAGTTTGTTTATGTTTTGCAAAGCAAATATAATTATTTTTTTTTTGATTTCCCGAACTCAAACGGGGAAATATTGCTTGTCTGATGTGGGAAAAAGTGTAGACTGAGGTCTGGGCGTTACAGAATCAGACTGTACAGGTGTGCGTCGGTGTAGTTACCGTCCACGATGAGCCACTGTGGCAGTGTGGCAATCTTGCTGTAGCCGCAGCGTTCAAACAGGTGTCGGGCTGGTGGGTTGTCGGTAGCCACTACTGCCCACAGCTGGTGTATGCCTACTGTGCGTGAGTAGCTGTGGGCTTCGTGGAGGGCTCGGGTGGCGAGTCCTTGTCCTTGGGATTCGGGGGTGAGTATGATGCCTATTGATGCGCGTCGGTGCTGTGGGTTGAAGTCTGTGATGTCGAGAAATCCGCAGTGGTCGATGGCAAAGCGTACTTGTGAGTCTTTGTAGATGTCGTTTTGGGTGGTGCTGAGGTATTGGTGGAGTGAGTAGCGTGAGTAGGGGGCTGTGGCGCTGCCGTGTCGCCATAGCGTGATGTCGTTCTCGATGATGTACATGAGGTCGAGATCCTCGGGTTCGACGGCTCGGAGCAGTTTCATTTGGATGGGGTGGTGAGGTGGTCGTAGCGTATGATGTAGACTAAGGCTATCATGGGCAGGAGCCATAGTATGTTGGCGTCAAATCTGAAAAAGTATTGCACGATAATCAATGTGGCTGAGAGACTGAGTGAGAGTGCTCCCAGTGTGGGGCGTGACTTGAGGGGACTGAAGTTGGCCCACATGCTGAACAGCGCTAATGCTGCGGCTGACAGTTGCGAGACGTAGATGGCTGTGGCATTGACTTCCGTGGCTTCGAGCAGGGGACCTCTGCTTGAGGTGAGGGTGTCGAGTATGATGTATGTGAGTCCGGGAATAAGGAGGTTGGAGTAGTAGATTAGTTTTTGGGACATGGAGTTTGAGGTTTTTAGGTTTTTAGGTTTTTAGGTTTTTAGGTTTTTAGGTTTTTAGGTTATAAGGTTTTTAGGTTTTGTGTGATTTTAATATTTAATTTTTTTATTTAGGTATTTTGATTTAAATAGTTGTAATTTATTTGTTTGGTGTTGTTATTTTTAGTCAACTATACAACCTACCAAACAACTAAATAACTAAATAACAGAACAACCAAATCACCCCATAAATGGCGTGCGTCCTTTTAGGGCGCGGCCGAGGGTGGCTTCGTCGGTGTATTGGAGTTCGTCGTTTTGGGCTACGCCGCGTGCTATGACTGTGATGTTGAGGGGGTGGGGCAGCTGGAGGGCATTGAGCCGGCGGTAGATGAAGTAGTTGGTGGTGTCGCCTTCCATTGTCGGTGAGAGGGCGAGGATGATTTCGTTGATGTCGCCTCTTTGTGCTCTCTCTGTGAGACTCTGGATATGGAGGTTGCTGGGACCGATGCCTTCCATTGGGCTGATGACTCCGCCGAGTACGTGGTAGAGGCCGTGAAACATGCCTGTGGCTTCGATAGCCATGACGTCTTGCACGTTTTCTACGACGCATATCGTGGAGGTGTCGCGCTTGGGATTGGAGCATATTTCACACATGTCGGTGTCGGATATGTTGTGGCAGACTTTGCAGTACTTGATGTCGTGTCGCAGCATGGTGAGGGCTTGTGCCAGGGCGTCGGTCTGTGCTTCGTCTTGGCGGAGCAGGTGCAGGACAAGTCTTAGTGCGCTTTTCCTGCCTATGCCTGGGAGGTTGGATACTTCGTCGACGGCGCGGGCGAGGAGCTTAGATGAGAAGTTCTGTTCCATGTCGGTCTGTGAGGGCTTAGAGCTTTCCTTTGCTGCTGGGGAGATTGAAATGCTCGATGTCGCGCTTTACTGCCATCTTGAGGGCGCGGGCGAGCGCCTTGAAGATGCCTTCTATCTTGTGGTGCTCATTGGTGCCTTCGGCTTTGATGTTGAGATTCATCTGGGCTGAGTCGCTGAGACTCTTGAAGAAGTGCAGGAACATCTCGGTGGGCATCTCTCCTATCTTCTCGCGGTGGAACTCGGCGTCCCATACTAACCAGGGGCGTCCTCCAAAGTCAAGTGCTACTTGGCATAGGCAATCGTCCATGGGCAGGCAGTAGCCGTAGCGTTCGATGCCGCGCTTGTCTCCGAGGGCTTTGTTGAGGCATTGGCCGAGGGCGAGGGCTACGTCTTCGATGGTGTGATGCTCGTCGACGTGGAGGTCGCCTGTGCATTGTATGGTGAGGTCTATGTTGCCGTGTCGGGCTATCTGGTGAAGCATGTGGTCGAAGAAGCCTAAGCCTGTGTGGATAGTGCTCTCTCCGTTGCCGTCGAGTCCTACGCGGACGTAGATGTCGGTCTCGCTGGTGGTGCGGCGTACTTCGGCTCTGCGGTCGGAGGCAAAGAGTATCTCTGTGACTTTGTCCCAATCGGGGTAGAGGTATTTGCAACCGAGATTTTGGGCTAATTGGCGATCGCTGTCTCTGTCGCCGATGACGTAGCTCGATGCAAGGTCTACTGCAGGATTGTCGATGTATTCGGTGAGCATCGCCGTGCCTGGCTTGCGTGTGGGAAGGTTGTCTTGGGGAAAGGAACGGTCGATGTGTTGCTTGGCAAACTCGATGCCTTCGCCCTTGAGAATATTGAGCATGAGATTGTGCGTGGGCCAGAAATCTGCTTCGGGATAGGAGGCGGTGCCGAGTCCGTCTTGGTTGCTGACGAGTACGAATTCGTAGTCGGTGTGGCGTGAGAGAAAGGAGAGTGCCCGTATGGCTCCGGGGAGAAACTCAAACTTTTCGTAGGAGTCTATCTGTTCGTCTGCCGGCTCTTTGAGTATGGTGCCGTCGCGGTCTATGAAGAGTATTCTTTTCATGGTCGTGGTTTATCTGAAGCTGCGGAGTGCTCCGAGGAGTTCGCTGTTTTCATCGCGTGTGCCTATGGTGATGCGGAGACAGTTTTCGCAGAGTTTGACTTGGTCGCGATTGCGTGTGACTATTCCCTTGTTGATAAGGTAATTGTATATGGTGTTTGCATCTGTTACTTTAACTAAAATAAAGTTTGCAGAGCTGGGGTAGACTTGCTTGACTATGGGGAGCTCGGCAAGGCAGGGTAGCATGTGCTGGCGTTCGCTGAGTATGTCGGCTATCCAGCGTTCGACTTTGAGCATGTTGTCGAGGAGCTCGATGGCGGCTTGCTGGGTGGGCTTGCTGACGTTGTAGGGGTATTTGACTTTGTTGAACAATGCGATGATTGTGTTTGAAGCAAATGCCATGCCGAGGCGTATGCCTGCGCTTGCCCATGCCTTGGAGAAGGTGTTGAGTACTATCATATTGGGCAGGCGTGTCACGAATTGGCGCAGGGGGGTGAGTGGCGAGAAGTCGCTATATGCTTCGTCGATTACTACTATGCCTTGAAACTCGGCGAGTATGCGCTGTATCTCGTTGCGGTCGATGTCGTTGCCCGTGGGATTGTTGGGGCTGCATATCCATATCACTTTGGTGTGCTCGTCTGTGGCAGCAAGGAGGTCGCTGGCTGACATGGCGTAGGTGGGCGAGAGTGGGACGGGGCGATACTCGACATTGTTGATGTCTGCACATACTTTATACATGCCGTAAGTAGGCTCGATGGCTACGACATTGTCGACTCCAGGTTCGCAGAAGATGCGGTAGATAAGGTCTATGGCTTCGTCGCTGCCGTTGCCGAGGAATATGTTTTCGACGGGAAGATTCTTCAGTGGCGAGATGCGTGACTTTAGCTCTTCCTGCAGAGGGTCTGGGTAGCGGTTGAGGGGACTGTGGTAGGGGCTTTCGTTGGCATCGAGGTAGACGTGGGCTTCGCGACCTTTGAATTCGTCGCGTGCACAGCTATATGGTTTCAACGCCCAGATGTTGGGGCGTACGAGTTGTTCCAGTGGTTTCATGTCTGTATTGTGGAGGGGGTAGGTAAGATTACTTTTGTAGTGCTTCGATACGGTAGGTCATGGCTTGCTTGTGGGCGTCGAGGCTTTCTGCCTGTGCCATTAACTCGACGGTGTGACCTATGCTTCTTACTCCTTCGGCAGTAAGATTCTGGAATGTAATCTTACGGCAGAAACTATCGAGGTTTACTCCGCTATAGGCTTTGGCATAGCCGCTCGTGGGGAGGGTGTGATTGGTGCCGCTTGCATAGTCGCCGGCGCTCTCGCAGCTGTAGTGTCCGAGGAAGACGCTTCCTGCATTGATGATGCGCGAGGTATAGGAAAGGGCGTCGTCCATGGCAAGTATGAGATGTTCGGGGGCGTATTCGTTGCAGATGTCAAAGGCTTCGTCTATGTCGCGCAAGACGATAATCTTGCTGTGCTCAATGGCTTGGGCTGCTATCTCTTGACGAGGAAGTAGTGAAAGCTGGCGTTCCACCTCTGCACTGACGGCTTGGGCTACCCGAGTGCTGTCGGTGAAGAGTATGCTCTGGGAGTCAGCGCCGTGTTCGGCCTGTGAGAGCAGGTCGGCGGCTACGAAGGTGGGATTGCAGGTCTCGTCTGCCACTATCGCCACTTCGCTTGGGCCTGCAGGCATATCTATGGCGACTTGGCCAAGAGATACTTGCTGCTTGGCACACATGACGAATTGGTTGCCGGGTCCGAATATCTTGCTGACTCGAGGTATGCTCTCCGTGCCATACGCCATAGCTCCAATGGCCTGTACTCCTCCGACCTTGTAGATTCGGCTCACTCCTGCTATTTGTGCTGCCACGAGTATGGCAGGGTGTAGTTTGCCTTCACGGTTGGGAGGAGAGCAGAGGATGATTTCGTCGCAGCCTGCTATCTTGGCAGGGGTGGCAAGCATGAGGACGGTGGAGAAGAGTGGGGCAGTACCTCCGGGGATATAGAGCCCGACTTTCTCAATGGCTACACTTTGTTGCCAACACTCTACTCCTGGTTGAGTCTCTACGCGAATGGGAGACATTTGTTGGGCTTGATGGAATCGCGCGATGTTGTCGTGAGCTTGTTGTATGGCATTGCGGAGCTCGGGAGTGACCAAATCGGAAGCCTCGGTCATCTCGGCAAGGCTTACGGCAAGGTCGTCGAGTTGCACCTTGTCGAACTTCAATTCGTAGCGACGTATGGCTTCATCTCCGTTTTGACGTATGTCGGCGAGGACCTGGGCTACGATACTGTTGAGGTCGGAGGCATCATGGTGGGGGCGAGCAAGCAAGGTGGCGTATTGGGCTTTGTCTGGGTTAATGATGATGTTCATAGTATCATTTTTTCGATAGGCATGACCAAAATTCCTTGTGCTCCCAACTCTTTGAGGCGTGAGATACGGTCCCAGAATGTCTTTTCGTCGATGACGGTGTGTACGCTACTCCAACCCTCGGTGGCAAGAGGCATGATGGTGGGTGACTTTGTGCCTGGCAGGACAGCCACGATGTCGCTGATCTTGTCTGTGGGGACGTTCATCATGACGTATTTCTTGTCTTCGGCAGCTTTTACGGCTTCGATACGGAATAGCAACTCGTCGAGTATCTCGCGCTTGGCATCAGTCAGATTCTTGTTGCCGATGAGAAGGGCTTCGCTCTTCATGACAACTTCGACCTCAGCGAGATTGTTGCTGACGAGGGTGCTTCCGCTGCTGACTATGTCGAAGATGCCATCTGCCAGACCGATGCCCGGACTGATCTCGACGCTGCCTGTGATGACGTGAATGTCTGTGGCTACGTGGTTCTTCTGCATGAACTTGCGTAGGATATTGGGGTAGGAGGTGGCTATCTTCTTGCCTTCGAACCACTGTAGGCCTGTGTATTTCTCGGCCTTGGGTATGGCTAAGGATAGCCGACATCTGGAAAAGCCGAGTGGGCGTATTACTTCGGCGTCTTCGCCTCGCTCTTCGTACTCGTTCTGTCCTACGATGCCGAGGTCGGCGACGCCTGTAGCGACGCATTGTGGTATGTCGTCGTCGCGGAGGTATAGTACTTCGATTGGGAAGTTGCTGCTTTGCACAAGGAGGGTGCGCTTGCTGGAACTTACTTTGATGCCTGCCTCGCTGAGCAGGGCCATAGTGTCTTCAAACAGTCGTCCTTTTGACTGTACTGCAATTCTGAGCATATTGTTGTAGTGTGTGAATGTTTTTTGCTGATTATTCTAAAATCGTGCGTAAAGGTACATAAAATCCCGCATATTAATATCTTTTTGCCTGTCAATTATGTTTTATTTGATAAAAATTGCTTATATTCGCGTTGAAAAAAGGCTAAAAATATGTACATAATCGGTATAGCAGGTGGCACAGGTAGTGGTAAGACTACTGTGGTGAGGAAGATTATGGAGGCTCTCGAATGTGAGGGGGTGGCGGTGATTCCGCTCGATTCTTATTATAATGACAATTCTCATCTAACTATGGAGGAGAGGCGCTTGATCAATTATGATCACCCTGATGCCTTTGATTGGAAACTGCTCAAGCATCAGGTGATGCAGCTGCGCAACCATCAGTCTATCGAGCAGCCTATGTATGACTATATCACGTCAAATAGGTTGAAGGAGACGATACATATTGAGCCTTGCGAGGTTATTATCATCGAGGGTATAATGACTCTCTATCGCAAGGATCTGCGTGATTTGATGGATTTGAAAATCTATGTGGATGCTGATACTGACTTGCGTCTCATTCGCAATATCAAACGTGATACCATCGAGCGCGGACGTACTACGGAGCAGGTCATAGACCGTTATCTGAGGGTGCTCAAACCTATGCATGAGGAGTTTATCGAGCCTACCAAGCGTCATGCTGACTTGATTATCCCGGAGGGGGGTGAGAGCCTGCAGGCGATTGATATACTCCGTGCGTATATCCGCCACCGTCTGGAACATTCTGACTAATGATAGTATAACCTAAATAACCTTAATGCTATGGTAATATGTAATTACAGGAATCCTGATATTCCTGCGACGATGGAGAGCGATGCCATTGTCATCAACGATTTGAACATCGGCAAGTGTCGCGGCTGTCTGCGCTGCCGCATAGTCAAGAGTTGCATCACGTATAACGATGACGCTCCATTGCAGTTGCCTGCTATAACTTCGGCCGACCGCCTGGATATATATCTGCAAAAGGACAGCGATGTGGCACTCTTGCTCAACCGTATTGTCTATGGTCTGGCAAAGCAGGGACAGGGACGTCCTTATGCTTTGCATATCGAGGACGGGCGAGAAGTGGAATATGTCAAGAGAATGCTTGACTGGTGTGGGTATAAGCTGGAGTAGTAACAGTGAATTAAAACCATAAGAATATCATGAGAAAATTTGTAAGATTTGCTTTGTTGAGCATGTCGCTGATGCTTTCGGGCAATGTCGTAGCGCAAGACGTGGATTTGACGAAGTATCCGGACTATTCGCCCAAGACGTATCCTAACGCTCTGCTCATGGTGCGTAAGTCTGTGATGAAGGCAAGCGGCGAGGTGTCACAACGCCCTTCGCATGTGAACAATGCTGACTACAAGTTTATGTCGCCGGTATTCAATCAGGACGGTGGCTCGTGTGGCTCGGCATCGAGAATACGCTACATGTTCACTCATGAGCTTAATTCGTATCGCAATCTCGACGGTACGGACGATGCCAACAACTATCCTACACATTTTGTGTGGCTATTGACAAATGGTAATTCTGGTAAGGACGAATTTGTGCAGTATGTGGGCGTACCTTCGGCTGCGACTTATGGCGGTCGTACCTACTCTTCTCTCTTTGGCAATCAAGAGGAAATTAACGAGGACTTTGGCTGGATGACGGGATATGAGAAGTGGTATGAGGCCATGCACAACCGTATGCTCAAACCATCGCATTTCCCTATCAGTGTAGAGACTGAGGAGGGGCGTGAGGCTGTGAAGAACTGGCTCTGGAACCACAATGGCGATACTGATTTCCATTCTGGTGGTATTGTGGGTGTCGGTGTGGCGAGCGGTGGTGACTGGCAGCGTATACCTAAGACTGCTGCCAACGATGCGGCTGGGGTCACTGACAAGTATTATGTCAACAAGTGGGGTACGAGCGTGGATCATGCATTGACTATTGTCGGCTATGATGACCGTATAGAGTTTGACCTTAACGGCAATGGTGTATACGGTGAGAAGAGTGCTGATGAGCTTGGTGCGTGGATTATCGTAAATTCATGGGGCGGATGGTGTAACAATGGCTTCATATATTGTCCTTATGCTCATGCTGGGGCTTGGTTTGACAGCGAGGGGAAACTTGGTTCTACTGCGTGGTGGGCGCCTGAGATATATCAGGTGAGAAAGAATTATCGCCCTCTGCGTACAATTCGTGTCAAGATGGACTACTCGCACCGCTCTGAGATGTGTCTGAGTGCGGGCGTGTCTGCCAATCTCAACGCTACGGAGCCTGAGAAGACTATAATGTTTGATCACTTCAAATATGCCGGAGACGGCAAGAACGGTGATGCCAATCCAGCACCTGCTGTACCTATGTTGGGAAAATGGGCTGACGGTCGATTGCATGATGAGCCTATGGAATTTGGCTATGATCTCACTGACCTGAGTTCTTCGTTTGACATAAATATGCCTCTGAAGTACTTCTTCATAATCGAGACGCGCTCATGGGGCATTGGTAGTGGTCATATCTACGAGGCTTCTATCATGGACTATGTCAATGAGATTGCCAGCCTTGAGACTCCGTTTGCTCTGCCACAGGGTGGTTATGAGATAAAGAGTGAGGGCAACAAGACTGTAATTTCGACCGTCGTGTACGGTCAGGGATATTATGCTCCGCAGAATCTCTCATACGACGATGGCGTGCTGGTATGGGACGCTCCGATGAAGTCGGGTCGCGAGGTGGAGTCATACATTATATATTGTGAGGGAGAGAAGATTGCTTCGCTCAGCAGCACGACGACGTCGTACACGCCTGTAGCTTTGGACGGTCAGGTGGAGTATGCTGTAAGTGCAATGTATGACGACAGTAGCGTAGAGTCGGCCAAGGTCAGCGTCAAGACTCCTATCCCAGCTACGGTCAGCGGTCAGAACAAGGTGCTCAAGCTGAGCAAGGCTGGTCTGACTATACCCGAAATTTTTGCAACTCGCTATCCTAAGGCTACTATCGAATTCTGGTTCAAGCCAAGCTCGTTATCCAATTGGAATCAGGCTGCCGGCTCGTGGGGCTCGTTTATGATGCATGCCAATGCGAACGGAGCCTTCACCGCAGGTTGGAATACTGGTGCCCATCGAGTAGATGGGACGGCTGGTGACCTCGTAGTAGGGTCGATGAAACATGTAGCTATAGTGGTAAACTGCAATAAGCTTACTACTTATATCAATGGCGTCCAAAAAGGTACGGTGACCTCTGATACCTATAGTGGTCTTGGTGGTTTTGGCGACTTGGTGCTGAGCAGCGACCAGAATAATGGCTGGGACGGTGAGATAGATGAAATCAGGATATGGAGTGTGGCACGCAGTTCTACTCAGATCTCGAGCAATAAGAATAAGGAGTTTGTCGGAGCAAGGGTTCCTGATGGTCTGATAGCATATTATCGTGGCGAGACTTTCGATAGGAACGGTGTTACATATCTACGCGACTATGTGGGTAGCCATCACGCACCGCTCGCCAAACCTGCCAACAGCCTTGTCAAGACTTCAACGACTCCTGCTCTTGGTAAGGTGACGACTACACTGCAAGCCAGTATCAATGAGCCGACTGAGTCGGTATACGTAGGAATACCTGTGACTCTCACTTCAACCTGCAGCGAGTCTGCATGTAGGACTGAGTGGAGCTGTACGGCTTTAGGTGTGGAATCTATAACTGCCAAGAGTGCGACGTTTACCTTCCCGGCGCAGGGTGTGTATGAGGTGACACTCACAGCCTACAACAGTAAGGACGAAAGCAAGACTGCAACACTCAATGTCACGGTCGAGGCTGCACCTGCTCCTGATGCAAGGTTTACTCCTACGACGACCGAGGTGCCTACGAGCGACAGGGCTTCGTTTATCGTAAACAATCCGCTGCTTGGATATCAATACGAATGGTCTATGCCGGGTGCTGTAGTAGAGAGGGCTAACACGACCCATACCACGGCAGTCTATGATAAGTCTGGGACTTACAGTGTGACTCTGAAGGTCTCTGCTCCAGACGGCAGCAAGGACGATACATATTCGACGACTATCAATGTGGTTGATGTGGCTCCGGTAGCTGACTTCCAGATAAGTCCGGCAGTAGCGGTGAAGGGTTCTCTCGTCAACCTCAAGGATAACAGCAAGCATGCTCCGACTCTGTGGCAATGGATGTTGCGCAGCGAAAAGAAGGTATATTCGCTCCCAGAGCATGAGGGGTACATCACTCTCGATACTCCTGGAGTCTATGATGTCACTCTCGCAGCGAGCAATGAGTCTGGCAGCAACTCCAAGACTCAGACAAAGGCTCTTACGATATGTAATGCTGACAGCAAGAATGGACTGAACTTTGGTTCTGGACAGGCTTCTGCTACTGCAACGGGCGAATTTATCAAGACCGGTCAGACTGCATTCACTTTGGAGTGGTGGATGAATCCGTCAATTCTCTCTACTTACTGTATCGGTATGGGTGAGAGTGAGTCAACGATGCTTGTAAAGACGGATGCAGACGGTGCTATGTATCTGAGCGTGGCGGGCAAGACGATAAACAGTGGAAGTGGTTTTGTGATCTCGGGAGAGTGGCATCACTATGCTGTGGCTCGCTATACCTCAAGCATATATTTCTACAGGGATGGCGTACAGTTTGCAAAAGTCACTCTGTCTCCTTCGCTCAAGGCTGTGAACAGCTTTACTATGGGTGTGGCTGATATGCCGATGAATGGAATGGTAGATGAGGTCCGTCTGTGGAATAGAAGGCTTTCATTAAGTCAGTTGTGCCAGTATGCCAATGGGCCTATAACAGATATGGCAGCAGCCGAAAATGATGGTTTGGTGTTCTACTATGACTTCAACCAAAGCAGTGGTGACGTACTTGATCGCACTTCGCATGGCTATGACGCTGTACGCAGTGGTTTTGGCCCTGATGGTGATGCGTGGGGACTCTCACTCGGTGTATTCTCGCTCAACTTTGACGAAAGCGAGGCTGGGGTGGATATCACTGCCCAACATTTGACCAACTATAAGAAGGCGTTTGCTTCGACTGGCTCTTCCGTCAATCCTGCCAACTCTTCACGCTTCACTGCTATAAGTGGTTGGAAGCTGGAGGGCACTGTCAAGGACGGCGTGGTAACGACTGGTGCCCATGTAGACTCAAACAAGAATTATTGCTTCACTTGCACAACTGGCTGGGACGGATTTGCAAACACTCTTGCTGACCACAGAGCTTATCAGACGGTGACTCTTCCGGCAGGTGCTTATTCGTTCACTGCATACTACGACTCATCTGAGGGTGAGTGTGGCAACTCGTACATTGCTGTAGCTGAGGGCTCTACGCTGCCTGTCACGGCTGACCTCGAGACTGAAGCTCTGGCCTTTACCAAGATGAAACCCAAGGCGTCTGATACGGAATCAAACTCTGTTTTCTTCTTCCTGACTAAAGAGACTCGGGTGTCATTGGGTCTGATACTCAATATGTCTGGTCAAATGTGTATGACGATACAGAAGTTTGAGCTCGTGAAAGTTCCAGTGACGGAGATCCAGACTGAGAATATGTCTGACCGCAAGTTTATGCTGACATATCTCGTAGACGGCGAGACATACAAGGAATATGAAGTAGCGTACGGTGCAGCCATAGAGCCTGAGCCGGCTCCAGAGGCCAGAGAGGGTTATACCTTCTCAGGCTGGGACAATGTTCCTGCTACTATGCCTGGATATGATGTAGTGGTGAGGGGTACGTTTACGATCAATAAGTATCGTCTCACTGCTTATCTCGATGAAGATGTCTATATGGACACGGAGTTCGAATATGGTGCAGTTGTATCTGTCCCTGTTCCTGAGGTGCCAGAGGGTAGAGTCTTTGATGGCTGGGATACCGAGGTGCCTGAGACTATGCCGGCACATGATGTTGTCCTGCATGGTACTACTTCGGTAGATACTGCTATAGATAAAATCTTCCCTGACAAGAGCGAACGTCTGAATGTCTACAGTGTGAGTGGTCAGCAAATGCTGACAAATGTAACTGTCGAAACGGCTATGCGCAAGCTGAGTCCTGGCATCTACATCGCCAATGGAAAGCGTGTATTGGTGCGTTGATGGCTGATATTTTAAAATAGACTGATAGCGACTGTCTCTTACTCTCAAGTAGATAGTCGCTATCTTTTTTTCTTGTTTACTAATTCCAATCGTGGAGCTTGCAGGAGGATTCAATCTTGTCTTCGAGTTGGTCTGGCAACTCTGAGAAGAAGTCGTAGCCGGTAATCTGTTCTATACCGTCAATCGTGCGTGACGCGCTTTCCATGGTTTGCTTTGCTTCGTCGTTGGTATAATAGAAACCTATGCCTTTTTCCCGTCCTGGTGCAAGGGTGATGATGACTTTGAAGAATGCGTCTGGTACTGCTATCATGTGCTCGCGTCCGATACGCTGGGGCTTGAGCCTGTTGTATACTGGTCCGCAGACGATATAGACACTTCCCTCGCGTTCGGCCCAGCGTCGGCATGCTCTTTCCAAACGTTCCCAGTACTGCTGGTTGAGAATGGGGACTTGGGGGCAGATGTTGCTCATGTAGAAGCAATCGTGCATGGCATCGGCGTCCCATTTCATGTCGGCTGCAGGGCACATGTGTCCACGATCATATCCGGAGTTGGTATAATCGGCTGAGGTGACTTGGTTGGTGTATGGGAGGTCTTCGTCGGGAATGAAACTATAGTTCTTGCGATTGGCTGCAGAGACCTGGCATTCCTGCTGGGTGAGTTGCCATGCTACGTAGTAGGGTGTGTTGTGAGTGGTGCTGTAACTGAGCGTGTATCCCTTGTGTTCGACGAGAATGCCTTGTGCTCCACCTTTGACGATATGGCGCAGGTCAAGGGTTTGTATGTCTTCGTCGGTGAGACCGACTTGTGTGGGAGTGGCTGTAGTATAGCGGTTGATGGCTACAACGGCAATTGCTGTAAGAACGAGGGCTATACGTGTTGTGTGTTGTTTAGACATGGCGAGATAGGTATTGTTGGAGTTCCTGTCGGAATTGGGCAGAGTTTCTGAAGACGATGCCGTGCATGCCCATAGCGAGGGCTCCCTGTATGTTGACTGGCTTGTCGTCGGCAAAGAGACATTCTTCGGGATTTAGATTGTAGCGGTCAAGGAGGCACTGGTATATGGCTGGTTCTGGCTTGATGAGGTGTTCTTCAGATGAGATTACACGACCGTCGAGGAGAGAAAAAATGGGGTATTGCTGCATGGTAAGGTGTACCTTGCTACACCAGTTGGTCAGACCATATAGCTTGAGACCCTGCTCCTTGAGCGAAGAGAGGAGCTCATACATGCCGGGCATTTCGCCAATGATAATCTCTGGATAATGTTCGACGAACATGTGTATTTCTGCTTCATATTCAGGGTGAAGGGCAATGAGGTCGTCTACAATCTTGTCTAACGGCTTGGACTCGCGGTCGAAGGTGTTGAGCGTTTCTGGGTCGCAGAGTATGGAGGTGACTGCCTCGCATCGTTGCGGATTAGGGATATTTTTCCTGAAGAACGTTTCGAAGTCGTAGTCGACAAGTACTTTCCCAAAGTCGAGGATTAGATTTTTTATCATAATGCGGTTTATGTAAAAATTGTACTGCAAAGTTACTAAAAGTTTGTCTGAAAAGCAGAGCATTTCGCGCTATTTTGATTTTCTTATAATAAGTTTTTGGGTATGTGGGATTTTTTTGCTATCTTTGCGCGCTGTAATATAGTATTTGCATTGCGTACTCGTCTGTTCTCGATATTCTTGTTCATCGGCTCTTTAGCGGTGTTGGCTATGGGCGGGGTGGATACTGCTGGCATCAGGGCTGGTAGTCTTTATGACGGCTCGTTTACTGATTCAATACTTGCAGGGCAGGTCGCATCGGATACTGCACTCGTTGAAGCAATTCCGACAGATACGGTACTGGCAGATACTGTTCGTGTAGACTCGGTTCAGACTGATACTGTGACGAAGAAAAAGAGTTCGACGGCATTGGACGAGCCGGTGGTTTATGCTGCCAAGGACTCTATCACTTTTGATATGAAGGCCAATAGAGCTACACTGTTTGGAGGTAGCCAGGTGAACTATCTGAATCTCGAACTGCTGTCAGACAAGATTACGATGTCGTTGGACTCAAGCCTCGTGCATGCTTCGGGACAGCCTGATTCTACGGGCGAGATGCAAGGCAAGCCTACATTTAAGCAGGGTGAGGAGGCGTATGAGCCTGATAGTATGTCGTACAACTTCAAGACTCGCAAGGCCTTTATCACCAATGTGTATACCAAGCAGGGCGAGGGTTTTATGATAGCCAACGAGGCTAAGCGTGATAGTAGCGGTGTCATGTATGGCAATGGGGGCAAGTATACGACATGTGATGCCAAACATCCTCATTTTTACCTCAAAATGACTCGTTATAAGGTGAAGCCTGGGCAGAGCGTCGTATTTGGCCCGGCGTATCTTGTGGTGGCCGATGTGCCATTGCCTTTGGCTGTGCCTTACGGCTTCTTCCCGTTTCAGCATTCGTATCAGAGTGGTTTTGTCATGCCTACGTATGGTGAGGAGACGTCGCGCGGTTTTTACCTGAGAGATGGAGGATATTATTTTGCTATCAATGATTATATGGACTTGAAGGTGCTTGGCGAGGTCTATACAAAGGGCTCGTGGGGCATAAACGCCACGTACAACTATAACTGGCGATACAAGTTTGCTGGCAGCTTGTTTTTTAGTTATCAGAAATATATCGACGAGGGTCAGCCTTCGATGGCAGACATGAAGATTACGTGGACTCACCGCATGGACTCCAAGGCTAACCCTAACCAGAGTTTCTCGGCCAGTGTGAATTTTGCCACCCAGAGCTATGAGCGCAATAACATCAATTCTCGCTATAATCCTGAGACTTATACACAAAGTACACGTACGAGCTCTGTCAGCTACTCGCGCACTTTCCCCAATATCGGACTGACACTCTCTGCCACAGCCAATATGAGCCAGAATATGCGAGATTCTACTATCTCACTGACCTTGCCTACTCTCAATATTACTTTGGCACGAATGTATCCATTCAAGCGCAAAGTGGCGGTTGGCAAGGAGCGTTGGTATGAGAAGATTGCTTTTTCGTATACAGGTACTATCCAAAACAGTATCACGACCAAGAATGACAAAGTATTTCATAGCAACTTCTTGAAAGACTGGCGCAACGGAATGCGTCACCAGATACCTATTTCTGCATCTTTCCAGCTATTTAAGTATATTAACCTGACCACTTCTTTCAACTTTACTGACCGTATGTACTTCCAACGTATTGACCAGACTTGGGATCAAGACAGACAGGAGGTGGTGCGTGATACTACGCTGGGCTTCTACAATGTGTATAACTTCAATACCTCGCTCTCGCTCAATACTAAACTCTATGGATTCTACAAGCCGTTGCCTATGTTTGGAGGGAAGAAGATTCAGGCCATACGTCATGTGGTGACTCCGTCGGTGAGCTTCTCGTATGCTCCAGATTTTGGCTCGGAGACGTTTGGTTTTTATGGTTCTTATCAGCGTACTGACAGAGAAGGTAATCCTGTCGGAAATCCTGTTACTTATTCGCGATTCTCCAATGGCATATACGGTACTCCAGGAAGAGGAATGACAGGTAGCGTAACGATGGACTTGTCCAACAACTTGGAGATGAAGGTCTATTCGAAGCGTGACTCTACGGGGTTTAAGAAAATCTCTCTCATAGATGAGCTTGGGGGGTCGTTGTCGTATAATTTTGCGGCTCAGACACGTCCTTGGAGTGATCTGAGCACGAGGTTGCGTCTGAAACTTTCAAAGCGATATACGTTCTCGATGAATGCTGTGTTTGCCACGTATGCTTATGAATTTGACGAGAATGGCAATGTGCGCGTCGGGGATCGTACGGAATGGAGTTATGGTCGTTTCGGACGTTTCCAAGGCATGAGCCAGAATATATCGTACACGTTCTCTAATAGTAGCTGGCGTGAGATTAGAGACAAGGTGAGAGGCTTGTTCTCAAAGTCGGGCTACACTGGAAGTGATAAGGCTGATGAAGAAGATGAAGAAGATGAGGATACCAGTATGGGCGACAACAATATTGACCCAGACCGCAAGAAGTCACTCAATGGAGCAAAAAAAGACAGCAAGGTAGCTGAAGTCGACGAAGACGGCTATCTCAAGTTCTCGATTCCATGGTCATTTACTGCCAGCTACGGAGTGATAATGAGTGAAAACACTTCTGCTCCCATCAATCCCAAGAATATGCGCTATCCGTACAAGTTTACGCACACACTCAATTTTAGCGGAAATGTGCGTATAGCTGATGGCTGGAACATCAACTTCTCATCGGGATATGATTTCAACTACAAGCGGCTCTCCATGACCACTGCCTCGCTCAACCGTAAGATACACTGTTTCTCAATGTCGTGTTCGATGGTGCTGTTGCCGTATCGTAGTTTCAACTTTACGTTTCAGGCAGATGCTGCTACGCTGCGAGATGTCTTGAGATGGAAGAAGCAGAGTGAATATGGTTCTAATATAGAATGGTATTGATTATGAAGAACGTGTATCATCAGGACATTATCCGCTTGCTGCTCAAGGAGGACCGACGTGGGCTGAGAATACGCAATATTGTGCGCCGCATATACAATATGCATGCGAATCTGTTTGACACGAGTCTGCGATACGATGCGCTCTACGCCCAGATTGCTGCATATCTGTGGACGCAATCACGCCAGTCCTCATCTCCTTTCGTGCGCACTGCGTATGGGAGGTATTCTATCAAGAGCCACATAGCGGTACAGCTCGATCTCTTTTGGGACGCTCCTGAATATGACATTCATCGTGCGGACACCAATAAACTGGACAACCAGATGCGAGAGAAACACGTACAGCTGACATTTGAGTTTTGAAACAATATAACTAAACAACTAAAACATGAAAAAACTGATCTTATCTATTCTGATGGTTCTTCCATTGCTGATGTCGTGTGCCGACAGTGTCAGCAACATTCTTGTCCTTGATTTCCTGGACTCAGACAATGTCAGTATTCCAACTGAGGGCATATACCTGCCAATCAAGGCAGAGGGACAGGTGATTAACGTCAGGGTGACGACAAGCCATGAAGCACTCCTACAATGCCTGAATGCAGACGGGAGCAAGTGTGAGTATGCACGTTTTGGTTCGAAATCTACCGAGGAAGGCAACGAATATCTCATTCTGACCGTAGATGCAAACGATACTGAGAGTATCCGCTATTTTAGCGTAGTAGCCAAAAATAATGGTGGCTCGACAGTCTCTGTACCGTGCAGACAAGACAAAATTAGCAAATAATTCATGTAAAAACGAAAAAAAGTACGTCAAAGCTTTGTAGTTTCAAAATAAAGTCTTACCTTTGCACTCGTCAAAGACAAACGACGTTGTCTTGAAACACAATGGTGCCTTGGATGAGTGGTTGAGTCTCTGGTCTGCAAAACCAGCCACGGCGGTTCGAATCCGCCAGGCACCTCAAGGAGCGAAGCGGTTTCACACAGGAAGAAGTGATGAGCCGCTCGTTTTTTTTGTATATGACTCAATGGCGCAGATTTTACCCTTGACTCTTGGAGATTCCAAATATATTTGCTATTTTAGCACGAGAATTAGGAACATTCTGTATCGTTATGAACCAAATATATTCAAAAATTATAGCATCACGCACAGGAATTAGTGCCAATCAGGTGGGTCGTACCATTGAGTTGCTCAGCGAGGGAGCTACAGTCCCTTTTATAAGCCGTTACCGCAAGGAGGCTACGGGAGGATTGGACGAAGTCCAGATAGCAAGTATTTCGGACGAGGTGGACAAGCTCGAAGAAGTGTCGAAACGAAAAGATACCATATTGTCTACCATAGAGTCGCAAGGCAAGCTGACAGACCAGCTGCGCAAACGCGTCGAGGAGACTTGGGAGATGAGTGTGCTCGAGGATATCTATCTGCCATATAAGCCTAAGCGAAAGACGAGAGCTGAAGTGGCGAGGCAGAAAGGTCTTGAGCCTTTGGCAGATTTTATTATGTCTCAGAATCCTGCTCACAACGTTGAGCTAAAGTCACGGGAGTTTATCTCAGAGGCAAAGGGGATTGCATCGGCAGGGGAGGCAATCCGTGGAGCGCAGGATATTATAGCCGAGCGTATCAGTGAGGACGAGAGGGCACGCAGTATAGTCAGGCAGGATCTACAGCGTGGGGCTGTCATAAGTTCACGCCGTAAGACCATCAGTTCTAAACTCAGCGACGAAGAGAGAGAGAGATGGGTGGAAGACGCATCGAAGTATCGCGATTATTTTGATTTCTCAGAAAAGCTCTCACGTTGTGCCAGCCATCGTCTGCTTGCCATGCGTCGCGGAGAGACAGAAGGCTATCTGACTGTCAGCATCGACGGAGATGACGAGCGTTGCTGCAATCGGTTGGAAAAGCTGTATATAAGCAAGACGTATAGTGAGGCGTCGGATCTTGTACGGGAGGCAATGGTCGACGGCTACAGACGTCTGCTCAAGCCAAGCATAGTGACCGAGTTTGCTGCATCGTCTAAGCAAAAGGCTGATGACGAGGCAATACGTATTTTTGTCAAAAACCTCGAGCAACTCCTTATGGCTCCCCCTTTAGGTCAGAAGCGAGTCATGGCTCTTGACCCTGGATTCCGTACTGGGTGCAAACTCGTATGTCTCGATGCTGAGGGCAATCTGCTGCATCATGATGTCATCTATCCACACCCTCCACGAGGGGAGAAAATCAAGTCGGCAGAGCGCATCGAGATGCTCATAGAGCAATACTCCATCCAAGCTATATCTATAGGAAATGGTACGGCCAGTCGCGAGACTGAGGACTTTGTTCGCAAGCTCGACATTCCCGAGAGCATCGGTGTATATGTGGTCAGCGAAGACGGTGCAAGCATTTACTCAGCAAGTCGGGTTGCGCGTGAGGAGTTTCCGGACGAGGACGTTACCGTGCGAGGTGCTGTCAGCATAGGACGACGTCTGATGGATCCTCTCGCAGAGTTGGTCAAGATAGATGCTAACAGCATCGGGGTTGGGCAGTATCAGAAAGATGTTGACCAGAAGAAGTTGAAACACTCGCTTGACCAGACTGTGGAGAAGTGTGTCAATAGGGTCGGAGTGAACCTCAATACTGCCTCGAAACACCTGTTGACCTACGTTTCAGGCCTTGGTCCTGCGATTGCTCAGAATATAGTGGACTATCGAGCTGCTAACGGTGCATTCTCTTCGCGTCGGGAGTTGCTAAAGGTGCCTAAGCTTGGTCCCAAGGCGTTTGAACAGGCTGCTGGATTCCTAAGGGTTCAAGGTGGGACAGAGCCTCTCGACAACAGCGCAGTACACCCTGAGAGCTACCATATTGTGGAGAGTATGGCTCATGATCAGGGATGCAGCGTGAGGGAACTGATGGACAGAAAAGATCTCCGTGATGCAATCGATGTACGTCGCTATGTCAGCGCGAAGGTGGGTCTGCCCACACTCAACGACATCATGACAGAGCTCGATAAGCCAGGTCGCGATCCACGCGAGCAACTCTCTCAGTTTGAGTTCTCGCATGAGATTCATGAACTGGAAGATGTGCGACAGGGTATGGTGTTGCCTGGCATTGTGACAAATATCACTAATTTCGGCTGCTTCGTAGATGTGGGAGTGCATACCCAAGGTCTTGTGCATATAAGCGAGATGGCTGACAGATATGTCAAGGATCCATATAGTATAGTCTCTCTCCACCAGCATGTCATGGTTAAGGTGATTGATGTTGACTTCAGACGCAGACGTCTCTCTCTGTCTCTCAAATTGTGATGTGAACTTCATCGCTGGTACGGGTGTGACATTTAGATTGTGAGTGTGTTTTTCTTGCAAATATTTGCAAATTTTAAATTATGTTTGTAACTTTGCGGTCACAAATGATAATGGATATGAATGACGCGTTGTTAGATGCAAATCCAAATGTATTCCTGTATGGGACATTGCTGATGGGGGGGGTAAAAAAGGTGTTAGCCTTTCTGCCCGTACTCTTCTTCTTGTTTGTTTTGTAGTCCTTGTCTTTCCGATATTTCTTGCTGACGTGGTGAAGAGGTGTTTGCCACGATGTGTGCTGTGCGGTAGAGTGATATGTCGTTCTGTCGTGTTGTTGGCATTACTCGTTTTGTCGGATCTTAGTCTTTGTGCTAAGTCAGACATCACAGAGACGAGGTATGATATAGAAGGGGTGGAGACTGGTACGACAGGGACGTATCTTGTGAAAGTTTATGTATACTCCAAAAAGCCGGTGGTGACAGCAGAGGAGTTCAAGTACGCAGCTGTGCATGGCGTGATTTTCAAAGGGTTTGAAACGAAGAGATTTACAGCACAGAAGCCGATGGTAGATGCTGGTGCTCAGTCGGCAAATGGAGAATATTTCAAGTGCTTTTTCAATGACGGGGAATATGCTGATTATGCACGTGTCGTCAATCCTGTGGCTGGTCGTGTAAAGATTGGTAAAGAGTATAAGGTGGCTGCTACGGTATCGGTATTGAAGGATGCGCTCCGAAAGACTCTCGAAAAGCAAGGTATTGTGCGAAGCCTGAATTCTGGGTTTTGACATAGGTATAAGGTGAAAAATCCAACTAAAATAGTCATAATCGTATTCCTGATGAAAAGGTTATTGTTTTTGAAAATGTGTCTCGTCGTTTGCTTGTTGGCTTCTGCCCAGGCAAAGAAGCCGACACTAATGGTTGTCCCCTCAGACAACTGGTGTGTGGTCAACAGATATGTTGACAGTTATGACAAGGGTGGTACGCAGGTTGTTGTTCCTAATTATAAGCGTGCATTGCAGAATAGTGCGGACTGCAACAATGTCATCACCAAGATAAATAGCTTGATGAGCGAACGTGATTTTCCTCTTAAGGATTTGTCGGCTGTGTTGAAAAGCCTGAATGACAATTCCATTATGGATGCGATGACTACAAGTTCGTCTGGGGCTGGACTTGCTGAGTCGCCTATGGATCTAATCAAACGTAATGCTGGTCCTGATATCGTGATAGAGTTGAACTGGCAGGTCAATACCAATGGTCCTAAGAGGAGTGTCACATATTCGCTTGCTGCTAAGGATTCGTATACGGACAAGCAAATTGCTGGTACGCAGGGTACTGGCAGTCCTTCGTTTTCTGCTGATGTTCCTGTTCTTCTGGAAGAGGCTGTGGTAGCTAATATGGACAATTTCTGCGCCCAGCTGCAATCTCATTTTGACGATATGATGGAGAATGGTCGTGAGGTTACGATGGAGGTAAAGGTCTTTAATGACGGCAGCGGTATTAACCTTGCTACCGAATATGATGGTGAGGAACTGACTGATATCATTGACAACTGGGTGTCAGACAATTCTGTCAATCATCGTTACAACCTTTCTGTCGGCTCTGACAATTTCTTGAAATTCGAGCAGATACGTATACCTCTGTATCAGGCAAATGGGCGTCCTAACGATGCGAGACGTTGGACCAGGGAACTCTCGAAAGAACTGACATCCAGATACCAGATACCATGCAAAGTAGATATCCGGGGATTGGGCAAAGCAGTACTTCTTATAGGCGAATAAAAATAAGAACTATATGAAAAATCTTAGTATCAGTGGCATCGTACACATTATTATAATATGTATATGTATGCTTTCAACCCAAAGGGTATGGTCGCAGACTATAAAGATCAAATGCTAAAATTGAGTTACTAATTAACCAAAAATCGGTATGCGAAAAATTTGTTGTTTATTAATAATGTGGAAGCAAACACTCCTTGGGGGTTCTCTATGAAGGTCTATGAAGATTGTATCAGCTTAGAGGAGCAACGCTTGAATGCTGCTAAGGAAGTGGCTATAGCCTATGCAAAGAAACAACAGGAAACCAATACGGAATATACAATAATGAAATAACGAGAACCAATTACTATTATTAAAAACTTAAAACTGTTAAATTATGAACAAATTAATGTTATTTGTCCTTATGTCAATGGTTGTTGGCTTAGGAAATGCAATGGCTCAAACGAAATTTGAGGGCGAGGTTACTTTTAAGTGCCATTCAGTGCAGAAGGCAAAATCGCAGGTAACTACCAAAAATGTTTTGGCGAAGGCGATAGTTAAGAGTATCATGAAAAAGAACTTCGACAATAATCCTGGTTTTTATACAGGTACTTATACTATGACTTCTATTACTAAGGGTGATAAGAATAGAACGAATACTCCTTACAACAATAGTGTGACAGTTCAGGTAAAAGAGGGCGACAAGATACGAACGACCACCTATTTCCCATACATAAAGAAAGGTTATACTCAAGTTACAAATATGACCGAGAATCAGAAGCAGGTAGAAGAAATGCGTAAAGGTCAGGTTGAGAAGACCGGTGAGACTATGACAATTCTTGGTCGTAAGTGTGATGTTTATAAAGTAAAGTATACGATGAAGACAGACTCTGCAGGAATGGTTTCCACCACCAACTTACATAATGAGTTTGCTATCTCTACGGATTCGAGTTTGCCAGGCGCAGACTTAGAGTGTATTCCTGGAGTTAAGGGTGTGCCCTTAAAGTTTTCTAATAATACGGCCTCACAAACGAGTAATGAAATGATGAATATTGATTTCTTGATGTCTTTATCAACGATTGTTACTTCTATCACTCCTAGGACTGTAGATGATTCTGAATTCGAAATCCCTTCAGATATTAAACTGATAGACATTGCGAAGGAGCCTAAGCAGTATCTGAAAATGATGGAGGATAATAAGAAATTCATGATAAAGAAAAAGCTGTGGGTAGAGGAAGCTCCTGATGAAGCTAAGATTTATGATAATCTCAACGAGGATTGGGACTACTAAAAACAATTGCTGTGAGAAAAAGTATTATTGCAATATTATTATTGGTCTCTCCTGTCTGTATAGCACAGACGGGAGATTCCTTGTTCCTTTATCGTCGAGGGTCAATATGTTTAATAATGATAGGTCATCGTAATCTGCAATATGAGAAGGAAATAGAGGATGCCTTTGATGCGATGCCAGTTCCGGATAAATACAATGACCATGGACTAGGTAAAAAGGTGTTCTATACCTCCGATAAGACGATAAAGACGAAAGGGCTTAATAAGCATGAAGGTTTTGTCGTTAACGCTGAGTCAAATGCAGATGAAATGAACTACTTTGATTCATTTCTCCAAAAACAATTTGTTGCTAGTAGACTGATTGCTAAGTGGTTCAATCGAAAGAAGAATGGTGGTACTTGCGATATGAACCTGGTGCAAGAAAGAGGCTATTATAACGCATCAGAGGTTGACAAGCGTTTAGCGGCTCTTTCTGTTCGCAAAGACGCTTTGTTAATGGATGCTGGTGAGGAACTTATTGGCAGTACTTTTGTATTGATTAATGATATTCACTATATAGATAAGAGTAGAGGGTCTGCTGTGATTGGAGGTGTGGTTAGCGGCGTAATACAAGCAGCAGGAGCCTTAAATGGACAGGATTTTTCAAATCAAAAGAACTTAGGAGATTTAATAGCCAGCTACAAAGGTTTTAATGTTAAAATCGAAACCTATCTATATCAGTTGATATGGGATGAGGAAATTTCTTCCTTCTTCTATAGAAACGTGTATACAGAAAAACCAGATGAGTCGAAAAAGGAGAACTTTGAGAATAATAGAGGACGCTTCTCTTTGAAATATCTTGGTATGCAAGAGAGTAGCGGAACAGAAGTTTCGTTTGCTGGCATCAATGAGTCTGAACCCCAAAAGATGGTTCGTAAAGCCTGTCAGAGAGCACTAGATGAAAATGTGGCCAATCTACAAAAGAATTTTGATGTGTTTAAAGTAAAGACTCCATTGACGAGTATACAACCGTTAAAATGTGAAATTGGCCTTAAAGAGGGCGTGTCAGAGAAAAGTAGATATGAAGTACTGGAGGCTATGGAAGATAATAACGGACACGTTGAATACAAACGCATCGGTGTTATCCGTCCAGTAAAGGACAAGATATGGGATAATCGCTACATGGCAGTTGAGGACGGAGCAGAGAACGCTACGCTTGGCTCTACCACTTTCGAAAAAGTTAGTGGAGGAGATTTCTATCCAGGAATGTTGGTGAGAGAGATTAAGTAGCAAAGACATTAGGAACTCAACTTTAGCATTTGTCGAGAGTGTAAATAGAACTGTGTCAAGCTATAATAAAAGTAGTTAAACACAGTTTTTATATTAACGTGAGTTCGATGAATTATAATTTGTTGGTAATTTGGCAATTAGCGATTTTTTTTAGTAACTTTGTAGTGGATAAAAAACAATGAAGTTAAAGAATTTCGCTATGATTACCGAAGACAAAGTTACAGAAATTTTCTGTATTGCTGATGATTTTTGCAAAGTTTTTGATGAACAGATGGCAAAATATACGTTTAAGGCAGAAGGAAAGCGCAAATACCACCGTGAGAGCCGTATGTCAAAGGCGGAAATCATGATTATAATGATTCTCTTTCATTCATCAGGGTATCGCTGCCTGAGGCATTTCTATCTCGAAAAGGTATGCAAACACATGCGTCATCTGTTTCCAGAGGTAGTATCATACAATCGTTTTGTTGAACTGGAACGTGAGATAGCCATCCCATTGATAGTGTTCATCAAGAAGGTTCTCTTGGGCAAGTATACAGGCATCAGTTTTGTGGATAGTACACCTCTGCGTGTATGCAGGAATCAGAGAATCCATATTCACAAGACATTCAAAGGCATCGCACAAAGAGGTAAATGCTCCATGGGTTGGTTCTTTGGATTCAAACTTCACTTGATATGCAACGAGAAGGGAGATTTGCTCAACTTTATGATAACACCAGGTGATGTATATGACAGGAAACCTCTTGAATATAAAGCCTTTGTATAATTCATATATGGAAAGCTCGTCGGAGACAAGGGGTACATTGGCAAGCATCTTTTCGAAAGGCTCTTTGTGGACGGCATACAGCTTATTACGAAGCTCAAAAGCAACATGAAGGGAGCTTTGATGTCCGTTTCCGACAAACTGCTGCTCAGGAAGAGGGCGATCATTGAGACTGTGAATGATGAACTGAAGAACATTGCCCAAGTGGAGCATTCACGACATAGAAACTTTGGCAATTTCGTAGTCAATCTTCTGGGAGGTATAGCTGCATACTGCTATTTCCCAAAGAAACCAACCATACGAGTACAGACCGTGGATATTTCAAATGACAGGCAGCTTACTTTATTTTAAAGTAAATTCGTCGAACTCACGTTAATTAGAAAGTGGTATACTTTTTAATTAGCATACACAGTATCCGCTGATACTTCACTTACAATGGCATTATCAAGAAAATCATAAGTATATTGTCTAAAACGCAAATCAGCAATAAGTTGCGCCGTGCTACTTGTTCTTTCGTAAGAGAAACCATGCAACACGACATAGCTGAACAGTTGCACAAAGACGGTATCGCAAAAGACAACTTTCAGGTCAATGTGGATATTACACCTATCTCTACCACTGATCCAGAAACCATAAACATCAACTATGATTCTGTCTTGACATTCTCTTTTGAAGGAGAGGGTGGTTTGTATGTTCTACCCAAAGTAAAAGTAGAAGTAAGTGGTAGGTCAATGAGCGAACCTGTGCAGGAAATTGCACTTGATTCCATGATTGACGAGGTATATCTGAAATCACCCTTTGCAGAGCCTAGGTTCATGGTTCGAGCGGTTCTCCCAGAACGTACTTTCCTTGAGAAGGTATTCCTGCTCCACGAAGAATTTGCCAAGCCAATGGATTTAATTAGAGTAGAGGGAAGTCGCGCCATATGTACGATATTGGGCAGATGTAGAAAACTACAATAGCCGAACATGCTATCAATGATACAGAACTTTACCGTCAAGTAGTGGAACATCGCCGAACATTCATCGGTTTGCGTGGTTTTAACTATGACACACTTTATCCTGTGACGCTCAATATTGTTCCCCCAGCTTCTATCATTGAACAATGGAGAGCCGACTATGAAAATATGCGGATGCACATGATTTATGGTGAATCTATATCGTTTGAAGAGTTGATAAATAATCTTGAAAGACTAAATGGAAGAATAAGAGACATCATTATTAATAAGTAGGGATAGTCATTTAATTCATTCAATCTGGGTTAATCGGCAGACTATCCCATATTTTTCCTACGCTATTTCTCCAAGTTCTCTCAGACTGTCAACAGGCGTGCGTTCGGTGCCCTTTTCTCGCTCCCGTATGACACACAGAATTCATAATGACCGATTTTGGTTTATTGGATAGTTTGGCGACATCAAAATAACCATTTTGGGCTGACTCCTACAAATGGAATCAGCTCTATTTTTATACAGCCTCATACTGCCTCAAAAAAAATAGCGGACAGTAATATGTTTTACTTTTATTTGCATATTTTGAAATTTGTTTGTAACTTCGCGGCCACAAACGGTAATGGATAAAGGATAACCGTTATATGGTGACGGAGGAGGAATCTGCTGAGGCTTCTTTTGACGCTACGGAGTTTGAAATTGTCTCGGGTAGGGATTTCGCTCCAGGTATGCTCATTCGCGAGAAGTAGCTCTGTAGTGTCGAGGGACTATGTGATGGTCAGCTTGAGTATCTGCTTTGTGTTTTCGGTGATGCGGTTACGGTGGTCGATTTCTCTGCCTGCTACCCATACTATGGCGTGGTTTTGGTCTTCTACGACTAACTGGCGTTGCTTCTCGCTTAGGGGGACTTTGCGGTCTGTGAGGTAGTCGGAGAGGAGTTTGCTGCCGTGGGTCATGCCGTAGGGGCGGAATCGGTCGCCGCGTTGCATGGGACGTAGGGTGAGGGGGAGGGATACTGTCTGGGCATCTATGTAGGCTGTGTGTCTGTCTGTCCAGTCGATCTGGCTAAGGGTGTGTGTGGCTGTGTCCATGGTCTCGGTGTGCAGACTGGAGGGGCGTGGTGTGGCGCGGCTCTCGAGTATGATCTGGCCGCGGTCGAGCGTGAGGGTGTGGGTAGGACTGTGCCATTGCTGGCCTGAGGGTTGTGTGGGGTTGGGGTGGTGGAGGTGTCGGGAGATGTCGATGATTTGTGTGCGTGTGAAGCCGTGTGGTTGTAGTGTCTGGTAGAGGTGGGTGTGGGGACTGTCTGTCTGGCTCAGTCGGATATTTTCGGCTGTGCGTGCGAGGCATTGGGTGATGTTGGGGTTGAGCTGGCGCAGGAGGGGAATCACGTCGAGGCGTATGCGGTTGCGTAGGGCGTCGCGCTGGAGGTTGGTGCTGTCGGTGACGTAGGATTGTGATTGGCTGCTGAGGTAGTCGAGGAGTTCTTGTTTGGTGTAGCCAAGGAGTGGGCGTACGACGTTGAGGCTGCCGATGGTGCGCTTGGGTTGGATACCTTGGAGTCCTTGGAGTCCTGTGCCGCGTATGAGGTTGAGTAGTATGGTCTCGGCTTGGTCGTCGAGGTGGTGGGCTACGCAGATGCCTTGGGCTGCAAGGTGGTGTTGCTGTGCTTCAAACCATGTGTAGCGGAGTCGGCGTGCTGCCATCTCGATGCTTTCGTGATGTAGGTGTGCTTCGTGTCTTGTGTCGAAGTGGGCGACTTGGAGGGGTATTTGCTTTGCCTGACAGAATTCTCTGACGAATGCTTCGTCGCGGTCGCTTTCGTCGCCGCGGAGGTGGAAGTTGCAATGTAGGGCGTAGGTGTCGATGTGGTGGTGCTTCATCATGAGGGCGAGGGCTATGGAGTCTGCACCACCGCTGAGGGCGATGAGCCATCGGCCTCCTTGATTCATCAGGTGAAGGGGGAAGCGTTTCTCTATGTGTTTTGTCTTAGAGTCCAAGTAGTCTTTTGGCATTTTCGATGGCGGAGTTGGTGATGTCTGATCCTGAGAGCATTGAGGCGATTTCGTGTATGCGCTCTTTTGTTTCGAGTTGGGTGATGTGGCTTAGTGTGGTGTCGGTGGTGTCTTCTTTCCATACTCGGTAGTGGGTCTCTCCGAGTGCTGCTATTTGGGGTAGGTGGGTGATGCTGATGACTTGCCGGCCTTGGTTGCCCATGCGTCGCATGATGTGGGCCATGGCTTCTGCTATCTGACCTGATACTCCTGTGTCTATCTCGTCGAAGATGATGGTGGGGAGACTGACGAATGTGCTTATGATGGCTTTGAGTGAGAGCATGACGCGGGCTATCTCGCCTCCGCTGGCGACATTTTGTATCGCTTGTGGTGGGGTGTTTTTGTTGGCGGAGAAGAGCATGGATACGTTGTCTTGACCTTTCGTGTGTGGCTGGGGGCTTCGGGTGATGTCTACTATGAATTGTACATTGGGCATGCCTAATTGGTGGAGCATTTCTTTCATCTGCTTTTCTACAGTCTTGGAGACTCTCGTGCGGGTGGCGCTCAGTTTGTCGGCAAGGTCTGATACTTTTGCTGCTGCTTGCTCGAGTTCTTGCTGTAGCTGCTGGATGTGCTCGTCGCTGTTGTCGATGGCGTCGAGGCGTGTGGCGATGTCGTGTTGGATGGTGATTAGGTCTGCGCTTGACGTGACGTGGTGCTTCTGCTCAAGGGTGTATAGCTTGTTGAGACGTGTGTGTATTTCTTCGAGGCGTGTGGGGTCGTAGTCTATGTTTTCGCCGTGTGTGTCGCATTCGTGTGAGATGTCTTTGAGTTCTATCTCACAGCTTTCGATGCGTTGTGCCATTTCTTCGGCTGGTGTGAAGTATGTGGCGATTTCCTGTAGTTGGCGGCGTGCCTGACGTAGTTTTGCTATGCAGGATTCTTCTCCGTCTATAATTTGCGATGTGGTGTAGAGACTTTGTCTTATGTCTTGTGCGTGCTCGAGTGTGGCGCATTCTGTGTGTAGGGCTTCGTCTTCGCCTGCTTGGGGGGCAAAGGCTTCTAATTCGTCGAGCTGAAAACGGAGGTAGTCTTCGTCGTCGCGGCTTTCTTTTGATGCCTTGATTGCTGCGTCGAGGGCTTTGAGCTTGCTGTGCCAGGTGGTGTAGGCTGTGGTGTAGTCTGTCAGCAGGCTTTGGTTTTTGGCGAGGGTGTCGAGTACGTGTAGTTGGAAGTCTTCTTGACTGAGAAGTAGGTTCTGGTGTTGGGAGTGTATGTCGAGTAGTTTGGCTCCCAGACTTTTTAGGGTGGTGACTGTGACGGGGGTGTCGTTTACAAAGGCTCGGCTCTTGCCTGTCGTGGTGAGCTCGCGTCGGATAATGCAGTTCGATTCGTCCCAGTCAAGGTCTGCCTGGTCGAAGATTGGCTTCATGTCGTATCCGGTAAGGTCAAATTCTGCTTCGAGTATGCATCGTTGTTTGCCTGCTTGTATTGCTGACATGTCGGCTCTTTCTCCTGTGAGTAGGCCTATGGCTCCGAGTAGTATGCTCTTGCCGGCTCCTGTCTGTCCTGTAATGACGCTGAAACCGCGGCGCATGTCTATATCGAGATGCTCGATGAGGGCGTAGTTTTCTATATGTAGGTGTCGTAGCATGTGTGTGGGCTGTTTGCTGTTACTTCTTGATTTTCTCCCATTCGCCTGCCATGCTGGGGTTGAGGGCGAAGAGTATGTCGTAGATGCGCTGGCGTTGCTGGGGGGTGCCTTTGCCTGTGAGCAGGTTGACGAGTTCCTGTCGCTTGTATTCGGCGAATAGCTGGGGGACGTTGCTCATGGTGCGGCCTTGGCGTGCTTCGTCGAGGAGTTCGAGGGAGGTGATGATGTTTTGTGTGGCGGTGTCTGTGCTGTCGGCCATGAGGTCGAGTCCTTGGCGGTGGTAGCGGTAGTTGAGGGTGCGCATGCTTTCCATGGAGGGTTCCATGTAGTCGTTGAGTAGGGCGTGGCGGTTGCTGTTGTCGTTGAAGGCACTCCAGCCTGAGTAGCTGAGGTTTTGGGCTTTGTTGACGATGTCTTGGGCGGTGTTGAGGACTTCGGTGCCTCCGAGTGGTGAGAAGGTGTCCATGTCTATGCCGATGATGAGGTGGGCGTAGTAGGCTAATAGGGCTACGAGCTGGTTGTCGATGTTGTCGAAGTTGTATTCGAGCTGGTCGGCTGGGTCGAACTTGAAGTGGAAATTGTTGTCTTTGCAACTGTAGAGGACGGTCTGGTAGGCTGTGCCCCATACGGGGCGTGTGCTGGTGAGCTGCATGGTGCATTCGTAGGCTCCGTCTTGCTGGCTGTATTTGTTGACTGTGATGGCGAGGGTGCAGTCTATGCGTTCCTGTTCGGCATATTCGCGCTCGGTCCAATGGCGGGTGTTGAGAAAGTCCTCTACTTTCTGGCGCATGGTCTCGCAGTCTTCGGTCTTGCCTTGTATCTGCTGGGTGTTGAGGGTGACTTTGGCTTTGAGCTCTTGGGCTGAGGCTGTGATGCTGAGGATTGTGTATAGTATGAATAGGGGAATGGTCTTTCTCATAGGGTCTTGAACATTGCCTTGACGATCTCTTTGGCTACTTCGCTTTTTGACATGAGGGGTAGTGGGGTGATGGTGTCGGGGGTGATGAGGGTGACTTTGTTGGTGTCGACTTGAAAGCCTGCTCCTGGGTCTTGGAGGCTGTTCATTACAATCATGTCGAGGCGTTTGCGTATGAGCTTGTCTTTGGCGTGTTCGATGGCGTCGTGGGTCTCTAATGCAAATCCGCAGAGCTTCTGACTGGGGGTCTTGATGTGACCTAATGCTGCTGCTATGTCTTGGGTGGGGACGAGGTCGAGGGTCATGGGACCGCTACCTTCGCGTTTTATCTTGAGGTCTGATGTGTGGGCTGGCCTGAAGTCGGCTACGGCTGCGCACATGATGCCTGCGTCGCAGGTGGGGTATGTCGCTATGGCGGCGTCATACATCTCGCTGGCACTTTCTACGTGGGTGACGTGGATGTGTGGGCTCTGGGGTAGTTGTTGGGTGGTGGGACCGAGAATGAGTTCGACTTGACTGCCTTCGCTCGCGCAGGCTTCTGCTATGGCGATGCCCATCTTGCCGCTTGAGTAGTTGCCGATGAAGCGTACGGGGTCTATGCGTTCGTAGGTGGGACCTGCTGTTATCATTATTCTGTGATTTCGTAGGCTGCCGTCGCGTCGGGCAAAGAATTCTTGTAGTCGGGTGACGATGTTGTGGGGTTCTTCCATTCGGCCTTTGCCTTCGAGGTCGGAGGCGAGGTGACCGCAGCCTGGCTCGATGATGTGTACGCCGTGGCTTTGGAGTAGTTTCAGATTGGTTTGGGTGGTGGGGTGTGCGTACATGTCGAGGTCCATGGCGGGAGCTGCAAATACGGGGGCTTTCATGCTGAGATAGGTGGTGATGAGCATGTTGTCGGCTATGCCGTGAGCCATCTTGCCTATGGTGCTGGCTGTGGCGGGGGCTATGAGCATGGCGTCGGCCCAAAGACCAAGGTCTACGTGGCTGTGCCATGTACCGTCGCGCTGGCTGAAGAATTCGCTGATGACGGGCTTGTGGGTCAGGGTGCTGAGGGTCAGGGGGGTGATGAATTCTTTTCCTGAGGGGGTGATGATTACTTGTACTTCGGCTCCGCTCTTGATGAGCTGGCGTATGAGCAGGCATGATTTGTAGGCTGCGATGCTTCCTGTGATTCCTAATACTATCTTCTTTCCTTTCAACATGGGGGTGTCGTTTGACTGTGGGGTGGGGCGGTGTGGGATTACTTGTATTTGTAGTAGAACTTGGTGAGTACTTGCTTGGTGTTTTGAGTGAAATCTCCTTGCATCATCCAGTTGTAGTAGCTGGGTTCGAGGCGTAGGACGTCTCTGAGGGGGCGGCCTTTGTGCTTGCCGAAGTTGATGCAGACTTCTCCTTGGTCGTTGTATGCGAGGCGTCCGGCGAAGTCTACGTAGTTGTCGCGGCGGCTGTATGCGGCGAGGAATGGTATGTCGTTTTGCAGCTCGTCGGGGTAGCGGTCTAACTGTGACTCGAGGACTTCGAGGGTGGCTTGGGTGTCGGCTAAGGCTGTGTGTGCGTCTGACAGGTCTTTGCCGCAGTAGAATTTATATGCGGCTACGAGGGTGCGCTGTTCTAACTTGTGGTAGATGTTTTGGACGTCGACTCGTAGGGGGGTGTTGAGGTCTATCATTACTCCTGCGCGTATGAATTCTTCTGCAAGTAGTGGTATGTCGAACTTGTTGCTGTTGAAGCCTGCGAGGTCGCTGCCTTGAAGTGTTTCTTTAAGTCCTTCGGCTACTTGTTTGAATGTGGGGCAGTCTTTGACGTCTTCGTCGTAGATGCCGTGGACGGCGCTGGAGGTCTCGGGTATGTGCATCTCTGGATTGATGCGGAGCGATTTGCTCTCGCGGTTGCCGTTGGGCTCTAACTTGATGAGGCATATCTCGACTATTCTGTCTTTGGTGATGTCTATGCCCGTGGTCTCAAGGTCGAGGAAAACTATGGGGCGTTCTAATTTCAGTTTCATGGGTCAGTCCTCCACTCGCATTGGCATGAGTAGCATGAGTAGTTCGTCGGTGTCTGATTCGTCGGCTGGCAGTACGATGCCTGGTCGGCTGGGGTCTGCGAGTTCGAGTATGACGTTTTCACTTTCGAGTATGTTGCAGATCTCTATGAGGAACGGGCATGAGAAGCCGATTGCGATGTTGTTGTTGTTATAGTCGCAGTTGAGGTATTCTTCGCCGCTGGTGGAGTATTCGGTGTCTTGACCAGTGAGGCGCAGCTGGTTTTGTGTCAACTCTAATCTGACGAGTCCGCTGCTTTGGTTGCAGAAGACGCTGACGCGCTTTAGGGCGCTGCCTAATGCCTGACGATCGATGGTGGCACGGTAGGGATTGTATTGGGGTATGACTGCGTTGTAGTTGGGATAGTTGCCGTCAATGAGCCGGAAGTGCATTGTCATGTCGGGGGTCTCTATTGTGGCGCGGTCGTGGGTGAAGCGTACGGTGATGGGGGTGTCGTCTTTGGGCAGTACGTTTTTCAGGATTGTGGCTACTTTCTTTGGCAGAATAAAGCCGCCTTCGGTGTTGGGGGTGATGTTTCGTATGGTGTTGCGTACGAGCTTGCGGCCGTCGGTGCCGACGAATATGATGTGGTCTTCTTTAAGATCGCAGTAGATGCCGTTCATGACGAGACGTACTTCGTCGTTGGCTGTGGCGAATATGCAGCGGGTGATGCCGTTGAGCATGATGTTTGATGGAATCTCCAGTTCTTTGCCGTCTGTGGCTGGACGTGATTCTGGGTATGTTGAGGACTCCTGTGCCATGATGGTGAATTGACCGCTGCTGTGCTTGCCGTGGAGTTCGTATGTGTTGGGGTTTATGTCCAGAATGATGGGCTGCTCGGGTATCTCGCGGAGCGAGTCCATGAGGGTCTTGGCTTGGACGCAGAAGCTCATGGTGCCGTCTTGCTCGGGTACTGGTACGGTGGTTGTCATACTTTTCTCGGAGTCGCTGGCTGTCACTTTGAGTTCTCCTTCGTTTACTTCGAGTAGGAAGCAGTCGAGGATTGACATTGCGTTCTTGCTGGCCATTACTTTGCTGGCGTTGGCAAGGCGGCTCATCAAGGCTGTGCTGGAAACTTTGAAATACATATCGTGTCTGGTTTTTATGTGTTTATTAATCTAATATCTTGCCAATATTTTGGACAAAGATAGCATTTTTTGTTGTATTATGTGTAGGGAGGGGGATTTTTTTTGTTTCTTGAGGGTATATTTGCTGGTGATGGTGTGTGATGGGGGGATTATTCGCTGGGATAGGTCTTGTCTTGGTGTATGATGTCGAGGGCTTTGATGACTGTGGGGTCTTCTTGGTTGAGGTAGATTAGATAGTCTTCCATCTCGCGTGTGTTGTAGATGATTCCTCCGTAGATGGCACGACGGAATAGCCGCTGACTCTGGCGCAGCATGAGGTTGCGGCGCTGGAGACCGTGTGTTGATGCCCATGTGGCGAAGCCGTCTATGAGGTTCTTGCGGTTCATCCATTGTTCGAGCTGGGTGTTGTCGTCTAACTTTTGGAGCTCAGCTCGGTGATGGTCTGTGATTTCGAAGGCGTATTGGGCTATGAGGCCTGTGTATGCGGCTTGTTTGTAGTAGGTGGTGAGGCCTGTGGTGTCTTCGGGGACGAAGATGTCGGGGCGTATGCCTCCGCCTCCGTATACGGTACGACCGAGATGGACGGTCTTGTAGACGGGACCGTCTTGGTGTATGGAGTCTTCGCTGAAGAATTCACCGCGCTCGTAGCGCATGAGCAGTTCGTTTTCGTAGTCTTCGCCGTGGCCTTTCTGATATGGTTTCTGGATGCAGCGGCCTGAGGGGGTGTAGTAGCGGGATACGGTCAGTCGTATGGTCGAGCCGTCGCGGAAGTTCATGGATTGCTGTACGAGTCCCTTGCCGAAGGTGCGGCGTCCGATGATGGTGCCGCGATCGTTGTCCTGTATGGCTCCAGCGAAGATTTCGCTGGAGGAGGCACTCATCTCGTCGACGAGGACTACGATGGGCAGCTCCTTGAATGAACCGCGGCCGTCGCTGTGGTAGTCTTCGCGTGGGGACTTGCGTCCTTCGGTGTAGAGTATGAGTTGGTCTGAGGGGAGAAACTCGTTGACCATCTGCATCGCTATGTGCATGTAGCCTCCGCGGTTGCCTCGCAGGTCGAGTATGAGGGACTTCATGCCTCGCATGTTGAGCTTGGCGAGGGCTGAGAGTAGTTCGGCGTAGGTCTGCTCGCCGAAACTCTTGACGCGGATGTAGCCTATGCCTGGTTCTATCATGTAGCTGGCGTCAATGGTGTAGACTGGAATATCGCCGCGCTCGACGTCGAAGGTGAGGGGCTTGGTGTGGCCTCGGCGGACGATGGTGAGCTTGACGTGGGTACCTTTCTTGCCTTTGATGTATTTCTGGACTTCGGTGCTTTCTAACTTGCATAGGTTCTTCTTGCCTGCGGTGATTATCCTGTCGCCTGAGAGTATGCCTACCTTCTCGGCCGGGCCTCCGTGTATGACGCTCATTACCATGGCGGTGTCGTGCTCCATGCGGTATTGTATGCCTATGCCTGAGAATGAGCCTCGCAGGTCTTCGTTGGCGGCTTCGGCGTCGCTGGCGTTGAAGTAGGCGGAGTGGGGGTCGAGTTCGGAGAGTATGCTGGGTATGGCTTCGTCTACGACTTGGTTGATGTCAACGGTGTCTACGTAGCTGTTGTCGATGAGCTGGAGCAGATAGTTGAGCTTGTTGGTACCTGTGTTGATGATGTTTATGCGGTTGCCGCTGAAGTGGTTGGCCAGAAAGGTGCCAATGAGTATGCCGATGCTCATCGCTATGGAGAGCAGAAGGGGGAGCTTTTTCATTGTTGTTCTTGTGTTGGGGTGGGCTGTTGGTTGTGGTCGATGGGGAGGTATTCTACTTGTATGCCTGCACGTCTGAGGAGGTCTACGCCGTCGGTGAGTCGGTATTCGCGCGAGTAGACTACGCGTTTGATGCCGGCTTGGATTATGAGTTTGGCGCATTCGATGCAGGGGGAGTCGGTGACGTAGAGGGTGGCTCCGTCTGAGTTGTTGCCTGAGCGTGCGATCTTGGTTATGGCGTTGGCTTCGGCATGGAGTACGTAGGGGTATGTGACGTTGTTTTCTTCGCATACGTTGGGAAACCCGCTTGGGGTGCCGTTGTAGCCGTCGGAGATAATCATCTTGTCTTTGACGATGAGGGCTCCGACTTGACGTCGCTGACAGTATGAGTTTTCGCTCCAGATGAGTGCCATGCGCAGGTATCTGCGGTCTAATATTGTGCTCATGTCGTTCCTTTCTTTATTTTATGCCGTTGCGGCGTAATAGGGCGTCGATGGTGGGTTCTGCTCCTCGGAAGTTCTTGTAGAGAACCATGGGGTGCTGGCTGCGTCCGCGTGAGAGTATTTCGCGACGGAAACGGTTTGCTGTGTCGCGGTTGAAGATGCCTTCGCGCTGGAAGACGGAGAAGGCGTCGGCTTCGAGGACTTCTGCCCATTTGTAGCTGTAGTAGCCTGCGGCGTATCCGCCTGACATGATGTGGCCGAAGCGTACGGACATGCAGTTGTCTGTGGGTATGGGCATTACGATGGCGCGTTGCCATGCTTGATGCTCGAAGGTGATGATATCTTGGGTGAGAGGCTGGGTGAGGGTGTAGTATGCCATGTCGAGGAGGCAGAAGCTGACTTGACGGCAGCAGGCGTAGCCGCATTGGTAGTTGCGTGCCTTGACGATGCGTTCGATCAGCTCGTCGGGTATGGGCTCGCCTGTCTGCCAATGGTGGGCGAAGGTGTGGAGAAACTCTTTCTCTATGACGTAGTTTTCCATGAATTGACTGGGCAGCTCGACGAAGTCCCAGTAGACGTTGGTGCAGGAGAGCGAGCTGTATCTCACTTGTGAGAATATGGCGTGGAGGGCGTGTCCGAACTCGTGGAGGAAGGTCTCGACTTCGCCGAGTGTGAGTAGGGCTGGACTCTCGGGGGTGGGCTTGGTGAGGTTCATTACGAGCGAGACGATGGGACGTACGTTTTCTCCAGGAGCAAACTGAGGGGATTCGTTGCTTGTGGTCGGATGTTCATCTTCAATCCATTGGTCGCGGTAGGTGGTCATCCATGCGCCTGATTGTTTGTTGTCGCGCGGGTGGAAGTCTGCCATCAGTATGGCGAGGAGGGTGCCGTCTGTGTCGTGTACTCTGTAGGCTACGACGTCGGGGTGGTAGACGGGTATGTCTGAGGCTTTTTCGAAGGTGATGCCGTAGAGGCGTGTGGCGAGTGCGAATACTCCTTGCTGGACGTTTTCAAGTTTGAGATAGGGGCGAAGCATCTCGCTGTCTATGTTGTAGCGCTGCATCTTGAGCAGATGGGCGTAGTGGGCATAGTCCCAGGGCTGGAGATGGAAGTCTTGGGTTTGCTCGGGGTGATTGTCGGCTTCGTACTGTCTTGCGTATTCTTCTACTTCGCGGATATCGTTTTCGGCTATGGGCTTGTATGCTGCGAGCAGTTGGTCCAGTAGTTGGTTGACATGACTGGTGTCGCTGGCCATGCGGCGTTCGAGGACGAAGTCGGCGTAGCATTTCTTGCCCATAATCTGGGCTAAGCGTTGGCGTAGGTTGACGATGCGGCGTACTATCTCAAAGTTGTTGTTGTCGTTGTCGTGGGTGCAGATGGTGCTGGAAGCACGGTAGGCTTTCTCGCGAAGGTCGCGTCGGGTGCTATATTGCATGAAGGGACCGTATGAGGGGGCTTTGAGGGTGATGACCCATCCTTCGAGTCCTCTTTCACGGGCTTCGTTGGCTGCGCTTTTTAGAGCACTTTCGGGGAGTCCTGATACTTCGTCGGGTGTGGTGAGGTGCATATACCATGAGTTGGTGTCGTGGAGCTCGTTTTGCGAGAACTGGAGCTGGAGTTGCGATAGTTCGGTGCGTATGCTGGCCAGTTCTTGTTTCTTGTCGTCGGGCAGGTCTGCTCCGCTACGGAGGAAACCGTCGTAGATTTTCTCCATGAGGAGCTGTTGCTCTTCGTCGAGCTCTGATCGTTTTTCCCATACGCTTTTGATGCGTCGGAAGAGTCGCTGGTTGAGGATTATCTTGTTGGTGTGTTCGCTCAGCAGGGGGGACATCTTTTGTGAGAGTTCTTCCATCTCGGGGCTGTTGCAGGAGCTTAGGAGGTTGAAGAAGACGCTGGTGACGTTTTCTAGCATCTCGCCTGTCTTGGGGAGTATGGTGTTTTCGAATGTCGGTTCGGCTGGGTTGTTGCAGATCTCTTCGATGGTTTGAAGTTCCTGACGCATACCTTCTATCATGGCTGGCTCGTAGTGCTCGAACTTAATCTTGTCAAAGGGAGGAACTTCGTGTGGTGTGTTGTATCTTTTCTGATAAAATGGATTGTCGGTCATGTTTTGAAGTAGTTTTTCGTAGGGGTGTTGATGAATTGTGATGCGTATAGGCTTTTATTTGTAGATGAATATATGTTCGCGCTTGAGCCCTATGAGTCCTTCTCGACTCATTTGGTTCAGTTCCCTTGACACGTTGAGGCGTGTCTGTCTTACGATGTCGGAGAGTGTCTTCATTTTTATGTGGAGTATCTTAGGATAGGTGTCGGTAGATTGTATGCTGCGTATGAAGGCGTAGATCTGCTGGCGTAGGGTGGGGTGTGACTGCCATTGTGATGTCTTCTGGCTGCGACTGAGGCGTGATGATAGGCGCATGAGCA
The DNA here is from genome assembly GCA_945932615.1 of uncultured Prevotellaceae bacterium. Classification (GTDB taxonomy): domain Bacteria; phylum Bacteroidota; class Bacteroidia; order Bacteroidales; family Bacteroidaceae; genus Physcousia. The sequence goes on along the minus strand of CAMEQD010000001.1, from coordinate 50,924 downwards.
GGTTCAGACGGAAGATTTCGTTGCTCATGAGAGTCTGTATGACTGCCTTGCGCTCTGAGATGATGACCTGTCCGGGGGTGAGCGGACGATAGGTGTGCAGGTAGGTCTGATCCAGACTCCATAGGGCTTCTTCTTCGATTATTGCTGGGGCGTGTATCTCTTCTTCCAGAGTCCAACCATTGCCTTGGGTGTGGCACATTAGGGTGCCTCGGGTGAGCATGGTGAGTGAGTTGCAATGTCCTCCTTGTCTTATTATGTTTCCTTCTTCGGGCTCGATGTTGACAAGACGCAACGCTCCCCTTTCATGAAAGTGGTGTAGCTGCTGGGCGCTGATTCCTGTGAGCAGGGGAAGATTGGCGTATTGTGTGTAGTCCATTTTATTTTCTGATATTTGTCCAGGTCTGGTATTTGCCTTGGCTGTCGGTGTAGATGAGGAAGGCTTGCAGTTCGGGGTGTGAAGATAGCACTTGTCGGGAACTGTCGAGCCCTAAGACCATGAAGCTTGTGGCGTAGGCATCGGCTATGGCGCACGTTGGTGCCAGGACTGTACTCGATAGTATGTTGTGCTGAATTGGGCGTCCGCTGCGGGGATTGATGGTGTGGGCAAGTTTGCGACCGTCGGGGGCGATGTAGTAGTTGCGATAATTCCCGCTTGTCGCCATCGCGCAGTTGTGTACCTGAAGGACCTCCTCGATGTCGCTGGTGGAGGCTTGCTCTGTCTCATCGGGACGGGTTATACCTATATGCCATGCTTCTCCTTTGGGGTTATTGCCTTGGCAGACTACTTCTCCGCCTATCTCGACCATAAAGTCTGATACGCCGTTGCGGCGCAGGCATTCTGCTACGCAGTCTGAGCCGAATCCTTTAGCTATGGCACTTAGGTCTATGACCATGCGTTCGTCTTGACGTATGAGGGAGTCGGAGGTGATGCGGAGTTTGCGCCAGTCTACAAATTGGCGTATTGAATCTACTTGTGCGTCGGTGGGGAGCTGACCGTTGCGGAATCCGAATCCCCATGCGTTGACGAGTGGGGCAACGGTGATGTCGAAGGCTCCGTCGGTTGCTTTGCTTACTTCAAGGGCTATGGGGAGTATCTTGCGTAGCATGGGATCTGTCCTGGTGCTCTCGCCGTTGTTGATGCGCGAAATCGTGCTTTTAGGGTTGAACATCGAGAGGGAGGAGTCTACTTGACGTAAGGTATGCATTATGCTGTCATTCAGATCTGTGGGAGAGGTGTAGGTGACGTGCATGATGGTGCCGAAGATGTTCTCCGTGAATTTTCGGACTTCCGCTTTAGTAGTGTAATCCTTGGCGCGCTCTGTGATGGCTATATATACCGTGCCGACTATTAGAAATATGAGAAAGAGGGCTTGTATGATTTGTTTTTTCTTCATATATGTGTGATAGTGAGTTATCCTAAATGTTCGATGAGTATTTTTATTCCGATACAAATCAAGACTACACCTCCTATTGGTTCGGCGGGGAGCTTGATGTGCTTGCCGAGGGTGATGCCCAAGGCGAGACCGAGTATGGTGAAGAGTGAACTCCCTAAGGCTATGATAGCTGCAGCAGGGACGATGTCGCTTTTTACGCAGGCTAATGTTATTCCTACGGCGAAAGCGTCTATGCTCGTGGCTATTGCAATGGTAGGGATACGTGTAGGCTTGAGTATGTCAGGCTGGAGTTCTTGAGCACTCTCTTTCGTCCATAGCGTGCTAATCATTTTGTAGCCGAGGTAGCATAGCAGGGCGAATGCTATCCAATGGTCTATGACTTCAATCCATTGCCTCATGAGATTCATGCCATGATAGCCTATGAGAGTCATGCCGCCCTGAAAGAGCCCGAAGGCTATGGTCATGTGTGTCATCTGATGCCACAGGATTCGTCGTGCAGCTATGCCTGCAGCGATGCTCACTGTGAAACAATCCATGGCGAGGGCTATAGATATGAGTATATATTCTGTCATTTGCCTTTCTTCATGCTGCGACCGAAGTCAAAGATAAGATTAACGGTGCCTCCCCAGCAATTGCCACCGTTGGGGCCGAATCCCGGTATGTACCATGGTTCTTGATACTCAGGATGGTCTTGGGTAAAGCGGAACTTGAAGCGTGCGTTCCACCCAATGCGTATGAAACTCCATAGCTTGGCTTCAAAACCTAAGACACCTTCGCCCCACATGGCTGAGGCAGGGATGCCAGTCATGTTTAAGGGTACTGGAGTGCCCCATACAGGGTCTATCTGGTCGGGCCCGACGAAGTCATATTTGAAGCTGCTGTAGCCGTAGCGAAATCCCAACATAAATCTGTTTGACTTACGTTTCTTGTTGAGATTGACGTCAAATCCTACGCGGAAGTATGGTGAAGTGGGGGTAGAGAAGGTGTTGTCTTTTGAGTTGCCCTCGCGGTGAGAAGTAGCAAGTCCGATTTCGAATATCGGAAATATTTTTTCGACAATGGTCACACGGGCTCCTATCTCCATTTGGCTAAACTTGGCCCCTGCGACTTTCATGCCCAATCCCACGAAGTCAACCCACACGGCACCGCCTCCGACGAAGTATATCTTGTCCTTTTTCGGGGCTATCCACTTTGTGACTTTTGGGGTCTGTGGAACGCTGTCCTGCAAGACTGGCTCTGCGGCTTGAAGTCCATTGACGGCAACCAGGATAACGGCTATTATAGTGCTGAATATCTTCACTTGACAAACAAATTCACGTGTGTGACATCATTAAAGTTGACTTTAGCATCTATGGTTGACGCAGAGTCGACAAATACCTTTTCGCTCCATACTCTCTCAATCGTGTGAAATATTCGTGTAGGGCAGTCGGGCGATTCGAAGAACTGATCGTTGGTCTTTTTGACATATAGCGTCTCCGTCATCTCATAATCTTGCTCCTCTATCTTGCCCTTTAGGTTGAGATAAAAGGTGTCAGTCGTGGCTGCGTAGCTTAATGGTATATGTATCAGAGACGCTCCGACCTGCTTGTTGAGGAGGACTTGCTCTGTACCTGAGGCTGTGATGGTGAGTGTATCTATGAGCTGGGCATTTTGTCCTTGCTGGTCGCAAATCTGCATGGTGAAGAGTATTGAGTTGTATTCCGTGCAGTTGAGCATATCACATGAACTGAGCAATACTGCGCATAATGCCGTCAGAGTCATGCGTCGAAGAGAGCGGATTGGCATTTGTGACATCATCATGGTATCAGATACGTGTGCGGACATGGTACTTGTTACGCTCCATCGAATTGCGACTGATGAGCTCTCCGAGGAATCCTGCCACAAACAACTGTGTGCCAAGCACCATCATAACAAGGGAGATGTGAAAGTAAGGCATATCCGTCACGAGAGGGCAGGGGAGACCCTGACTGAGACAATACAATTTTGTCCCACCTACGGCAATCAGGGCTATGAATCCAATCATGAACATCAAGGTGCCGATGAATCCAAATATATGCATGGGCTTGAGACCGAAAGTGCTGATGAACCATAGCGACAGGAGGTCAAGGTATCCGTTGACGAAGCGGTTCCAGCCCATAAACTTGCTTTTGCCATACTGGCGTGCCTGATGGTGTACAGGTTTCTCGCCTATGCGAGAGAAGCCCGCTTCTTTAGCCAGATACGGGATGTAGCGATGCATCTCGCCGTACACTTCGATATTCTTGACCACCTCACGGCGATAGGCTTTTAATCCGCAGTTGAAATCGTGCAGATTATGAATACCGCTTACGGCGCGAGCAGTAGCGTTGAACAGTTTTGTCGGAATGGTCTTGGATAAAGGATCGCCCTGCTTGCGGTTCTGTTTGTATCCGCTCACGAGGTCAAAGCCGTCTTGCACAATCATACGGTACAATTCTGGAATCTCGTCGGGTGAGTCCTGAAGGTCAGCATCCATGGTTATCACCACGTTGCCCTCGGCAGCCTCGAATCCGCAATACAAGGCAGGGCTCTTGCCATAGTTGCGACGGAAGCAGATGCCATGCACGGTGTCGGGATTTTCGTTGTGTAGTTGCTCTATCACGTTCCATGAGTCATCTGTGCTGCCGTCGTTGACGAACAGTATTTCGTAAGTGAACCCGTTTTCGTCCATTACGCGCTTTATCCAGTCGTGAAGCGGGCGGAGCGATTCGTCTTCGTTCCAAAGGGGAACAACAACCGTGATGTCTTTCTGTAACGTAGCCATGACTTTACTTCTTTTTGTTTCAGTCTACAAAGTTACGAATAAGCGAATACAATTCCAAATAAAAACTTGTTTTTTGATAACTTCTCTAAAAGACAAGCAATATAGACATGTTTGTTTCGAAAAAATACCGCAGAATAAAAAATAATACATGAAATACTTGCCCAAATCAAAAAATAGTAGTACCTTTGCTGCAGAAAACGGGTAAGTCCTGTACGGCATGCTCCCTCGGAACTCCCCCAGGGCTTGACCGCAGCAAGGGTACTTGGTTGTAGCGGCGCGATGCAGATCGCTTACCCACCCGCCTCTTTAGCTCAGTTGGCCAGAGCACGTGATTTGTAATCTCGGGGTCGTTGGTTCGAATCCGACAAGAGGCTCAAAGCAAGACAAATGGTGACGAAGCGGAATCTTTTTGATAAAGGTTTCGCTTTTTTCCTCTTGAAAAAACATCGTATATGACTGCCGATATACATCAGCTCAGAGCATTGGCAAACGAGCCAGAGTCTTTGTATTCGTATTTACTCAAGTCGAGTAATGCCCGGCATCGTGCGGCCTGTTCTGCTTTAGCCGATGTCGTTCTGCCAGAGATGGAAGTCACCCCATTTTGGACGTTGTTTGCCCACTTGCATCATGCAGACAGCAAGGCATATTTGGGAATGCTGCTCAAAGCCTTGAATACCATGGTTTCAAACAGAGGCTGGAGCATACTCGAGACAGGTCATTTTGCCTCGATATGCAGTACGTTTTCCGATATTGACGTGACGAAGACCATCGTGTCGCTCCTGCCCAAGACGGTAGAAGTGCAGCAAGCGGAGCACCTGTTCTCGGCGTGTGGAGTAGGTGAGGGAGAGAGGCGTATAGCACTTCTGCTACAAGTCGACACCCGAGTGTCCGACTTCATGCTACTCAAGGCTCTGAGATATGTCGAGCACGATGTCGTTCTGCTGACCCGCACTTGCCGCTATTTGATAAAGCGTGGTGATGGGCCGAGTTTCAGCCTTGCAAGCATAATATGCACGAGTTTCGGGCTTGAAAATGTAGGAGGAGTGTTCTCGCTCAACATAGAGCCATACGAGATAGCTCGTATAGAGAGCAATTTTGATGCGTTTTGCGAAGCCTTGAAGATATGACGCTCATTTGCAGGTAAAAGTCAGAAACTTACCTCGAAACGGAAGCGTATGCCCCAGTTTGTATTGCTGATGTTCTTGTTGTGCATGTAGGTGAGACGTTGGAAATAATCCACGCTGAAGAAGCGGAAAATATTGTGAATACCCGCGCTCACCTCGATATACGGCTTTGCAGGATCTAATCCGCTGGGTGAGTACCATTTGTCAGGATCCCCTTCATTTTTGTAGAAATCAGGCATGAGCATCACGTTGTCGTGGTTCATACCTTCCTTGAGAGTACCGTCGGGGTTGAAGTGCTTGGAAGGGTTGTTTTTGTCAGAGAGATAGCCCCACATCATGTTGATGCCAAAAGCCTCGCGCCATTTCAACTTGCGGTTGATAGGCAGCAGATTGAGGAGCTTACCATTGAGATTCCACCGAATCATGGCCGAAGCATAGCGGTCGTTGAGAAACTCCATACTCTGCATGAGGTTGAAAGTATTCTTGTTGCGTATGAAGCTCAAGTTGGAGGCAGGAATGATAAGCAAGCTGAAAGGCACCTGATTCCATTGTATACCAGCCTGAAGACGCGCATCGAGCACACCCCAAGCGTCAAGCCATGTACGTTTGGTAAAAGTGATTTCGGTAAAGTTGTAGTTATACTCTCCGCCGAGGAAGCCCTTTATGCCTACCGTATGGCCTATGGTATAGATAGGAGCGTTCTTGTTGGTCAGATGTCGCTTGACCTTCGAAGCCACCCATTTTGCACCAGGACGAAACTCGACAAGCAAGCTCAAGTCCGTAGTGTTGAGATGATCGATAGGCTGCCCATCGAGACTGCGATACATACTATATTTCTCAGGGTTAAGAGTCTGCGCGCCACGTAGAGGAACAGGCGTGTTGCTCTCGCGATTGAACGAGCCGCGGAAGCTCAGACCATTTTCCAACTCCCAGTCGATAGTAGCCTTGTACGACTGGAAATACGTCTCAGTATTGTTGCTGCTCCACGACAGTCCCAAGAACATGTTGTCGCGATTGTTCTCCAAGTATTTGCCGAACGGAGAATGAATATCGTTGGTGTAGCTGAATGAAATATTGCGCATCGGGAAGTCGTTGATGCTGTTCTTGCGCTTCTTTATACACCATGTGAGAGTAGCCCCTCCTTTGACACGCTGGTCTTTGAATCCGTATTTGGCATAGCCGCTTGCAAAGAGGTGAGGGTGTAAAGCTGCTGTAGTTGTAGCACCCACGCGAAGTTTCCAGCCTTCGATATCGTCTTTGCCTATTGTGGATAGTAAAGGTCCGAAGTCAACCTTGCTCTTCTTCATGGGGTCGAAGGTCGTAGGGATACTGTTGTCTATGACGACTCGGGCTATGGCTACGAGGTTGCGGAAAAAGCGTTTGTTGTAGAGTTCCTGTTTGAAACGGCTCAAGTTGCTCTGCCCGTATGAGATAGAGTCAGGGCGTGCGCTGTGCCAAAAAGTAGAGTCGTGCTGCTCCGCCGAGGGTTCCGTACGGGAATCACCAAGAAAGTTGAACTGCTCGTCAGGTATGCTGTCGGTCTTGAAGTTTGACATAGTCACGTCGTGCTCGACGTGCATCTTTTTCATCCAGTCAAAGACGCGCAGTTGGGCAATCATACGATTGCGTACACACATCTGTTGCCCGGTAGAAAGCGTGTCGTAAGTCTGCACTATGTCAAAACCGTCGAGGAAATTGATATTCGACTGGAGAGGAACACGTATGTGACATTGTTTGATACGATATGTACTGTCGGCAAGCACACTCAAAGTACCGCTAAAACCCATATTGCGAGGGTTGGATGGCGAGAAAAAAATACGTATACACTTGTCGCCATCTACCATTGTTGTGTCGTGTATGGCGTAATGATAAAATTGGATTGCAGCTTCGCCGCCAACAGGGCTGACGAAACTCTGGCGCAAGATTTTAGCTCTAGTCTCAAACAGGTCTACGTCAATGAACAGGTCTTTGAAGATAGCTTCCATCGCCTCGACTGATGAGATGACGTCAAGAACAGACTCCGTATGTCGGGCTGTGATGATAGATTTCCGAGTCTTGTCGCTCTTGCGGTAAATCTCGCGTGAAATCGTCTCCTCAAAACTTATAGGCAATATCAACTTGCCCGTTTCCTCACAACGATACGCGTATTTGCGGGCAAGGTCTGTGAAATGTTGCTTACGCTTATACTGCGCAGCAGTCGAGTCGCTGACCTCGTTCTGCGCGAGAGTCAGACGCCTGTATTTATCATAGGAAACGTAGGGGAGAGTGTATATGCTTGCCTTTTTCTTAGCAAGAATCACCTTGCGTATCAAGTCAACGGAAGGATTGCCCTTCCGTTTGTACTTGATACGCTTAGCCTTGATGGTAACCTCGCCCAAATCCCTCGACTTAGAGTCGTCATGTTTTTGAGCATAGACCGAGGTGGCCAGCAATAATATGGTAATTAATGCAGAAAAAAAACGCTTCAACATTACTTTCCACCCTTCCAGAAGTCCTCTTCAGCCTTCTTCTTACGCAGGTACTCCTGATACTCAGCGTTAGCCTTAGCGTTGTTAGCCTGCTGCTCGATAGCCTTAGAGAGAGCCTCCTTGAGCTGGTTGGCGCGATTAGCCACAGTAATATCCGCAGCAGCCGCTTTCTCGCAATAAGCCAGAGCCCCCTTCAGGTCGTGAGCCTTAGTCAGAACGTTAGCCATCTGGAAGTAAGCATGACCCGTCAGGTCGGGGTTGAACGTAATAGCCTTGTTGATATACTCCTCAGCCTTGCCACTCGCGCCGCTTGAAGCAAGAGCACGTGCAATCTGCAGGCAGATACGTCCACGTTGAGCGTCGCTGCTGGCCAGTTCGAGAGCCTTGTCATAATAGCCCAGAGCCTCCGCAGCCTGCTTATCACTCATAGCCTTCTGAGCCAGACCAATGGCAGAGTTGAACGTAGGCTGGAGGTCGTATGCAGCCTTCGCATAGTCGAAGTAGATAGGAGCATCGTCACAATTGTTCTGAGCCATCAGGTTGATAGCAGAGTTGAGCTTGTTGATGTCAGTCTTGTAAGACTCAAACTTCTTAGTATAAATCTCGATAATCTGCTCCCTGTCCGCTGCGCCGCTGGCAGAGAAAGTCTGCTCGATAAAGTTGAGCGGAGCCTCGTAGGTAGCAACGAGCTTCTGAGCCTTGGCCTCGTTGCCCTCAGCCTGAGCCTCCTTGGCAAGAGTAAGCATTTTCTCGCAAGCTTCCTTGGAGTCCAGGTAGTCTTGCAGATATTGCTCGCGCCAAGCGTTAGATGTAGTCATGCCATTCTTCACCTGGTTCTCATAGAAAGAATAGATAGCATTAGACACCTGGAAGAAAGTCTGCAAGAAGCTGCCCGTTACCTCGCGACCGCCCCCCTCGTTGATAGCCTTGATAGCCTCCTCAAAGTTCTTGTAGCTCTTCTTGAGGTCAAACTTGCCGCCCAGCACACCAGGAGCCGTCCAGTTGTAATACTCAGCCTTTACCGCCAGCACATCGCCGAGCGTAGACTTGAGCTGCTCACGCTTCTCAATACTGTTGAGAGCCTCAAGACGCTCCTGACGCTCCTTAAAGAGATCCATGAGGTCAGCGAAATACGCCTCCTTCTGAGCCTGATCCTGCTCAGCGGTAATAAGGTTGTAGAGCATGAAAGGAGCGTTACCCTTGTAGAGCCCTGTGATGGAATAAGGAGCATACTTCATGAGCCATTTCCACGAAACGTATGCCTCCTTCCAATTCTTGCTGTCGCAAGACATCTGGAAAAGGCTGATATGGTTGCGGCCTATAGCGACAGAATCCTCGCCAGCCGTGCGCTCAATGCGCTGGTCAACAGTAGTGCCCTGAAACTGAGCCATAGCAGTTGACGTAAACGATACTGCACAAACGAATGCAAATGATTTGAGTTTCATATTTTTTTTGTTGTTTAGTTGGTTCTTTGTTGTTTGGTTGGCTTCGCCTTCGTTTCCTACGCTCGGCAGAGTAAGCAAGCTTTCTCTGCTCTCGCTTATCGGAAACGTTGTTTGGTTGGTTCTTTGTTGTTTGGTTGGTTGTATTGTTATTTGGTTTTTTAGTTGTTTAGTTGTTTGTCTGGTTGTATTGTATGTCCTTTTGTCATTCTGTCATACTGTCATTTGTCATTCTGTTGTTTAGACTAAAACCTCAAAACCTAAAAACCTCAAAACCTAAAAACCTTAATTTATTTCTCAACCGGATAATTATCCTCAGCCCATATCTCCTGCATTTCCGTTACGTTGATAGCCTTGACGAGAGCAGACGTATCAGCATTTACTACGATACAGTAACGGTCCGTAAAGTTGCGCAGACTGCCCAATATCGTCGCCTCGCGCCCAGAGAGCTCATCAGACTTGCTCAGATACAGCGTATCGCCAGCCTCCGTGACAAACTCAACCGAACTCATAGCCGTCCCCTCGCCGAGATGCCCCCAAATAGCATCGTCAGGCGCAACGACAACAAGCAAAGTGTCGTGAGCTACGGAGATAGAGTCTTCCACGTCAGAAGAAATCACACCCGACGGCTCATGCTTACTGCAAGCAGCCAAAGATATAATAATAAGGAGAGCAATAAAGACCCCCATTATCCAGGTATTCTTTTCCATATAGAGCAAAGGACGTTTTTATATATAGCGCAAAGGTAGTGTTTTTTCTGCATATCATGTAGGATTTTTCTCTTAAATTAACAAAAAAATCCCTAAGTCGCAGAGAATATCCCATATTTTATGTAATTTTGCCGAAGAATATTACACAGACAAGGATTCATGATACTCAACCTCCTCCTGCTCGTAGCAGGCATCGCGCTTGTGATATGGGGCGCCGACAGATTTACCGACTCAGCCTCAAACGTAGCACGCCGCTGGAACGTCAGCGAGCTCGTCATCGGACTAACCATCGTAGCCCTCGGCACGAGCCTGCCGGAATTCGTCGTCAGCGTGATAAGCTCATTCCAAGGAAGCGGAGACATGAGCGTAGGCAACATCGTAGGCAGCAACATTTTCAACACCTTAGTCATAGTAGGCACCTCAGCCGCAGTCGCCCCCATGATAGTCAGCCGAGGCATATTGCATCGCGACATACCAATGAGCATAGGAGCCTCCATACTCCTCTTCGCCCTATGTCACGACGGCAAGCTCGACCGATGGGCATCAATAATACTCCTCATGTGCTTCAGCCTGTTTATGGGCTACACCTACTACATAGCCCGACACAGCAAGCAATCGCAAGACGAAGCCACGCTTGCCCAGCAAGCCCCGAAGGGGTGGGGTAGTATAGCCCTCTGGCTCACAGTAGGCATAGGCTGTCTTGTAGGAGGAGGACAAATGCTCGTAGGTAGCGCCACAGACATAGCCCTCAGACTCGGCATGAGCGAGCGTATAGTCGGTCTGACCATACTTGCCGCGGGTACCTCCCTCCCCGAACTTGCCACCAGCATCGTCGCAGCCCGCAAGGGGAGTGCAGGCCTCGCACTCGGCAACGCATTAGGCAGCAACCTCTTCAACATCTACTTCGTACTCGGCGTATGCTCGATGATAAACCCCATGCAAATCAGCGGAATCAGCATACTCGACTGGATCACACTCATCTCCGGCGGCATACTCCTTCTCCTCGTATCCCTACGCAACAAGATAAACCGCGTCGGCGGCATTCTCCTCACGCTGGGCTACCTGCTCTACATGAGCCTGCTGCTCATCGGCCAAGGGAACGCTTGAAATTGAAAACCTGACCGACCTTGACAAGCTTCTTCTTGTTCGCCACACGCTTCATCACCATCTGTCCCTCCAATTTGAGAGAATACGTAGAGTCAGAATCCGCCGTAAGCAAAGCCTGCTGCGTCTCGCTCCCCAGGTCGTTGCTCAAGCGGATAGAAGCCTTGTTTTCGCCCAGAATCCTGAACGAAGTCACCACCCAAGTTCCATAGAGCGACTCACTTGACCTGCCGCACATATACCCCGCCATCGGTCCATAAATCTCCATGCCAGGCACCACCACACTCTCCCCCACAAGATCAATCGTGAGAGAGACCCCCTGCCCGGCATCATAAAGAGCAACTTTCCAAGGCTCGGCAGCATCAGCCCTCAAAACGCCACAAAGCGCCAATATAGCCAAAAACGAACATCTGCGAATCATAATAATACCATATTTTGTAAGGCAAAGTTATTAAAAGCACCTCACAAAAAGAACATTTGTCAAGAAATTAACGATTTTTTAGAGAAAAATTTGTATCTTTGCACGCGAAAAACGGCAAAAAGAGCCCAACAAAACAACAAAAAGGCATAAAAACATGGCAAAGAAACAAAAGACTCCCGACTACATCATCGAATCAAGCTGGGAGGTATGCAATAAAGTAGGAGGCATCTACACAGTCCTTTCCACACGCGCCAAGACCCTCCAGGACGCGATGCCCGACAAAATCCTCTTCATAGGTCCCGATTTCTGGGCAGGCAAAGACAATCCCCTCTTCATCGAAGACAAGAAACAATGGAAGACCTGGACTAAGAAAGCCGCCGACGAAGGACTCGTCATACGCACAGGCCGCTGGAATATCCCCGGACAGCCCCAAGTAGTCCTCGTAGACTTCAAGCCATACTTCGAAATTCGCGACCAGCTCTACGCCAATCTCTGGGAATACGCCCAAGTAAACAGCATGAACGGCTACGGCGACTACGACGAAGCCAACATGTTCTCATATGCAGCAGCCCTCGTTGTCGAAAGCTTTTACCGCCACAACCTCGCCAAGACCAGCAGCAACGTAATCTATCAGGCACACGAATGGATGACCTGCCTCGGAGCCATGTATATCCAGCAGCACGTCCCCCAAATAGCCACCATCTTCACCACCCACGCCACCACCATAGGCCGCAGCATAGCCGGCAACGGCAAGCCCCTCTACGACTACCTCTGGTGCTACAACGGCACACAGATGTCGCAAGAGCTCAACGTCGAAGCCAAACACAGCCTTGAGCGCGAGACAGCCCGCCTCGTAGACTGCTTTACCACCGTAAGCCAAGTCACAGGCCGCGAATGCCAAGAACTCCTCGACAAGAAATGCGACGCCATACTTCCCAACGGTTTCGAAGCTGACTTCGTCCCCAAAGGAACAGCCTTTGCCAAGACACGCAAAGCAGCCCGCGAGCGCATTTTCAACATCGCCAACGCCCTCACAGGCCTCAAGTTTGACGACAACACCCTCATCGTAGCCACCAGCGGCCGCTACGAATTTAAAAACAAAGGCATCGACGTCTTCCTCGAAGCCATGAACCGCTCCCTGCGCAACGACCGCCTCAACCAGCAAGTACTCGCTCTCGTCCAAGTCCCAGCATGGGTAGGACACCCACGCCAAGACCTCGCCCAACGAGTTCGAGACCTCGACAGCAAGCAAGTCGAGCCCCAGTCCTACACCACAGCCCTTGAGCGTCCTATCATCACCCACGACCTCCACAACATGGACAGCGACAGCGTCACAGGCATGCTCAAATATTTCAATATGTGGAATCGTCCCGAAGACAAAGTCAAGGTCATCTTCATTCCCTGCTATCTCGACGGCAAGGACGGCATCTTCGACCGCACATACTACGACCTGCTCATCGGCAACGACCTCTCAGTCTATCCCTCATACTACGAGCCATGGGGCTACACCCCCCTTGAGAGCGTAGCCTTCAGCATACCCTGCGTCACCACCAGCCTCTCAGGCTTCGGCATGTGGGCCGACAGCTACTGCGAAGGCCACTCCACCATCACCCAAGGCGTAGAAGTCATCGAGCGCAACGACTACAACTACAGCGAAGTCGCCGACCGCATCAAAGACGTCGTAGCAGCCTATGCCAGCATGAGCGACGACGAGCGCCAGGCAGCACGCAAAGCCGCCCACAAGCTCTCGCAGAAAGCCCTCTGGAAGAACTTCATCAAATACTACTACGAAGCCTACGACATAGCCCTCGCCAAGCGAGATGAGAGGTGTAGGTAGTTGTTTGGTTATTTTGTTGTTTGGTTATTTAGTTGGTTCTAACGACTTCTGCGAACAACCGACAGGAGAACAATCAACAAGAGATTCAACCAACAAGAGAACCAACCAAACAACAAAGATCCAACCAAACAACTAAATAACAATAAATCCAAAACAACAAAAATACATAATAAATATTAATCAGTTATGAAGATTAAAGCAAGCAACGCCAACGCAGCCGCTTGGAAGAACGTCTCAGCCAAGAGCAACGTTCCAGCCGAGCTGTCAAAGTTGAACGAACTGGCTCACAACATGTGGTGGGCCTGGAATCACGACGCACGCAGTCTCTTCCAGCACATGGACGAAGACCTCTACGCCGAGTGCGGACAGAACCCTGTACTGATGCTTGAGCGTCTCTCACACGAGAAGATGGAAGCCATAGCAAAAGACAAGGCCATCGTCAAGAAGATGAACGACGTCTACGCCCAGTTCCGCGCATACATGGACGTCGAGCCCGACAAGAACCGCGCCTCAGTAGCCTATCTCTGCATGGAGTACGGTCTGAACCAGGTCCTCAAGATCTACTCAGGCGGTCTCGGCATTCTCGCCGGCGACTACATCAAAGAAGCCTCAGACTCAAACGTCGACATGTGCGCCGTAGGCTTCCTCTACCGCTACGGCTATTTCACCCAGACCCTCAGCATGGACGGTCAGCAGATAGCCAACTATGAAGCCCAGGACTTCCACTCACTCCCCATAGAGCAGCAGCTCAACGCCGACGGCACCCCGATGGTAGTCGACGTCCCCTATATGAACTACCACGTACACGCCTACGTATGGCGCGTCAACGTAGGTCGCGTCAAGCTCTACCTTCTCGACACCGACAACGAGCTCAACTCCGAGTTTGACCGCTCCATCACCCACGCCCTCTACGGCGGCGACTGGGAAAACCGACTCAAGCAAGAGATACTCCTCGGCATCGGCGGCGTGCTCCTGCTCAAGCAGCTCGGCATCAAGAAAGACGTATACCATTGCAACGAAGGCCACGCAGCCCTCTGCAACGTACAGCGTCTCGTAGACTACGTCAAGGAAGGCATGACCTTCACCCAAGCCCTTGAGCTCGTACGCGTCAGCTCGCTCTACACCGTACACACCCCTGTGCCCGCAGGTCACGACTACTTCGACGAAGCCCTCTTCTCAAAATACATGAGCGGCTATCCAAGTATGCTCGGCATCAGCTGGGACGAATTCATCGGTATGGGACGCATGAACCCCGACGACAAAGGCGAGCGTTTCTGCATGTCTACCTTCGCCTGCAACACCTGTCAGGAAGTCAACGGCGTAAGCTGGCTCCACGGCGAAGTGTCAAAGAAGATGTTCGCCGGCATCTGGAACGGCTACTTCCCCGAAGAAAGCCACGTAGGCTACGTCACCAACGGCGTACACTTCCCCACATGGTGTGCCAACGAATGGCGCAAACTCTACGCCAAGCACTTTGACGCCAACCACCTCTACGACCAGTCAAACGAAGAAATCTGGCACGGCATCTACAACGTCAGCGACGAAGAAATCTGGAAGACCCGCATGGCCCTCAAGACCAAGCTCGTCGACTACATACGCGCCCAGTTCCGCGAGTCATGGCTCAAGAACCAAGGCGATCCCTCACGCGTAGTCAACCTCATGGAGAAAATCAACCCCAACGCCCTCCTCATCGGCTTTGGACGCCGCTTCGCCACCTACAAGCGCGCACACCTCCTCTTCACCGACCTTGAGCGTCTTGAGAAGATTGTCAACAACCCCAACTACCCCGTACAGTTCCTCTACACAGGTAAGGCACACCCAGCCGACGGCGCAGGTCAGGGACTCATCAAGCGCATCTATGAAATCAGCCAGATGCCTCAGTTCCTCGGCAAGATCATCTTCCTTGAGAACTACGACATGCAGCTCGCCCGTCGCCTCGTATCGGGCGTCGACATCTGGATGAACACCCCGACCCGTCCGCTCGAAGCCTCAGGCACATCAGGCGAGAAAGCCGAGATGAACGGCGTAGTCAACCTCTCCGTCCTCGACGGCTGGTGGTACGAAGGCTACCGCGAAGGAGCTGGCTATGCCCTCACGGCCAAGCGCACATACCAGAACCAGGCACACCAGGATCAGCTCGACGCAGCCACCATCTACAACATGCTCGAGAACGAGATCATGCCACTCTACTATGCACGCAACGCCAAAGGCTTCAGCACAGGCTGGGTAAAAGTCATCAAGAACTCAATCGCCCAGATTGCCCCACACTACACCATGAAGCGTCAGCTCGACGACTACTACACCCGCTTCTACAACCCACTCCGCGACCGCGGCAACAAGCTTCGTGCCAACGACAACAAGCTCGCCAAGGAGATAGCCCAGTGGAAGGAAACCGTAGCCGAGCGTTGGGACGCCATCAACGTAGTCTCAATGGACAAGTGTGAAGACATGATCAACGGTCAGGTAGAAGCCGGCAAGACCTACAAAGTCAAGATTGTAGTCGACGAAGCAGGCCTCGACGACGCAGTAGGCATCGAGCTCGTCACAATCCGTACCGACAAAGACGGTCAGGACAAGATCTACAGCGTAGAGCAGTTCGACGTGACAGGCCGCGACGGCAACAAGTTCACCTTCGAAGGCACACACAACCTCGACAACGCCGGCAGCTACAAGGTAGCCTACCGCATGTATCCCAAGAACGAGAACCTCCCACACCGTCAGGACTTCTGCTACGTGAAGTGGTTCATCTGATAAGTTGACAGAAAATCAAATACGAAAGAAAAGCTCCCCACATCAAAAGTGAGGAGCTTTTTTGTGCGTGAGTGCGAAGCACGAGAGACAAACACCAAATCAAGTTAAATCCCCCGTCATCAAGCAGACAAAATCATAGCAGATACTGGCTTGAGATACTCTCACAGTCCTCCACACGCTTGATAGTATTCGCCAAAAGCTCAGCGATAGAAAGCTGCTTCACCTTTGCGCAATTGCCATGATAAGGAATAGAGTCAGTAAAGATCATCTCCTCGATAGCACTCTCAGCCACACGGCTGTCAGCAGGTCCCGACATGATACAATGGCTTGCCAGAGCACGCACACTCTTAGCCCCCTTCTCCTTGAGCAAGTCAGCAGCCTTAGTGATAGTACCCGCCGTATCCACCATATCGTCGATCAGCACCACGTTAGCCCCCTCCACATCTCCTATGACCTCCATGTGAGCAATCTCGTTAGCCTTCTTGCGCGTCTTGTTGCACATCACCATAGGGCAGTTCAGGTACTTAGCATACGAACTAGCACGCTTCGATCCACCCACATCAGGCGTAGCGATGACCAGGTTGTCCAGCTTGAGCGACTCCAAATAAGGCAAGAGCACGCTGCTGCCATAGAGATGATCCACAGGGACATTAAAGAAGCCCTGCTCCTGGTCAGCATGCAAATCCATAGTAATCAAGCGAGAGATGCCAGCCACCGACAGCATATCAGCCACCAGCTTCGCAGCAATACTCACACGCGGCTTAGACTTACGATCCTGGCGAGCCCAGCCGAAATAAGGAATCACAGCATTTACCGTACGCGCGCTCGCACGCTTAGCAGCATCAATCATCAGCAGCAACTCCATCAGATTGTCAGCCGAAGGGAAAGTGCTCTGCACGAGATACACATCCTTGCCGCGGATGCTCTCCTCGAAACAAATCTCAAACTCACCGTCAGCAAACCTTGTCACCGACATGTCGCCCAGTTCGCACCCCAGTTTCTCGCAGATTTTCACAGCCAGATATCGCGTGGCTGTACCAGAGAATACCTTAATCTCGTTGTTAGACATTTTTTGTTGTTTTGTTATTTAGTTGTTTAGTTGTTTTGTTGGTTGTATTGTTGGGTTGTTGCTTGTTTGGTTGTTTTTTTGTTGTTTAGTTGTTTGCTTGTCTTGTTGGGTTGTTGTTTGGTTGTTTAGCCTTTTGTTCGTTTGTCCTTTTGTCATTCTGTCATACTGTCATTTGTCATTCAGTTGTCAAAACTAAGACCTCAAAACCTTAAAACCTTATAACCTCATAACCTCGCAAATAACCTCAAAACCTTATAACCTTATAACCTCATAACCTAAAAAATAACCTTATAAATCACTCTATCGCCCTCTTGAGCTTGTGGAAGTGGGAGATAAGCCCCTTATAGTCCACTCCGCCATGTATGTTGAAGCGAGTCCAAATATCGTTGCAGACCACCACACCCCCGAAGCCCAGTTCGCGTGCCACGGGAATATTCTCCAAGTTGATGCCACTCTGAGCCATCACACGCTTGCCGATAATCCCGGCACGACTTGCCGCGCGCAAGTCCTCCATATCATACGGGACATCATCAGGCCGTGAGACACTCTTAAACACATTGTTCAGTATGCAATACTGGCCCAAGTCTCCCTTCTCACGGAGTCGTGCAAGTTCGTCAAGAGAATAGAGAGAACGCGTCACCTGCCCCCTGTAACTCTCAGGAGCCACAGGATTGCGCCTCGACAAGTGTATACCCATCAGCCCAAACTCCTCCTTCAGGTAGAAATGGTCATTAGTGACGATACGGTTGTGGAAACACTCAGGCACCAGCGTAAGCAGACGCTCACAATACACAGGCTCAGAGTTAGGCTTCCGAAGGTGAAGAATATCCAACCCCTCCTCAAAAAGAGTAGTGATAATCTTGTCTTCCTCAACAAAAAAATCAGGACTGCTAAGCAGCAAAAGTTTCATCTCTTTGTCTATGTTATATAATTTCCGCGAAGATACGAATAAGTGCGCGGAAAAGCAAATAAAACACAAAAAAAAGCAGCTAAGGCATTAACTTTTTGCCCCGACCATCGTTATAACAAGTGAAAAGCAACCAAAGAAAACATAATCACACATGAAAAAGACAATCCTCCTCCTCATCATCACGCTGCTCGGCGCACTCGCAGTCCAAGGCAAAGACAAAGACAACATCAGCAAGAGCGTCCCCGTCGCCGAGTTTGACCGCATCTCCATCACCTCAAGCATCACGGTCCGCTACACCCAGTCCTCCAAACACAAGTGTACCATCACAGGCACACGCAAAGACGTAGACAACATCAAAGTCGAAGTCAAAGGCAAACAACTCCGTCTCACCGTCAAGTCCTCCGAGAGAAAAATAGCCGGAGTGACCTTCAACTCAGCCGAACTCATAGACGACGTCGTCATCGACATCTCCTCACCCCAGCTCCACAAAGTAGAGCTGATCGGAAGCGGAGACTTCATCGCCACCACCCCCATTTCCACCACCGACCTCACATTCAGCATCGCAGGCTCAGGCGACATCACCCTCGGCCGTATCGCCACCACAGACTTTGACCTCAACATCGCAGGCTCAGGCGACATCGCCCTACAGCAGCTCAAGACCACCAATCTCACCGCCAAGGTAGCAGGCAGCGGCGACATTCTCATACGCAAGATTGCCTCCACCTGCGAGAGAGCCACCCTCTCCGTAGCCGGCTCAGGCGACATCGACGCCAACTTCGACGACTGCCGCCAGCTGAAGTGTAGCATAGCCGGCACAGGCGACATCACCCTCTCAGGCAAAGCCACCAACCTCACCACCTCCATCGTCGGCATAGGCGACATCGACAAATCCCGCCTCACCATCGCTGGCAGACACAACCGCAACGACGTCAAGATCGCCACCCATACCAGCCCTACCAACTACGGCAAAATCAAAGCAAGACCATAAACCACCATCACCCTCCACACACACAAGTACAAGAACAACAAGCATACACGATGAACCAGAGTGAGTTCGAAACCATAGCCCTCATACTGCGCGAAAAAGCCCTCGCTACAGCCCGACGCATCAGCCCCACAGACGACGATGCCCAAGATACGGCCAGCGACGTCATGCTGCGGCTATGGACGCTACGCCACCAGCTCAAAGATGCAGCCCACGCCCTCAAACTCGCCACCATCATCTCCCACAACATCAGCATCGACCGCATACGCACACACCGGCAGACCCTTACCCTCACCACCGATCAATACCCCACACCCCAACTCACCACAAACCACCCCCCAGACCCCAGCCAAGAGCTCGAACTCGCAGAAGACGAACGATGGCTCCTACGCCAGATAGAAAAACTTCCCCCACGCGAACAGCAAGTCCTCACCATGCGTCAGATCGAGCAACACAGCAACCAAGACATAGCCCGCCTGCTCGGCATCAGCGAAGCATCAGTCAAAGTAATGCTCTCAAACGCCCGCAAGAAACTGTTCAACGACATCAAAAAGAGGTACAGACAATGAAAGAAGACCACATCATACGACTCCTCACACGCTTCATGGACGGAGAGACCACCGTCAGCGAAGAGACCCAGCTCGCCCGATACTTCCGCGACCACCCCAACGCGCCCAAGCCCAAAGGCATGGCACAAGAAGACTGGGACGCCTACCGCGAGATGTTCCGCCAGTTTGACCAAGGCTTCACCAATGAGCCACACTCCGCGTCGACAGAGGCACGCCCCAAAGTCAGGAGCCACACCCCCTGGCACTATCTCACGACCGCCGCAGCCGCCGCAGCCGCCATATACTTCGCCTACATCGCGTACACAGACCGCAGCAGCACCATGTCCGGCATACAGACCTGCGTCACACAAATCCCCACCACCCAGAGCCAAGACACCATCATCGAGGCAGCCACCACCATCAAGACCCTCCCCGTCGAGGCCATTCCAGTCGACACTACCAAAAAGACAAACAAGGCAAAGACGGTCTCACCCGATGCCAAGCCCAAACCACGCTCCCGACCGCTCTACACCCAGCCCATACCACGCCACCTCCTGGCCAGCACCACCACCACCCGTGAGCCCATGAGCGAAGACAGCATCGCCGCCATACTCGACGAAGTCGAACGCCTCGTCTCAGCCATGACCGTATACCAAGAGATACGCATCAACGAACTCTGCAATACAGAATCCGAAATACTATACTGAACACAAAACCCCATATCGACTATGAAACGACTCAGCACACTCATCATCGCCACCACCCTAAGCCTTGCCGCCAGCGCGCAACGCGAAATCCAGACCCTCTTCGACCGCATAGACAGCCTGCCCGGTCAAAACCTCATGGCCAAAGACAACTACAGCGACGACAACGACCTTCCCACCACCTACTGCCACTACAGCTACATCACCCTCGCCAAGTCCACCTTCGGCGACCTCGACCAGCAAATCATACAGGCCTTCACCACCCAGCCCAAAGCCTACCGCATCTTCCGCAAGACACGCGATATGCGCAACACCAACTCAGAGGTGCTCGTCACCTACGGTCCCAGTCAGGAGTACAAGATCACCTTCGGCAGCCACGACGCCCACAACTACCTCGTCGACTTCTACCGCGACAGCCTTGACACCGCCAAGCGCCACGCCTACGCCATCGTATGGTATACCGAAGCCGACCAAGTCCACCTCTTGCGCTACCACATCTACGGCGACGATCCCCGACACATCGACAACCAACGCACCATCACCTACGGCAACAACCTCTTCGTCGACAACAGCGGCAACATCGTCATCAGCAGCACAGACAAGAAAGACCCCACCATCGCCACCGACCTCGACTTTCTCAGGCGTTTCGGCACACTACGCGCAGCCATGGTCAGCCATTCCCAAGGTAGCAGCACCATGATACTCACAGGCATAGCCATCAAGATACTCGACCTATGTAAGAAACACAAACAGCTCCTGAACGACAACGAGCGCACCACCTGCGACAAGAGCCTCCTCGAACTCGTCAAAAACTACACCGGCGGCGACACCTACGTACAAGGTCTGCTCGAAGAAGCCAGAATGGAAGTGGGGCGGTAGTTAACTTTGTTGTTTGGTTATTTAGTTGTTTGGTTGTTTTGTTGGTTCTAATGACCAATCAACGACCAATCAACGACCAAATAACAAAATAACCAACCAAACAACCAAACAACAAACACCCAACCAAACAACAAACAACAAACAACCAACCAAACAACCAAACAACAAAAAAATGAAACCAATCTTAACCATCATCGCCTGTATGCTCATAGGCATCGCAGCCCAAGCCCACGAATTTGACGGCATCGACCTCAACGGTAGAGTAGTAGACATCTCCAAGCAGCTCGCCCACAAAGGCTACGTCTTCGACCCGGAGACAGGGTGTCTCAGCTCAACAGGCGAAGTGTCCCCCATCTACATCACGCTCGAATACGACAATGTCTCTCAGGTAGGCAAGCTCGGACGCCTCATCGTCGACATGACCATGAGCGACCCCTCCGCAGCCCAAGTCGTAGCAACTACCTTTGCCGTCCTCTACCGCGCTCTGCCCTCACAGTCCGATGAAAAAAAGTATCAAGTCTCCGACGACGGCACGACCGCCTCAGTCCAGCCTACCGACGGAGGAGTACGAATAATCTACACCACGCCGTACTACGATGTCGCCCAGTAAAGTCTACTTGAAGACCGCCATAAAAAACTTTACCCTCCCCTGCCTCCGAAGTCGGAAGCAGGGGAGGGTAAAGTCTCCATGCCAGAAGAGAGGGGAGGAGAGGGCTTGGCGGAAGGTTAATTTGAGGGAAACAGACCCTCGCCGTCGCCAGAGCCGCTGTTTGAGCCTCCGCCATTAGAGCCTCCGCCTGACGGGGGAGTGACATCGCCGGCACTCTCGGGGAGTTTGATGACATTGTCCTCGTCCATGTACTTGTGGAGCACTTGGGTGATGCTCGACAGGTGATACATTCGCTTGAGCTTCTGGGCGTACTGGTATGCCGCGCTGCCATACGCGCCGTTGGTCTCTGAGGGCTTGTTGGCGTTGAGCCATGCGGTCACGACAGCCTGACGTGCTGCAAACTTGGACTGCTGGGCGAGCTGCTTTTCGGTGGCAGGGCCTTGGTAGGGGTTGTTGAGCTTGGCAAGACGAATCTTGTTGCTCGAAGTGTTGGTGGCAAAGTAGTCGTTGGACTTGTTGCCGTACTTGCCGCTGATGCCCTTGATGACATCGATGGGGGTAATTTTAGCCATAGGTTTTAAGGTTTTAAGGTTTTAAGGTTATCTTTAAGGTTATAAGGTTATAAGGTTATAAGGTTTTTAGGTTTTAAGGTTTTTAGGTTATTTGTTAAGTTTTTAGGTTTTTAGGTTATAAAGTTTTAAGGTTTTATTTAAGGTTATCTTTAAGGTTATAAGGTTTTGAGGTTTTGAGGTTTTGAGGTTTTAAGGTTTTAAGGTTATAAGGTTTTAAGGTTTTTGGGTTTTAAGGTTTTTGGGTTTTTGGTTTTGAGGTTTTTGGTTTTTAGGTTTTAAGGTTGTTGTTTTACAAGGCTAAGCCTTCGGGATGAGTTCGGTAAGCGTTCGGGGCGTGAGCCTGTCTGATTTTCACAATGCAAAGGTACGACAACCCACCGCATCGTTCGTACGATGGCGTACGTTGGCATACGATACGGTGGGTTTTCATGAGTTTTCTTTTCACTCAGCCTACGGCTCGCCGAGATACTCGACTATGAGGCGTACTTGGCGTGGCGAGAACCATTTGGAGGTCTTCGTGTAGCCGTGCTTCACGAGTGAGTCGTAGAGCGGAGTGCAACGCTTGATCCACGACATGAGGTGGTTGACGGCGGAGTGGGGATTGGGAGTGGTGGGGAAGTAGCACATGGCCAGTTCGGCTTTGGAGTAGCTGCGTATGCTGAAACTATCCATGGTGTACCTCCTTTCTCACAGAGAGGTAGTAGTCGCTGTAGTCTTTGCAGCCAGGGGGAAGGTCGTGGCGCTCGATGGAGGGCAGCAGCTGGCGTAGTCGCTGGTATAGTCGCTCGCCGGGCTCGTCCTGGTCGGGATACATGTGGAGGGGCGTGGAGAGCTGCTCTACGTGACGGGCGATTACGGCTATGCTGGACGCATCGAGCAGCGTGGCCGACGGGACGGCGATGGCTTTGTGTCCCGACGAGAGCATGGCCCAGCAGTCTGAGGGACCTTCGGTGATGTAGAGTGGCTCGCCGGGGCGTAGCAGATGGAGTATGGGCATATTGTAGATGCTGCAACGTGAGCCTTGGGGGAAGCGGAAGCGTGGCAGGGCTCCCTTGACCAGATTGCGCCCTTGTACGCCTGTGAGCCGCCCTTCGAGGTCGAAGTAGGGTATCTGTAGCCATTCTACTCCACGGCGGTCTCTCCACGAGTTGAGTCTGCACCATCTTGCCACTCGTTCGTCGATCATGCGCTCGCTCAGGAGGAACTCTCTTGCTCCCGATCCGAGGTGTGGGCGCATGAAGTGGCGTTCGTAGCGCGTGGCGTCAAACTCTTTCTCGGTGGTGGCTGTCTCGCCGGGCTCGTCGCGGGCTGCGGCTCTCACTATTGGCTCGCCTTCTGAGAGCCATCGGCAGGCGTCGAGAAAATTCATGCTGAGCTGGCGCATCACGAGGTCGATGGTGCCCATGGCTCTGTCCATGCAGGCGAAGCAGCGGCAGGTGTTTCTGCGGCGGTCGAAGGTGAGGCTGGCGTGGTGGTCGTCGTGGAAGGGGCAGAGGCTGCGGTGTCTCACTACGTGCAGTCCCAGCCGCTCGGCGACTCCCTCGATGGGGAGGTCGCGGAGCTGTCGGATATAGTACTTGTCCATGGTGCTAAAGGTTTTTTGAGGTGGTCTGAGTGCCTTGTGTGTAGACTTCCGTCTTGGTGTAGAGTCCTGTCTGGTTGCTGTAGCGGACGAACTTGCGGTGTTGCCATTGGCGCAGCAGGGCTTTGGTGCCCTCGCGGCTCTTGCCCAGTTCTACGCGCAGAGTCTCTAACTGGACTTCGCTGAACGTGTCGGGCATCGCGTCAAGAAGATTTTTTGGGCCGCGCCGTAGTTGGTCTTCAAGTTGCTCACAGCCCTTGCCGAGCAGGTCGGAAAAAATCTGCATCTTGCTCCAGATGTCGTGGTATACGAGCCATTCTACAAGTTCGGCTATGGACTTTGTCCAGGTCTGGTTGTTTAGCACCCACATCACGCATCCGGCTTTCCAGGCCGAGACGATGGCTCGCTTGGAGATGTCCCAGAGTACGTCGTCGTCGGCAAGGTCTGCCATCGTGGCCATGTCCATGGCTAACTGCTCGGTCAGGGTGTTGAGGCGGCTGACGACGTATTCTCCACGGCAGAGGTCGAGTCGGGCGAGATAGGTGTCGAGTTTGGTGTAGAACTCGTTGCCGTATTTGCCTTGGCGTGGGATGTGTCCGTCGCGTCCCTCACGGGCTTTGTAGGAGAAGACCATGCGTCCGAAGGTGCCGTTGTAGAGCTCGTTCTTGTAGAAGCTGCGTGCGGCAAAGGGTGTGGCTGAGAGGGTGAGGTTGGCGCGGAGCAGGGGGTTGCCTGTCACGCCGTCGGCTGTGGCACGCAGGGAGCCTGCCCGCTGGCAGTCGTAGATGTTGCGGAGCATCTGCGAGATTTGCTTGTGGCCGCCACACATTCGGTCTGCCATCTCTACTTCGGGCATGTTGAGGTACTGGGTGCGTCCGCCGAGGGTCTCGCACGCCATGGCGTTTTGTATGAAGGCGGCGTTGGTGACATCGGACGGGGGGAACCAGAAGGCTACGTCGGGGCGGGCTGGCTTCTCTTTGTTGGCGGACTTGGTCTTGACGGCTTTCTGCCATGCTACGAGCTTGGCAAGCTCTGCTTCGTCGTGCTGGCGGAAGTCGCGGCATAGGGCTTCGACGAGTCGTGACAACTGACCCTTGTTGCCGCCGCTCTCTGCTACGAGATTTGCCATCATTCCGCATAATTCTTTCCAACTGAGGTCGGGATATTGGAATTTCGATTCTCTCACGTGAGCCCCAAGTATGGGGAATAGCATGGGGACGATGGCTTCACGCATGTCTTTTGATACCTGTGAGAGGAGAAGTTTCACGCATTCTGTGCCCTTGCCGAGTTCCGGCATAGTGGGTGCTGTCTTGTCTGAAATATTGTATTTCATTGTAAAACATTTAATTGTTTGTGATGTGAGGGGCGGTTTTGTGACAGTTACAGTTGTGACAGTTTTTTTTCAAGGGTGTGACAACTCTCTTTCCTATATATATATATTTATATATTAATTAATTATATGTCTATATAGGGGAGTTGTAACGCTTGTTTCGTATTTGTCACAATTGTCACAACTGTCACAAAATCCTTGTTATCTCGCCCTTCTGTCTTTAGCTATCTGCTTCATCTATAAGGCTTTTGAGGGCTGTGGCGAGTTCGCGTGCCACTCCTATGGCGTACTTGATGGTGCAGAAGTCGCGGCATACTCTCATGGGTCTGAAGTTGGGGCGCAGGCTGCCGTCGTCGCGTCGGGTGATGGTGATGTACTGCCCTATGTAGACGTGGGGGTTGCGCTTGGCTGGGGCTGGGGCGCAGGTTTCGACGAAGGTGTAGTGACTCTCGTCGTAGTGCCCTTGTGTGCCTTTCGTGTCGCGGTGGAGGATGCCGTGGTAGTTCTTGCCTGGCTTGGGCAGAGCGTCGTTGCGCAGGCGGGTCTTGAGGTCTACGTTCAGCAGGGTGTTGACTTTCATAGCGCAGCTCCTTTCTCCGCGCTGTGCTCTTGGTGTGCCTTGTAGCTGCGGTAGCCTTTGGCGAGCGGTGAATTACTGCGGAGGGTCTCTGTGAGGACTTCTCCGATGTGGCGTGGCTCTGTTGCTGCGGAGCTTGCCTTGTGGATAGCAAATAATACCATTTTTTCTCTTAGGTATTAAATATTGCTCTCTTGCACGTGGCGACGACATAGAGGAGCGTTACTTCATCGTCGCCCTCCGGAGCTGTGCTCGGTTTTTGACTGCTGGCCGATACGCGTGAGGCGTGGCGTGCAGCAGAAACTCCGGTGAGTTAGAATTCTGCTGCAAAGGTATGTGTTTTTGGGGGAATAACCAAATTAAGGTGTTGACTTACAAGGGTATATGAAAATAGATTGCTGAGGGCTTTTTTTGATTGAGCTCTTGTGTGGCGTATGTGTTTTTTGATTTTTTCTATATTTTTTTCAATGGGAAATGTATTCCTGTCAGTAGGAAAATCTATTTTTTTGAAAAAGGTAGAACGCTATTCTATTTTTGGGGTCTTGTGTTGATTTGTTTTTCAATTTGTGTAATAAAAAAATATATCAGCCAAAGTGGTCTGATATATTTTTGGGTGCGAAGGGCGTAAAATAATATTGAAAATTTCTATTTTTTTTCATATCTCTCCTAATCTCTCCATCAATTTGCCCAACTCTGAGTAGGTATAACTGCGACTTGTTTCGTATCATACCTAAAATCTTTCTCAGAAATTGGTGGCTAACCTTATGGTGGAGGTGGGGATATTGCGGTTTTCTATCTTTGAAATGAATATGCGGTATTCGTCGTCCTGGTCTTTTTTTATTTTCTCCTCACAGCGTTTCTTGTTGTTCATGACGGCTGGGTATCCTACGGTATAGTGCTTGTTGGCTTCGGAGGTTTTGTACATTTCGTTGAAATAGGCTACTGCTTTTTCATATAGACCGTGTGGTATTTCTGCGTAGATCAGGAACATTAGTACCATCTTGCTGCCAATGGATTGTTTTGTGTAGTTTTCTGGGAGCAGGTCGTCAAAGTGCTTTATTATCTCTCTGTATCTGTGGACTTTGTTGACGTTGTTGCCGAAGAGTTGGAGCTCGGTGACTGTCAGGTCGTTTCCTGCCTTTTCGTCAAGTACTTGCCTTACGACTAAGTGTTTGACGTGTTTCTTTCCGAAGTTGTGAAATCCGTTGTGAGCCCATTCTTCGTCGTTGTCGTATTTGTTGCGACTGGCTATGGCTGGATTGTTCTTCTCTGAGAGCACTTCTGATTGTCGGTCAAATAGTTCTATCAGGTCGCATATCTCCCGAAAGAACTTTTCCTTGAAAGTTCGATAGAGGTATGAGCAATAGTTGTGGTCGTTGCGGATCTTCTTTTCGTCTTCGAGTACGTCTTGGCATAGCTTGAGGCATTCTTCAAGTAGGATGAAGAAATTGCCTATCTCGTTGTATAGTACTCTGACACATTCCGGATAGCCTTCAAATTCGAAGGCGTCGAGTTGGACTGTGGCGGTGCTGATGCATGAGTATTGAAAGGCTGATCGGGGGGCGTTGTCGGTATTGCTGGTGAAGCGATCTATTTTGGCGCGCGGACAAAACTTCATGAAGATTCTCTTTGTCTCGCTCATGCCGCTTCGCAGCTTTTTTAGCAGGGTGAGGGCACTATCGAAGCATTTGTTGTCGTCGGTGGCAAATTCTTTGTTGAAGACGTTGGCAAAGTCTGCAAGTCGTTGCAGTTCTTCTTTGAGCCTCACTCTGTAATCGCTTACTTCGCTGGCCATACGGTCTATGGCTGCCTCGTCCCAGTTCTTGTATTGCAGGGCATAAAGGAATCGCTCTTTATCAAATTTCTCTATTGCTGCGAGTATCTGCTCGATGCTCTCTGTCGGGTTTATGATCTTGTCGGTGTAGTACATGTTGAGGAAAGTGGTTGGATTTCATCCGCAAATATAATTCTTTTTGTGCAAATCTCCTACTGTTGTGAAAAATAAATCAGCAAGGGGGTGGAGGATTATGCTTGAAAACACTATGAATGACGGACATGTCGGACTGTCTGCTTATTCGGATCGGACGAATCTGCTTTTGTCGCTGCGAGGTTCTTGAAGAGCTGCTGTTGAAAATTTACGCTCTGCCCTTTGCGCTTTCGTTATAAATGTGTATCTTTGTCGGGTAAAAATGCGTTGTGTCAACCAAAATATCTATCGTATATCATGACGGATGAACAGAAACAGAGAATAATCGAAAGCGGAAAGGAATATTTCCGTACGTCAATAATACCTAACCACATCAGGAACCTTCAGAGGCTGAGACTGAAAGACTTTGATATCAATCCGTTTCTTATCAATTATCTGTCTGCATTCTTGTGTGGGGACACCTCTCCGCATTCTATGGCAAAGGCTTTGCTATATCCTCGTATTCTCGGTACGAGCGTGAACACGAGTTTCGGACAGAATATTCAGATTTTCATCTCTCAGCTTGCTGAGGTCACAGGGTGTGCTTCGGGTATCGATGGGGTGGATATAGAGTTTGTCGATGCTGTTGACGGACGCAAGAAGTATTGCCAATGCAAGGCTGGACCTCAGACTATCAATAAGGATGATGTGGCTACGATTCTCGGACATTTCAAACGACTTGTGGGAAAGGCCAGACTCGACAGAATCCCGCTACAGCTGGATGATATGATAGTCGGTATCCTATATGGAGAACGTATCTCGGCAAACTATAAGACTATCGCTTCTACGTATCCTGTGTATTGCGGAGCGGAGTTTTGGGAACATCTGACGGGTGATAGAATGTTTTATTATCGCTTGGCCAAGGCTTTTGGTGATGTGGTAGAGGAGGATGGTATCAATGGTAGTGCGCTTATACTGCAGAAGGTGGAGGATATTGCAAGGGAAATAGAGGAAAGGGGTGTGTTGTAATATGAGGTTTATTTCTGAAAACAATTTTGCAGCCTTGGTCGGCACGTCAAATGCCACCGCTCAGAAATGGGCTGAATCTGGGACGTATCCGTCTCATGTAGTGAATGGCGTGAGGGGCTTCTACCTTGAGGAGCTGACTGGTGTGCCGGAGGTGCGTGAGATGCTTGACAGTAGGTGGGACGATGAGTGTAATCCTGTCCCTATGCGTGACTTTACTTCGGTCGAGCTTTTCGCCGGAGGCGGTGGGCTGGCGTTGGGTTTGTCGTTGGCGGGTTTCCGGCATGTCTTGCTCAATGAGTCTGACAGGGCTGCATGTAATACTCTCAGGATGAATCGTCCGCAATGGAATGTGGCGGAGGGTGATATCAGAAACGTGGATTTTACTCCTTTGTGTGGTAAGGTGGATTTCCTCTCGGGGGGATTCCCGTGTCAGGCGTTCTCTTATGCTGGAAAGCAGGGGGGATTTAATGACACGAGGGGGACTCTGTTTTTCGAGCTTGCGAGAGCCGTGAATGAAATCAGACCTAAGGTTTTCATGTGTGAAAATGTCAAGGGACTGACTTCTCATGACAATGGACGGACTTTTGACACGATTCGGAATACTATTGCTGAATTGGGATATGAGCTCGTGGAACCGCGTGTGCTCAAGGCAATAATGTATCGGGTACCTCAAAAGCGCGAGAGGTTGATTATGATAGCCATAAGAAATGATTTGGCCAGACGAGTGAGGTTTCGTTGGCCGTCGCCTTTTACGCGTGTCATGACGTTGCGTGATGCGTTTTTCGAAGGGGAGTTGTTTGATACGGCGGTTCCGCCATCTGAGGGCGTCAGATACCCTCAGAAGAAGGAGAGGGTGTTGAGTCTTGTCCCACAGGGGGGTGACTGGAGATCTCTGCCTGATGATGTCGCCAGAGAGTATATGGGGGGCAGTTGGCTTCTCGGTGGGGGAAAGACTGGTATGGCGCGTCGTCTTTCGCTTGATGAGCCTTCTTTGACGTTGACTTGTTCGCCATGCCAGAAACAGACTGAAAGGTGTCACCCTGTTGAGACCAGACCGTTGACCGTCAGGGAATATGCCAGAATTCAGACTTTCCCAGATGACTGGGTCTTTGCTGGGACGATTTCTGACAAGTACCGACAGATTGGAAACGCTGTGCCTGTAAATATGGCGTGGGCTATAGGTAGGTCTCTGATTAGACTCTTTAATGAAATACAGGAGTTGGAGCAAACGACTACTGCGGACTGTCAGAATGCGGTAAGGAAGATTGTAGGTTGTGATTTGTTCTCTATAGAATGGGCTCAGACTTCTTGACGAGTTAGATGCTGTATAGGGTTTGACTTTCTGTTTTTTCTGCGCAACAGGTCGGTGTGTTTCCAGAACACGCTTTTGTGTCGGCTGATTGCTCTGTGAGGTATTGGGCGTAGATGCGGGCGGCGAGCTCGACGGTCTTGATGCAGGGGCGTTTGCGGTAGTATTCGTCGGTGCGTGCTGCTGGCTTGGGGTCGGTCATGTCTTGGGGTAGGGGGCATGGGTTGCCTTGTGGGGGGACGAGTCCGAGGAGTTCTTTGCATAGGAGTGTGCCGCATTCGTGTTTGAAGCGGGCGGCGAGCTGCTGGACGACTTGGTAGTTGTGTTTCTTCTTTTCGGGGTCGGGGCTGCCGTCGGTGGTCTCCAGTCCGGCGAGGAGGAACATGCCTGAGGCGGCGCCGCAGGTCTCACGCATGCGGCCGATGCCTGCGCCGAAGGAGGCGGCGAGGCGTGCCATGGTCTGGGGGTCGATGTGGTAGTGGTCGGCAAAGGCCATGGCTACGCTTTGGGAGCAGTTGTAGCCTTGGCGAAAGTATGCTATGGCTTGCTGGACGCGGTCTTGCATGGGGTGGTCTTGGTTGGGGAGGTCTTGTGGGGTCATGTCTGTTATTTCTTTTTCTTGTTGCTGTATTGTTGTTTGACTTGGTCGAGGGTGGCGAGCTGTATGATTGTGATGTCTGTGCTGGCGGCTTTGCCTGTGACGAGGGTGAGGGGCTTGGTTGTGTCGTGGCCGTCGAGCGAGAGGCAGTCGTGGCCGTAGTAGTATTTGATGGCGCGGAGGCGTGTGTCGAGGTTGGGGCTGAGCAGGCTGGGGGAGATGGGGTGGTCGAGGTCGCAGCCGATGTCGCTGAGGGTGCGGAGGTTGAGGGTGTCGCTGAGGGCGGCGTGGGCTGTGTCGTATTCTGTCTGGTTGGAGGTGAGGAGGACGAGGGAGGGCTTTTCTTGTTCTTTGCTCTTGGTCTGCATCTTGGCGAAGCCTTCGCCCCAGACGCCGGAGACGTTGCCCATGGTGACGAAGGCGTAGGGGTCGATGGCTTTGATCATGCGCTGGACGAGGAGTTTTTCGCCGCGGGTGACGACGCTGATGATGACTTTGCGCTCGGAGTGGGTGTAGTAGCCTTCGCCGTTGAGGATGGTGACGCCCATGCCGTTTTTGATGAGGAGCTCGGCGATGGGGTTGGGGTTGCGTGAGTAGATCTTGAATTCGACGGATTGGTTGTTGCGGCCTACGACGTAGTCGATGGTGAAGGTGATGATGGCCATGAGGGCGTAGCCGAAGACGACGCGCTGGATGTCGTGGAAGACGAGGTAGCTGCTGGTGATGATGCTGAGGTCGACCATGAGGAGGACTTTGCCGATGCTCATGTTTTTGTGCTTGTTGATGATGGCGGCGATGATGTCGGTGCCGCCTGTGGAGCCTCCTGCGGCGAAGCATAGGCCGAGGCCGAGGCCGCAGCCGAGGCCGGCGAGTATCATGGCCATGAAGCGTTCGTCGCCGACGAGCATGGGGGAGCTGCACCATTCGTAGATGCGCTGGGAGAGCCATATCATGCAGGTGAGGGTGAGGGTGGCGTAGATGGTCTTGGCGAGGAATTTCCAGCCGAGCTCGATGATGGCTGCCACGAGGAGGATAATGTTGATGGCGAAGTAGGTGTTTTGGACTTCGAGGCCTGTGGCGTAGTATACGAGCAGTCCGATACCTGCTGCGCCGCCTGAGGCGAGCTTGTAGGGGAGTATGCAGAAGGCGAGAGTAAGGGCGTAGATGCATACGCCGATGGTGATGGTGAGGTAGTCGATGATGATTGGGGTGTATTTGGAAGGCATATGGTTGTTTTGTTGTTTTGTTGTTTTGTTGTTTAGTTGTTTGGTTGGTTGTTTAGTTGTTTGTTTGTTGTTTTGTTGTTTGATTGTTGTTTAGTTAGTTGGTTTGTTTGTCTGTATTGTTTTTTGTTTGTTTGATTGTTGTCTTGTGGTTGAGGATGGTCGTGGGAATCAACCAAACAACTAAATAGCCAAACAACCAAACAACCAAGACTCCTCAATATCTCAGCTGCCCGTGTCTTTCTTTGTAGCGTATTTGCAGGCCGTTTACGAGGTTTTGCCATAGGATGTAGGCTCCGGGTGAGACGGCGGCGAGGGGGTTGAGGAAGGTGAGGGTGAGCCAGATGCCGATGACGGTATTCTTCTGTCCGAGGGCTTGGCCTGCGCTTATGCTGTCGCCCCAATGGTGGCCTATGAGCTTGCCGAGGGCAAACTGGAGGAGGCATACGGGGAGGGGCATGAGGAGAAGGAGCCAGAGGGTGTGGCCTGAGAGGTCGGAGGCGTGTATGTTGCCAAGGGTGATGCCGGTGACGATGGCGAGGTTGATGCACCAGATATAGAAGCCGATGTCGCGGTGGGAGTTGAACTGGGCTGTGAGGCGTGGGGCTAATCGCTTGGTTGCTAAGGCGCAAAATAGGGGGAGTACAAGTACTACTATAACGTTGCGCAGGAGTAGGAGCATGGTGGTGAGGAAGCTGATGTCGGCTCCTTTCTCGACGAGGGGGAAGAGGGTGGGTATGATGATCATGGTGACGATGTTGGCTATGATGGTGAAGGTGGTGAGGGAGCCTATGCTGCCTCCGAGCTTTTCGGCTATGACGACGACGGCGGCGGCGGTGGGGCAGATGATGCAGATGAACATGCCTTCGAGTATGAGCTTGGTGTCGGGGGAGTGGGTGCCGAGGAGTTGTATGAGGGCGACCATGATGAGGCTGAGGGTGATGCGGGTGGCTTGGATGGCAAAGTGCCATGTGCGGGGCTTGAGCTCGTGGAGGTTGATTTTGCAGAATGTGAAGTAGAGTATGGCGAACATGCCGATGGGGAGGTAGTCGGTCATGAGGGGGGAGAGGGTGGCTCTGGCTTGGGCGAGGGATGGGGTGTTGGCGAAGAGTGTGTATACTGCTGCGCCTATGCCCATGGAGATGAAGAGGGCGTTTTGCCGTAGGGTCTTGCTTAGTGGATTCATTGGTTTTCGAGAATCTTTCTGCAAAATTACGCTTTTTTTTTGATTTGTTGTGTGGTTTGGACTTGATATTTGTGTGTTTTTTGTGGATATTTGTTTATCTTTGTGGTGTGGAATTTTATGTTTGACTGTTATTAATCGTATCGCTATGAAAAGGTTTTTTGCTTTGCTGTTTGTCGTGGCTGTCGTGGCTGTCGATGTGTTGGCGCAGGTTGCTCCTGGTATCTATGGGCAAACTTATTATCGGAAGGAGGGCTGCGAGTGGGAGCCTTATCCTTTTTATCAGTATAGGGTTGTGAATGGTGAGGGGCGTGTGTTGAAGATGCAGTATCTTGAGCTGAAGCCGTTGATGTTTCAGATTGAGCGTGTGTCGGTGACGATGGAGGATGTCGCTCCGGGGTCTTTCTGTTTGGAGTGGACTTGTGATATGAGCAATCACAAGACGATTCCTTATGGTACTAAGGTGAGGGAGCGTTATGAGTCGAGGTATCCTGACTGTAAGCGTGATAAGAAGTGGTTCAAACTGATGGCTGGGGCTAATGCTATCAGGGCGAAGAATAAGTTGGAGGGTGTGTGGCGTTTGATGAGGGACGGGGTGGAGTATTATAAGGTGGTGTCGGGCAAGGTGCGTGTCGTGTGTTTCGTTTATCGGTATTCTGATGGTACGCTTTTGGCGATGAGGGGCGATATGGATTCGTTTTCTTATCGGAAGGATGGCAATTCGTTGGAGGGTGGCAACTTTTGCCGTATCAGCTGGCTGACTCCGGAGTCTTTCCGCTTGAGTTATGACGGGGGAATCGAGGATTGGGAGAAATCGTCGCTGCCTGATGAGGTGGTGGACTGGTTTAGGTATTGAGGGACTGGGGCTTTGTTAATGTTTATCCGTAATTATTCTCTCTACGTATTTGCTGCCAGGACAACTGGCAAAGGCAAGTCTGCTTATCCCTGCTGTGACTTGAGGTAAGTCTATAATATAAAGAGAACTGCAAGACGAGAATGCAAAATCTCCAATCTTTATCTCATTACATTTCGAAAGATCTAAATAATAAATGCCGTCGCAGCCCGAAAAGGCACTTTCCTTAATACATTTGAGGGTAGGGGCATTTGTACAAATTGTAATCCGCAGCTACGTGTAAATGCATGGTGACCTATCGTTTCAACACCTGCGGATATAATGAGGAATGGTGGCATTTTAAGACCATAGAATGCGTAATCTCCTATTTCTTTGGCTGTTGCGGGAATTGTACTCGTAGAACAGCCTTGTATCAGTCTGCCTGTCTTTTTCTCTACTATGGTGTTGCTGCTATCTGGAGTATAGTATACGGCATTCTCTGGATCTACCGATATGGAATTGCAGAACCTTGTGTCTCGGAACGCGCACAATCCTATCTTGGTTATACTCTTTGGTATATAGATGCTCTTTATGGAGGTACCCATAAAAGCGCATTGGCCTATACCTTTGATTCCGTATGGTATTGTTGTATTACCGCATCCTGCGACAATAGTGTCTTGAGTAGAATCTATGACGGCGTTGCAGTTGTCTCTGGAGTCGAAAAACGGATTTCCTTTGTCTACAACAACTTTCTTCATGTTGTAGCAACCGTCAAATAGTCCTCCGTCAATTCTGGATACCCCGGTAGGTATTTGCAAAGTATCTAAATTCATGCAATCTCTAAATACGCTGGCACCTATACTTTGTAGCGTGGATGGTAGCGTTACGCTTTGGAGATTCACGCATTCCACAAACGCTTTTGGTGCTATGCGTTCCACCCCCTCTGGAATGTCTATCTTCTTTAGTTCCTGGCAATGTTTGAACGCTTCAAAACCAATAGTTGAAACTGTGGCGGGTATTTGTGTCCCACGACAACCAAAAATAAGAATGTTATCATCTGTTTGTATTATGGCATTGCAGTCGTTTCTGGAATCAAACTTTTCGTTGGCTTCATCTACAACGATATGCTGCAATTTCTTACAGCCATAGAAAACATTGTCTTCTGCATATTCATAACACAGAAGTGTGGACGGGATATGAATGCTCTCCAGATTAAGGCATCTGCCAAAAGATGACCTGCCAATACAAACCACTCCTTCACTTATCACAAGGTGGCGTATTTCATCTCTGTTTATGAAGGCCTCTTGTCTCACATTCTGTACTTTGTACAACTTGCCGTCGTGGGTCACTTCTGACGGAATGGTAAGAGTGCCGTCTGCTGAAACAGGGAGGGGAACATCGACACCTTGGTCTGCAATATCAACGTATGGTTCTATGCCGAAATAATATTCAAAGCCTCCTTGCGTGAAACTTCGAATATCTTGCGCACATGTAGGAATGTATGTTGAAAGCAAGATGATGCTGATATGTAGGAACTTGTTCATAACAACTTAATGTTGATTTTTTTTTAGTTTTTGCAAATGTACTTACAATATCCTTATGTTAATAAATTTATTTGTTAAATGTTTTTGTGATAAAATAATATTTCGAAAAATTTGATAGATTTAGTAATGTTCTATTTTTTGTTTTGTTGTTAAGTTTTTGTTGTTTGGCTGGAACTGATGCAGTTCAGATTGTGAATAAACTAAACAACCAACCAAATAACTAAATAACAAAAAAACTAAACAACAAATTTGCTTTTTCTCTCACTTATTCGTAACTCTGAGCTACGCTCCAAGTTCTTGGACAAGCCAAGCAAAACAAGTTTTGTGGTCCTTTCGCTCGGGAAAAGCAAATTAAAGCGAGCTTTATTTGCTTTTCCGCTCGCTTATTCGTAACTCTGAGCTATGCTCTACGTTACTTTCGCTCGGGAAAATCAAATTAAAGCGAGCTTTATTTGCTTTTCCGCTCGCTTATTCGTAACTCTGAGCTACGCTCTAAGTTACTCACGTTCGGAAAAACTCAAATAAATTTGGTTTTTCTCTCACTTATTCGTAACTTTGCAAACTGAAATTGTTTTTATATAAGGTAAAATGAGCAATAAGTTTGCAGAGCGTGCAAGGCTGAACCTTTCTGATGTTAACAAGGAGGTTCTGGAGGAATGGAGAGAGAAGGATCTCTTCCATCGTAGCATAACGGAGAGGGAGGGTTGTCCTAATTATGTTTTCTTCGAGGGTCCTCCTTCGGCTAATGGTCATCCTGGTATTCATCATGTCATGGGACGTACGATTAAGGATACTATTCTGCGCTATAAGACGATGAAGGGTTTTAGGGTGGAGCGTAGGGCTGGCTGGGACACTCATGGGCTGCCTGTGGAGCTGAGTGTGGAGAAGAGCCTTGGTATCACGAAGGAGGATATCGGTCGCAAGATTAGCGTTGACGATTATAATAGTGCTTGTCGTAAGAATGTGATGATGTATACGAGCGAGTGGACTGACCTCACGGATAGAATGGGGTATTGGGTCGACTTGGAGCATCCGTATATCACTTATGACAATAAGTATATCGAGAGTCTGTGGTGGCTGCTGAAGCAGCTTTACAATAAGGGGTTGCTTTATAAGGGGTATACGATTCAGCCTTATTCGCCTGCTGCGGGGACGGGGTTGTCGAGCCATGAGCTTAACCAGCCTGGGTGTTACCGTGATGTGAAGGATACGACGGTGACGGCTCAGTTTAGGGTGGTGTCTGCTGTGGGATCGTCGCTGGCGGAACTGGGGACGGGGCTGCCTGTGTATATCTTGGCGTGGACTACTACGCCGTGGACTTTGCCGAGCAATACTGCGCTTTGTGTGGGGCCTAAGATTGATTATGTGGCTGTGAGGGGGGCTAATCCTTATAGTGGTGAGGTGGCTGTGTATGTGGTTGCTGAGCCGCGTATGGCTGCGTATTTTGAGGGGGAGGTGGAGATTTTGTGGCGTGGCAAGGGTTCGGATCTTGTGGGGGTGAGGTATGAGCAGCTGATGCCTTGGGTGAAGCCTTGTGCGCTGGAGAATGG
The DNA here is from genome assembly GCA_945932615.1 of uncultured Prevotellaceae bacterium. Classification (GTDB taxonomy): domain Bacteria; phylum Bacteroidota; class Bacteroidia; order Bacteroidales; family Bacteroidaceae; genus Physcousia. The sequence goes on along the minus strand of CAMEQD010000001.1, from coordinate 13,951 downwards.
GGTAGTTGTGGTGAAGGCTGATGAGGCGTTCCGTGTTATCCCGGGCGATTATGTGACGACGGAGGATGGTACGGGTATTGTGCATATCGCTCCGACGTTTGGTGCTGATGATGCTAAGGTGGCTAAAGATGCTGGTGTTCCGAGCTTGTTTGTGATTGACAGGGCTGGGGATACTCGTCCGATGGTGGACTTTACGGGGAGGTATTTCTTGAAGGGGGATATGGACGTGGCTTTCCGTGAGGCTTGTGTGGAGCCTGCTTATGATCGTCATGAGGGGGCTTATGTGAAGAATGCTTATGATCCTAAGTATAATGTGGGGGGGAGGTATGATGAGAAGGCTGCTCTGAAGGATATGGATTTGAATGTGCTTCTTTGTCTGGAGATGAAGGAGGCTGGCTCGGCTTTCCGTATCGAGAAGCATGTGCATAATTATCCTCATTGTTGGCGTACGGATAAGCCTGTGTTGTATTATCCTCTGGATAGTTGGTTTATCCGCTCTACGGCGTGCAAGGAGCGTATGTCTGAGCTTAATCGCTCTATTCGCTGGAAGCCTGAGGCTACGGGGACGGGGCGTTTTGGCAAGTGGCTGGAGAATCTGAATGATTGGAATCTGAGCCGTAGCCGTTATTGGGGTACGCCGCTTCCTATCTGGCGTAATCGTGATACGAGGGAGGAGTTGTGCATAGGGTCGGTCGAGGAGCTGTATCGTGAGATCGATAGGGCTGTGGAGGCTGGCGTGATGGCTTCTAATCCTCTGAGGGATAGGGGCTTTGTGCCTGGCGATATGAGCCGTGAGAATTATGATCGTATCGACTTGCATCGCCCGTATGTGGATGAGATTAGGTTGGTGGGTAGGAATGGTGAGGTGTTGACGCGTGAGTTGGACTTGATTGATGTGTGGTTTGACTCGGGGGCTATGCCTTATGCGCAGATTCATTATCCGTTTGAGAATAGGGAGGCTCTGGATAGTGGTTTGTGCTATCCGGCTGATTTTATTGCTGAGGGTGTGGATCAGACGCGTGGCTGGTTCTTTACTTTGCATGCTATTGCTACGATGGTTTTCGATAGTGTGGCTTTCAGGTCGGTCATTTCGAATGGCTTGGTGCTTGATAAAAATGGGGTGAAGATGTCTAAGCGTCTGGGTAATGTGATTAATCCGTTTGAGTGTATCGAGCAGTTTGGTGTTGATCCGGTGCGTTGGTATATGATTACGAATTCTGCGCCTTGGGATAATCTGTCGTTTGATCCTGATGGGGTGAAGGAGGTGACTTCGGGTTTCTTCTCTAAGATTCATCAGGTGTATAGTGGTATTTTTGCTCCGTATGCTAATGGTGATGGCTGGTGTGGGGAGGAGGATTTGATTCCTTATGCTGAGCGTCCTGTAATGGATAGGTGGGTGATGAGCCGCTTGAATACTTTGGTGGGCGTGGTGACGGAGGCTTTTGAGGATCTGGAGCCTACGCGTGCTGGACGTGCTATCCAGGAATTTGTGGATAAGGAGTTTAGCAACTGGTATGTGCGTCTGGCTAAGAAGCGTTTGTTTGATGATGGTATGTCGGATGATAAGCTTTCTTGCTATCAGACTTTATATGAGTGCTTGCTGACGCTTTCGAAGTTGATTGCTCCGGTGAGTCCGTTCTTTGCTGATCGTTTGTATCTGGATGTGACGATGGGGAGGGCGAAGGATAGTGTGCATCTTGATGATTTCCCTGTGGTGAATGGGGCGGCTGTGGATGCTGACTTGGAGCGTAATATGGCTTTGGTGCAGGATATTTGTACGTTGGCTCATTCGTTGCGTAAGAAGGAGGAGATTGGGGTGCGTCAGCCTTTGGAGAAGATTGCTATTCCTGTGACTGATGTGGCTCTGAGGAGGGGGGTGGAGCCGTTGTTGGGTATTATTCTTGAGGAGGTCAATCTTAAGGGGGTTGATTTTGTCGAGGGTAATGTGGTGGAGAAGTGTGTGAAGCCTAACTTCCGTGTCATGGGCAAGAGGTTTGGCAAGCAGATGAAGGATGCGGCTGCGGCTGTGGCGGCTTTGTCGCAGGAGGAGATTGCTGCGATTGAGCGTGGCCCGATTGTGATTTGTGTTGATGGCTCGGATTATGAGTTGACGCGTGATGATGTGGAAATCAGCGCAAATGATATGCCGGGTTGGAGTGTTGCTTCAGATGGTGCGCTTACGGTGGCTCTCGATATTGAGATTACTCCGGAGTTGAGACTTGAGGGGCAGGCTCGTGATATCGTGCGTGCTGTGCAGAACTTGCGTAAGACTTCGGGATTCAACTATAAGGATCGTATCGTGGTGACTTTGCCTGATACGGCTGAGGCTCGTGCTTGTGCTGTGGCTCATGGGGAGTATATCGTGAGTCAGGTTCTGGCTGATGAGTTGCTGTTTGAGGGTGATGTGATTAAGGTGAAGAGGGTGTGAGGGGGAATGTTAGACGTTATCAGGTACTGGCTGTGGCTGTGGTCACGGCTGGTATCCTTGTCTTCGACCAGGTTATCAAGATTTGGGTCAAGACTCATATGTTTCTGCATGAGGCTATTCGTGTCACGGACTGGTGGTTTATCCTTTTTACGGAGAATAATGGCATGGCTTTCGGTATGGAACTGTTTGACAAGATTTTCTTGACGTCGTTTCGTATCGTGGCTGTGGGCTGGTTGGCGTGGTATATTGGGAGACTGATTGGTAGGGGGGTGTCGTGGACGTTCTTGATGTGCTTGACGTTGATTATGGCGGGGGCTGCTGGGAATATCATAGATTGCCTGTTGTACGGGCTGATTTTTAATAATCCTGCGCCGCCGATGGTGGCTGACTTTGTTCCGTTTGGCTCGGGCTATGGGGATTTGTTTTATGGTCGTGTGGTGGATATGTTTTATTTTCCGCTCTTCGGCTGGGATTGGCCTGGGTGGTTGCCTGTGTGTGGTGGGGAGCATTTCGTGTTTTTCTCGCCGATTTTCAATTTTGCTGATGCGTCGATTTCGTGTGGAGTGATTGCTTTGCTGCTCTTCTGTAGAGATTGCTTGGCTGAGGTGCTGGGGGGCGGTTCTGATTAGTGGTTGTGATGCGTGGGGCTGTGTCTTTCGTGTGTGTGGTGCTGGTAGTGGCGTTGTTGTCGGGTTGTAGGCCTGAACGCCCTGGCTATGTGCTGTCTGAGGATAAGATGGAGGATATCCTTTATGATTATCATGTGGCGCAGGCCATGGCTGAGAATGAGGAGGGGGACGTGGCGAGGCATCGTTATCTGATGGCGCAGACGGTGTTTGAAAAGCATGGGGTGACGCAGGAGGTGTTTGACTCGTCGATGGTGTGGTGGTGTGCGCATTCGGAGAAGTTGAAGGATGTATATGCGAGGGTGACTGTGCGTCTGCAACGGCAGGTGTCGTTGCTGGGGGCTGTGCAGGCTAAGCCGGAGAGTGTGTATGCGCATCTTGATACGGATGGGGATACGGCTAATGTGTGGAACCGCAGGCCGTATGCTTTGCTTGTCAATAATGCTTTGGACAACTTCTTACGCTTTGAAGTCGTGGCGGATTCGACGTATAGGGTGGGGGATAGGTTTACGGTGGCTTTCAAACCTTTGTATGTGTCTAAGGGGGGGGCGGCTGAGGCTTATCTGCTCTTTGGCATGGAGTATGAGAATGATAGTATCGAGGGGGTGGTGCGTACGGTCGGGGATGGGGCTAAGGGTGTGTTCGAGTTGGAGGTGGCTCCGTCTGAGCGCTTTGCATCTGTGCGTGTGAGGCGTGTGTTTGGGTGTGTGTATCTGCCGTCTGATGATGAGAGGCTGATGGTGTTGTCGCTTTCGGATATTGTGCTCGTGCGTTATCATAGTCTGGTGAATGTGGCTGATTCTGCTGCTGGGACGGCGGTGGCTGTGGGGGGTGATTCGCTTGTGGTGGAGGGTGATTCGCTGGGTGGTGATTCTGCGGGACACAGGCGTTTGACTCCTGCTGAAATCAAGGCTGCGGGTGGGGAGATTCATAAGTTTAAGATTGTCAAGGACAAGCCTCTGAGGAGGAATGTGGTGAGGCGTAGGCAATGAGGCGTGAGGGGTATCATAGGATTGTGTTGCCTTCGGGTGAGGTGATCGTGGGACCGCTCGTGGTGGAGCTTGATGCGATGGGGAATGTGGTGTCGTGGCATCCTTTGTTTTGTGAGGAGGCTATGGTCGTGTGGGTCGGGGGAACGTTGTATTTGTAGGGTTTGGGCGTATGTTGCTCAACTTTTGCCTGCTTTTCTTGTCTAATTGCGTTTTATTTCGTAATTTTGTAAGGGAATTTGCGGCTTATTAAATTATATTTAATAGGCTTTGCCGATTTACTCGTTTGTAAATAATCAAAACCAGAATATTATAAATGGAAGATCAAGAAAGAATCATCAAAGTGGACATTGAGTCTGAGATGAGAAAAAGCTACATCGACTACTCGATGAGTGTCATCGTGGCGCGTGCCTTGCCTGATGTGCGTGATGGCTTCAAGCCTGTGCATCGTCGTATTCTCTTCGGTATGGAGGGCTTGGGCAATACTCACAATAAGCCTTACAAGAAGAGTGCGCGTATCGTGGGTGAGGTGTTGGGTAAATATCACCCTCATGGCGATAGTTCGGTATATGGTGCTTTGGTGCGTATGGCTCAGGATTGGGCTATGCGTTATACTCTGATTGACGGTCAGGGTAACTTTGGCTCTGTTGATGGCGATGGGGCTGCTGCGATGCGTTATACGGAGGCGAGACTCAGTCTCATGGGTGAGGCTATGATGCAGGACCTGGACAAGGAGACTGTCGATATGACTAATAATTTTGACGATACGCTGACTGAGCCTACGGTGATGCCTACGCGTATTCCTAATCTCTTGGTCAACGGGGCTACGGGTATCGCTGTGGGTATGGCTACGAATATTCCTACTCATAATCTTGGGGAGGTGATTGATGCTTGTGTGGCTTTCGTGGACAATCCTGAGATGGATAGTGTCGCCTTGATGGATTATGTCAAGGGGCCTGACTTCCCTACGGGGGCTTATATCATGGGCTTGCAGGGGATCAAGGATGCTTATGAGACGGGGCGCGGACGTATCGTCATGCGTGCTAAGGCTGATATTGAGGCTGGTGATGCTCACGATAAGATTGTCATTACGGAGATTCCGTATGGTGTGAATAAGGCGCAGCTTATCGAGAGTATTGCGGATCTGGTCAAGGAGGGCAAACTCGATGGGGTGAGCAACGCTAATGATGAGTCTGACCGCGAGGGTATGCGTATCGTGGTCGATGTGAAGCGTGACGCTAATGCGCGTGTGGTCTTGAATAAGCTGTTCAAGATGACTCAGTTGCAGACGAGTTTTAGCGTGAATGCTATTGCTTTGGTCAAGGGGCGTCCTCGTTTGCTTACGTTGCGTGATTGTATTGCTAATTTTGTAGAGCATCGTCATGAGGTGGTGATCCGTCGTACTCAGTATGATAAGCGTAAGGCTGAGGAGCGTGCGCATATCTTGGAGGGGCTCATCATCGCGAGCGACAATATCGACGAGGTGGTGCATATCATCAGGGCGAGCAAGACTCCTGCTGAGGCTCAGCTCAATCTGGAGCAGCGTTTCGGTCTGGATGCTTTGCAGTCGAAGGCTATCGTCGATATGCGTCTGGCACAGCTGACTAATATGCGTCAGCTCGACCTTCACAATGAGTATGATGACTTGCAGGCCAAGATTGCTTACTACAACGAGATTCTTACTAATGATGAGCTTTGCCGCAAGGTCATCAAGGATGAGCTTGTCGAGGTCAAGGAGCAGTTTGCTGATGTGCGCAAGACTCAGATTATGCCTAATGCGGAGGAGTTTAACGCGGAGGATTTCTATGCTGATGATGAGGTGGTAGTGACGATCTCGCGCATGGGATATATCAAGCGTACGCCTTTGGCTGAGTTCCGTGCTCAGGGGCGTGGCGGTATTGGCTCGAAGGGTAGTGCTACGCGTGATAATGACTTCATAGAGCATATCTATACGGGCACTATGCACAACACGATGATGTTCTTTACGAGTCGTGGACGTTGTTATTGGCTGAAGGTATATGACATTCCTGAGGGTACGAAGGCTACTAAGGGGCGTGCTATCCAGAATATGCTCATGATTGAGCCTGGTGATACGATTCAGGCTTGTCTCTTGATTCGCAAGCTGGGTGATGCTGAGTTCTGCAAGTCTCATTATGTGGTGTTTGCTACCAAGCAGGGTATCATCAAGAAGACTTGCCTTAGCGAGTATAGTCGTCCGCGTACGAATGGTGTGAATGCTATCAACATACGTCCGGAGGACGAGGTCATAGCTGTCAACCTGACGAATGGTACGGACGAGATTGTGGTGGCTAACCGCAACGGGCGTGCTGTCCGCTTTAACGAGGACAACGTCAGGGCTATGGGGCGTGTAAGTACTGGTGTGCAGAGCATCATTCTTGACGAGGATCCTCTTGACGAGGTCATCGGTATGGCTGTCATCAACGATCCTGAGCGTGAGAGTATCCTGGTAATGAGCGATAAGGGCTGGGGCAAGTATACGAATGTTGAGGCTTACCGCAAGACGTCGCGCCATGCCAAGGGTGTCAAGGCTATGAATCTTACGGAGGATAGCTGCCTCGTCACGTTGCAGGTTGTGACGGAGGAGGACGACCTCATGATTATCAACAAGAGTGGTACTGCTATCAGAATTCATGTCGAGGACATCAAGGAGACTAAGGGCAGGGCTACTCAGGGCACGAAGATTATCGAGCTTAAAAAGCGCAACGACAGCATTTCGCATGTGTGTGTCGTGCCGCGTAGTGATGAAGATGAGGAGGTGACTCAGGATAATGCTGAGTCTACGGCTCAAGACAACGTTGAGTCTACGGCTCCTGAGAGTACTGATACCCAGGAATAATAATGGATTATAACACTAATAAACAATATCCTATGAAGAAATTTGCAATCACGTTGGCCTTAGTGCTCGGCACGGCCAGCATCATGGCTCAGTCTCCTGAAGACAAGGCAGCTGCTAAGGCTGCGGAAAAGGCTAAGAAAGAGGCCATCAAGCAGGCCAATGCAAGATTTAAGGAAGGAATCGGCGTAGGCGAAAAGATTCTGTTGCTCCAGAGTGAGATTCAGTTGGAGAAGAACAAGGCTGACAAGGCTGATGCTTCTATCATAGCGGCAAAAAGAGAGGAGATGCTTACTCTCTCTATGCAGTCTTACGACATAATCAATGAGGCTTTGCAGACGGGGCTGGTCGATGATGCCAAGAAGTTTGATGGTTATCGCCAGATGGAGATTGCCTGCTCACGCCTGCTCAACAATGAACTGGAGAACTATCAGTCAAAGCGTCCGGTTGACGTCGTTGCTATGGAGAAGGCTGTCAACGGTGTATGCGATGCTTATCATGGCGAGATGACATACGGCAAGGAGACTAACCCTCAGCAAAAGAATATCATCGAGGCTGCCAGAGGCAACTTGCCTGAGTCTATGAAGTACTATGCCTATCTGTGTCAGTTCAGCCTCGATGCCAAGAATATCGAAGCTGCATGTCGGGCTATGGACGGCTATGTGGCGTTCCCTCAAAAGTATCCCGAGGTGGCTCAGCATGTACAGGTAGCTACTCCGCAGATCAAGGCCTCTCAGTTGGCTGCCATGATATTCTCCGCTGGCTTCGATGCCAAGAACACGGAGATCTGCAATAAGTATGCTCCTCTCGCTCTGGACGGGGCAGACGAGAATACACGACAGTTTGTGCAATCGCGTAACGCGCAGCTCCTCAAGGACCAGGGCAAGACAGACGAGTGGATGGCATACCTCAAGAGTGTGATAGCTGCCGAGCCTTCTGGCAGTATGGCTGAGCTTTTCATGCAGCAGATTATGGCGTATCTCGACACTAAGAGCGCAGCTGAGATTGATGCCTTTACAGCTGAGATGATCAAACTCTATCCTGACAATCATACGGCCAACTATTGTCGCGGCTACTATCTGGCATACAAGGCTGACCAGTTTGAGCAGGGAGCAGAATTATTCAAGAAGGCCTACGAGATCAAACCCGACTATGTCGATGCGGTTTATAACTGCGGATACTGTTATTACAAGAAGGCCATCAACAAGGCCAGCGAGGTGTCAGGCATGAAGCAGAAGACTCAGGCTGCTGTCAACAAGGCTGAGGCTGAGGTAAAGGACCTTTTCCGTCAGGCCATGCCATACTTCGAGCGTCTCCGCGAGCTGAGTCCCGATGATTCTGACCGCTGGGCAGGCCCTCTGAACACTATTTACAAGAATATAGGTGAGAAGGAGAAGGCTCAGGAGATACAGGCCTATCTGCAGTAACACAATGCCTTACACCACTAAAGTTGATTGATGAACAAACTATTTATAATAATGTTGTCTTTCCTTTTTGTCCCAGTCATGGCTGGGGCAAAGAAGAAAGTAACGGTGAAAACCCGTTTCAAGGAGGCATACGCAGCCCTCAAGAGTTCGTCTGGTCAGGATGCTGCGGCGCGGACTCTGGCAGACAGTCTTGCGACTATGCCTCTCAGCCCGGCCCAGAAGGCCGAAGGGTACTATCTGTGTGCGCGTCTCATGGACAATGAGAATGCTACAATCAACACAAAAGCATACCTCAAGGAGGGTATAGATACGGCACGATTTTACCAGACCGTCTACAACATCTTTTCGTACTCGATGGACTGCAACAAGGTCGATGCAAAGTCCAAATACGAGGGCAAGATAACATCGCTCCGAGCCAAGCACGGGCACAATCTGCTCTCAGGCGGTTTGCGGCTCATGCAGCAGAAGAAATATGACGAAGCCTTCAAATATTTTGATCTCTATATCGACAGCGATGCCGGACGCGATGAGACCCGTATGGGCAAGGCTGCTTACTGGGCTACGTTTTGCGGTATTAATGAAAAGAATCCCCTCCATGTCCTCAAATACGTGCAGCAGGCCATAGAAGTCTCAGATGCTGACACACGAGCCAAGCTCGCCGAATGTCAGGCTCGTAGTCTGGTGGCACTCAACGATACCACACGATGGGTCACCATGCTCGAACGCGGAGTACATGACTATCCGGGCTCGTCCTACTTCTACAACCATCTCATAGACTGGTATATAAAACACAAACAATTCGAGCGCGGCATGACACTCACAGACTCGCTCATCTCGTATGAACAGGATCGGATTATATACTGGGAGAGCAAAAGCCTCATAGCCCTTGCCATGCACGACTATCAGAGGTGCATAGAGTTGAGCGACGTGTGTCTCAAGCGAGATGCCGACAATCTCAACGCCCTTTACAACAAGGGAGCAGCATACCTCGACATGGCTCTCAACGAAAAAGATAAGTCTCTGCGTACCCTCTACTATTCGCGTGCCCTCGACCCTATGGAACGGCTTCGCCAACTCCAGCCCGATGCCGTCACACGCTGGGGAAGCGCGTTGTATCGCATATATCTCAACCTCAATATGGGGGAGAAGTTTGACGAAATTGACAAATTGCTGAGCAACTATTAAAAATCAAAAGTTCATATACGTGATTTTGCTTGGTCTGCTCGCAGCATCATGTGCAGACCCACAGGACTCTGTGCCCGACGAGTTTAATCGTCGGGCATATGCTTTGCGCTATACCGACATAGACTCATCGCTCTATTATGCCCAGAAAGCACGCACGGCAGCACATGACAATCCAAGTGCCGGCGCAGAGGCTCTCAACAATATAGCCTACGTCCTGTATCAGCGTATGGAGTACTCAAGAGCACTCTCATGCACAGACAGCGTCTATCTCCTCACCAACAATCAGGTAGAGCTCATGTGTGCCGATGTCATGCGCATGAAGATATGCCAGCGCACGTGCGACCTACGCATGTTCTACCGCTCATGGCATAGTGCCGAGAGCAGGCTGAAGCGTATCGACGAACAGCTCAGACTACTCTCGACACACCTCCAAGAGCGAGTGCTCTACGCACGTACCGAGATGCACATCATAGCCAGTACCTACTACTACTATACGGGACAAAGCGAAGCTGCAGGAGCACAGATACAATCCATCAGCGACTTTATGCGAGCCCCCAGCGACACCACGCAATGGCTCAGCTACCTATATATGATAGGGAGCGGAGGCATACTGCATGGAGATTCCACTCAAGTACAGCTCGAAGAGTTTGACTATCTCACACGCGCGTGGGCCGTCAGCGAGAAGACCCGCAACTATTACTACGAAGCCAATACGCTTCAAGCCCTCGCCGTCATGCTCGAGACCCCACAGGACAGGGAGCTCATCAGCACTCACAAGGGAGGGAGCCTTGACTATATCATGGGCAGACATCTGCCATGGATGACAAAGCCCAGCCTCGACTCGCTCCCTATGGCGATGACACGCCACTCCTTCGAAGGGTTCCGTCGCTATGGCGACATGTTTCAGATGGCAAATGTTCTGCGCACCAAGAGCGAACTCCTGTTTCACGAAGGGAGATACCGCGAAGCCCTTACTCCAATCACCCACGCTCTAAAGATTGTAGAGTGGCAGCACAAGCTCGACACCCTCCGCTGTCCACTCTGGGAAGCCAGTATACACGAACGTCTCTCACTCACATACAGCGCACTTGGCGACAAAGCCCTCGCCGACCACCACCGCAACTCCTACCTCGACCTCATAGACTCCATGAGCCAAGACCTCGAAGAAGAGGTGCGAGCATCAGAACTCCGAGTCTCCAACCAGCGTCTCTACATACAGCTTGCCATAATAGTCATTATTGTCAGCATAGTGATATGCGCCCTCGTCTGGCTATCTTACAGAGTCAGACAGCGAGTCCTGCGTCAACGTCAAGACAGCGAGGAGCAGACACAATACCTACACGACACTATCCAAGCCAAAGCTATGCAGCTACACAACGAGCGCATTGGCAACATCGAACGTCGTGCCAAAGTCACACTTGCCGAGAGCATCGTGCCCCTCATACACCGTATGCTCAAGACCACAGACACCACCTACGTATCCGAGCTGGCACAAGAGATACTACGCATCAACAATACCCTCACGCAATGGATACAGATACGCAGCGGTCACGTAGCCATGCACATCACCACCTTCCCCCTGAGCGAAGTGCTCAACATCGTAGCCAAGAACCGTCCCACCTTTGAACGCGCAGGCATTACGCTTCACATCACCACCACCGACGCCAGCGTCAAGGCCGACAAAGCCCTGACCCTCTTCATGATCAACACACTCTGCGACAACGCCCTCAAGTTCACCCCTCAGGGTGGTAGCATACACGTCACTACGCAGAGCAACGATCAGTACGTCGAAATCTCCGTCTCAGACACCGGACGCGGACTCCCTCCCGAGAGCGTTGACACCATCAACAACAGCAAAGTCTTCAGGCTCACGACCGAAGGCACGGGCTTCGGGCTGATGAATTGCAAAGGCATCATAGGCAGCATGAAGAAACTGTCGCGACGCTTCGAATGTTGTAAATTTGGAGTAGAGAGCACCTTAGGTCGAGGATGTCGTTTCTATTTCCGCCTGCCGAGAGTGATGTCCCTACTCCTGCTCATCTTCCTCAGCACAACTCAACTACACTCAGCCCCCCCCAGCCAAGCCCAAGCATACTGCGACTCACTTCGCGACAGCAATATCCGTGGCGACTACGCCAAAGCAGTAGAGTGGGGGAGTAGAGCCCTCGCACAAGTCCCAGACCAAGACATACGCCTGCGCATGAACATCGAAAACGAGATGGCCATAGCTCTCCAAGCATTACACCGTTGGGACGAGTACCAGATACACAATCGCAAGTGTATCGAACTGCATCGCCGTCTCACCGCCGACCCCAATCTCCCCGAGTACGCAGAACAGCTACATCGCTACGAGAGCGAAAGCAAATGGGCAATGGTCTTCACCCTCGTGCTCATCACAATCTCCATACTCCTGCTCATACTCATTATACGCCGTTCGCGCCACAGACGCAAAGAGCGCGACACCCAGGAAGAAGTACTCCTGACAGCCTACGAACAGCTAAACCGCATCACCTTCGAACTCGACCGCATACACATTCAAAACCAGATACTCGACAATTCCCTCTCCACCATCAAACACGAGACCATGTACTATCCGTCCAGGATACTCCAGATGGTAAGTCAGGACAACCACGACCTCGCCGAAGTCAGACAAGTATCGCAATACTACAACGAAGTCTACACCACCCTCCTTGAGCAGGCACAACGCATTACAGCCAAGCCCTGTCCCCTCGACGACAGCATACTCGACGAACTACATCGCAGGCTCGACAAAGTCCTTGCAGCCCTCGCAACGGGTCGTCAATACGACACCAGGAAACACACCATCAGGGACAGTCGAAAGACGACCGTCTTAATCGAAGTCCGGGGTATCAAAATCCCCGATACGATATTTACCTCCAGCGGAGGCAGTTTTGACGCCTTCGTCGCACGCGAGATAGTTAGGATACACGACGCCCAGTCAGGCTATCCAGGACTAAGATTATATGTAGAAAACAACGTAATCACAATCACACTATGGAACAATTCAAAGTTATTATCGTCGAAGACGTTCAGCTCGAATTAAAAGGCACCGAGCAGATATTCCACAACGACATACCCGAAGCCACCATCATAGGTACAGCCAGTAACGAAGCCGAGCTATGGAAACTCATGCGCAGCGAAGTCCCCGACCTCGTACTCCTCGACCTCGGCCTTGGAGGCAGCACGACAGCCGGAGTCGACATATGCCGCCAGCTACGCGACCGATATCCCAGCCTCAAGATACTCATCTTCACAGGCGAAATACTCAACGAGCGACTATGGGTCGAAGCCCTCTCCGCCGGAGCCAACGGCATAATACTCAAGACAGGCAACCTCCTCGAACGCGACGACGTACGCCTCGTCATGCATGGACGCAACCTCGTATTTAACGAGCCCATACTCGAAAAGATAATGATACGCTTCCGCAAAAGCGTCATGTCAGAAGTCAACGTCAACGATGCCCTCATCGACTACGACATCGACGAATACGACGAACGCTATCTACGCCACCTCGCCCTCGGCTATACCAAAGACATGATAGCCAATCTCCGCACCATGCCATTCGGAGCAAAATCGCTTGAGAAACGACAGACAGACCTCATCAACCGACTTTTCCCCAGCGGCGAGCGTACCGGAGTCAACGCCACACGCCTCGTCACCCGAGCCCTCCAGCTCCACATCATCGACATAGACCATCTCAAGGCAGACGAATAACCCCTCCCAGAACATGGACGATCTCATACGCCATATATGGATGCACGGCACAGCCCGCGTGGCATCACCTCTGCTCACACACGCCCTGATGATACTCATAGCGATAGGAAGCATCATACATAGCCGCCTGTTTCGTCACCACGACATCGACGCAATCTGGACCTCCATAGTCGTTGCCGTAATCTGCATCGTCTCGCTCATCCTGCTTGCCATCCTGCCGTCAAGCCCCCTGATAGGAGTGACAGGCAGTCTCTACCCCTCACCATGGATAGACGGATTGATACCTGCCCTGTGCACCAGCGCAGTCATCATTTCAATAACCTTCGGATTGGTCAGCGGCAAGATAAACACGCTTCGTGCCTTTTTGGACAACCTTACATACGGAATACACAGATGGCCATGGGTAGTACTTGCAGCAATGGCAATGGCAGTCGTTATGAGGTTGTTGATGAGGTTATGAGGTTATGAGGTTTTGAGGTTAGAACTACTACCCAAGCAGCCAACCAAGCACAACAACTGACAAACCAAGCACCCCTACGACCCCAAAGATTAAACTAAATATCAAAAAGCCTCAAAACAAGTTCTAACAACCTTATAACCCTACAAATAACCTAATAACCTAACAACCTAACAACCTCAAAACCTCAAAAATAACCTTAAAACCTCAAAACCTCAAAACCTCAAAACCTCAAAACCTTAAAACCTCA